>JACRBJ010000032.1 GCA_016234555.1 Chloroflexota bacterium | reverse complement strand
TGACACACTTTATCGGTTGCCAGGAGCCACTCTTCCATATCCCGATAACTTTTGTTGAGGTAAAACATCACCAGAACACAAGCTGCCAATTGTGGCAATTCAAAATGATGCGGACTCTTGGCGTGTGAATACTTTGGCAACGCCTGTTTGGTCAGGCGATATGCAATTTTGGCGACTTTTACATAGCGGCTCTCTCGTTGGTTCATGCCCTTAAATCTACCAGCTCACTCAGATGTTTGCAACAGAGCACGTGGCAAACTTTAAAACATTAATAAAACTCAAATCCCCCATACCACATCCAAATGCTATAATCCCTTTCGGCGAAAGGGATTATTTATGCTTAAGAACTTTGTAAAATTATTCAGTGGTGACCCCACGAAGAAGACGGTCGAACAATTTCGCGGACTGGTCGAACAGGTCAACGCGCTGGAGGCGGAGTATTCCGCTTTGAGCGATGAAGCCTTGCGCGGCAAGACCGATGAATTCAAGGCGCGGATTGCAAAATCCATTGACGGGGTGGAAGACGAAACCGACCGCCACAAGTTTCAACAAGACGCTCTGGACGAAATCATGCCCGAAGCCTTTGCCGCCGTGCGTGAGGCGTCGAAGCGGACAATCGGTCTGCGGCACTACGATGTGCAGGTCATCGGCGGCGGGGCGTTGCATCACGGTCACATCGCGGAGATGCGTACGGGTGAAGGCAAGACCCTGGTCTCGACCATGCCCGTCTACCTCAACGCGTTGACGGGACGCGGCGTGCACCTCATCACGGTTAACGACTATCTGGCGCGGCGTGACGCCCGCTGGATGGCTCCCATCTATCACATGCTCGGCTTGAGCGTGGGCGTGCTGCAAATGGCAGCCGCCACCGAGAACGGCAAGAAAGCCTTCATTGTGGATTTCGAGCGCGAGTCGCCGCACGAGGAACAGAATCACCTGCGGCTGGTGGACCGCGTCGAAGCCTACAGCGCAGACGTCACCTACGGCACCAACTCCGAGTTCGGTTTCGATTACCTGCGCGACAACATGGCGATGCGGCTGGACAACCGTGTCCAGCGCGGACATTATTACGCCATCGTCGACGAAGTGGACAACGTACTCATCGACGAAGCCCGCACCCCGCTCATCATTTCGGGTCCGTCCTCTGGCGACCTGGAAACCTACGGGGTCATGGCGAACATCGTCAAGCAGTTGAAGCCCGAAGAGTACGAAGTCAACGAAAAGGACCGCAACGTTTCGCTGACCGAGGTCGGCATCAGCCACGTCGAAGTTTTGCTGGGGCAGCCGCTGCTCGATCCCGACCGACCCGAAGACCTGACCCCCGAACAGGCGCGCCTGACAGGCTTCCTCGAACAGGCTCTCCGCGCCCAGTATCTTTTCCACCGCAACAAGGATTATCTCGTGCAGGGCGGCAAGGTCGTCATCGTGGACGAGTTCACGGGGCGCCTCATGCCGGGCCGCCGCTGGAGCGACGGGCTGCATCAGGCGGTCGAGGCGAAGGAAGGCGTCAAGGTCGAGCCTGAGAACGTCACCTACGCCACCATCACCCTGCAAAATTATTTCCGCATGTACAAAAAACTGGCGGGCATGACGGGCACGGCGCTGACCGAAGCCGAGGAATTCAACAAGATTTACAAGATCGAAGTAATGCCCGTCCCGACCAACCTCGAATATCAATCCCTGCGGACGGACGCCACCCTCGAAGAACACAAGGACAAGGACGAGGAGGGTTATTCCTACTCGTATTACACAACGAAGGGCGGCGACGGCAGAGTCTTTTACCGCAGGAAGGATTACCCTGATGTCATCTATCGTTCGGTGGAAGCCAAACTACGAGCCATCGTCACGGAGATTGTCCGCTACCACGTGTTGGGACGCCCGATGCTGGTTGGCACGACGTCGGTTGAATCGTCCGACCGACTCTCTGGCAGACTCAAGCCCGAGCCTGTCCGCCGTTTGCTGCAAGTGACTCTCGTCCGACGGGCTTACATGAAGGCGAAGAACATCGAAGAGGATGGGCGTCTGATCGCGGAACTTGTGCCGTTCAACGAACCCATCGAAAAGATCACGCCCGACATGCTGCGCAACTTCATCAAGCCGCACGGCATGACCAGCATCAACCTTGAAGAACCAGCGAACATGACAGACCTCCTCGATGCGCTGCGATTACCCGAAGAATCCCGTGACCGACTGAAGTCGGTACTACAAGGCGGTGTGCCGCATCAGGTGTTGAACGCGCGCAGGCATACCGAAGAGTCGCAAATCATTGCGGGTGCGGGCGCGTTTGGCGCGGTGACGATTGCCACCAACATGGCTGGTCGTGGTGTCGATATCAAACTCGGCGGCGAACTTGCGGAAGAAGTCATTGCCGCGGTCAACCGTGTCTTGCGGAAGGTTGGTCACGCCGATCCGTTCGACATGACCCTCGAAGAACGCCGACAGGCTTTGCTGAAAGTGGATTCGTCCAACTTCGGCATCTACGAAGCGGAGGTCAAACTCTTCCTGCAATATTTTGTGGACATGGAACGCGTGAAGGAACTTGGCGGCTTGCACGTCATCGGCTCGGAACGTCACGAAGCGCGGCGCATCGACAACCAGTTGCGCGGACGCGCCGCCCGTCAGGGGGATCCCGGCTCCTCGCGCTTTTATCTCTCGTTGCAGGATGACCTGATGCGCATGTTCGGCGGCGACCAGGTGAGCGGGCTGATGGACCGCCTCAAAGTGGATGAAGCCCTGCCGCTCGAAGTGCGTCTCGTCAGCAACATCATAGAAAGCTCGCAGACCCGCGTGGAAGGCGCAAACTTCGATGTCCGCAAACATTTGCTCGAATACGACGACGTGCTGAACAAGCAGCGCCAGCAAATCTATAGCCAGCGTGACCGTATCTTCGTCAAGGAGGATTTGAGTGAAGATGTGGCAGGCATGCTCGACTCCGAAGTCACCAAGCGCGTCGAAATGGGACTGGCTGACGAGGAAGGTCCGTGGAAGCTGATTGCCTGGCTTGATCAGGTTCAACCTGCGTTTGAGTCGCAGAATGGTTTGTTCCCGTCTTACGGGTTCAAACTAATCCTCGATCAAATTAAAAACGATGACGTTCAACGTTCGACGTTAAACGTCATTTCCCGCGCCATCGAAGCCGAAAGCGCCCATATCCAACGCGCCATTGAAACGCAGGTGGACAAGACGAAGGAAGCCCTCGAAACGCAAATCTCCGAAAGAGAAGATTCTCTCGATGCCTTCTTCCAGACTCTGGGTGACCGCGAAGACGCCCCGCGTCCGCAGAAGATTTTGGAGGAGATCAATGCCCTCGTCCGCCTGCCGTTGAAGTTGAACAACGATGCCATGCGCGCGCTGGGCGAAGACCCCGCCTCGGTCAAGGAAGATATTCAAAGCATGGTCGCGTCGCAGTTGACGGCGATCAACGCAACACGTCTCATCGGCGCGATCCAAAACCGCGTGGGCGAACAGTTGCCGTGGCAGAGTCCGCTGCCTTCGGATTGGGACGAACTCGAAGACATCATCCTCCGCACTTCGCGCGAGGGACTTGCCCACAGGAAGGAACGTCTCGTTGCGCAGATCGAACGCGATATCGAAACCCTGCTCCAGCGTGAGCCAGCGGAAACCGAATCCGCGAAACTGCGGCTGCTGCTCAACCTGTCCTACGGTACGCGGGTCGGCTTCGACCAGAAGACCCACAAGCAGGTCAAGCAGGCTTTCCAGCGTTTTAGCTATGTCTTCCTTCCAGCTCAATTGCTCGACGGGCGCGAGGCGCAGGACATCCACGAAGAGGTGATGGACCACCTCGAACAAGCAGAGGAGAATCTCCGCGCCACGTGGGGACAGTCCGAGTTTACGCGCTTGAGCCAGAACGCCGTCAAACTGGCGGACTTCGGTCCCGCGGCGCGAATCGCTTTCGGCGAGAGCCGTCTCAACGAAGCGGCATCAACTCTCAGTGAGTCAGATCGCGCGGCGTTGATCGAATCGATTGGCAAATACGTCCTCAATGAAGTCCATCGCCAGTTGCTGCTCAGCGCGTTCAGCGAGTTGTGGGTGGACTATCTCACAAAGGTCGAGGCGTTGCGCATTTCAATTGGATTGGAAGCCTACGCACAGCGCGACCCGCTGGTACAATATAAGGGACGCGCGTCGGAGATGTTCCAGCAGTTGCTCGAAGACGTGCGCGGACTGGTTATCAGCCGCGCCTTTGCCGCAAGACCGAGACGGGTAGAAATCAGTCCAATCGAAACATCTGAAGTTCAAGTGGTTGCGAAGTCTGTGCCGCAGGTGCAGGCGCAGGATAGTTCCAAAAAGAAAAGAAAGCGACGCTAGTTCTGGATCATCGGGAGTTTGGCCCCCGATGGAACAGGAAAAGTCAGAAAGATGCTGAACGACAATACCGCCCCGTTGAACCAATATTTTTCCCTTCCAAAAGTGGAACTGCATCGCCATTTGGAAGGGTCGTTGCGTCTGACGACGATGCTGGAGGTCGCCCGCCAGCATGGGGTGACGGTTCCCATCAACATGTTCAACCTGAGCGGGCTGGTGCAGGTGCAGGACAAGGACCCCCAGACCTTCACCAACTTCCTCGACAAGTTCAAGACCCTGCGTTTGTTTTACAAGTCGCCCGATGTGATCGACCGTGTGACCCGCGAGGCGGTGGAGGACGCGGCGAGGGACAACGTCCGCTACCTTGAGTTGAGGTTTACACCCGTTGCTTTGAGCCGCGCCGAAGGCTTCCCCCTGCATGACGTGATGGAATGGGTGGTGAAGAGCGCGAACGAAGCGGCGCAACAATACAAGATGAAGGTGGGTTTGATCGCCTCGGTCAACCGTCACGAAAGCCCCGACCTTGCCGAGCAGGTGGCGTGGCTGGCGGCGGATCACATGAAGAATGGGTTGTACGGCATGGACCTGGCGGGCAATGAAGCCGAGTTCAAGACCGAACCGTTTTACGGAATTTTCAAGGAAGCAAGACAGGCTGGCTTGCGGATCACCATTCACGCGGGCGAGTGGGGACCCGCCGAAAACGTCCGCGACGCGATTTTGCACCTCGGCGCGGAGCGCATCGGTCACGGTGTGCGGGTGATGGAGGACGAGAGCGTTGTGGCGCTTGCAAAGGAACGCGGTTCCATCTTTGAAGTCTGCGTAACCAGCAATTACCAGTCGGGGGTGGTAAGGTCGCTGCCGGCGCATCCGCTGCCGAGGATGTTGGAGGCGGGCTTGCAGGCGACTCTCAACACCGACGACCCCAGCGTCTCGCGCATCACGCTCTCCCACGAATATCAGCATGTCTGCGAACAACTAAAGGTGCCGATCGGTTTGTTGAAGCAAAGCGTCCTGCGCGCCGCTCAGGCTTCCTTCCTGCCTGACGACGAGAAGAAACAATTCGTCGAATCCATGAAGAAGGAATTGAAACTGTAAATCCCACCACAAAGGATTAAGGATATCAAAGGCGCTCCTTTGAGTTCTTCAAGATTGTGGTGTGAAACCCTCACCCCGCGCTTTGCGCACCCCTCTTCCATTTTGCTCTTTGACAAATTAATCTGGCAAAAGACCCAGCCACAGATTTCACGGATTTACACCGATTTTAAAAACAAATCCGTGCGAATTCGTGTAAATCCGTGGCAAAAGCATTTCGGCAATTGCCAGATTTAATTGTTAACCTGCAATTGGGGAGAGGGGATGGGGAGAGGGAACTCATACCAAAGGAGTATCCTATGCAAGACCTATTCAAGTCCCGTGACGTGTTGAAAGTGGGAAAGAAGGAATACGTCTATTTCCGTCTCGATGCGCTGGAGAAGGCTGGGCTGACCAAACTCGGCAAACTACCTTATTCCATCCGCGTCGTTCTCGAAGCCGCCCTCCGTCAATGTAATGACCGCGAGATCACGCAGGCTGATGTAAAAAACATCGCCGCGTGGACGCCGAAAAACATGCGTCCCGGTATCCCATTTCTACCTGCCCGCGTGGTGATGCAGGATTTCACCGGCGTTCCCGCCATTGTGGACCTTGCCGCCATGCGCGCAGCGGTTGCCCGTCTCGGCGGCGACCCGAAGAAGATCAATCCGCTCGTGCCTGTGGATTTGGTCATCGACCATTCGGTGCAGGTGGATTTCTTCGCCACTGGTGACGCACTCAACCGCAACACCGAGATGGAATTCCTCCGCAACAAGGAACGCTACGAGTTCCTCAAGTGGGGACAGAAGGCTTTCAGTAATTTCCGCGTCGTCCCGCCGATGACCGGTATCGTGCATCAGGTCAATCTTGAATATCTGGCGGATGTGGTGATGACGAAGTCGGAGACCTCGCAGTCCATTTTATTCCCCGATACCCTCGTCGGCACTGACTCGCACACGACGATGATCAACGGTTTGGGCGTGGTTGGCTGGGGTGTGGGTGGAATCGAAGCCGAAGCCGTGATGCTCGGTCAGCCGATGGATATGCTCCTGCCCGACGTGATCGGTTTCAAACTTTACGGCAAACTCAAGGAAGGCGTTACCGCCACCGACCTCGTGCTGACCGTCACCCAGATGCTCCGCAAGAAGGGCGTGGTGGACAAGTTCGTCGAGTTTTACGGCGAAGGTTTGGCCAACATGTCGCTTACCGACCGCGCGACGATTGCCAACATGGCTCCCGAATACGGCGCGACGATGGGCTACTTCCCTGTCGACGAGGAAACGCTGCGCTACATGCGGCTGACCGGTCGTCCCGAGGAAGTGGTTGCCCGCACCGAAGCCTATATGCGCGCGCAGGGACTCTTCCGCGAGGCTGGCAGCCCCGATCCCGAATTCACCGACACCCTCGAACTTGACTTGGGTTCGGTCGTCCCGTCTTTGGCTGGTCCCAAACGTCCGCAAGACCGCGTGGCGCTCTCCGAGATGAAGGAAACATTCCAAAAGGCATTGACCGCTCCCGTGAAGGAACGCGGATTTGAACTGTCCGAAGAAGCGCTCAAACGCGAAGCCACGGTTGGCACGAACGGCGGCTCGCAGAGGATGACGCATGGCTCGGTGGTCATTGCGGCGATCACCTCCTGCACCAACACCTCCAACCCGTCCGTGTTGATTGCGGCTGGGCTTGTGGCGAAGAAGGCGCTCGAAAAAGGTTTGAACGTCAAGCCGTACGTGAAGACCTCGCTTGCCCCCGGCTCCCGTGTGGTGACCGAATACCTCCAGAATGCCGGGCTGATCGAACCGCTCTCCAAACTCGGCTTCAACGTGATCGCCTACGGCTGCACCACCTGTATCGGGAATTCCGGTCCGCTGCCGGGTGAAGTCGCCAAAGCAGTCACCGGCTCCGACCTGGTCGCGGCGGCGGTCATCTCTGGCAACCGCAACTTCGAGGGGCGAGTCCATCCGCTGGTGAAAGCCAACTTCCTCGCGTCGCCGCCGTTGGTCGTCGCCTACGCCCTCGCCGGGACCGTGGACATCGACCTGATCAACGAGCCGCTCGGCGCCGGCAGCGACGGTCAACCCGTGTACCTCAAAGACCTCTGGCCCACCCAAAAGGAAGTCAGCGATGCGGTTGTGTCCAGCGTGAAGGCTGAGATGTTCAAGGACAAATACGCCGATGTGTTCAGCGGCTCTGATATGTGGCAGGAGATTAAGGTCTCCGGCGGCGACCTGTATGAATGGGATGTCAACTCCACGTACATTCATCATCCGCCCTACTTCCAGACCCTTTCACTGGAGTCCGGTTCCATCAAAGGAATCGACGGCGCGCGCGCGCTTGCCATGTTCGGCGATTCCATCACCACCGACCACATCTCGCCCGCCGGCAACATCGCCACAGACAGTCCCGCCGGGAAATTCCTGCAAGAGCATGATGTGGCTCCCACCTATTTCAACTCCTACGGCGCCCGCCGCGGCAACGACCAGGTGATGGCGCGTGGCACGTTCGCGAACATCCGCCTCAAAAATTTGCTTGTAGCGCCGAAGGAAGGCAACTGGACGAAGTACGAAGGTCAGGAAATGTCCATTTTCGACGCCGCCATGAAATACAAGGAGGCGGGCATTCCCACCATCGTGCTGGCTGGCAAGGAAGACGGCACCGGCTCTAGCCGTGACTGGGCTGCGAAGGGTCCAATGCTGCAAGGTGTGAGAGCCGTCATTGCCGAGTCGTTCGAGCGCATCCACCGCTCCAACCTCGTGGGCATGGGCGTCCTCCCGCTGCGATTCACGCAGGGACAAAACGCCGAGTCGCTTGGTTTGGACGGCAGCGAAACCTTCTCCATCGAAGGGCTGAGTGACCAGATCAAGCCGCAAAGCGAGGTCACAGTCAAGGCGAAGAAATCTGATGGCAAGATTGTTGAATTCAAGGCCACGGTGTTGTTGAATACGGATGTCGAGGTCAACTACTATCGCAACGGAGGAATCCTGCATACGGTGCTGAGGAATTTGATGAAGTAGGAAATATCGGAGCCGACACAAAATGTGTCGGCTCTTTTTTATGGAAGCAACAATCTAGTCAGGGAGGTGGACAACCAATGTTCATATTCTTCCCCCGACCAGCCTTTATCCACAGTCAGTAATGTGTACATTTCAGCGCTGGTCAGCGCCCAGGTTGTTTCAATCGCAGTCGATTTGTCAATCCATTCGCTCAACGGGCCATTGGCAAGCAGACAATCTATAAAGTATCCCATTCCCTTCATTCTGCCATCCAAATATTTTTTCAACATGGCGGCAACTTCGGGCTCTGTTTTCGCTGCTCCACGCATAACCTCGAACATGGGTGCGACGTTCGACATGATGATTTGTATTCGTCCCGCAAACATTTCGATTTGACGTTTTTGGTTCTTCTCGAATTCAACCTCCCGAATTTGGGAGCGGACCAGGAGGGGAATGGGATCGCTATCGCCAACAACCGAAACATCCACGATGCGCGACAGGATTGTCCGTTTGTTTCCAAATATGGAGTAAACCGTCTCCGGGGCGACACCTGCTGTTTGCGCAATGGAATCCATGGTCGTTCCCAAATATCCGCGGTCAATAAAAAGTCTTCTGGCGGCCTGCAGGATTTGGTCTTGAGTTTCGCGCGCCCTGGCTTTTCGGCGGCTGGAATCGTATTTACGTTTCGTGGTTGTCTTTGCCATGGCTATTGACATTTCCTGAATTTAATTATATCATATGTATATTGAATACAGTAAAACTATATTCAACTTATTGGTGTTTTTATTGTAGAAAGGAGACTCGTATGTTTTTCACAATGCTCGTGCTTCGTCTGGTGCACATTTTTGCTGCGATTTTCTGGGGAGGTGGTGCCCTGTTAATGTCCCTCTTTATAGGGCGTGGGATTCAAGCCACGGGTGAGGCAGGTCAGCAAGTCGCGCGTCAATTGCTGAATAAACAACGCCTGCATATTTTCATGTCAGTGGCAGCTATAACGACCGTCCTTGCAGGTGTGGCACTTTACTGGATCGACTCGGATGGGTTTTCACCCGCCTGGATGCGCAGTGGTCCCGGCATTGGATTTGGCATTGGTGGAATTTTTGGCTTAATTTCCTTCGTCACTGGGGCGATCTTCGGCAATGGCAACGCCAGCCTGGCTAGAATTGGTGCCCAAGTCAACGGCAAACCCACCGTGGAACAACTCACACAAATCCAGGCGGCACAAAAACGAATGCAAACGGTCGCTCCAATCCATTTGGTTACCATGATTCTCGCCATGATATTTATGGCATCCGCTCGATATTTTCTATTCTAATTTCTGCTTTGTATAGTGATTAAAACAAAACGAGACTGGCTCATCACCAGCCTCGTTTCTCGTTACTTGTTTCTCAAAACTTACTTCTTCTTTTCCATATCTTTCCGTATCTGCTCCCGCAAGGCGTCTGCTTGCGCCGAGCGCGGAGCCTGCTCGGATTCCTTCTCCATCGCGGCGAAGCGTTCGGAGAGCAGCATGGTCAGCAAGCCTTCCATGATACTGCCAGACGTGGAGGAACCGCCCTGTTCACCGCCGTTGTTGCCGCTGACAACGATACGCGGCACCACGTCCACGCCGGATTGCTGGATGGCTTCCGCGAAGCGGTTCATCACCTGCTGTGTCACCTGGAACTGCGGTCCGCCATACGCGCGGACTTGTTCCTCGGTGGCGAGCGCCTGGGCGATACCGATGCGGGCGATCTTTTCAGCTTCTGCTTCTGCAAGGGCACGGATCTGCTGCGCCTGTTGAATGGAGCGCTGGTACTCAGCCTTACCCTGGTCGGTCTGGATGTTGATGTTCAACTCGGCTTCGGTCAGCTTGGTCTGCATCTGGGCGCGGGATTGAGCTTCGCGCAGTTCACGTTCCTTGACTGCGGCTTTCTCCTGCTGATTGTATGTCTCGACCTGTTCTTCCGCAACCTGGCGCGAACGCAACTGCATCAGGATCGTTTCGATCTGTGTGTCGTTCTCAGGCGAGGACGGCGTGCCGATCAGCACTTCTTCCAGCGCCAGATTGTAGTGGGCGAACTTTTCACGCATCTCCGAGCTGGCTTGCTGTTGGATGGCGCTGCGGTCTTGCAGCAACTGGATCAACGTGCGCATCTGACCGACGTTCTTGAAGTAGGCGGAGACCATCGGGTCGAGGGTCTGCTCCACCAGTTTCTTGATATCGCCGAAGCGCTGGATGACGAGCGGAGCCTTTTGATAGTCGATGTGGACAACGACCGAAAGCGGTAATGACGGTTCGAAGGCGTCCTTGGTGATTAGCGAGACTTCGGTCAGGTTTTCATCGAAGCGGTGCGCGCCCGTCTCGGTGCGGATCCACTTGAGGATGATGTTTGTCGTCGGAACGGGGATCACCTTGCCCGCGTAGGTGTTGAAGGGGTACTTGCCCGGCAGAAGCGGTTCGCTCCACACGCCGCGATGACCCTTGGTCACCAACTCGCCGTGACGATATTCCTTGCCCGAAAGGTCGTCGCCCGTTTCACCCGTGTAAGAGACGACCACGCCCACATTACCGACTTCGATCACGGTCTTGGGGATCATCTCCACGGTTCCGAACAGGCGGTTGACGTAGTACGTGCCTTCCACCAACACTTGCAACTGGCGTCCGCGTTGACCGCCCGCGCGCAGGAAGTTATCGGCGTCCTGGAACTTGTTGTGATAGGTCTCAGCCTGATCGGGATCGTCACCGACGACGGGAGCGATGATCTCGCCCTGACCGAGCGACGGACCATCATGGATGGTGACAATACCAATCGAGTCATCCGTATCCTTGATGACCACGGGACGGAATCCGCCGCGCTGGGCAATGACCTCAGCCATGCCACGGATCGTGTCGCCTTCCTCCTTACTCAGGGCGCGGGTGTAAATGCGTTCCTCGGTAATGACGATGAACTGCACCAGGTTGAAGGCGTACGTTCCTTCACGCAAAATGCGGCGCTGTGGACCGCGCTGTCCGCCGTTCTTCAGGAAGTTTTCCACATCCTGAAAGTCCTGTGCCACGGCATTGGACGCCAGCACCTGTGACGGCTCCAATTGTAGACCGTCACGCGCGAAAACGTAGCCGATCTTGCCCTGGGAGATGGTCACCAGGGGCATTTGATGAACAACGTACTGGATGGGCATCCGATAATGCAGACCACCGCGCAGAATTTGCGGCTGGTAGCCCGCTTCCCCGTTCAGGGCAATGAAGCCTGATTTGACGGAACCCCTCCCGCTGAACCGCTTTTCGATGATTCCGACGCGGTTGTTGGGAATGAACCGAATCCCGGAAAGCAGTACAAGAATCAGAATTCCGAGTGCCAGATAGGCTAGAAAAGTTAGTATGATCATTTTTCTCCTTTTGCGCTGAGTGCGCGTTTCCTTAACCTACGGAGTTTTCCAATCGTGGTTGCCTTATTCTACTCCTTTCCCCCGAAAGAGGGATGTGTCTTTGGTGTCATGTCTATATATCTCATGAAGCCGCCATCGGGGCTGAAATTTGGAATGGGGTAAAATAACTTCCATGCGGGAAGCCACCCTGCTTCAACAGGCGATGTCTGCGGTACGCGCCGGGCGTGAGTTGACGGCGCGTGATATTTTTCTGGAAGTCGTCGAGATCAATCCGCGCAACGAAACCGCCTGGATATGGCTGACGGGTTTGCTGGACAACCTCGATGATTGTATCTATGCCTGTGAACAGGTTCTGGAAATCAATCCTCAAAACGCCAGTGTCAGGCAATACCTTAGCCAGTTGCAGGTTGAAAAGGATAAGCAAAGGGAGAAGCAAAGGCTCCACGTGGAGGAGCAGGCGGGACAGGCGCGCGAACTCGTCAAGGCGGGAAGGTCCGCCGAGGCTTTGGAAATGGCGCGTTTCCTTTCACGGGAGGGGGAATCCATTGCGGATGTCTGGCGTCTGCTGGCGGAGCTTTCCCCGGATATTGACGAACAACTGTCCGCGCTGGAAAAATTGCTGGCGCTCACGCCGGGTGACGCCAAATCGCGGCAGGAATTCGAACGTTTACAGCACTTCAAGAAGAATCCGCTCGACCTGGCGGAAATGTACGAGGAGCAGGGGAACATCGAAAAGGCAATCCAGGCATACGGCATTGCCGCGCTGCAAGTCAAATCGAAAAGCGAACAAAACAATATTTACTGGAAGACCGTGCGACTTGAAAACCTGCGCCAGGAGCAGATCGCGCATATCTCCCCAACAGTGTCGATTGCCCGGCTGACGGCTGGTCCGCCGCTCCTGTATTTTATGCTGCTGTTCATCCACGTGGGATTGAACCCGGTTGCCAACCCCGATTTTATTGCCTGGTTTGGTTTCTTCTGGACGATGCTGGGCGGGTTCATGATCGCGCTTGCCTCCGTCCGCTCGCATCACCGGCTGTGGACTTTGATTTTCAAGAATGCCGGTTCCCGCGGCACGCCAGCCGCCCGTTTGTCCATGTCTGCCGCGGGTTGGATTTTGGTGATCCTCCCCTTCGTTTTTTTGTTCCTGACAGCCTTCGACCGCCTGATGTTGTACCTGGCTTCCCTATGAACACGTGATCCATGCTCCCATTCAATGACACCGAACCCAACCGTTATAGCGGCATGCCCTGGATGACCATCTCGTTGATCATGGTCAACACCGTCATCCTGACCTGGGAACTGTACCTGCCCGAGGTTGCGCTTAACGGCGTGTTCTGGGTATTTGGCTCGAACCCAAGCCATCTTTGGGCGCGGGAGGGCGCGGGAATCATCTCCGTCATCACCTGCATGTTTTTGCACGCCGGCATTGGTCACCTGCTTTTCAACATGATTTCCCTATGGGTCTTTGGCCGCCGCGTGGAGGATGCCTGCGGAGCATGGCGCTACCTGCTGTATTATCTTCTGTCTGGAACTCTCGCCAGCCTGATCACCGCCCTCGCCATGCCGCACATGGACGTCCCCACCATCGGCGCGAGTGGCGCGATCTTTGGGGTCATGGGCGCTTATTTTGTGCTTTTCCCCGGCGGACGAATCCGAACCCTGTGGTTCTTTGGCATCATCAAAATCCGCGCCTTTTGGATCGTGCTGTACTACCTGCTGGTTCAAATCCCGCCTGCGTACGAGAGTTACATGCGGGGCGCTGACTACGACGTAGCATACTGGGCGCACCTCGGCGGATTCTTCGCCTGCATCTTCATCCCGTTGTTCCTGCGTCCCGAAGCCTTTGCCCGCTACATGAGCGACGTGCCGGTGTAGATAATAAATTTCCCCTTCTCCAATCAATTGAAACTGGATACAATCCGTCCATTATTGGGCTGTCACAACAAGGAGTAAATCATGGCTGAACCGCTGTATTTCCAATGGCAAAACGATGTCCTATGCAAGACCATCTATCCGATGCGCGAGCCGAAGCTGAGAGACTTTCTCGTCTATTACATGGAGGTGGATTTGTGGAAGCAGTACAAGGACAAGGACATTTCCACGCTCAAGGCGGACGTGGATGCGTACACCAAAGCCCAGGAAGATGCGGCAATCACAGCTTTTAAGACTTATAGCAAACTGCGGGATTATTTCTTCGTCAAGGACGCCCGCCCGTATTATTTGAAGTTCAAGCCGATCAACGAAGCCGAACTGACCGAGATCAACAACTTCCACGCCATGTTCAGCCAAAGTTTTCCGAAGGACGTTCGCGGGGAGAAAAGCTTCGTCGAAGGTATGGACCAGTTCTGGACGAATCATCGCAATGTCCAACGCGACGCGGTCAAATCGAAGCGGCGGCGGGTCGAGAACATGGATCCAGCCCACCCGAAGAAGGCCGTCGAGACGCAGGAACTCGCCGCGATGGAAACCGTCACCCTGCCGATGGCGGAGCAGGAACTCGATCAGTTGCGCGCGCTCCTCAAGACCTACGACAAGATCGAGCAGAGAAAACTCGCCTGGTACAAGCTGTCCAAAGGCGACCCCAACTCGCTACGCGTGCCGTCGGAGGCGGAGTTCCTCGTCCAGTACAAGCCTGAAGCTCCCGTCACCGTCCGCGACATCGTCTGGTGGAAGGTTGAGGAGTACAAGGCGTCGCTCGAAACGAAGAATCAATATCAACTGCTCGAAGAGATTTATCAGCGTTTCAAGAAGGAACCGAAGCGCTTCCCCTACTGGCTGCAATACATGGTCGTCCATTTTTCGGGGATGCGCTACGCGAGCGCGCATGGTTCGTGGGCTGATCCCAAAGACCTGCTGGTGCGGCTCGGCGCGGCGGATGTGGAAAAGAAAGCCAAGGCGTTGGATGATGCCGCCGTCGAAAAACTTTGTGCTGAAAAAATCGCCGCCTACGAAAAGGGACAGGGGGTCGTTCCCAAGCTGGCTCGCGCCACCGAGAAGCAGTGGAAGGATTTGGTCGCCATGCACATGCTGAGCGTCAAAGCCAGCGGGCCCAAGACCCGTCGCAACGGTATCACCGCCCTGCTGGTCGAAGAAGCCAAATACGACGAGTACTCCCTTTCGACCGAAGAGGCATTGAAGAAGCTCGAAGGCATGAAAGCCAAATTCCCCGCGTGGGCATGGAAGGAAATCGTCAAGCTCACGCCGCTGCGCGTGACCCACGTCACCGACCCGAATTGGGAAAAACTCACGCCCGAAGAAGAAGCCGAACGCAACTCGCAGACGGCGATGGAAATCCGCATGGTGATGGATGCATGGGAAAACTACGACTCATCCGCCTGGCGCGACGAGCATGGACGCACCCACGAGTTGATCGTCTCCCGCGCCGTCTGCAATGAGACCGCCGAACACTGCCAGCACATCCGCGGCATTTTGCCACCCGGCGGCTTGACTCCCAAACCGAAGTGGTACTCCACGCACGAAGCCGAGAAGAAACTGCCCGGCGCGTTCTACACCAAGCCGACCTCCGAGAAGGATTATGTGCAGGGCGCGAGCATTTTCTGGCTGCGCTTCGTGGACAAGGAACCGAATGACTGGCAGATCGCCAAGGACGTGAAGACCAAATCGGGCGTTGGGATTCTTCCAACTGTGGATAAAAAGAAAAAGGCGGACCCCAAATCTCCGACCACTCCATGGACATATGCTGCGGGAGAAGTCGTCACCCGCTCGCGCACGCTCGTTGATCCGCAGACGAAAGTGAAGACCCAACAGAAGCAATGGCTGCGCTGGATTCACGAAGCGACGGTTGCCGAGGTCGCCGAAACCGCCGACGGCATGACAGTCATCACCTACGAAACCGCCCTCCCCGATGGCGACAAAGGCACGTCCGCGGTTGGCACCTTCAAGATGCCGCTCTCCTGGCATCTCGACGACGGTCCCGAAGATACCTACAACCGCTCGTTTGTCGGCTTCGTTCCCGAAGGTCAGGTGCCGATGGAACATTTGAAGACGATGCTGGATTGGAATAGGATTTTGAGGAAGAAGGTTGTGTAGATTTCTTGTAGGGGCGGGGTAACCCCGCCCCTACCGTTTTATTGCGTCCCAAACTCCACCACAATAAAATCCCCATACGAACCGTTGGAAAAATAAGCATAGCCGACGCCCATCTCGGTGGTCTTTGCTTTCAGAATCGCGTCGCGGTGGATTTGATCGTTCATCCACCAACTCATCGCCGCAGACGGTCCGCCGCCACCGTAGATGATTTCTTCGTTGAAGAAACCCGCGTATCCCGAAGCCACCGCCCGCGTATAGGCGGAGGAACCGTCCGAGCCTGTGTGGCTGATCCTGTCGTAGCAAGCCATATCCGCCGCATGGGACTGCGCCAGCGCCGCAAGCTGCGAGTTGACCGTCAACGCCGGCAGACCGGCTTTTGCGCGTTCGGCGTTGATCGCCGCCGCCACCTGATTGACGTATCCCGCATTCTGGGTGTAATTGCAATTGGCTGACCCTCCGCCCCCGCTTGGCGTACTTCCCGTTTGCGTGGGACTCGTTCCCGACGACGTGGCGGCGACGCTGGGTCCGCCCACGATGATTTTCACCCAGAAGGTCTGTTCCGTGCCAATTGCCACGACCCTGTCACTTGCGTTGTGCAGGGAGAAGAAACCGGTATACGTCCCGTTGACCGAGGGCGCGGTCAACTCGACGGAGACCTCGACCTTCTCGTCTTTCAACGTGGTCGGGACGGGCGCGGAGGTCGGCGCATCCATCTTGTCACCGGAGGCAAAGACCAGCGTGTAATTCACCCACGGACAGGTCCCAACGTTTTGAAGTTCCCAGGTTTTGGTAAAGGTCTCGCCCGCGCGGACCTGCGTGTTGTCCTGAATGGTCACGTCGCGCAAGAGGACAGCCCCGTCTCTACAATTGGGCGGCGCGGTGACGGCACCCGTCGGCGAGATGGTGACCTCCGGGGTCAAGGTTAATGTGGGGGGCACATAGCCTTGCTTGGTCGGCGGCAGGGTCGAGGTCACGAAGTCAGGTCCAGCCGTGACCGCAGCCGAATCTACGTCAACGGAAATGCAGGAGGTTAGAAGCAGGGCGCACAAAAGAAATGCTTTTCGAAACATACAACTCCCATGAGGTCTATGAGTATACGGGCTTTCAGATTACTCAACTACGAAACTATTCAACTACTCGACGAACCTAAAACATCATCATCTGCCCGGCGGACTTTTCCACCGGGTCGCTGGCGATTTGTTCTTCAAAGGTCTCGCGAGTCAAAATGGGCAGGTCAAGCAGGCTTCTCAGCAAACGGTATTTGACCAGCCTGTGCTTCTTCATCTGTGCCGCAAGCGATGGGTCGCGCTCCTGTTTGTAGGCGGCAAGGGCGGCGCGTCCGCCGGGGATGACGACGATGGTATTTGGCGTGGAGTTGAGCAATGCCCGCGTCAAAAGCGCGGAAGCCAGTACGTAAAACGTCCGCGCCGAGATGCCGTTCTCCTCCCAGTGCAGGGTCTTGTCCTCCCTGCGGGAGACGTACCCCAGCCGTTCGCCGATGGTTTCGATTAACGCCTGCATCGTCTTCAACTCCTCGCGCCGCGCAGACGCCAAATCCTCGGCGCGGAGTCTCCAACTGCCTGAGTCCTTTTCCGCGTACGAATTCAGCACGGCATAGATCAAGCCTTTCGACGGCGTGAGCAATCCCTTGAATTGCGGATTCAAATCCGCTTCGATTTCGAGATACAGCGCGTTCGGATTCTTTTGCAGGTAGCTGACGACTGCCATTTCCACACGGTCGGAGAGCGACTCGTTTGCTTCGAGGCTCAGTCCCCACATGCCGGTGTCCACACTCTCGCCAGTGGAGTAATGGATAAACCTGCCGTCGCCCTTCAACGCCAGGTCGAACAGCGCGTTGGTCTTTCGCAACGCTTCATCGAATTCAACCTGCGGAGGTTTGAGTCCGCCTGCTTCGGTCAGCGCAATCAATCCTGCCGCGTGGACATGCAAATAACTGGCAGGCTCGCCGCGTTCGACCAGATAATTATGAATGGCGGCGCGGAGAAGCGTCTCGCCCGCTTCGGCATCGGGTTTGGCTGCCGGCGCGGTATTCCTCCAAATGATTTGGACGGGGTCATGCTCCGTCCGCAGCGCCACGCTTTGCAGAGAAAACCCAGCCGCCTCCGCCGCCGTAAAAGCAGATGTCAGGTAGGCGGGTTCAGGTTCGGGTAAAAATCCAAAGAACGGCACGCCGTCAGGGAGCAGTTCCCGCAGGTGATCGAACGCCGAATGAAGCGCGGTGGCATTCCACGCCCAATCGTAGCGGCGGCGGCGCAGCGCAACCTTGTACGGCTCCACCGCATCCTTGCCCCACAGCCAGCCAGCCCACAACGCGGAGAGAGTCCAAAACGCCTGGTTCGGGCGCGGCACCGAGCCGATCACCGCCGCAATCGGGATTTCCTTTTTGACGACATCCGCGAGCCCCTTCAACCGTCCCTCGTAGATGAGGATTCCGCCGCTCTCTGGAATCCTGGTGGGCCACACTTCACACGGGACCGCTGAGCCTGTCTCTGACCAGAGAGTTAATCCACGCTCCAGCATCATCCAGACGTTTTGCTCGCGGAACTGGTTCGGCGTGCTCAACTGCTTCGGTCGCGGACGTTCAGCGGGATGCGCCCAGAGCGTGTTGCCCGCGTCACATGCCAAAAGGATCAACGCAGTCAAGGCGCGTTTGCGTTCGGAGGGCAGGTTCAAGCTGTCGAGCCGGTTAATGATCGTGGTCAGCGCGTAAAGCGGACGCGGCAGGTAATGGCTGATAGCTTCCTCAGCATAGAAGCGGTCTTCGTCGTGAAGCGCCACCACCTTTTCAAAGGCGCGTGAACGGTGCAGGGCATCGGTTTCCGCGATCTTTTTCGCGCGTTCCACATCCTCTTCGGCGACGGGATGTTCCCCCGAATCGCCGCAATGCGGACACTCATAAATCCGCGCATGAGGCGCATCCGCGCCTTTGCGCCACAAAAAGGCTTGCGCCTGGATTTGCTTCTCGCACTTTTCGCAGGTTGTCAGGTAAAGGGATTGGAGATGCGCCGCGAGTCTTTCCTCCCCTTTTTTGACCGCGCCCAGGTCTGCCAGCGCGGCGACGAATTCTGTCTGTGCCGGCGGCTTTGCCGACATCTCCAGCAGGAACCTCGTCACCGGGTTGTTCGCCGTCACCAGCACGCGGAATCCACTGCGGGCGGCTTCCAAAACCAGACGTGGAGAAAAGCCGAACGGGTCGAGCAACCAGCTCCCAGCTTCGACCTGGGTCAGCCAGGCGGAGATCACCCCCTCCTCCAGCGCAGGTAAAAACCGCGAGAGCGGTCCCGGGTCGGCGGGTTTCAATCCTGGGATGTAGGGTTGAAAATCCATCTTGGGTTAAGTATAAGAGAGTCCACTGTAAAAAGGTCAATCTCACCGCGAAGAAGCGAAGCCCACGAAGAATTTTGAGAAACGCGAAGGAAATCCTCAGGATTTTTCGCGCAACCCTTCCAAATCTTCAAGCATTTCTTCGCATTCTTTGCGGTCTTCGCGGTGAAAAATGTTTTGGAGCGGCTCTGTCAGCGGCTTGCGCGGCGTCGAGTTGATGTCGATCTCAATGGCGGAGAGCAGGATTTGAATTCCGAGAATTACCGAGAGAGTTGGCAGCATCACCGTGCCAGTGGGCGCGGGGACGTTCCTGCTGGCATATTCGATCCACTTGACCGCGCCAAAGGTCCCGCCGAACAACAACAGCGGGATGCCAAACATCAGGTACAGCGACATCATCGAAAAGTCATAGATGTAATATTTCAACAGGATGCGCCGAAGGAAGGTGGCGATCAGCTTGGCTGGGAATTCGATCAACGTGCGGCGGATGGACAGGTTTGATGTCTCGTTCCCGTAGCGGGCGGGGATCGGCACATCCATCACCAGCGCGCCGAGCAGGTACAAGTGGGCTAGCATCGAAGTCTCGAAAAAATAGCGGCGGTCGAGTTTGTCCAGCGGAAGTCCGGCGAGGATTTCCGCGCGGACGGCGAAGAATCCGTTGGTGGGGTCGAAGATGCCCCAGTACCCCGTGGCGGCTTTGGTGAGGAAGCTCAGCCCGAGGTTGCCCACGCGGCGGACGACTGGCATCAACTGCAAGGCTTGAAAATCGCGGAAGCGGTTGCCTTTGACGTAATCGGCTTTGCCCTGAATCAGCGGCATGACCAGCGCAGGGATGTGCTTCGGGTCCATCTGCCCGTCGCCGTCGAGTTTGACCACCACCTGCGCGCCGAGTTCGAGCGCCTTGCGAAATCCACTGACCATTGCCCCGCCCACGCCCTGATTTTTGGCGTGCCTGACGAGAATGATCCGCCCGTCGGTCTTTGCCGCCGCTGCAGCCGCCTCTCCACTGGCGTCGGGGGAGGCGTCGTCCACCACGATGACGTGTTTGATGTAGGGTGGCAGTCCGCGCAGGACGGATTCGAGGTCTTTTTCCACATTGTAGGCTGGGATGACCGCGGCAATGTCGAACTCCGTAAGGTTCATGCAAGCGATTGTACTCGAAATGGTGATAGAATTTATGGAAAGGAAACAGCCATGGCACCCGGGGAACTCATTCTTATCGTTGAAAATGATCCAGATATTGCCGATTTGATCGGGAGGCAGTCGCTAAAGCCGCTTGGTTACCAGGTGACGGTGGTGGGCGATGCGGCTTCCGCGATCAAATTTGCGACTCAGTCCACCCCCAGCCTGATCCTCGCCGATTTGAATTTCCCAGGCTTGAGCGGAAAAGACATGCTCGCCGCGCTGAACGCCCAGGGCGTGAAATCGCCAGTGATTGTCATTGCCACAAAAGGGCAGGAACACGACGCCATCCAGGCTTTCCGCCTCGGCGCCACAGACGTCATGTTCTGGCCCCTGAAGGATGCAGAAGTGGTTTCAGTGGTCGAGCGGGCGCTCAACCAGACGCGGGAGGCGCGCGAACGTCAGAAACTGGACCGCCAGTTAAAAGCCATGAACGAGGAACTGCAGCGAAAACTGCGCGACCTGACCACGATCCTCTCCACCGCCAAGGCGGTTGTCTCCGTCACCGACCAGCGCGTGCTGTTCGACATGATCCTCGAAAGCGCCATGAAAGTGGCGGATGCGAACATCTGCTGGCTGTTGCTGCGCGAAGACCGCAGCAAAGCCTTTTTGCTTCGCGCACAGCGCAACCTTCCCGAATCGTGGGCAAGGAGAATGAACCAGCCCGTCGACGACGGCATCAGCTCGCTGGTGGCTCTCTCCGGCGAAAGCCTGGTGATGAGCGGCGCGCCGCTACAAAAGCTGAAGGTGTCCGCTCTGGGCAATTCCATCGCCGTGATTCCCATCAAGATCAAAAACGAAGTGATCGGTTTGCTGCTCGCAGCGCGCAAGGCGGATGTGGAAATCAGCCGCGATACACAGACTCTGCTCGAAGCAATGGCGGATTTTGCATCCATTTCCCTTGTGAATGCGCGCCTGTTCCATGCCCTCGAAAAGACCGCCGAGAACGCGCGCACGGGAGAAAACCACCGCTACGCCACCCTCGAGTCGGTGCGCGCGGCGATCCGCAGTGAATTGCAGGTGGCAAGCTACCCCTTGAATTTCGTTTTGACGGAGACTCCCGGCAAATTAACCCCGGAACAGCGGCAGGCGTTGGAATCGGTGCAATCGGCATTGCAGCGTCTTGCCCGCTCATCGGAAAAAACCATTGTCCCCACGCAATAAACAACGTAGAAAACCACAAAGCTGCGTATGGCAAAACACGATCTGATTTTAATTGCACTGAATCCATCCCCGATTTTGGATTTGATGGAACGTGCCTTGTCCGCGGCTGGGTTTCAGGTGGCGGTGGCGCACGATCGGTTGAGCCTAGACAAGTCGATTCAGGAGGCTGTGCCGTCATTGCTGGTCATTGCGGAAACGTTTGGCGGACAGGACGGTTTTGCCGTCTCCGCTGAAATCCTGGAGCGTTTTCCCACCCTGCCGATCATTTTATATGTCGACAAGGACACCACCGGACTTGCCAAGTCCGCGCTCAAGACGGGGTTGAGCGGTTATCTTTTCCCGCCGCTCAAAATACCTGATATTGTCGAAGAGGTCCAAAGGAGTCTCGCGCGAGCCAGAAAACTGGGAGACTGGCTTCGACACGAAGTCAAGCGCACCACGTCGTCGCTTGTCCAAAAGGCTGATTTTTCAGAGGCGGAACGCCAGAAGCTGGAAGCAATCATCTCCAACATCCAGGATGGCGTCATTGTGGTGGATAAAAACAGGAATATCATCCTGGTGAACCGGGCGGTGTGCGATATTTTCGACCTCAAGAGCGTCAACCTTATCGGGAGACCACTGGCAGAGGCGATTGCGAACGAAGATTTGAAGGCTTTGCTGGTTCGCGCAAGCGAAGGTCCCTTGAAATATCACGAGATCAACTTCGATGACGGGCGGGTTTTTAACGCGCAATATGCGCCGATTCCCCAGGTTGGATTCGCGGTCACCATGCAGGATATATCCTACCTCAAGGAACTCGACCGCCTGAAGAGCGATTTTATCCACACGATTTCACACGACCTGCGCTCCCCGTTGACGTCCATTCTGGGCTACACGGAACTGGTCGAGCGCACGGGACCGTTGACCCCCAACCAGCAGGAATTCCTGCGCCGTTTGCAAGGCAGCGTCCAGCACATCACCACAATGGTCAACGACCTGCTGGACTTGGGACGCCTCGACGCGGGATTTGACACGCGCCGCGAAGCGGTCCACCTTGAAAATGTGTTGAAATATTCGCTGGATATCTTCGAGAACCAGGCAAAAAAGAAGGAAATCAAATTATCCGTGGATGTCTCCCCGGATTTGACGCCTTTGCGCGCGAATCCCATCCGCATCCGCCAGATGCTCGATAACCTGATCGGCAATGCGATCAAATATACGCCGCAAAATGGAAGCGTTCATGTCAGCATGTCCATGCAGGGAGACCAGATTGTGATCAAGGTACAGGACAGCGGGGTGGGCATCCCGACGGAAGAACAGGGGAGGATATTCGAAAAGTTTTATCGGGCGACGAACGCCGCGAGTGGAATCGTGGGGTCCGGCCTGGGGCTCGCAATCGTCAAATCGATTGTGGAAAGCCATCAGGGACGAGTGTGGGTGGAGTCGACAATGGAAAAAGGTTCGACTTTTATCGTCCTGTTGCCCGCGCAAAATTAGGTTCGAAATTCAGCCAGGGAATTTAAAAGTGTTGCCGCTGAGAGGAGGCTCAGCGGCAACTTTCGCCAAAGGAGGAGACAGAGGAGGTGTCTGTTTTGTCTCCATCTGCATAATAAACCACATGCATAATTTAGCCCACCGCTAAATGTCACCAAATAGTTGTGATGATATTCACAAACATTTACTTGTCTTTACCCGGCAAGCGTGACAGTATCGAGTTGGTGATACGCTTTTTCTGCGGGGCAGAGGGAGCAGACCCAGCTCCCCCTCTCATACTTTCCAATTCAGTACTGAACTTCATCCAGTCTTCCACAAGGATTACGAAATGCGGGGTCTTGTCCTTGAAGAAAAACGGAGACAGAAACATCCGCAACGATGATTGCGACATGGGGTAGCTGTTCAACTCGATTACCAGCGCAGTCATCTTTGCCAGCGGTTCGATGATCTCCGCCCGCCAGCTTGATACGCTTTCACGCGGGAACAACGATCCCATGTTTGCCGATGACGCGCGGCGGAACCTTTTGTATGAAATGTTCAGGCGCAAAAACGGAGTCGCCAGCTTCAGATAATCGCTGAACGGCTGGACGTATGCGCTTTTACGCAGGAGCAGCAACAGAATACCGATGAATATGTTGAGCCCGCCGACACTGGCGGCGGCAAGCCAGCGCCAATCCTCGAATCCCCACCACTGGATCAGCCATGCAATAACCAGCAGCACAACGCCGATTAGGAAGACTGCGGGCCACCAGCGATTCATCATACGGGTGTAGACGACCAGCGGATAACGGCGACCGCCTTTTGCCATTTCTATTACCCCTTTCCTTCCTGACCGTCAGCCTGGCTGCTGTTCAACTGGTCGCTCAGGCGGCTGATGGCTTGGGCGAGGTGCTCCCCACGCAGGCTGAAGGTGATGTCTCCACGTGTCTTTTCGATGATGCCCCGCGCCAGGTCGGTCTGGCGGCGCAGTCCGTTGGTGATGGCGTCGGGATAGTCCATGGTGACCATGATGGAATAGATATCATCCATGATGCCCAGCAGGCGTTCCACTTCCGGGGAGTATCCGTGACGGAGAATATCGAGGCTGCGGCGGCGCAATTCGCCGACGACTTCCGCCAACCCGTTGAGATAGGTTGAAGGTTCAACGACCAGCTCTTCGGGAGTCTGGAGCGGCTCGTTGCGAATCAGGGCGCAGGTGACGTTCGCCTCCACAAATTCCTTCAAGGCGTCCTGTGTATATCCTGCATAGAAGAGATCGGGGTACGATGTCAGCGAGTTGCGCAGGGTGTTTGCCAGTTGACGCGCTTCCTGCAAGTGTGCGTTCATGGTATCGGCTTCTTCACGATGCACAGCACGGATTGCAAGGGAACAGGCGCGGGTTAGCTGCCGCGCCAACGCAAGCGCATGATCGCGCGCGGTTGTGCGCGCGTCAAAGGCCTTTCGGATGCGGTCTGTAATCTGTTCGAGTTTGTGCATGGCGATCTAGGCTTCTTTTGGCGGTTCGGGAGGCTGTTGAAAGGGGCGGAAGAGATTGTCTGCGAGTGAGTTGTTGGTCGGCAGGGCGATCTCGCCAAATGCGGTTTCGTACCGCGCGAGGTTTTCGGTAAGAGCCTTGACCAGCAGCTTGGCGCTGAGGGGGGTCATCACCACGCGCGAGCGGATTTTAGCCCTCGTCTCGCCTGGCAGAAGATGGGCAAAGTCTATGACGATATCGGCCGGGGAGTGGGCAATGCGCGCAAGGTTGGCATATATGGTTTGCAGGTCTGCTGGAAGATCGAGAATGGGTCCTGCCGGTTTTTGGGGGATTTGGGGATTGGTCATGGGGCATCCATATCATCAGGCTTCGGAAGTCCGTTCAAAGACCTTCGAAGCCTGGGGTTTGGAAAAGTTTAGAAGGGGATGTCGTCTTCGGGGGGAAGCTCAGCCATCTCCATACCGCCCCCGCCGGCAACGGGACCGCCTTCAGATTCAGCACGCGAAGAGAGAAAACGGACGGTGGTGGCGGTAATTTCAAATGAGGCACCGGCTGTACCATCCTGCTTTGTCCAAATGCGGGGACCTCCCGTGGTTTTATCTGGTGTCAGCCTGCCTTCAACCAAAACCTTTGACCCTCTCTTGACATACTGGTTGCAGACTTCCGCTGTTTTGCCCCATGTCGAAATGCGAAACCAGATGGTTTCCTTTACCTGTTCGCCATTATTGCCTGTGTATTGACGATTGGTGGCGACAGAAAACGAGGTGACAGCTTGTCCGGATGGGGTGTAACGCATCTCCGGGTCTTTGCCTACGTTGCCGACAACTATAATTGTATGGTACATGGGAAATTCTCCTTTGAAGTCAAGGTACCCGCCGCATCACGACGGGGAAAATGGAATAATTTGTATTGTACCCTCACTTTACTCATTTGTTAACTTTACGGTTACCGTTTTTTGCCGCTGGAAAGATTGTGTTAGAATACTTTTCATATTGCTTCAAAATGAGGACTCACGTGTCTACTCCATCCAAACTTGTACAATCAACACCATTACACCCAAAGCGGCGCGGCATCATTGTCGGCGCGTCCCAGGGCATGGGCGCTGTCCTCGCCCGCAAACTGGCAAAGGAAGGTTACACCATCGCCCTGATTGGACCTCAAAAGGACAAGCTCGAAACCCTCTGTGGGGAAATCAACACTGCTGAAAAGGAAGCCCGCGCCCTTCCGTATGCGCATGATGTGACGAATTATCATGAAGTCCCGGCTTTGCTGCGAAAAATCGTGGCGGACCTGGGCGGGCTTGACCTGCTGGTTTACATGGCGGGCGTCAACTTTCCTCCCGGCGTGGAAAACTACAACTTCGAGGATGACCGCAAGATGGTTGAAGTCAACCTTGTTGGCGCGATGGCATGGCTCAGCCCGGTGGCTGAAATGTTCCAAAGCGCAAGAGCGGGACAGATTGTTGGCATCTCCTCGGTGGCAGGCGACCGCGGACGAATTGGGAACCCCGGCTACAACACCTCAAAAGCTGGGCTGACCTGTTATCTCGAAGCGCTCCGCAACCGGCTCACCCGTCACGGAGTCAACGTGCTGACCGTCAAGCCTGGCTTCGTCAAAACCGAGATGATTAAAGCGGCGCAGGGCGCAACCCCCTTCGCCCTCACGCCCGAACAGGCTGTCGAGGATATTTACAAAGCCATGCGCAGGCGCAAACAGGTTATCTACACCGCCCCCATCTGGCGTTGGATCATGCTTGTCATCCAGCACACTCCCTCTGTCATCTTCCGCCGAATGTCATTCTAACTAAAACAAACCCTAAAGGTTTCTAAAACCTTTAGGGTTTTCATTGAAAAGATAAAACATGCAAAAAAATTTCACCCAGCTCGAAAACTTTGGGCATTCCATGAGTGCCCCATCCTATCTTGTAAAACCCACCACAGCCGATGAGATCAGCGAAGCGTTTACGCTTGCGAAAAAATCAGGGCTGGTTGTCAACGCGCGCGGCGCGGGACGCAGTTATAACGACGCGGCGCTTGCTGGCGGTGGTATTGTGCTGGACATGCGCGGCATGAACGCCATCACCGCCTGGGACCCCGCAACCGGGCTCATCACCGGGCAACCCGGCGTTACTCTCGAACAAGTCTGGCACAAGGTACTTCCTGACGGCTGGTGGCCCCCCGTCGTCTCCGGCACCATGACCACCACCCTGGGTGGATGCCTTGCGGCAAACATCCACGGCAAGAACAACTTCAAAATGGGGACTATCGGCGAACATGTCGTCGAGTTCACCGCCGTTTTACCCACCGGCGCGGAAGTAACCTGCTCCCCGAAAAAGAACGGCGACCTTTTCTACTCCATGATCAGCGGGCTGGGGATGCTGGGCGTCTTCACTTCCATCACCATGCAGATGAAACACGTTGAATCCGGCCTTTTGGAAGTTCACGCCTGGCCCGCGCACGACCTGCATGAGCACCTTTCCTTCCTGCTCGATCATGCACCAAATTACGACTACATCGTCGGCTGGATGGATACAACCCACGGCGGAAAAACCCTCGGGCGCGGACAAATCCACGCCGCCAATTATCTGCACGGCAACGAAGACCCGAACCCGCAGGACACCATGAAACTAAGCAATCAAGTCCTGCCGCCGCGCATCTTTGGTATCTTCCCCAAGTCCATTTTGTATTTGTTCATGGGACCTTTTGTAAACAATCTCGGCTGGTCCCTGGTGAACTTTGCAAAATACGTCGCCTCGCTTCCCCGTCATACGTTCCGCCAGCCCCATGCGGCGTTTCACTTCCTGCTTGATTACGTTCCGAACTGGGAGCTTTCATACGGACGCGGCGGTTTGATCCAGTATCAATCGTTCATCCCCAAGGAAACCGCCGAAGCAGCCTGGCGTGAGATGCTGGCCCTGTCTTTGAAGCGCGGCATCCCATCCTATCTGGGGGTGACCAAGCGACATCGCCCCGACAAGTTCCTGCTGACCCACGCTGTAGATGGATTCTCGCTGGCGCTGGATTTCAAAGTTACGGACGGCAACCGCGCCAAACTCGGCGAGATGCTCCAGGAATTCGATAAAATCGTTTTGGATGCGGGCGGCAGGTTCTACTTCGCCAAGAACAGCGAGACCACAGCCGAAACCGCGCGGAAGTTCTACGGCGAGGAAACCCTCGAAAAGTTTAAGAAGCTCAAGAAACGCTGCGACCCACACGGGTTGCTGGAATCAGACCTGTATCGAAGGATTTTCGAGTAAGTCCTGGTTTCATCCAATAAAAAAGGACGAAGCGATCTTGAATGAGCTTCGTCCTTTTTTATTGCTTGTCAGCCGATTAGTTTTCTCAACGCGGCTTCGTCCAAAATTTTGACGCCCAGCGCGCGCGCCTTGTCCGCCTTCGAGCCGGGGTTTTCGCCCAACACAAGGTAGCTGGTCTTCTTGCTCACGCTGTCTGTGACCTTGCCGCCGTTGCTTTCGATTAGTTCCTTCACGCCCTCGCGTGTCAATGTCGGCAGGGTGCCGGTCACAACAAACGTCAAACCGCCTAGAACTGATGACTGACCACTGATTTCTGATAACTGGACGACTGGATCCACCCCCGCCGCCTTCAACTTCCTGATGACCTTTTGATTTGCCGGTTGCGCGAACCAGTCCACGATGGATTCGGCGATGTTGGGTCCCACGCCTTCGATTTGTTGAAGTTCCTCCGCGCTGGCTTTGGATAACGCGGATAAATTGCCGAACGCGCGGGACAGGTCACCCGCCATGACTTCGCCTACGCCGTGGATTCCCAACGCCGCAATCAGCCGGTTGAGACTCTGCACCTTAGCCTGGTTCAACGACCCAAGCAGATTCTCCGCCTTTTTCCCGGCGAAGCCCTCCAGTTCGAGGAGTTGCTCCTTCTTCAAGGTGAACAAATCCGCCGCGTCCTTGACCAGACCCGTCTCGATAAGTTGCTCCACAATTTTGATTCCCAACCCAACAATATCCATCGCGCTGCGCGAGACGAAGTGTTCGATGTTCCGCACCAGTTGCGCGGGACATGCCGCGTTGACACAGTACCACGCCACCTCGCCTTCAAAGTGTTCGACAGCCTCCCCGCAGGCGGGACATTTGGTCGGCGGCTTGTAGGTTTTCTCCTTGCCGGAGCGCGCGTCCACAACGGGACCGATGACGTACGGAATCACCTCGCCGGCGCGTTTGACCAGCACGCGGTCTCCCACGCGGATATCCTTCTCGGCGATGAAGTCGAAGTTGTGCAGGGTGGCGCGTTCCACGATCACGCCGCCGATCTCGACCGGTTCGAGCATGGCATACGGCGTCAACACGCCCGTGCGTCCGACGGCGACGCCGATGTCATTCAAAGTCGTGGTCACTTCACGGGCTGGAAATTTGAAGGCGATGGCTCCGCGCGGGTCCTTGCCGACGAAGCCCAGGTCGGCAGCGAGAGTCAAGTCGTCGATTTTGATGACCATGCCGTCGGCTTCGTAGGGAAGTTTATCGCGTCCCTCATTCCAGGTTTCGGTGTAGGCAATGGCAGATTCAAGGTCGTTGAAGCGCTTCGCCACATCGGTGACGGGGAATCCCAATGCCTTCAGGTATTCCAAAATTTCCCACTGCGAGGTCGGTACTTCGCCGCCTTCGGAGTAAACGATTTGGTAAACGAGCAAAGTCAGCGGACGTGAAGCGGTCAACTGCGGGTCAAGTTGGCGCAGCGATCCCGCCGCCGTGTTGCGCGGATTGAGGTAGGTCTTCTCGCCAGCTTCTTCCAGCTTGCGGTTGAGTTCGTCGAAGTCCTTGTTGGGGATGAAGGCTTCACCGCGGACAACCAGATACCTGGGAGGTCGAAGGTCGAAGGTCGAAGGTCCCCGACTTTCGACTTTTGACTTTTGACTTTCAACCGGGATCCGCAAAGGAATCGCCCTCACTGTTCGCAAATTCGAGGTGATGTCCTCGCCGATCTCGCCGTCGCCGCGCGTGGCTCCCTGCGTGAACAAACCGTCGCGGTAGTGCAGGACAACCGACAGTCCGTCGATCTTTGGCTCGACGACGAACTTCGCCTTCTCGACGCGGTCATCCAGCTTTTTGATTCGCTCAAGCCATGCGCGCGCATCGTCCGCGCCAAAAGCATTGGCAAGCGAGAGGATGGATCGCGGGTGGCGAAGCTTCTCGAAACGGTCGGCGGGTTTGGACCCCGTCCGCTGGGTGGGGCTGTCAGGTGTGATCCAGTCCGGGTGGTCGGCTTCGATCTGTTTGAGTTCGTTCAGCAGGCGGTCGTATTCCAAATCGCTGATGAGCGGCTCATCCAGCGTGTGATACCGGTAATTGTGGAAGTTGACCTGCGCCTTGAGTTCTTCGTAATGAGGTTTGTTTTTCTCTGCCATGCAGACTACTCTATTTTTTTCCAGATTCCGGAAGGCGGGCGCTTCATGGGACGTGTTGCCCCGGAGATGCGGGACATGTAGTAGGTCTCTTCCGCGGTTGAGTACTTGTTGACTTCGAACAAGTTCAACTTCACCAGAAAATCGGCGATGGTTTTTGACTCTTCCCGCGTAAATCCCAGCCTTTCGGTGAATTCCGTCAAGCTGAAACGTCCCACCCGCACCGTGAAGTTCAAGGCGGTACGCAGCGGCTCGGAAAACAGGACGATGTCGGACGGGCGGATGTCTTCCACGCGGAGTTCAAGCTCTTTGAGAATGATTTGATAAGGGGAGTCACTCATGGCAGGTTCCTTTTTTGTCCTTCCAATTCATAAAGATGCATTGGCGCGTTTTTTCCTTTCAACGAAACTTCGCCAAGCGATCTGCACTCATAATTGGCTTCGATTGCGTTCCGTACGCAATCGGAAATCACGATTTGATTCTTTTGCGCGGAACTCATCAACCGCGCCGTGGTGTTGACCGTGTCTCCAAGCACATTGTACTCGCGTCTGCCGCGCGGGTCGCCGATTTCCGCCACGAAGGTTGGTCCTGAATGGATGCCGATCAGGCAGTGGATTTCGGGCTGGGCGCCCCCGATGACAGGGGCATCGAAGTTCATGATCAAATCGCGGATGGCAATTGCAGCGGACGCGGCGCGCGTTTCGTCGTTGGTGTGGGCGGTTGGCACGCCGAAGTAGATGACGATGTCCGAACCCGACAGGTGGTACGTGACCTTTTTCAGTACGCCGCCGCGCGATTCCACAGCCGCGTTGATCAACGAGAATATGCGCGAAAACCCAAGCGCAAGTTTTGTTTCCTCGCCCGGCTGCGCGCGGTCGGCTGATTCGGGCAAGCCGATAAAGTTGACGAACATGACAGTGGGACGGGGAAAGTCGGCGGGAATCTTCCTGTCGGCAGCGCTCTCCACCAAAAGCGAGAGGACGGATGCCGGGATATAGCTTGCCATCGGCTCGATGGAGCTGAGCAGGCTGGTGATTTGCTCCACCACTTCGTCCTTTTCCCGCGTGAGCAGGACACTGCTTGCCATGCGCCGTCCCAGCGGGGTGATTTCATATTCCCCCAGTTCGTCCTCCGTGAGATCGTCATCGACGAGGTGATAGCCGGGTTTTCCATCCTCGAAATGGAAGTGGCTGGAAACCCTTTCGTATGCCGCATGAGACAAATTGACCCGCTCGTTGACGCCCGCGCTCTCGGTCAGCTTTGCCTGGTGGACGTCGCTGCCCAGCAGGACGTGTTCCATGCGGCGCGGCGTGCCGATGTCAGCGGTGAGAAATCTCCCCGTATGAATGCCGATCCGCATTTTGAGGTTGACAACCCCCGACGGTGTTTCGATTTCCAAAAACTCCCGCATCGCCCTCTGCATCCGCAGTCCGGCGCGGACGGCTCGCAGAGTGTCGTCGTTCTTTTCGGTTTTTGGAAAGACCACCAGCAGGGCGTCGCCGGTGAACTCGACCAGATCGCCGCCCGATTTGCTGATGACCGCGATCATCGAGGAAAAATATTTCGTCAGTGGCTTGAGCAGGTCCGCCGCGCCCTCGCGCCCCTTGACGGAGTTGGCTTCCATAAGCCGGGTAAATCCCGCCAGGTCGGTGAACATCATCGAGCCGTACTGCCATTCGGTCTTCACGTCGCCGGGCCTGGGCTTGTTGATGGAAATTCGCGGCGAGGTATAGTCCTGCAGGATGTGGTGCAGGGTCCGCAGGTGTTTGTGGACGGCGAGCATCATATCAACCGACGGGTTGACCCACATCGCCGCATACAATTCAGCAGGCAATAAATATCGCAGGCGGCTTTCGATTGCACTGAGCGGGGTTTCGGTTAGCATTTGGTGAATATTTTATAAGGCGGTGAACAATAAGCAAAGTATACCATCTGCCTTAAACAAAAAAATCCCCCCATAAGCGGGGGGTGAATTGCGAAGGTGTCTATGAGGACGGCGGTGTTTTCAGATATTTGACCAGCGCGGCAATCGCCAGCCCGATCAGGACCAGCAGTCCGAGTGGGATCAGCCACATGAAGAACATGCCGAAACCCATTCCACCGAACATCGGCGAAAAGCCAAAGCCGTGCATGCCATATCCTCCCATCATGCCGTAACCTGTGACAGGATATAGGGCGTGCCAAAGGGACGGCAGGAAGAACAACACGACCAATCCAGCCAGAATTCCAACGCCAATAAACCATTTATTTTTTGTAGACATGGTAATCTCCTTTTTATGCTTTTATCATATCCGCCGAATATGAAGAACGTGTAAAGAATGGAAAAATGTCTGATAAAACTTTAGGATATACTACCCACATGTCACGGACAAAAATCGGTCTCTTCGGCGGGACCTTCGATCCGCCACACATCGGACATCTGATCCTAGCCAGTGAGGCGGTTCACCAGTTGGGGCTTTCCCGCCTGTTGTGGATGCTCGCTCCTGATCCGCCGCACAAGTTGGAACAGCCCATCACGCCGCTGCCGCATCGGCTTGAAATGTTGAAGCGGGCGATTGCAGGCAACGAATCCTTTGAAATTTCGCATCTTGAAATCGAGCGTCCCGGTCCGCACTACACGATTGATACCGTACGGCAGTTATCGCAACTGGAGCCAAACGCGGATGTCGTCCTCTTGCTTGGCGGGGACTCCCTGCGTGATTTGCCCACCTGGCGGCAATACTCCGACCTCGTGGCTGAGGTTTACCAAATCGGCGTGATGCGCCGCCCCGGCGACCCGTTCGACATGTCTGCGCTGGAGGAGAAAATCCCCGGCGTGACGGGGAAGGTGGTCTTCATCGACGCCCCGCTCCAGGATTTGGCATCGCGCGAAATCCGCCGCCGCATAGCAGATGGGGAAGCCTGGCGGTATTACGTTTACCCTAGTGTGTATGATTACATCGAATCAAACTGTTTGTATCGCGAGGAATAAGCGCAAAAAAAGAGTGGTTCTACCGTTTTTAACGGGAAAACCAAAACCTTAGCCACGGATTGCACAGATTTACGCGGATTGAAAAAATCGGTGAAAATCCGTGAAATCGGTGGCAAAGAAATGGCTCATTGTCTTTTGTCCCGTCAGAAACGGGGGAGCCAAAAGAGTTTGCCCAGACTGAGCAGACTCTTTTTTTCAACTTGCAACTTGTAACTCGTATCTCGTAACTTGTAACGCGTAACTCGTTCCCACCTTTTCACTCGTCCAGATGATACGTGGTGTACGTGTTTAGGCAGGGATTCCCCCAGGCGATGTGCATCTCGCGCATGTTCAAGTCGATGACCAGCGCATTAATGGTCTTCTCGCGGTCGAGCGGGTCGCTGCCTGCGATGTTGTGGTTGCAGATCGAGTTCGGGATGTTGACGTGATCCTGCTGGATGGCTTGCAGGCTCTTGATGGTGTGCTGGTCGCCCTGGCGCAGCAGGCGCGAAGCGCGGAAATATCGCACGCGAGACGAGATCAACTCCTCGGGGTCTTTTTCGATCTTTTTCATGTGCGGGTCGAGATAGTGGTTGGTGTGGATCATGTAACCGTCGTGCGAATACAGGATTTCAAACCTGCGCGCCGAAACTTCGATGGAATAGATTTCGCCGCTCTCATGGATCAGCAGGTGGTTGTAGCCTGCGGCACGATGCTGGACAACAGCGCGACCAATGGCGCCCGAAATACGGCGGGACGAAAGCACGGCGCGCGCCACCACAAGTCGCGGAATACCCACACGCGAATCGTTGGGATAGACTGAGTCGATGAGTTGGGCGATGCCGTAGGCGTTGAACCCGACGTTGGGGAGAAGTCCGCCGTAGGTCATGGCGAGAAACGGCGGCTCCTTGTCGGGCTTGGCAGAGACGACGAACACGTCGTTTTCGTCTTCGGGAATCCAATCCTCGTTGTGCGCCGCAAGCACGTGACCGTCCGCCGTGCGCTGCTCGTTGACCGCCATGCTGGTACAGCGCGTGAGATGCAGGGCGTCGGTGGTAACCGCTTCCATCGTGTTTAGCGTGACAATATCGTCGAACTCCACGTTTGCGCCTTCGGCAATACCGCGCATTTCCTCCACGTATTGGGGATAGCGCTCCTCGGCAAAGGGCAGGTATTTGCGCGATTGGATCTGTGCGCCCTGCCAGGTGAGTTCCAATGTGTTGTAGGCAGCGTCGATCAGGACATGGGCATTGGCAACGCTGTGCTGGACCTGCTCGCGGGCGGCTTCGCCGATCTGACGTCCCATCTCGCGGTGCGTGCCTTTGACCTCAATCAGGGGCGGGGGGGTATTGTGAATGGGGGTGTCGGGTATTTCGTGCTTGAACATGTTTTCCTCCATGAAAACAAAACCGCTTTGGTATCATCTCCAAAGCGGTTTTCATTATATCATGCGGGATTTTACGCCATTACGAAGCGGGCGGAACATCCATCGGCGCGGGCTGTGGCGTGGGGATGAGCCTGCCGGGCGGGTTGCGTGTGCCAAACCAGGTCATCGTCACACCCCCGATTGCGAACAATGTCACGAGGAGGGAGATCAGCCAGCCGACACAGGGGATCAGCCCGATAAAACCGACCACCAGCACAAGGAGGAAGGTTCCAAATCCAGTGGAGAGGACGGGCGACCAAACCTGGTTGATGGCTTTCGTGAAACGCTCGCCGACTTCCTGTCCAATCGCAATCATGCCAAACAACCATGCCAGCGGAACGAGCACAGTAACTACAATCGCCACAGGGATCAGGAGCAGGGTGACGATCATGATGAGGATGGCAAGCGGCGTGACCACGACTGCCAGCAAGCCAAAACTGCCGGCGAGGACGGGCTGTCCAGTGATCGCATCCGCCACCCGCTCGAGTTGGGGCTGCAGGAAGAGGGTCAGCAGCATGGCGACGGCAGCAACTGCCAGCGCGCGCCAGATCACGTTCAATACATTCCACAGCGGATTGAAATTCACATTGAAGCCCGGCGTTGCAGGTACATTGGGAATGTTGGGCGCATCAGGGGCATTTGGCACAGCGGGCACATCCACCGGGGGAGCGTTATTGGTAATCGTACCGGTAATCTCGGCTCCGGGCTCCTTTTCCACCTGTCCACCCATGGTTGTGACATTGCCATCTATGACGGCGGTTTCGGTCAACACAGCCTGCCCGCCGATAATGGCTAAATCGCCGTCCACCTCCGCCGAAATCGTCATGTTGCCGCCAATCACGGCGACATCGCCATTGACGTCTCCTTGAATCATCAGGCTGCCGCCAATCACCGCCACGTCCCCGTTGACCTTTGCTCCTTCCTCGATGACGACATTTCCGCCGATAACAGCCAGGCTGCCATCGAGGGTTTCCCCGTCGGAGAGGGTGTAGTTTTGTCCCAACAGAAAGACATCACCGCCGCCGGGGCTTTGCGCCTGCGCGCTGGCGGTCGGCACAAACAACAGTACCAATAGGAGGATTAAAGTCGATAGTTTTCTTTTCATACGGTAACTCCTTGCGGGGTGCGGCTGAATTGCCAGATTGAGATTGTCCACAACAGCCCAAGCCCAGCCAGTGCGGATACGATCACCATCCAGACGTAGGGTGGGATAAAGTCCGTTGCCATGCGGAACAGCACGGCGACCACCTCGGTCAGGGCTTGCAGGGAGGTGAGGATGAATAGAAAATAGCCGATCCCCGCCGTAACCCATTCCACGGGCGCGGCGAGAAAGGCAAGCAGAAACGGAGCGAGAATCCAGCCGAGCAGTCCCGCCCCGCCTGCCAGTAAAACAATCATGCCCCATAATTTGCGGCGGCGTTCTGCGACCTTTTGGACGGCGAGCCGCTGTTGAAAGCGAAGCGTGAATCCAGCCGCGGGCGGAACGACGGGCGCAGAGCGCAGCGCCAATCCAACCTCGGCGAGGGACGTGCAGCGGGAACAGGTCCGCAGGTGCAGGTCGAGTTCACGCTTCTCGGCGGGATTCAAGTTCTTATCGTCCAGTAGCCATTCTTCAAAAGGCTGGTGATTCATAGACTCTCCTTTCGGCATGGGAGCGGGTTTCCTCCTCCTGCCACATGCCAGCCAGTTCCTTGCGGGCGCGATGCAGGCGGCTCTTAACCGCGCTGACCGTCAGTCGCAGGGATTCGGCTATCTCAATTTCTGAATAGTCATACCAATATCTCATAATGATCGCCGCGCGGTCGGTCGCATCCAGGTCTTTGAGCATGGACTGGACCCGTGCGCGTGTCTGTCCTTTCATGGATTCCATTTCGGGATTGGGGGAATCGGGATCGGCAATTTCGAAGGTATTGCCTTCCTCATCCTCCTGATCCATCGAAAACATCGAAAACTTCCTGCGGCGAAGTTTGTCTATACAATAGTGCGCCGCGATGGAAAGCAGCCAGGTCGCAAACGGACGCTTCTGGTCGTAGCGGTGCAGGTGCTGGTAGGCGCGTAGAAAAGTCTCCTGCGCGGCATCCTCCGCCAGTTCAGGTTCGCCCAACATGCGGTAACACAGGTTGAAAACAGGGGTTTGATAGGTTTCGACGAGTTTGGTAAACGCTTCGTCACTGCCTTGCTGGGCTTCCTGCACCCAAGCTTGTTCTTCGTTCACGAGCGCTCCTTTTTGTTTATTGCACTTTTTTTACGCAGGAGAAGGGAGAAGGTTGCGAGTTAACAATTACAAATTACGAAATTGATAACTGGAGACTGGTAATTGGTAATTTTAGTGGTGATGTCCCTCCCCTTCGGGACCGAGAACCTGCTCCCACCGCCCAAGCGACTCTGACCTTTGAGCGAAGAAAATGGCGACGGCGGTGGTGATTGGCACGGCGGCGATCAGCCCCAGCGAGCCGACCAGAGTCCGCACAACCTCCTCGGCGATGAAAGAGAAATTGACCAGGTAGCCGTAGTCCCCACGGGCGAGGGAGAACATCAACAGCATGGGCAGGGACGCGCCGGCGTATGCCAGCACGAGTGTGTTGACCGTCGCCGCGACGTGATCCTGTCCGATGCGCATGGCGGAATTGTACAACGCGCGGAATCCAAAGTTCGGGTTGGCGTGGTGCAGCTCGAAGACCGCCGAAGCCTGCGTGGTGACGAGGTCGTCCAGCACGCCCAACGCGCCGATGATCATCCCGCCAAGCAAAAGTCCGCGCAGGTTGATGGGAGTCTCCATCAACTGCATCAGGAACATGACGTTCTCGTCGCCAGTGCCGTTGAGTTTGGCAAAGACCACAAACAGCGCGGAAAGCGCCCCCGTGATGAGCAAAACCACGATCATGCTGAGGACTGCTGCGTGCGTTTTGAGAGTCCAGCCGTAGGTAAGGTAGAGAGTCACACCGAGTAGAATGATCGAGCCGACGATGCTCACTTTTAGCGGGTCCTCGCCGACGAGGATGCGCGGGATGATGTAACCGATGATGATATACAAACTGAATACCATGCTCAACAGCGCGCCGACTCCTTTCCAGCGGCTGATGACGATGATCGCGATTGCAAAAATAGCCGCCAGCCACAGCATCGGTGTCGTGCGGACAAAGTCCACGAAGTAGGCGTTGACCACGTTTTCGGGCGTCTTGCTGATGGAGACCATGACCTGGTCACCAACCACAAGGTCATATTCGTCGGAGCGCACCTGACGCTTGCCGTAATCGATCTCCATCGGGATTCCCTCGTATTGCCCCTCTAAAATTTTCACGCGGGCCACTTGATACTTCTGTGTATGCTCCCCCATGGTGACCTCGCCCTCTTCGATGATCTGAACCACCTCCGCGCGGACGGTGTCCGAGCCGACGGTGGAAAATCCATCGCCGGGGACTTCCACCCTGGCGAAAACCGAATACAAAACCACACCTACCAGTAAAAGTAAAGGAAAGAGCCATGATCTATTTTTCATGGCTCGGATTATAACTTGGTGTCGGACGATGGACCGTAGACTGAGGAAATGATTTCACCGCCCTAATTACCATTCACTATCTCCTTTACTCTCCCAAACTCGACGCAATCGACTCCATCTGCGCCAAAATCGCGGGGACTTGTCCGCTGGGGACGTTGACACGGTACATGTGGGTGAAGCCGTCGCCAATGATGGTCTTGACCTGACGCCACGACGCCAGTTGCGGTTGAATCTCTCCCTGCGGCAAAAGCTGGATGGCTTGCGCCCACTGCGGGTGAGTCAGTTCGTAGTCGCCGAGCAGGTCAACACTCGATGTCCGAATCGGGAAGAGGTGGGTCGCCTCCACCATCCGCGCATCCTGTTCGTTTTCCAGCATCCACTTGATGAACAGCCATGCCGCAAGTTGTTCCTGCGGGGTGGATTTCAAAATCACGTAGGACGAGCCATAGACCACGAGCGCGTCTTCGTTGGCGCCGGGGAAGGAGACCACCTTCCAATCGTCCGTGCTCTTGGCGGTGGCAAAGGCGCGTGCAACATCGGGCAGGTCTTCGAGGCTGGCAGTGACGAACATCGCTTCACGATTCGCAAAGGCTTTGAAGGGATCGGTTCCCGCCACCTGCCAGGAGCAAAGGTTTTCGGAAAGTTCGCGCAAAAGCTTGAGCGCCTCGATATTGTTGGGCGTGAGGAAGCGATAACTGCTGCCGTCCAAAACACCGCCCTCGAAGGCAAGCAGCCAGGCATAGGCGGTCATCGGTTCGGTGTCCACATACCAGCCGCCCATGAAATCGTTTTGGGGGACGGCGTCCTTCAACATGGCTTGCTGGGCGCGGCAGGCTTGCTGTTTGAAATCGTCGGGCGCATCGGGCGCGGAACTAAAACCGATCTCGCCTGCCCAGGTCTCGTTCCATAATAAAAAACGCGCAGTGCGCTGGGCAGGGATTCCCAGTCGTTTGCCATCGACATGATCCTGATTCCAAAATACGTTGGGGATGTCGCTGGAGTCGATCCCGTAGAATGGGTCTTGCTCGTACGGGGTCAGGTCTGCAATGATGCCGTTTGCAGACCACTCCAGCGCGTGTTCGGGCAGGGCGATTACCATGTCGGGCTTCTCGGCGGTGGGCAGGGATGCGGTCGTGGTTTCGTACAGGTTTGTGAAGTTGACCTGGCTCTCCGCGACGACCTTGATGCCCCATTCGTTCTTTTGGTTGAATTCTGTGACGAGATTACCGAACAGGCTGGATTCGACCCCATACCATGGATGCCACACCCTGACTTCGACTCCCTTCAAGTCTTCTTCGCCGACCCCAAGGCTGGTTGCTGGTCCTTTGGTTGATACAGGCTTCGGGGTTTTGGTCGCCGCCTGCGTTGCGGACTCAGCTGGCGATGACGGCTCGCTGGCGGGTGTCGCTTCCGGTGTCGAGCCGCAAGCCGACAAAATGATGGATGCGATGAAAATCAGGGAGAGGATTTTTTTCATGGTTTAACTTTGCGGCAGGAGAGCCGTAAACGGGACGGGCATGAAAACCAAAAGGAAGATGATAATCACCGCGAGGGCAATCAGCCGTCGGGTGGGGTCGAGGGTTGTGATCTGATCCAACGGTTGGGCATTGACCCGTCCCAACCAGAAGAGGAGAACAGCCCAGAGCCACCATCCGCTCCAGAAAATTCCAAGCACAACCAGCAAGCCGATGATGAATGGGAATGCCTTCTTTGCCTTGTCGCCGAAGAGGGCATAGACCACGTGTCCGCCGTCGAGCGTGCCGGCGGGGATGAGGTTCAGGGCTGTGACCAAAATCCCGACCCAACCGGCAAAGGCAACGGGATGAATGAACACATCCATGCCATTGAGGGGAATCGGCTGACCTGTGAAGAAATATTTCAGCCAGTACAAAATCCCCTGCGGCTCGACAGGCGCTGGCAGCAGTTGACCGAAGGTCACATACTTTGCGAAGAGATAAAGCAGCGAGTTACCTTCGAGCGATACGCCGCAGGATGAAAGGACAATCGGCTTTACGGTGGAAAGGGAAAGCCCCAAAAAGAGGACGGGGATTGCCACGATCAGCCCGGCAAGCGGTCCCGCTACACCGATGTCGAAAAGGACGCGCTTGTTCTTCGGCGTGCCGCGCATGAGGATTGCCGCGCCCAACGTCCCCAGCGGACTGAGCGGGAAGGGGATAAAGTAGGGCAGGGTGGCGGGGGTCTTATGGTGGCGGCTCATAAAATAGTGACCCAGTTCGTGCGTGAGTAAAATCCCCAACATGCTGACCGCGAAGGGCCATCCTGTCAGGATGTTCTTGAACATGTACAAAATCGCCCCCGTCGAATCGTTGCACAATTCAGCGGGGACTGCCACGCCTGCCATCATCACACTGAACACGGTGAGCGCGAAGAGGATGAGGTTGATCGAGACCCTGTCCTTCTTTGGCTCCGCAGGTTTGGGTGCAAGGTAGATCACCTGTCGCCCGTCTTCGATTTTGAACAGGGGGACGATGTCGTACGGGGTGAGGGAATCCGCCAAAAGGTCGTAAAGATCGGCGGAATCGCCTTCCAGCAGTTGACCACGGTAGCGGACAATGTATCCCCTTTGCTGGTCGCCGCTGGTCACATCTTCGACGCGAAAGATGCGGGACACAAATCTGGTCAATTCTTCAGTTTCGATGGTTGGCATTGAAGCACCTTTTTGATGATAACTTCGCTACCGTACCTTTTGGAATCGGGACGCTGAAAACGCTGATTTGCGCTGAGAAAACAAGAAAAAAATCCGCGTTTTTCTGCGTTCATCTGCGTCCACGTGGGGTTTGTACGGTAGAGAGATGATAACAAAAGACGGTGGGCATGGTCTATCGTCCACCGTCTGGAGAATAGGCGGGAGTGGATGGGAGACGAACCCACCGCGGCTCGCAACGCGACCCGCCACTGGTGTTGAAGACCAGGAAGCCCACCGGGACCTAACCACTCCCACCCGCAAGGATAACCGAGAGGGAATGGATTTGCAAGTTGTTTTTACTTGAACAGTTTGATGTCGCTGCGATCCACTTCATCCAGCAGCGCGTGGACGGGTTTGCCCAGCACAGGGTGGACGTGGTCGGGCGCAATCTCGGCGAGAGGAACCAGCACAAAGGGACGTTCGTGCAATCGCGGGTGTGGAATGACAAGCGACGGCGTGTCCAGCACCAGGTCGTCGTAGAACAGGATGTCGATGTCGATCAGCCGCGGTCCGTTCGGGAAACTGGGGACGCGTCCCAAAGCCGTTTCGAGGCGCTTCAGGTGATCGAGCAGAGCCTGCGGCTTTAGATAGGTGTACACCATGAGAACCTGGTTCAAAAATTCCGCCTGCTCCGTAAAACCCCAGGGCGGGGTTTCGTAGATCGACGATCTGTTCTTCACCGCCATTTGCGGTGTCAGGTTGGCGGCTGCCGCCTTGAGATTGGTAAGGCGGTTGCCCATGTTACTTCCGAGCGCGAGATAAGCAATGTGTTCCATAAGCATCCTCAAATTACATGGTCGTGATAATGATGTATCACGTCTGACGTAAGCCAGTTTTCGATATCCGGGTTTCGCAGGGCGTCGTCGGGCATCGTTGTGACAAGTTCGATCATCGCTGCGCGTGTCGCTTCGTAATGTTTCAACAGGTCGGCATGGGACCAGGTCGAATACTTCTTTGTCAACTCCAAGTTGAAGGCATCCGTTTCAGGTTCCTGCCAGGTAAAGCCTGGCTGGTTGAGAAACCCATCGACGATGCGCATCCCCTCCTCCCACCCGCCGATGAAGTGCGCCAGCAGGTTGTGGAAGCTGCCAAAGCCCTGTTTGCCGATGAACTCGTTTTTCTCCGCATCGTCAAGACGGTTGAAGTCGTCCAGGTAGGTCGCCCACTCGTTTTGGAGCATGTCCAGCAAAAGGAACCGGTCGAGGGCGACCAGGTGTTCGCGCGCGTGGTCGATGAAAATACCGTTGACCCAGCCGCGCACACGCCTGTTCTCCCATGCCGCCTCGTTCATCGATTTCAGATCCGCGATTGACTTTTGGCGAACCTGCTCGAAGTGGGCTAGGAATTCCTTCTCGTCGCGGTTTTTATACGTCGCAACCGCTTCCGCGTTGAAGATGTCGAAGTCGTATTTTTTGCGTTCGAACTCGCGCTCCTCGGCGATGGCAAGGATGATGTCCATCCCCTCCTCCCACCACGCCACGATGTGGGCAAGCATGTCGCGGAATCGTTCATAGCCCTGCCCGTTGACCCGTTTGAGTCCTTCGGCGGGCGGCAGGCGGTTGAACCGTTCGATGTAGGTCGCCCATTCGATTTCCAAAAAATCCAGAGTACGTTGTTTGAAACTGGTCATGGGATTCTCCGTTCGTCTTCGGTCAAAGACACAACTTCCGCGTCTTTCAAGGCGCGGCGTAAATCTGCGCTTTTGAGGATGATCGCCGTGTTTCGGATTCCAGACCCGATGGAGATTTCATCCTCCCGCAGGACGCTTTCGTCCACCAGAACCCTGAGCGGATTCCGCGCCCCAAAGGGACTCACCGCCCCAACCCGATACCCTGTCGCCGCAAACACTTCGTCTTCCGTTGCCATCGTCATGCGCGAACTGCCGAGGTGTTTACGTAATATTTTCCACGAAACCTGGGCAGAACCGGCGATTAAAACCATTACAAATTCTTTTTCGGAAAGGCGGAACAAAATACTGCGGACGACCTGCGAAACCCGCTGACCGCGTTCCCTTGCCGCCTGCTCGAACGAGTCGACGGGGTTTTCGTGGCGGAAGATTCGGTGCGGGATGTCAAGTTCTTTCAGCGCGGCGCTGGCGGGAGGGATTTCCACTTTGGGACCTATCAATTTGCGTTATTGGCGGAGGGCGGGCGTGGATTCTGTTTGGAAGCAGGAAAAGCCCGAAGCTGGACAAATGCTTGAAAATGGCGATGAAGCCCCGCCATCCAGTGTGCGCTGTGTTAGCCCGAACTTTCAAGGTCGAAAAATTATTGAAAATAAAAGATTCAATGCACGCATTTTAACTCGCGAATAAGAATTTGATTTGTTGTTGGCTTATTGTCGTTTGTAGACTTGCCTAGATAGATCGAGAATAGACGACCTTGATGCTCAAAAAAAGAACCGGAAGCTAGCGCCTCATCTGTTGGTAGATGCCATTGATGAGCAATTCCATCACCTGAAATAAAAAGGGTTACACGTCCAATTTCAGTTGAGTAACCAAAAGGTGAGGAACTCCCTAGAATTACAGCGCCTCCCTTGTACACCATTACATCCTCAAGCCCATTTACAAAATATAAATTCTTTTCCACGATTACAGGATTTGAAATTAGTGATCCATCCAATCCTAGGTGGGCAACATAAACACCTGGAGCGTACAATGAGGCGATTACCATCCAGCCATTATCAGTAGAAACGATATACGTATTTCTAAAATGTCCAACAACAATTTTCCCATCAACTTCGTAAGTTAATGCTTCAAGTGTTGTTAATTCTCCCAAGTCATTCCCATCTAGGTCAAGACGATGTATCACCAACCAACTTCCCTGGTCACTTGTCGAACTTGTTAATACGCTCCCATGCCCAACAGCAGGAAGCCCATAACCAGATATCTCTCTCCAAGATATGCTATTTCCACCTTTATCGGCTACATCGAGAAATGCGTCAAACTGGGGAAATGTGTCAAACGGTATAAGATTAGAATAAAAATAAAACAACAAACGAGAACCAGTCCAAACTGACAAGGGACCACTACCACAACCAATATTGCTTGGAGAGCGAACTATTTCAGAGATAACATTTCCTTTAGAATCAAGAAACGCAGATGTTGCCCTGTCTTCGGTATTAAATCTTCCACAATAAGAGAATACAGCATTATTTTCTTGACGAATAAGAGTCGTTTGTCCCACAATATTTCGATCAAAAAGTAGTCTAACTTCCCCTGCAGGAGCCAGATTGTTATCAAGGATACGCATATAAACGTTTGGCTTTGGTCTTTGCCCTTCAAAGCCCACTTGCCAAGTAGCTATGATTCTTTCACCCAATGACACTGCTTTTGGATAAAATGCCTCCCAACCATACTCAGTGCTGTCGTTTCCACCAACACCTTCTGGACGAACTACTATTGGATCGGATGCTTCTATTTTTGCACAAGATATACTTTCATTTCCCTGTGGAAAAGCAGATGTTGGCGTAGAGATAGGGTCAACCGTTTTTGCAAGAAAACATTCTTTGGAAATCTTTTCGTTTGCGCCTTTGCTGCGTCCAGATAACTTGAAGTAAAACTTATAAATGCCGGTATTAAAAGTTTTATCAAAGGCGTTTACATATATTCCGTCGTCAACCTTTTCGTCTCCATGAGTTCCGTCATCATAAAGATAAAAGGAATTTCGTTTTGTTGATATAGGATCTTCAACAATTACCTTCACCACAATTTCATTCATGAATTTTGGGTAATTTTGAGTGTCATCCGCACTTAGCGATAACTTTATGGAGTCTCCTGGAAAATATTCGTCTTTATCAAAAAAGATATGAACATTCGCCATTGAAGTGAAGTGAACCCCACCATTTAGATCGTATCGTGCTACCATCAACGAGTCTAAGCTGTTTGCGGTTCTGCAATTACCTGATAATCCTTGAAAATTATCGAAAATATCTTTTGGTACAGGTGTTAAGGTTTGTGTGGGGAAAGGGGTATAAATAAGCGGTTGTGCAGGAGTGAAAGTAGGCAGGAAGGTTGAAGTTGGCTGTATCGTGGCAGTAGTCGTAAGAGTTTTGGTTGCTTCAAGAGTGCTCGCAAGCATGGTTGTGGATTGTGTTTGGATACTGCATCCGACAATTAGCAGGCCATTTAATAAAAGAGAAAGGGAAATTAATAGAAAGTTTTTCATTTACCGATTTGTCTTCAAGAAAACCATACTTAATACTCGTGCCAACTACGTGTTTACCTGCTTCCCCCCACCTTCATCCCGTAATCGCACAACTTGCGGATCGGGCACTGCGGACAATTCGCCTTGCGTGCGCCGCAAATCTCACGCCCTAGGCGGATTAAATTCAAGTGGGCGGCGTAATACGTTTCAGGTGGGAAGAGGAATTCCAGATGCGGGTGCGCCTGTTCCACGGTCATCTTTTCGGGACGCAAGCCGATGCGCCCGCTGACGCGGTAGATGTGTGTGTCCACCGGGAAAGCTGGCATGTTCAGCGAAAAACATAAAACAATGGCGGCGGTCTTGGGACCCACACCGTTGAACTTCGTCAGCCAGGCGCGGGCTTCCTCGACCGGCAACCCAGCCAGAAAGTCCAGGTTGAGCGAGCCGCGTTCTTCGGTGATGGAACGCAAAACCTGCTGGATGCGCGGACCTTTCTGGTTCGCGAGTCCGGCAGGTCGGATGGCTTCGATCACCTGTTCGGGGTCGGCGTCGCGGACTTCCTCCCAGCTTGGGAACTTTGCGCGCAGGGCGTTGAATCCCCGGTCGCGGTTGACGTCGTTTGTGTTTTGCGAAAGGATGGTGGAGACAAGCTCGTCGATGGCGGGCAGGGGCGTGCGCCAAACCGGTTCGCCAAAGGCTTCGATTAATTTCTCGTGGATGGCAAGGGCGCGTGTTCGCAAATTCTTCATGCAAGAGGGTCGAAGAGCCGGGGCGGTTACTTACTGGTTATCGTTGATCTGTCCCGAAGTGTGGCTTGGGCGTGAGTGGTAATGGAGCAAGCCGTAACGCAGGCGCTGGGCGAATTGCTTTTGCCGCGCCGACGGGGCTTTGAACCAGGTCAAAAGCGACGTGACCAGCTTTTCGGTCGCGGCGGGATTTGGCTTCTTGGATGTGATCTTGTCCAGTTTGTCGTGGACGTGCTTGATGAAATCCAACTGGGTCTTGATGATGCCTGTCGTTACCACCCCACCGCGGCTGCTGATGACGGTGTAGCCCTTGAAGGCGGGACTGAGCAAAAGGTTGAGCGACGAAAGCCAGTCGTCGAGGTTGGCGCCCGAAAAGAAGGGAGGCTGGTTTTTCAGGACCGCATCGCCGACGAAGACGATTTTTTCCTCGGGCAGGTGCGCCCAGATGGAGCCGCTGGAAGGTCCCGCGTGATGCTCCAATACTACCGGCGTGGTTCCCCAGTGCAGGGTCAACTGGTCGACAAATGAAATTTCGGGCGGAACCCAGCGCACGCTGCCCAGACCGGGGATGGATTCCCAATCCGCGCCTGTCTCTTCCCCTTGAGCCTTGAAGGTGTTGGGGCGTGTGCGGAAGGTGTCGGCTGTTTTTTCGTGGGCGATCACAATGCAATCCATCGCGCGCGCGCCCAGGGTCCTGTCCGGGTGGGCGTCCAGGTTGACCAGCGCGCGCTCCATGCCGCCGCCGAGGTTCATCAACGAGGCGCGCCACGAACGGGCGTCTTCGGGAGAGGGCGGCGCGTCGATCTGAATCAGCCCGCGTGGGGTGACAATCACCCCCAGCGTGACGCCGTGAAATTGGTCTTCGATGTAGATGTTACCGGTTATTTCCTGCATACAACTCCTGATTACCTTCTCTCTTCCTTCATGACCAGCCTGCCTGTCTGACGTTTGAGCTGACCGGTTACCACCTTCTTTTGCGCAACGGGCAGGGTCAACCAGAAGGTGGTTCCCTTTTCCGTTTCGCTCTCGACCCAGATCTTTCCGCCGTGCCCCTGCACCGCCAGTTTGCAAAAAGCCAGCCCCACGCCGAGTCCGCTGGGGCTTCCCCTGCCGCGCAGACGGGTGAACTTGTCGAAGATGCGCTCGCGGTCCGAGGCGGAAATGCCGGGACCGTTATCCCGCACCCAAAACTTGACGGAGGTTCCGCTTAAAGTTTGCGCCCCGATTTCGATCACTCCGCCCGAAGGGGTGTATTTGATGGCGTTTTCGAGCAGGTTGATGAAGACACGGTGAGTCATATCCACGTCCACCCAGATGAGCGGCAGCACGCCCGTCGCCTTGTTTTCGAGGATCTGATGGCGTCCCGCTGCGGCAGGCTCCACGTCCCGGAGCGCTTCGCGAATCAACACCAGCGGGTCTATGGCATTCTGGTCCACGATCTGCTGACCCGACTCGAGGCGGTTGATATCGAGCAGGGAATTAACCAGGCGTTGGATGCGTCCGGTGGAATTGCGGGCAATGTTGAGCATGCTGCGCAGGGTCTCATCCGCGGGGAGCATGCCGTCCATCAGTTCGAGGCTCGAAACGATATTGCCAAGTGGCGAGCGCAGGTCGTGATAGATCATGGCGATCATGTCGTCGCGCAGGGCGTCGAGTTCCTTGCGCTCGGTGATGTCGCGCAGGATCCATTGAACCGAATCAGTCTCCTCGAATTCGACGCGATGCGCGTGGACTTCGATGGGTCTGGTCCCTTCGTTTTGCTGAAACAAAACAGACTCGTAACTGCACTCGCCCGAGTGCTTGAGCGTTTCGAAGTTCAAGCCTGTTTTAAGTATCTTGATCTCGTGCATCTGCCCGATTTCCATTTTGTGCAGCGCGTCGTTGCTGTATCCGCTCAATTCGACAGCCTGGCGGTTTGCCTCCAGTATTTTGCCGTCCCAGTCGGTGATCACAATTGGGTCGACGCTGTCCTCGAACAGTTCGCGATACCGCAGGTGCGCCTTTTGCAGGCGGTTCAAAAAACGGGCGTTCTGGATTGTGGTCCCTGCAAGATTGCCAAGCCCAGTCATCACCAGCAGCGCGTCCGTGTCGAAGGAACCGGAAACGGGATTGATCGCCATCAATACGCCGATGACTTTTCCCTGGAACAGGATCGGGGCGATGACGACAGAGCGCATGTCGATTTCCCCGAGGTTGTCTGCCTCGCTGTAGTTTGGTTCCTGCCTAACAGCTGGGATGACCAGCCCCCGGCCGGTCTTCACCACCTGCCCCGCCAGTCCCCGCCCGCTGGAAATACGCCTGCCGGGGATGTTGCCGGTGTTGTTTCCAGCCGCGGCCTGGAAGACGAGGTCGCCGCTGATGTTATCGATCAAAGCCAGCGCCACGGTCTCGACCTGCAAAGCCTGCATGGTCTGATTCAGCACACGCCGCAGGACGTCCGGCATCTCCAGCGAGGTATTGATCGCCGCCGCGCCTTCCGCCAGGGCGGTCATCACGCGCGCCGTGCGCTGACTCTCGGCATACAAACGCGCATTCAAGACAGCCACGCTTGCCTGGTCGGCAATGGCTCGCATCAACTCCAGGTGTTGTTCGTTGAAGGTGTTTGGCACGGGATGCACAAGAGTCAACACCCCCACCAACCGGTCACGCGCCATCAGCGGCACACAGATCGCGGATTTTGCGCCGCTCTTGCTGATGGCATCGTCCTCGCGGCGCAGCCAGCGTTTATCCTTGCTGGTATCCGGCACGAGCGCGGGTTTGCGATATTGCACCACCCATCCCGCCAGTCCGCGCTCCACAGTCTCGCGCAGCTGCTGGGTGGTATGTTCGTGGAACCGCTTCCCGTAAACGATGGTCGCATCCACGGGTTTGCCGGAATCGTCCAGCACGACGATGCTGCTGCGCTCGCCGCCGACATATTGCATCGCGGCAAAGAGCAGGCGTTGCAGCACCGTGCGCAGGTCGAGCGCGGTGGCTACTTCACGACTGACATTGATCAGCAACTCGAGCAGGGATTTTGAGCGGTCTTCAGCCATGGACGTATTAAATCACATTTCGTAGCATTTTTATATACCGAAATCGAAGTATAGTCCCTTTGGTACAATTGCGCCATGTCCCTTGATTTATCGCGCATAAAAGCCCTGTGTTTCGATGTCGACGGAACGCTCAGCGATACCGACGAACTATATGTAAGGAATGTTCTTCCGTTTTTCCCGCGTTTTCTTTTTAAAGACTCTGCCCGCGCCGCGCGACGTTTAATCATGTGGATCGAAGCGCCCGGCAACGCGCTGCTTGGTCTTGCAGACACCCTCGGAATTGATGACGAGATGGTCGCGGTCGTTAACTGGTTGTCGCGCCGCCATCGATACTCGTCGAAGAAATTCCTGCTCATCCCCGGCGTGGATGGGATGCTCGCGCAATTGAGCGGGCGCTACCCGATGGCGGTTGTCAGCGCGCGGGATGAAAACGGGACGATGGCTTTTCTCGAACAGTTCGACCTCGCCAAATATTTCGATGCGGTTGTGACCGGGCTGTCGGCGAAGCACACCAAGCCCTATCCCGACCCGATCCTGCTTGCCGCGCAAAAGATGAACGTTGCCCCCGAAGCCTGCCTGATGATCGGCGACACCACCGTGGACATTCGCGCCGGCAAATCCGCCGGCGCACAGACGGCGGGAGTGCTGTGCGGCTTCGGCGAGGAGCCTGAGTTGAAAAAAATGGGGGCGGATTTAATCCTGCAGGATACGACCAAACTGCTGGACGTATTGAAATAGATTCACATCCTGCGTCACGCCATAAACCAACGGGCGAATCAGCCGTCTGCCAGGCTTTCGGTTGTCTGGTGATTCCTCAATTCGTTCTGGCTGACAGCAGTTTCTGAAGTTCGATCTCGGCATCGAGCGGGGGAACCGAGAAGATGAAACTCCATTCCCCGACCAGGGCTTTTTGAACGCGGTTCATCAGGGCGCTGTCGTACTCGCTCCAGGTGCGGTGGTGGCGGTGAGATGCCAGATTGCGAAGCACCCTGCACATCGACTCGACGCTGCCATCCTTGAGCATTTCTAACAGTTGAAGGTTCCGCTGGCGGCGGTCATCGGGGAGCTGGTCGGCAGGCTCCGACAGGGTCGCGAGCAGCTTGTGGAATTCCCCCGCACTGGCTGGGGGACGCAGGCGGCTGTTCTGGTTTTCGTCCGCCGGCACCCAAACGGTAAAGTCTCTCAGTTGAACCATGTAATAAAGGGCGGCTTTATTATTGTTCGTCCGCTCTTCGATGGCATGAACCTGCCCAAGCCCGTGGGCGCAATGCACAACCCAATCGCCGATTTGAAATCCCATGATTACTCCTTACATTAAGAAAAAAACACCAGCCCGCAAAAGGGCTGGCGCAGTCGATGTTTGCCTGTCATTTTGTGATGTAACTTCATTATATCATCCCGGACCCTGTCAGGCGCGTTCGATTTCGATGATAAAACCGCTTTGCCCTGCGCGGTATAATCCAGCAAGAGGACTTTTCAATCGACATGCCCAAGTCCGTGCCAAGCCAGACGTTTAAGCTGGCGGAGAAGGTCAAGAGGAAGCAAGGGGAGTTGGGGATATGATCTGGTTGTTCTGACGGACACGTCGATTGGCGTTTTATGCAGGAAGCCATCGGATTAAATCGTGGTTGGCTTGTCAAGCCGAGGAGTCATAATGGACATCGAAACATCGCAAATGGACATGGCTGTCCCGCATGATCTGTTATTGCAACTGCTGCAACAGACATTCGGCTCAAAGGTCGAATTGATCGGCTGTGAGATTGGCAATCAGTATCACGATTACCTTGTCCTGCTTGTTCAACTCCGCCATCCTTCCATCGAAGTGGTTGTCAAACTTGCCGGACCCGAAGCTCCATGGCCCTGCCCCTTCGAGCGGACCGCCATGCTTCATCGCCTGGTCGCAACACTTACCAGCGTCCCCATGCCCGAAATCCTGGCCGTGGACATATCCTATCAGACTTGGCCCTGGCGATACTTCATCAAAGCCCATATTCCAGGGCAGGAGTGGGCGGTCGTGCGCCCACAATTGAGCCGGGAGGAATTATCCAACGCCTATCAACAACTGGGAAATGCTGTGGCCCAACTGCATGCGATTCATTTCCCCGCGTTTGGCGAACTTGCGGTTGACGGAAGTGTGCTGGGGAACGAGCCATACTTTGCAACGTTGACGGAACATGCACGGTCCTCCATCCAGAACGCCCGCTTGCGTGACCTGTTCTACTCTGTGTTGGAAAAACAACGGCATCTTTTCTCGGACGTCCGTCAGTCGGGACTCTGTCACGAAGATCTTCACAAATACAATATACTCTTTCAGCATCGGCAGGGGCAGTGGCATCTGGCAACGATTCTGGATTTTGACAAAGGATGGGCTGGCCATCACGAGACAGACCTAGCACGGCTTGAATTGTGGGAAGGTGTGATGAGCGATGAGTTTTGGCCGTCGTATGAAGCCATCTGTCCCATAGCGCCACTGTACAAACAACGGCGGCCCATATACCAATTGCTTTGGTGTTTTGAGTTTGCCCGGTCTACACCAGAGCATATCGCGGACACGCAGCGCCTATGTGCGGAATTGGGGCTTCCGCGTCTTGAAGCGTTCGAATGAAGAGAAGCCGCCATCAGCTTTTTCATCGCACCCAAAGACTTGTTCAACGGCAAGGGCATCAACATGTCCAAGTCTGTCCCAAACCAGACTTTCGAGCAGGCGGAAAAGGTCAGGAAACAGCAAGGAAAGCAGGGGGAGTTGGGATATGATCTGGTGTTCTGACATCATTACTTACTTTGTTTGGATAGGAGGAAAGTAATATGCTTGATGGATTTTTGAGTTTGCGTTGTCCCGATTGCGGGGGAAAGGTCAAGGATAACGAGAGATATTGTCCCCACTGTGGGACAGACCTTGAAGCGCCAATTGCACCCGGGGGTCTTGTGGACGGCAAAACCGCGCAGGAATATTTCGATTCCGCGGATATTGATTACGAACTCGACACAAACCTGAACAAGGCGCTCGCCGACTGTGAGATTGCCCTTCAACTCGACCCGAACTTTGCCAAAGCTCACAACCTGCGCGGACTAATCCTCGACGAAATGGGACGAACTGACGACGCCATCGCCTCCTATCGCGAAGCCATTCGGTTAAATCCTGGTCTTGATGAGGCAAGAGCCAACCTGAGGGATGCGGAAGCCGAGCAGATCAAGAATCCACCGAGAATACCGCAAACCATTGGGATGATGGAAGATTCGGACCGTCAACGCGGTGGATTTGCAAAGTATGTTGCGGCAGGGGTCTTTGTCATCCTTGTCGGTCTTGGGTTGTTTTTTAGCTTCAAATACATCAACGAATTTGCGACTGCCTATTTGATGCCCAAGTCCCCAATCATTTTTGTCCCTGATTTGCCCGAAGGGACGTTTGTGGAAAAACAGGATTTGGAACTCGCCGCCCAGACCCTGACCGACCGCTGCGAGCTTTTGGGATATTCCTACATATTGTTCGAGGTCTCTGAGGCTGGTGAAATCGTTGGGAAAATCCCCGCTACGATGGATGCGGCTGAGTTCGCTGAAAAGGTGGGCGCCATCGGTTTGCTGGAGTTCGTCGACTTTGGCGAGACGTCAATTGAGCCAGGCACGACAATCAGAACCGATTTTGAAAACAAATACCAGCCGCAGGTGGAAGGTCAGGAATGGCATACCGTAATGTCCAATGATGGCATCATGACTGCCATCGTATCAAAAGATCCGAATTATGAGACATATCTAATCGAGTTTGCTCTTACAGAAAAGGGAACGAAGATATTTTTCGAACACACCTCCCAAAACATCGGAACTTATTTGGGGATTGTATTGGATAAGTCTGTCATTGCTTCACCGATAATTAACAGCGCCATTCCAAGCGGACAGGGAAGCATTTCAGGGAACTTCACCCAGGAGGAAGCGGTGGAATTGGCAGCTGCTCTGCAAACAAAGCCATTGCCCTTTCCTGTAAGACTCAAATAGCCGTTGAAGGAGACAAGGGAAATTTGGAAATATGATTTAGTCAGGAGTTGATATTATGCAACTTGCAGAAAAATTTCTACAACCCGCCATGCCAAAAGCTTTTCATTGGTTCAATGAGCCTGTCAGGTATCGACTTGGCGCAGGCTTGGAGATTTTCACCGACGAGAAAACAGATTTTTGGCAAACCACGCACTATGGCTTTCAAAGGGACGATGGACACTGCCTTTTCACAGCCCAGTCTGGCGACTTCTCCCTGATGACGCACGTGGAATTTCGTCCACTGGAAAAATATGATCAATGCGGACTGATGGTGCGCGGTGACAAAGACCATTGGATAAAAGTATCCACAGAATACGAAAGTGAAAATTGCAGTCGTCTTGGGTCGGTGGTTACAAACCTTGGCTTTTCCGATTGGGCAACACAGGACATCCCTTCAACTCACAAACAAATGTGGTATCGGATCAGCAGGAACGGAAGCGATTTCCTTCTTGAAAACTCTTACGATGGTCAGGCGTGGGGACAATTGCGCATTGCCCACCTGCACGGATCATTCGATCAGCTTGAAGTGGGAGTGTACGCATGCAGTCCAATAGGAAAGGATTTCTGGTGCAGGTTCAATTTGCTGGAAATCTCGGAAAACAAATGGAAGTAATTTGCAGGATTTGAAAGCGCAGCATAAATTACCCGTATGGCTTCGAGAGCGGTCTGTTGATCCGCTCTCTTTTACCTCCAAACTCTAACGCTTCTCTAACATCCCTTCTCTTGACCAAAACTTGACTCAGGAATATAGTTCAGTCCGCTTAACTAAAAAGAGGACTTAACAATGACCAAATTCCCTGCTGTCACCCAATCACTGCGTACATGGATGGAAATCTCCACCCATCGTTCCATGCACGAGCGGACTCTCTTTGCGAAGTCTTCGGGGCTATCCATGCCGCAGCTTGGCATCCTGATGCAGTTGCACCACAAGGGCAGGTGCGGTGTTTCCGAGATCGGTGAGCGGTTTGACATCAGCAATGCAGCCGCCAGTCAACTGGTGGAGAAACTTGTACAGGCGGGATATCTCGAACGCACCGAAGACCCAAACGACAGGCGCATGAAACAGTTGAACCTCACCACAAAAGCTGAAAAACTCATCGAAAGCGGGGCGCAAAAGCGTTTCCGCTGGCTGGAGGAAATCACGTCCCAGTTAAGCCCTGAGGAGCAGATGAAAGTTGCAGAGGCATTGGAGATTTTAACCAAAGCCGCGCAAAACCTGGAAGACAAAAAATAATCCTGAAAGTCTGTCCCACCCCTGCACAATTTCTGCATATTCGTTTGGTATTTTTAACAGGTAATTTTCGATAAGGAGTATTCCCTTGCAAGCAACCATGACACAAGCATCCCCCCGTCGTCGCGAGCGGACAAAATCCAGCGGCGGCATTGGGCGCGCAATCAAATACCTGACGCGGTACAAACGTCAGGCGGCGCTGCCGTACGTTTTCCTCATTATCGCCACGCTCTCGCAACTGGCTGTCCCGCGCATGATCCGCAATGTGATCGACGCGGTCACGAGCGGATTCCTCGCCAGCCAGGTCTTGGGCGCGCTGGACAAAATCCCCGCTCAATTTATGGACGCGGCGCTGCCGAAGATTCTCGAACTGACGGGGAATCCCAGCTCGATGTCCGCCGACCAGCTCAAGGCGGCGCTCGAAGCGGATTTGACTCACGCGCCCGAAGCGTTGGTCACCGCCCTGGTCGCCATCGTCGTCTTCGCCCTCCTGCGTGGACTGTTCTCTTTCCTGCAAGCGTTTTGGGCGGAGAAGAATTCCCAGTCCGTCGCCTACGATTTGCGCAACGATTTGTACGCCAAGATTCAGCAGTTGTCGTTTGCGTATCACGACAAAAACCAGACGGGACAGTTGATGATCCGCGCCACGGACGACGTGGAGAAGGTGCGTCTTTTTATCGGACAGGGTTTGCTGCAACTTGTCGGCGCGGTGATCCTGCTATCGGGTACGGTCATCATTTTGTTCTCGTCGAACGTTGCGCTGGCGTGGACTGCCATGCCGATTCTGCCGATTGCGATTGTGTTGTTCGGCGTCTTTTCGAGTTTGGCACAGCCAATGTTCAAAAAGGTGCAGCAAAAGCTTTCGGCGTTGAACACGGTCTTGCAGGAGAACCTGGCGGGCATCAAGGTCATCAAGTCGTTTACCCGCGAGAAGGAACAGCAGACGAAGTTCCGCGCTGCCGCTGACGACACGATGGAGCAGTCCATTGCGGTCTCGCGCCTGTTCACGTTTTTGTTCCCGCTGGTGTTTCTGACCGCCAACCTCGGGCAAGCCACGATTTTGTACGTCGGCGGCAAACAGATCATCGCAGGCACGTTGACCATCGGCGCATGGCAGGAGTTCTCGCTTTATTTGATGTACCTGTTTTTCCCCATCATGATGTTCGGCATGATCGTCACGCAGATGGGACAGGCTTCCGCGTCGGCTGACCGCATCTTTGAAATCCTCGACGCGAAGAGCGACATCGTGGACAAGCCCAATGCGGCGAAGTTGCCTGCCGTGAACGGCGAAGTGAAGTTCGAGAATGTCACCTTCCGCTATGTCGGCGGCGGCGAGCCTGTGTTGAAGAATGTTTCGTTCGAAGCAAAGCCAGGCGAGACGATTGCATTGCTCGGCGCGACAGGTTCGGGCAAGACCAGCATCATCAATTTACTGCCGCGCTTCTATGACCCCGTCGAAGGGCGCATCACGATTGACGGCTTCGACCTGCGCGACATCACGTTGGACTCGCTCCGCTCGCAGATTGGCATCGTGCTTCAGGAGACGACTTTGTTCAGCGGAACCATCGCCGAGAACATCGCCTTCGGCAAGCCCGAAGCCACGCTCGAAGAAATTCAATCCGCTGCGAAAGCCGCCGCCGCGCATGACTTCATCATGTCGTTCCCCGAAGGCTACAACACCCACGTCGGTGAGCGCGGAACCACCCTCAGCGGCGGACAAAAGCAGCGGGTGGCAATCGCCCGCGCCCTGCTGCTCGATCCGCACATCCTCATCCTCGACGACTCAACCTCCAGCGTGGATGTCGCCACCGAGTCGCATATCCAGGAAGCGCTTGAAACCTTGATGAAGGGACGCACATCCTTCGTTATCGCGCAGCGCATCAGCACCGTGATGAACGCCGACAAAATTTTGGTGCTTGAAAAAGGCGAGGTCGTGGCACAAGGCAAACACGCGCAACTCATGGAAGAAGAACCGATCTATGCTGAAATTTATAACTCGCAGATACTGGCACATCAGACTTCCGAGGTCTTGGAGACTTCGGAGGTTTCAAGGCAGGTGAAACTATGATGGGCGGACACAACCGCTTTGGCGGAATGCTTAATCAGGAAACCCTCAAGCCGCGCAACCTGGGCGAAACCCTCGGACGGCTTGGCAAATACTTCGGGCGCTTTTGGTACATGATCGCGCTGGCGGTCTTGTTCGTGGTGATCGCAACCTGGAGTCAGGTTGCCTCACCCGAATTGATCGGACAGGCGACTGATTGTTTCCTCGTCCCCGCTGGTGGGATGTCCATGCCCGCTGGGATGAGTCAGGGCGAAAGCCAACAAGCCAAATCCTCCTGCTGGCTTTTGGACACTGAAGACCCATCAACGCTGTCGTATTCGCGTCAGTTGATTTACAAGGTCTATCACTCTGGCGGATTCACCGTCCCCAACATGGCAACGGCGACAACCGCTGAACGCATCGCGGGCATGTTCCGCTTGATTCTGGTGGTCATCGGCTTGTATGTGCTTGGTTCGGTGTTGACTGGTACCACCTTCTTCACAATGGCATGGACAGGGCAACACGTTCTGCGCGTCCTGCGCGTGGAGGTCTTCGAGAAGTTACACTCGCTCTCGCTCAGTTACTACGCCGAACACGAAGCGGGCGATTTGATGAGCCGTATCACCAACGACACCTCCGCAATCGAGCAGGCGTTTTCGATGGCGCTGGTCAACGTCTTCAGCGGAATCCTGCTGTTGGTTTGGGTGGCGTACAACATGCTGACCCTCAGCCTGCCCTTCGCCCTGCTGGCGCTTTCGGTTTCGCCGCTGATGTTTGCCGCCACCGTCTGGTTCTCGGAACAGGCGCGCAAAGCCTTCCGCAAGAGCCGTGAAGAGATCGGCAACGTCAACGCCGAATTGCAGGAAACCATCTCCGCCGTGCGCGAAGTGCAAGCCTTCAACCGCGCCGATGAAAACATCGAGCAGTTCAAGGAAGTCAACGCCGCCAACCGTGACGCCAATGTCACCGCCGTAGCGTACACCGCCGCGCTTGCCCCGACGCTCGAAGCCCTCTCTTATCTTGGATTGGCAATCGTCACTGGCGTCGGCGGCTGGTACCTGCTGACGGGTGACCTGCTCTTCGGGACGACGGTCACGCTGGGGTTGGTAATCACCTTCCTCGCCTACGTCCAACGCTTCAACCAGCCGATTCAACAGATCGCCGTGCTCTGGACGAACATCCAAAACGCCATCGCGGGCGCGGAACGCATCTTCACCATCCTCGACGAGAAGCCTGCCGTCACCGACAAGCCCGAAGCCAAGCCGATAAAGGAAATCAAAGGTCTGGTGGAATTCGAGAACGTTTCGCACGAATACGAAGACGGCGTGCCTGTGTTGAAGGGAGTTTCGTTCACTGCCCAGCCTGGTCAGACCTTTGCGATTGTCGGACCGACGGGCGCGGGCAAGACGACCATCATCAATTTGCTTCCCCGCTTCTACGATGTGACCGATGGTGCGGTCAAGATCGACGGGGTGGACGTGCGCGACGTGACGGCGGAATCCATCCGCAGGCAGGTCGGCATCGTGTTGCAGGACACCTTCCTGTTCAGCGCCTCGGTCATGGATAACATCCGCTTCGGTCGCCCCAACGCCACCGATGAGGAAGTTTATGCCGCCGCGAAACTCGCCAATGCCGATTCCTTCATCGAACGCCTGCCCGAAAAATATCAGACCGTCTTGGGCGAACGCGGCTCAGGCTTGAGTCAGGGACAACGTCAACTGCTTTCGATTGCCCGCGCAGCACTTGCAGATCCCCGCGTGCTGATTCTCGACGAAGCCACCTCCAGCGTGGACACGCGCACCGAGCGCCTCATCCAAAAGGCGTTCGATGCATTGCTTAAGAGCCGCACGTCCTTCGTTATCGCGCATCGCCTATCCACCATCCGCAACGCAGATATGATCCTCGTGCTGAAGGATGGTCAGATCATCGAGCGTGGCAAACACGACGAACTTCTGGCAAAGCAGGGCTTTTATTACGAGTTGTATATGAGCCAGTTCAAGAAGCAGGAAGAAGTTGCCAGTGCTTAGTAGACGGTAATCAGTTATCAGTAAAAGACCTCCGTCACATAAAGTGTTCGGAGGTCTTTGATTTTAAGAGAATGGTGTCGAAGTCTCCAGACTTCGAGTTGTAATGTCTACAAATCCCGATGCTTGAAGGTGCTGACCGCCGCCATCAACGTGAGCGCGAGATAGATGACCGCGTAGCCGACCATCAACGGGCTGGGGACGGATGCTGTCCCAAAAGGTGATATTCTCAGCGCGGCAGAGATAGGTGTTTGCATCTCGAATGCCGCCCGCCGCCAGAGCGCTTCGCTGGGGATGATGAGGCTGGTGATAATGCCGACCCGAATCGCCGTTTCATTCTGCGTGATGGCGCCGATCTGTTCCACCCAGCCGCCGATGAATGCCATCCCATACAAACCAAAGACTACGCCGCCGGTTGCCAGCCCCGGCAGGAAACTCGAATAGGCAATGGCGATGGTCATAACCAGCAGGGACTCAAGGTAAATGAGCGGCAGTCCCACCAGGATATTTCGCCCGGCATAGCCCGACTGAATCCACACGCTGAGCACCGCCCCACCGGACATCAGGATGGAATATCCCGCCAGCAGAATGGCATATCCAAGCCACTTGCCCAGCACCACCGCCGAACGCTGCACGGGTTTGGCGACAATGGTCTGAATGGTCCCGGATGTAATTTCGCCGGAGAGCGTGTCCGCACCGAGCAGTGCCCCCATCGCGGCGGAAAGGAAGGTCACGGCGTACAAGCCTGCCAGCATGAGAACGTTGAGAGTTTCATTGGCGATCAGGTTCCTGTAAGTATCGCTCGTCATTTGCAGGTGGTCATGGGCGTTAGTATAGATCACATGAAACCCAAACGAGAAAACGATCAGAAAAACAAGACCAAGCACAAGCCCGGCAAGGACAATGCGCCGCCGAACGGCTTCACGAAATGTCATACGGGCGATGACCCAGATTTTCCTCATAGTCCGCCATCCTCTCCCAGCGTTTCAATGAAAATTTCCTCAAGCGAGACGCGGTTGGGAATCAACGCGTAGACCTCGGCTTTATGTTCGACCAGATAACGGTTGATCTGCGGCAGGTCGGATTCGCTGCGGATGGTCATGGTCAGGTTCCCGTCGTCGGGGCGGATGTCTTCGCCCCAAGCTGCCAGCCCGCCGACGACTTCAGCCGTCAGCCCGTCCGCGCGGATGGTCAACAGTGAGATGTTTTTATCCAACGCTGACATTTCCATCACGCGAATCACTTCGCCGTGACGGATGAACGCCACGCGGTTGCAGGTGACTTCGATCTCGCTCAGCAGGTGGGAATTGAGGAAGACGCTCGTGCCTTCCGCCCTCAGTTCGTGGATGATGTCGCGCACTAGCCGCCGCCCAACAGGGTCGAGACCCGAAGTGGGTTCGTCCAAAAAGACGAGGGCGGGACGATTCATCAGCGCCTGTGCCAGTCCGATACGCTGCAACATGCCCTTGGAGAAAGTCCGCAGTTGTTTGTGGCGAAAATCGGCCAGGCCAACCCGTTCGAGCAATTCGTCTCGGCGCAGGTTAAGGTCACGGGTGGACATGCCGAGCAGTTCGCCATGCAGTTCGAGAAATTCGTCCGCAGTCAGCCATTCCTGGAAACGGAAATGCTCGGGGAGAAATCCGATCTTCGCCAAGGCAGAGCGGTCGCCGAGTGGCTTGCCAAGCAATGCCCCCCCGCCTGAAGTAGGCGCCGCCAATCCCAACAGCATTTTGATGGACGTGGTCTTGCCCGCGCCGTTGGGTCCCAAAAAGCCAAACACCTCACCCTGCTCCACTTGCAGGGTGAGACTCTTGACTGCGGCATGATTGCCGAATTCTTTTCTCAGGGATTCAGTTTTGATTGCTGGAATGCTCATGACGATATTTTATACCCAGATGTCGTTGCGAGGGCGCTAGCCCGAAGCAATCTCCCAGTCAGCAGGGGTTGCTGTGTCGGGAAGAACAAGGGCCCTCCTCGCAACGACATAACCAATTTACGGCAACGCATCCACGATTCTAAATGCGGTGGAGGTGTCGGCGCCCGATCCGCTGATGACATACACAATGCCATTCTTTACCCACAAAAGCATGTAGTGCGGCATGTCGGATTGACTTTGAATGAGCTTGCCGGTCACGCCGTCCACACTCACATCCGCATGGGTGGTGGAATTTCTGGGAATGGGAACCACGAGCGTTGTGGACCAGTCCACTGTGGCGGTGAAGGCGGCGGCTTCCACACGGCTCATGCCGCTGAATTCAAGCCCAATCTGCGCCAGTTGAGCCATGTCCATGCCTTCTGGCACGGTGACAATGGGGCTGGGTGTTTGGGAAAAGATAATGCAGCCCGGATATTCATTCCCCATATTCCCGCGGGGATTTTTTTCAGCTTTGGGATCCGGGCAAAGACCATAGGCTGTGACGACCGAAGAGGGAACGCTAATCAGGATTTCCTCGCCGTCGATTGACTCCGGCAATACGAGGTCGCTGCGTCCCGCGCCATCGAGCAGACCTTGCGCCTTGGCGCGGTCAACCTTCATGGTAAAGGCGGCGGAATCGGATACCAAAATATACGAAAGCGGCATCTCCTGCGGCAGGCGCGCGTCGAAGCCGGCGACAGTAGCTGCCTCCGCGGCATCGATCACCATCACTGGTTCGCCGGGTTCGTCGGTCACAATTGTGGAACTGGAGATCAGCGAACTTAGTTGGCTTCCAAACGCCTGGTCGCCGGTTATATCATCCAAACCGGTCGCGTCAATCGGCAGGATAACCACCTGCTGCACTCGGAACAGATTCAACAACTCGCCTGCCAGAGCGCGGGTACCGGGGAACGCCATCAGCAGGGCAAGCGCCAGAATGGCAATCGCGCCATAGCGTATTACGGGGAATGCAAACCACTTTCTTAACATGGATGTCTCCTTTTGTTTCAGATATTGTTCGGCAAAGCGGCTCCATGCCAAACGGATGGGGGGAACGGGTTCCGCTCCCGGAGCCAGAAACGATAGTCGGCTTGCAACGCGAAGATGTGTTCCTTTCAACTCAACCAGTTGACGCTGGCAATCAGGGCAGGCTTCCAGATGGGACAGAGGACCTTCATCCAATTCTCCATCGAGGGATGCGCGCAACTCCCCTTCGGTCAGATGTCTCTTCATGCTTCCTCCTGGGCAAGCGCCCGATAACACTCTTCGAATTCGCGTTCGGCTCTCACCAGCAGCGGTCCAATGGACGTGGGTGAAAGCCCAAGGATGCCGGCAATCTCCTTGTAGGACAGTCCCGAATAACGCAGGGTCAGCAACTGTGCTCCACGTTCGGTCATCTTTGACAGAGCCTGCCGCGCGAGGTCTTGCCGCTCCGCCTGCTCGTGGATCACGGCTGGACGAGTCTCAGGCGACTCTTCGAGGGCGAACCTGCCCGCCTCGATCTCGTAGCGTTCGCGCCGCTTGTAACTGCGGATCGATCTCAGCCCGAGATTGGTCGCCACCCGATACAGCCAGCCGCCCAGTTGGAATCCGTCTTCCTTGAACGGACTCCGCTGGTACAGGCGGAAAAAGGTCTCCAGAGCCAGATCCTCCGCCTCAGACGGGTCCCCGACGAGTCTATGCAGGATGCGATAGACGTACGCCCAGTACTCGCCAAACAGGGACTCGAACTCCTGCGAGTCTGACCCAGCCCGTGAGGTTTCCAGTAGATTGGATTGAGGTTTTTTCATTGACCGAATCATACTCTTGAGTGGCTGTTTTGTGCGATTGAGCCTGTCCTACACCTATAATCCCGCCCGTGAACGAAATAAGACAAAGGATTCATCGCTGTTTTGCTGCCGATGTATTTTACTGAAATGCATTAGAATACCGATCATTATGAAAGAATTAGTTTACATTCCCGAATATGGAACAGGGAATTGGGGTAAGCCAATTGCTTTGATGTTCATCGGCGGACTGATTGTTGCCGCAGGAGTCGAAGTTGCTGACTCGTGGATTAAATTTGCTTTTATTCAAACAGGGTTATTGGCAATTGGGGGAGCAATCTGGATGTTGGTTTTCAATGTAAGGCAGATAGTTTTTTCCGACAGGATTATCATCAAACATCTTTTTCATTCCTCTTCCTATGATTACCCAGAGTTGGTGGATGTGGATGAAAATCATCGAGTGCTCATGGTAAAGAATAGAGTTATTAGCTTTCAAAGCTCATTGAACTCAGCCTTGTTGTTCGAAATGATTGATAATCTTCTGAAAGATCGTGTAATTCAACGAAAACAATTTACAAATGGAATCCTTTTATACAACAAGGATATGTCCCTCTTAAGACTCCTGCTAATAATTTTTATCGCGATTGTAGGCTTTTCAATCGACTTTCTGTTCTCAGCGCCAAACGACATTCACAGTGGAGTTATTGCGCTTATAAGCCTCCCGTATGCATTCTGGCTTGCTTATTGGTCATTGGAATTTTTTAAAGTGATGGGGTGGCGATAATTTTGCATAACCCAATCCCTCTTTTACGTGACAAGCCCTCGCTATATAGCGAGGGCTTGTAGTGCAGTTCTGTTGACGGCGTTACGGAAGTGTTCCTTTGCACAAGGCTGGATTGTCGATTAATGCGCCGCAATGTATGGCATGGACGAGCGCTCCAGTTTCTCCACTGGAAGCACATCAATCAATTCATATTCGCGTGAGCCGAGTCCCAGCTTCTCGCCATACTCCACCACCTTGTACGGGTCCTTGTGCGGACCATGCAGCCAGCGGAAGGGATGGCCCTCGCGGGTGTGGACTTCCATGCTGGTGGGGATGTTCTCCTCGATAAGCTTTGTCTGTGCGATAGCGTCCAGTGTGGCTTGGTCGAGCGCGACGATGTCGTCCGAGCCGAAGATTCCAGCGTCGGGGAGAATCTGCATCGAGGTAAACCCGAAGCAATCGCAGACGGGAGTCATGTGCGTGGCAAGGTTAAGGTGGGTCACCTTTTCGGGAGCGAAGGTCGAAAGCGTGATGCTTGTCGAGATGGCACAAGCCTCCTGGAAGGTGTGGAAATTCACGGGGCTGATGAGCAGGCTTCCCTCAGGCGCGACGCGCAGGCAGCGTCCGCACTGGTTGCATTGCTCCATGTGCAGGTGCAACTCGCCAGGCTTTTCCTTGTCCTCGACGATTGCCTCAAAGGGACAGGCGTCAGTGATTTTCTTCAGTATGGATTTATCGGGGCATTTTTCGGGGAACCAGTATTGGTCGTAGTGCATGGCATCGTGCATCGCGCTGCGCGACTTCCCTGCCAGACAACCCAAAGCAATGTTCTTGAACGCCGCGCCAAAGCCACAACTTGGATGTCCCTTGACGTGTGCGAAGTTGATCATGAAGGTCGAGTCCTGAATAAGCCCGGAGACATTCCAACTCTTGATATTTTTGTAGGGACGTTCGTGTTCGTAGAAATATTTTTCGTCTGGACCTGCAGCGGGGTACACGGGACAACCAATTGCTTCCGACGCGTAGCCGCGAGTCTCCGCGCCCGCCACATCCCAGTTGACGTCCACCACGAATGGCTTGCCGCCGCCGTCCTTGACAGCCTGCACCACGCGCCTTACGAAAACGGGGTGAATGGTGGAATAGCTCATGTTGTTGCCCGTGTGCATTTTGATGACCACGGTCTCCTTGTTTACGCGATCACGGATGTGAAGCTGGTCGAGGATCAAATCCAACTTGGCGGGTAATGTTTCCTTGGCGTCCAATCGCGCCTGATGTGCTGAGCCGAAAAATACTTTGCTTGGCATGGGATTATCCTTTGAGAGAGATGATGGAATTGATGTTGACTGGTGGTGAAAGTGATTATATGCACGAGAAAGTCCGTCGACAAGGAGGAAATGGAACAGTTGTGAGCAAGGGAAGAATGGGTGGCCAGACAATATCTGCAAAGCCTTGAACGAACTGGAGAAAGATTTCCGCCAGTTACACGGCCAATGACTACTTTCTACCTGAAGTTTTCCCGAAGCTGCGGTTGAAAAACGAATATGCGGGGTTATACTGTAAACGTCGTCAAACCGCAGGAGCACTTGGAAAAGCGGTCCCGTCAGGCGTCGAAACAAAAAGACGACTAAATTCTCACGAACTTTCTGCCGAACTCCATTACAATGGGGTTCATTTTTTGAATATCCTCATGAGTTGCATGAGACCTGCCCTACGGAGAATTTTATGGAAAACCAGAATGCAGTCATCGGCGCGGTGATTTTCATCGCCCTCATCGTTGGCGCAAACTTCGTTATGTATGGTATTGCGCGCGGTGCGGCGCAGTCGAAGGGAAAGGGCTTTTGGGAGACCTTCAGCAATGCCATGGACACATCCACCAGGAAGAAGAACGACGACATGGACGAACTCCACAGGAAGATGGAGGAGTTGAAAAAGGGCGGGAAAGAGGAGTAATCGGGATTCGAAAATCTCCAGATTTTCGAATCCCAAACGTCGGGGGACGTTTGACTCCAAAAACCGTTCTTACACAAATCGTATGGAAAATTCAGCAAACGTTAATCCCTGAATGGTATCTTTTCCGTCAAAGCAAGAATTGGAGGTAGTTTTGGATAAAACATTAAAGTACATTTTTGTAATTCTCGTCATCGTCGTGGTGGCGCTCGGCTCCTTTGCGGGCGGCTTCATTACGGGACATGTCTTCCCGGTTGCGAACATCCCCGGTTTGCCGCAGCCTGCCGCCGTCACACCGCCGACCGTATCCCCGCAGCAGCAGTCCGCCACACCCCCTGAATTGCAGAACCTATTCTCGCCGTTCTGGGAGGCGTGGACTCTCGTCCACGAAAATTACGTGGACCAGCCTGTAAACGACGTCGAACTCATGCGCGGCGCAATCGGCGGCATGATGGAAGCCCTCGGCGACCAACATTCCTCGTACATGAATCCCAAGGACTTTGCGGATGCCAATGCCGGTCTCGAAGGCGAATATGAAGGCATCGGCGCGTATGTGGATACCACCACCGAGTACCTGACCATCACCAGCCCCATGCCCGGTTCCCCCGCTGAAAAGGCGGGACTCCAGCCCGGCGACCAGGTGGTTGCCATCGACGGCGAGGACATGACCGGCATCAACGCGGAAGTGGCGCGCACCAAGGTGCTGGGTCCCGCCAACACCGTGGTCCACCTGACCATTTTCCGCGAAGGCGAGGACAAGCTGCTCGAGTTCGATGTGACTCGCGAAAAGATATCCATCAAATCGGCTTCAGGGAAAATGCTCGACAGCGGTGTTGCCTACATTCAGGTTACAACTTTTGGAGATAAAACCACTCCCGAACTGCTTCAAGCCTTGAACGAGTTGATGCCGCAAAACCCGAAGGGCATCATCCTCGACCTGCGTAACAATGGCGGCGGCTATTTGCAGACTGCCGTGGAAGTTACGTCGCAATTCATGGGCGACGGTGTCGTGCTGTACGAACAATACGGCGATGGAAATCGCACAACGTATGAGGTCATTCCGGACGGCATGGCAACCGACACAAACATCCCGATGGTGGTACTCATCAATGAAGGCTCGGCATCCGCCTCGGAGATCGTGGCGGGCGCCTTGCAGGATACGGGACGCGCCAAACTGGTCGGCATGACTTCCTTTGGGAAAGGCTCGGTGCAGAATTGGATTCCGCTCAGCGGCGATAACGGCGCGGTGCGCATCACCATCGCCAAATGGCTCACGCCAAACGAAAAGACCATCCACGAGATCGGGCTGACTCCCGACGTGGTCGTGGAACGGACCGAGGAGGATTTCAAAGCCAAACTCGATCCGCAACTCGACAAGGCGGTCGAAGTCATTCTGGAGATGATTGGAAAGTAACAAACCAAAATTCAACTTCAAGCGTATATGACGTGTAACGATACCCGGAGGTAAAAATGTTTTTCAGCATGGACTATCTCATTTACATGATCCCCGCCTTCATTTTGATGGCGTTGACATCATGGTATGTGAAGTCTTCCTACAACAAATGGAGCCGCGTGCAAGCCTCCAGCAGGCTGACAGGCGCGCAAGCCGCACAGAGACTTCTCTCCACGGGCGGGATGTACGGCGTGCAGATTCAGGGCACGGCGGGCAACCTGACCGACCACTATGACCCGCGCAACAAGACCCTTTATCTCTCGAACGGGGTTGCCAACGTGGCATCTGTCGCGTCGGTGGCGATTGCCGCGCACGAACTTGGTCACGCCATGCAAGATGCGGAGGATTACTTCCCCCTGCGTTTCCGCGCCGCGCTGGTTCCGATGGTCAACATCGGTTCATATCTCGGCTGGATATTCATCATGATCGGCTTGTTCCTCAACTTCACCCAACTCGCCTGGCTTGGCGTGCTGGTCTTCTCCGCTGGAGCAGTCTTCGCCCTCGCCACCCTGCCTGTCGAATTCGACGCTTCCGCCCGCGCCAAACGTTTGCTCGTGCAGACGGGCATCATCCAGACCGAGCAGGAACAACGCGGGGTTAATGCGGTTCTGAATGCCGCCGCGCTGACCTACGTGGCGGCGCTGGTTACAGCCATTTTGCAGTTGCTGTACTACGTTTCCCTGGTGGGCGGCAGAAGCCGCGACTAAAACTTGAAGAAAAGAGCAGGCGCAAGTCTGCTCTTTTTAATTTCACGCCGGCGCAGTTCGGGCATTCATTGCAAAATCCCCGCCCGTGTTCAGGACGGACAGTCAGGGTAGAATCCAACCCAATGAAAAAGCTCATCGTCATCGTCGTTCTTTTCTCGGCTATTGTTGTGGTGGCGCTCAGTTTCGGCGAACTCGAGACCATTGCTGCAACCCTGAGAAAGGCGCACCCGACCTTCTTCCTGCTTGCCATCCTCGTGCAGATGATCTGGTTCATCACTTCCGGACGCATGTACCAGTCCGTTTTTCATTTGCTCGGCGTGCACGAAGCCGTGCTGGCCTTGAGCAGAATCGCCGCCGCCGCAAACTTCATCAACGTCGTCGCCCCAACTGGCGGGATGGGCGGGGTCGCCCTCTTTGCCGCCGAAGCCCACCGCCGCGGACATCCCACCGGCAAGGTGACAGTCGCCGCCGCCCTTTTCCTTGTGCTGGACCAGGCTTCGTTCCTGGTTGTCCTTTCGCTTGGTCTCATCGTCCTCGTCCGTCGCAATGACCTCGACGCCAGCGAACTCACCGCCTCGCTCATCCTGCTTGGGATCGCTGTTTCCTCCGCCTTTGTTCTATATCTCGGTTATCGTTCGGAGGAAAAACTGGGCAGCCTGCTGGCGAAGGCGGCTCACATCCTCAACCGCATTGCAAAATTCCTTCGCAGAAAAACGCAATTCCTGAGCGAACCCCGCGCCCACGAGTTCGCGCACGAAGTTGCCGAAGGCTTTACAGGGCTGACCGAGCGAAAGTCCAGCCTCGTCAGACCCGTCATGTGGGGCATCCTGGATAAAGCCCTGTTGATGGCGGTCCTGACCTTGTCCTTTCTTTCCTTTGAAGTCCCATTCTCGATGGGAACCATCATTGCCGGCTTCTCGCTTGCCTACCTGTTCGTCATCGTCTCGCCCACGCCGTCGGGCATCGGCATCGTCGAAGGCATCATGCCCATCGCGCTTTCGTCGCTCAATGTCGATTGGAGTCACGCCGTCCTCATCACGCTTACCTATCGCACCGTCACCTTCTGGGTCCCGTTCGGAGTCGGCGCATGGGCGTTCCGTTCCCTGCATACGGCGGGAGAACAGCCGGCATGATTCAACCCCTGCTCGATTTTTGGAAACGGGATGAGCAGACCGCGCCGAATTTTTCCGCGTGGAGGACGACTCCGCCCCGCGCCGCGCAGACCACCCCTTTTCCGACCGATTTGCTGATTCCGCTTCGGGAGGCTTTGTCCACCCGTGGAATTTCGTCGCTCTACTCGCATCAACTCTCGGCATGGACTCTCGCCCGCGCCCGAAAAAACATCATCCTCGCCACAGGCACAGCCAGCGGAAAGACTCTCGCCTATAACCTGCCTGTTCTCGCGGCATTGCTTGAAAACCCCGAAGCCCGCGCGCTTTATCTTTTCCCAACCAAAGCCCTTGCCCAGGATCAGTTATCAGTAATCAGTGATCAGTTGTCAGTTTTGCGCACACTGATTACTGATAACTCGTCACTGGTTACTGGCATCTACGACGGCGACACCCCCCAATCCCACCGCCCATCCATCCGCAAGAACGCCCGTATCATCCTGAGCAACCCCGACATGCTCCACACGGGAATCCTGCCGCATCACGCCAACTGGAGCGATTTCTTTTCCAATTTGAAATTCATCGTCATCGATGAGGCACATACCTATCGCGGAGTCTTTGGTTCTCATGTCGCCAACGTCGTCCGCAGGCTCAAACGCGTGGCGAATTTTTATGGAGCGCATCCGCAGTTCATCCTTGCCTCCGCCACAATTGGAAATCCCAAAGAACTCGCCGAAGCACTTATCGAAGAGGATGTTGAACTCATCGAAAACGACGGCTCTTCGCGCGGCGAACGTCACTTCATCATCTACAATCCGCCCGTCACCGATCCCGCTCTTGGCTTGCGAAAAAGCAGTCTACTCGAAAGCGTGCGGCTGGCAACCGACCTGCTGAATCACGACATCCAATCCGTTGTCTTTGCCAGAACCAGAAGAAGCGTGGAAATCATCCTCACCTATCTTCAATCTCAAATCGTCAATCGTCAACCAAAAATCGCCAATCAAGTCCGCGGCTATCGCTCCGGTTACCTTCCTCATCAACGTCGTGAAATCGAACAGGGCTTGCGTGACGGCTCGGTTAAAACCGTTGTCGCCACCAACGCCCTCGAACTCGGCATCGACATCGGCGGGCTGGGCGCGGCAATCATCGTCGGGTATCCCGGAACCATCGCCAGCGCGCGCCAGCAGTCGGGTAGGGCGGGTCGCGGAGATTCGCCCGCAGCCTCGATTCTGGTCGCGTCACCCAATCCTCTTGACCAGTTCCTCGCGCATCATCCAGACTATTTTTTCGGCAGTTCGCCGGAGCAAGCGCTGGTCAACCCGAACCATTTGCTGATTTTGCTGGAGCATCTGCGCTGTGCCATGTTCGAACTGCCATTCAAAAAAGGCGAAGGCTTCGGCGGCATCTCGGATGAACTTCTCGAAGAGTATCTTGAGTTCATGGTCGCCAGCCAGGACGCGCACTTCTCGGACGAAAAATATTATTGGATGAAAGACCAGTATCCTGCCGCGAATATCTCCCTGCGTTCCGCGTCGCCGCAAAGCGTGGTTCTGCAGTCAACGGCGGACGATGGACGGCCGACCACGATTGGCACAGTGGACGGCGAAAGCGCCGCATGGATGGTTCACCCCGGCGCAATTTACATGCACGAGGGTCAGCAGTATTTTGTGCAGGAATACAACATCGAAAATCACATCGCGCAGTTGATTCCCGTTGGGCTGGATTACTACACTGAAGCCCAGCAAAACTCCGAGATCGAAGTTTTATCCGTCAACGAGCAAACCGCTGTGCCTGGCGGCGAAAAGGCTTATGGCGAAATTCAGGTCACCACGCAGGTGGTCGGGTTTAGAAAGCTACGCTGGTTCACACTTGAAAATTTGGGAGAGGAACCTTTGGACATGCCTCCGTCCGAGTTGCAGACGACTGGCTACTGGCTTTCTCTTTCCGAAGATACTCTTTCCCGCTTGCGCGACGCTGGGAACTGGTCCAACGACCCGAACAACTACGGTCCCGACTGGGGGCGCATCCGCGACCGCGTGCGTGAACGTGATAAATATCAATGTCAGGTTTGCGGCGCGATTGAAACCACGCGCCAGCATGACGTGCATCATAAAACGCCATTTCGTTCATTCACCTCCGCAACGGAAGCCAACCGCCTCGAAAACCTGACCACGCTTTGCAGCGGTTGTCATCGCAAGGTGGAACAAAACGTCCGCATCCGCAGTGGACTTGCAGGTCTGGGCTTCGCGCTTGGCAACCTCGCCCCGCTGTTTTTGATGTGCGATCCGCGTGACCTTGGTACGCTTGCTGACCCAGCCTGGAAACCTGCAAACGGCTTGCCAACCGTCGTCCTCTACGACCTTGTCCCGGCGGGGATTGGTTTCAGTCAGAAGCTGTTTGAAATTCACGATGAATTAATTCAGCGCGCGCTGGAACTGGTCAGCGAGTGCGGATGTGAAGATGGCTGTCCCTCGTGCGTCGGTCCCGGTGGCGAGAACGGCGTAGGCGGGAAAGCAGAAACGCTGGCAATTCTCAAAGAACTGGTACTAGCAAAATAAAAAGCCCCGCCTTTCGGCGGGGCTTTTTATTTACAGGTCAAAGGTGTAAATTACACACCACTGAGGCTGGAGTTGACTTTGCTGAACACATTGCCGATGATTGGTCCGAGGATCATAAGGGCCGCAATAACGACAATAGCTACTAAAACGAGGATCAGCGCGTACTCAACGAGTCCCTGACCTTTTTCCTTGGGGGCGAATAACATGTTATTTTTTCTCCTTTCTCACAAATTTCATCAGGAAGGTTGCCTGAGATAATCCTATTGTACTCAGGTCGAAAAAAAAAACAAGATAAAGAGAGGAGTTTTTCTTAACAGTTATGTTAGCGAATTATGAGCATTAAATTAACATGATGGTACTTAAGTATGACTTGTATTTTGCTTCTCAAAGTTTTCGTTTTCATCACTGTTTCCAAACCGTTCTGTGGTTAAATTACGGCATTCCATAACGATTGGTGATTAACATGCTCATTCATTCCTCCTCCCAACTTCTTACTCTTGCGGGCGGTCCCCAGCGCGGACACGCCCTTGGCTCACTTGGCATCATCGAAAAAGGCGCGGTTGTGGTTCGTGACGAGAAGATCGTCGCCGTGGGAACCACTGACGAATTGAAGAACGCCTATCCCGACGAACCCACCCTCGACGCCGGTGGTTGCGTGCTCATGCCCGGCTTCGTGGATCCGCATACCCATCTCATCTGGGCGGGGGACCGCGCCAACGAATTCTCGATGAAGATGGGTGGCATGGCATATCTCGATATTCTTGCGGCGGGCGGCGGAATCATTTCGACAGTCAAAGCCACGCGCACTGCCAGCATGGAATCGCTCATTGCGCAGACTCGTCCGCGCCTGTTGAGGATGTTCTCGCACGGGACAACCACTGCCGAAGCCAAGACCGGTTACGGCTTGCGAGCCTCCACTGAATTGCGCCTGTTGAAAGCCCTGCTCGCATTGGACGATGAAAGCCCGGTGGACATCGTCCCCACCTTTCTCGGCGCGCACGCCATTGCCCCGGAATTCAAAGACAACCCGCAAGGATATGTCGACGAAGTCGCCAATACCATGCTCCCCATGTTGATGGAATGGTGGGAAACTCACGCCCCGCGCCAGCCACTGCCCTTTGTGGATGTCTTCTGCGAGAACAAAGCCTTTGACCTCGAACAGTCGCGTCAGGTATTGAACAAAGCCAAATCGCTGGGATTCCCGCTCAAGATCCACGCCGACGAATTCGACAATCTCGGCGGCGCATCGCTGGCAGTGGAGTTGGGAGCCGCTTCCGCCGACCACCTGGTCAAGACTTCGGATGCAGATATCGCCACGTTGGGCAAGTCGGAGACCGTGGCTGTGTCCCTGCCTTGCACACCCTTTGGCTTGGCGGAATGTCAGTACACCCCCGCCCGCAAGCTCATCGAAGCGGACGCCATCTTTGCGCTGGCAACCGACTGCAACCCCGGCACAACCTGGAACGAGTCGATGCAATTTGTCATTGCTCTCGCCTGCCGCTCCATGAAGCTGACGCCCGCCGAAGCCATCGCCGCAACCACCATCAATTCCGCCCATGCCGTTCGCAGAGCAGACACGATTGGCTCCATCGAGATTGGTAAGCAGGCAGATATGCTCATTCTCTCCGTGTCGGATTACCGCCAATTGGGATACCGCTATGGGACCAACCTCGTCAAGCAGGTCATCAAACGCGGGCGGGTGTATTCGGTGGATGTGGGGTATTACAGAACAGCGTAAAAACATTTCACCGCGAAGGGGCGAAGGGCGCGAAGAATCTTTTATTAAGAAGGGAAGAAGGACATGACGGATATTGAGGCAATTGCGACGGATGTTGTGGATTGTGCAATCCAGGTTCACAAGGCACTGGGGCCGGGTTTGTTGGAATCCGCTTATCAGCACTGTCATGCCTACGAACTGTGCAAACGCGGCTGGGATGCAAAAACGGAAGTGAAACTTCCAATTGCTTATGAAGACCAGAAGATCGACGCTGGTTATCGCATCGACACCTTGATAAACGGTCTGGCCATTGTCGAAAACAAGGCTGTCGAGACTCTGCTTCCCATCCACCAGACGCAGCTTATGACTTATCTAAAACTGAGCGGATGCAGGTTGGGCTTTCTGTTGAATTGGAATGTAAAATTGATGAAGGATGGAATCAGGCGCGTGGTTTATAAACTCGAAGGCGATACTCCCTATCCCAAGCGGTAATCCCTTCCGCCCTTCTTCGCAGCCCAGAGAATCCTTCGCGTACTTCGCCCCTTCGCGGTAAGAAAATTTAGAGGAGACAAAATGCAAATTGACATTATCGGTGCGCCAATCGATCTCGGCGCGGACCGGCGCGGCGTGGACATGGGTCCCAGCGCCATTCGCTACGCACATTTACAAAACAAACTCGAAGAACTCGGTTACACGGTTCGGGACGAGGGCAATGTTGAAGTGGCGATTGCCGAAATGTGCAAGATCACCGACACGAAGATGAAATACATCGACTGCATCGTCCCCATGTCGCGGCGGATTGCGGGTGCGGTGGCGACCTCGGTGCAGGCGAAGAATTTTCCGCTGGTCATCGGCGGGGATCACAGCCTGTCCATTGGATCAGTTCGCGGCGCGGCACGCAACCGAAAGGTTGGAGTCATCTGGATCGACGCCCACGCCGACTTCAACACCGCCGAGACCACCCCTTCAGGAAACATCCACGGCATGTCGCTCGCGCTGTTGGCTGGTCTGGGTGACAGGCGGCTGGTCCAACTGTGGGACGAGTCTATCCCCGTGATCGATCCGACGAAGATCGCTATCGTCGGCGCGCGTGACCTCGATAGCGGGGAGAAAGTCAATCTGGAAAAGGCGGGCGCGATGGTCATGGGCATGGAGCAGATCGACCGCTACGGGCTGGTGACCGTGATGGAAAAAGCCATCGAACGGGTCAGCCGCGACGTGGACGGCATCTACTTCTCGCTCGACATGGACGCGCTCGACCCGCAGCACGCCCCCGGCGTTGGGACTCCCGTCCCGGCCGGGCTCACGCAACGCGAGACGCATCTCGCCTGTGAATTGATCGCTGAAACGAACCTGCTCGTCGGCATGGACCTCGTGGAAGTCAACCCCATCCTTGATGGGCAAAATAAAACCGCGGCGCTGGCAGTGGAGTTTGCGCTCTCCGCACTGGGACGCCGCATCTGGAATGGATCATGATGAAGCCAACACTCAAAGATATGGAACGGCTCGCGCGCGGCGCGGGCGCCATCCTGCGCGATGGATACAACAAGGAACACCAGGTCAAATTCAAGCGGGTGTTCGACCCCGTGACCGAGATCGACCACGCATCGGAGGAATTTCTGCTGAAGGAAATCCATGCCCACTTCCCCGACAGCCACATCCTGACCGAGGAGAGCGGCGAAATCAAAGGGGCGAACGGCGGCACCTGGTACATCGACCCGCTCGACGGGACGGTGAACTACTCGCATCACGTCCCCCTCTTCTGCGTGTCCATCGCGTACGCCTTCGACGGCGTGGTCATCCTCGGCGCGGTGTACGACCCGATGCGCGATGAAACGTTCCTCGCCGAACGCGGCAAGGGCGCGACCCTGAACGGGAAGCGGATTCACGCGTCTCAAACCATCGAACTGGAAAAGAGCCTGCTGGTGACCGGGTTCCCGTACGATGCCTGGCACACAGAACAGAACAACTTCTCCAACTTCGAGAAACTCGGCAAAATAACGCAGGGCGTGCGACGGTTTGGTTCTGCCGCCATCGATGCCGCCTACGTTGCCGCGGGACGCTTCGACGCGTTTTGGGAATATTCCCTCAAACCCTGGGACATCGCCGCCGGTGGACTCATCGCCGAGGAAGCCGGGGCGACCGTCACCGCGCTGGACGGGGGGGCAGATTACATCTCCGCGCCGCAATCGGTCCTCGCCGCCGCGCCGGGTGTCCACCAGAAGCTGCTGGCGCAGATCGACTAACTTGAGTTTAGAGTTCAAAAAACCTTAGCCGCGAATGTCGCCAATTGGCACGGATTTTTCAGGAAAATTAGCGAAAATCTGCGAAATTTGCGGCAAAAAACGACTTGAAAAGAATCTTCAAAGGCCAACTCTAAACTCAAGTGACTAATCAACGTGAATAATGGCTAAGCGACCAAGAGAGGCAAGCCAGAAGGAAAAATGTTCAAAGAAGGTTTCTTGGGTGTTGGAGAGATCCAGTTTTGTCAACTGCGTGAGTTGTCCGATTGATTCTGGCAATTCGGTTAACTTCATGCTACGGAGGTCAAGTTCCGTTGCGCCCGATTGCAAGGCTTGTTGGATTTTTTGTTCGGCTTGTTTATATGCTTCGTCTTTTGGCATGGTTAATTACCCCCTTCCAACTTCCCCCTAAAGGGGGAAGGGCTTTTGCTTTTGTCACAGAAATTTGGACAAATCATTTTCTGTACCTCTTTCCACTCTGAGTTATGACGGGAAGCATTTGGCTCCCCCCTTGAGGGACATCGTACCCGAGCGCAGCGAGCGGTAGGCGGGGGAGGGGTTGGTTTGTTGCACGCGATTTCAGGACTTGTCCGATTTTCTTTTCGGCTTGTTTATATGCTGCGTCACGAGCCATGGTGTATTGCCTTTCGTAGGGGCGACCCCTTCGGGTTGCGTCGTCCCTACCCGCCCCTACATGGGTGGTTGAATCCTGGTTGGGTTCTCGTCGTCTTCGTCCCACCGCAACGGGTTTGCCTCGATATAATCCGTGATGCGTTGCAGGTCTTTCTCGTTCCGAATTATATGTTCGTAATAATTTCTTTGCCAGATGCCGGTGGTGTTGCGTTCACGTTGAATCCGACGTGTAACCGCCATTTTGTATGCCCCAATGATCGCCCCCAACGAACCGCGTTTTGGTCCCGCGGGGCGCGTGATGGTTGTGGTAGGGGCGACCCAATGGGTCGCCCCTACGTGTTGCGCCGCAACGCCATCGGATATGGAATCATCATCACGAATCACAATCACCCCGTGCACATGATTCGGCATGACCACATGCGCACCCAATTCCACAAACGGGAAATGTTCGGGAATGGCGCGCCAACATTCGTCCCCGATGATGCCGAAATCATTTAATTGCATTTCGCCGTTTTTGATTTCCCCAAATAAACAATCGCGCTGATAGGTGACGATGGCCACGAAATACGCGCCCGCTTGGGTGTAATCGTATTCCTTGATGCGAATCGATTTGCGGTGGTGCTTTTGCGGGTCGAATTTGGCCATTGCATGAATTGTACCTTCAATGCCATACGGGAAAACATCAACGTATGGGTATAATCACCTCATCATGACACAACCCAAACTCATCCTCGTCACCGGCGCAACGGGATACATCGGCGGGCGGCTGGTGCCGAAACTTTTGGAAGCAGGCTACCGCGTGCGCTGTCTCGTGCGCGACCCTTCGCGTTTGCAGGGACGTGCCTGGCTGCATAAAGTGGAAGTGGTCAAAGGGGATGCGCTCTCGCCCGAGGAACTCCTCGAAGCCATGGGGGGTGTATCGGTTGCATATTATTTAATCCACGGGATGCAGGGTGGAAAGGTCAACGCGGAACGTGATCTGCAAGTGGCGCGTAATTTCACCCAGGCTGCCGAGGATGCAGACCTCGAACGCATCATCTACCTCGGCGAACTGGTTGACCCGACTGCGAATCTCTCGCCTTATCTGCGCGCGCGTCATGAAACGGGATACCTGCTGCGTTACGGCAAAGTCCCTGTCACCGAGTTTCGCGCCGGCATGATTGTCGGCTCCGGCTCGGTGCTGTTTGAAATGATCCGCTACCTCACCGAGCGTGAACCAATCATGATCTGCCCGGCCTGGTATTACTCGCAGGCGCAGCCGATTGCCATCCGCGACGTACTTTCCTATCTGGTGAATGCTCTCAAGACTCCGGACAGCATCGGGCGTGTGATCGAAATTGGCGGTGCCACACGCCTGACCTACGCCGACATGCTTTTGGAATACGCAAAAGAACGTGACTTGAAACGGTGGTTGATTCCCGCCCCGGTCTATGCGCCACGGCTTTCGGCTTATTGGGTGCATCTGGTGACACCCATTCACTGGCGCGTGGTGGCGCCGCTGATCGAGGGTTTGCACTTTGACCTTATCGTCCGCGATGACTCGGCGAAAAAAATATTCCCACACATCAAACCGATCGACTTCCAAACCGCCACGCATCTGGCGCTCGGGCGCATTCAACGCGACAACGTCGAAACAAGCTGGTCTGACGCGCTTGTCACCGCCATGGGCGATTTCAAGCCGTATCAATTTATCGTCAGTGACGGCATGTACATCGAGCGCATGCAAATGCTGCTGGATATAAAACCTGAGCCTGTCTTCCGTGCCTACAGCGGCATCGGCGGCGCACGCGGCTGGCTCTACATGGATTGGGCCTGGGCGCTGCGCGGCTGGATGGATAAAGTCATTGGTGGCGTGGGGCTGCGGCGCGGGCGGCGGCATCCCGACGAAATCCATGTCGGCGAAGCGCTTGATTTCTGGCGTGTCGAAGCCATTGAAAAAAACAGGCGGATGCTCCTGCGCGCCGAGATGAAGGTCCCCGGCAAAGCCTGGCTCGAATTTGAATCCACACCGCACGCGTCAGGCGCATCGCACTCTTCGAGTGACAAAACATTACTCTCCGCCACCGCCTACTTCGCCCCGCACGGCATCAGCGGATTTTTATATTGGTACGCCATGTGGCCCTTTCATAAATTTATCTTTTCCGGCCTCACCCGCGGACTGGCCTCCCGCGCCCGCATCCTTGCTCGTTCTTATTAGTTGAAAAGGTATTGTGACAATTCCCCAAAAACTCATCCTCGTAACCGGTGCAACCGGGTATATCGCCAGTAGGCTCATCCCGCAGTTATTGGATCGCGGCTATACGGTCCGCGCGCTGGCGAGGAATCCGCAGCGACTCCGCGCCCGAAGCTGGTCCAGCCAGATAGACATTGTCCACGGCGACATGATGGAGCCTGCCTCCCTCGCGCCTGCGCTCAAGGATGTGCACACGGCGTATTACCTTGTCCACAACATGTCTTTGGGACGTGGATACACCAAACTCGAAATACAGGCTGCGCAGAATTTCGTGCTTGCGGCGGAAGAGGCGGGCGTAGGACATATCATTTACCTCGGCGGCCTCGCGGACGATAACCAGCCCATCTCGCCCCACCTGCTCTCACGCATCGAAACGGGTGCAGCTTTAAGTCAAGGCAAGATTCCCGTCACGGAATTTCGCGCGAGCATCATTGCCGGCTCCGGCAGCATCTCCTTTGAGATGATTCGTTTTACGACGGAATTTTTCCCCATCATCCCCATCCCCTTGTGGATGAAAAACAGGTCCCAGCCCATTGCGATCCAGAACATCATGGACTATCTACTGGCGGCGCTTGAAAAATGGGACGGCAGCACTGTCCTTGAGATCGGCGGACCGGAGATCATCACCTATCAGGAAGTCATGAGTCGCTATGCGCGTGTACGCGGACATAAGCGCAGTTTCTTTTTACTGCCGTATGTTCCCGTCTGGTTCATGGCGCTTGGCATAGGGTTGATGACTCCCGTGCCGCGTCGCATTGCGCGTGCGTTAGTCAGAGGCTTATCCCACGACAGCATCGTCACACATAGGAACGCGCACGAAACCTATCCCGAAGTGAACCTTATGGACTTTGAATCAGCCACAAGGGAGGCAATGACTCATTTGCATCCGCTTAAGATCGAGCGTGTCTGGGACGATGGCGAAGGTTACGTAAAGTCCCTCAAGCATGAAGGCTTCTTCATTGACCATCGCAAAATAAAAATATCGGCCGAACCTAAAATTATATTTAATGCCATTACCCAATTGGCCGCGGAACTCGAAAGAGAAAAGTACGCCGTAGACACAACCGAACCGAATCACCTGCTGCTCCTGCGTTCACAACGAAAAACTCCCGGCGACCTCTGGTTGAAATGGCGCCTAAGTCGGAATGACGATTCAACCTACTTAACCCAAACCGTTTTCTTCGCCCCGCGCGGCCTGGGTGGATTTGCCTACTGGTATTTACTCTATCCGTTTCACATCTTGTCAAACCGTGCCTTCCTCCAAAGGATTGTGCGTAAGGTCTTCGCGCCCTAACCAAAATCACGGAAATATATCACTTGACTCTCCCTCCTGCGGCGCATACAATACCTTCATAACTAAATACGGCCAAAAGCGGCGAAGCCGGTGTAATTCCGGCGCTGTCCCGCAACTGTGAGGGTAGTCAAATAGTCTGCTGGTCAAATAGTCTGATAGTCTGGAAAACATCCACTATGAGACTATAAGACTGCAAACCATCAGACTAACCCAAGTCAGGTCGCCCGCTCCGGTCGGTCCCAACACACTCTCGTGGAAAGGAGGTGGAGGACGGCTTGAACGGATTGCCTCTCCAAAACCTCCCCAGTCATCGGCTGGGGATTTTGATTCTCGTAAAAAAAAGACCTGACAGGTTTCCAATAGGAACTCCTTGACCCCGGTCAACTTCGAAACCTGTCAGGTCTACCCCAAAATCTGGAGAAGACCATGTTTCGCAAACCCCTTATTTTGACCTTACTACTCGCCCTGCTCATCGCAGGCTGCGCCTCCACCGCGACCCCGACGTCCGCTCCCGTTGCGACGGAGGTTCCTGCCATATCATCCCCACAGGAGACCGAAGCACCCACCGCCGAAGAAATCAAATTCACCGATGCCCTCGGCAACGAAGTTGTTTTGACCGAAACACCCCAGCGCATCGTTTCGCTGGCTCCGTCCATCACTGAAATCCTGTTTGCCGTCGGCGCGGGCGGACAGGTGGTCGGGCGCACAGATTATTGCGACTATCCCGAAGAAGTGAAAGACCTGCCGAGCATCGGCGGCTTCTCGGCGGAATCCATCAGCCTCGAAACCATCATCTCGCTCGAACCCGATCTGGTGATCGGCGGCTCCGTCTATCAGGCGGAGGTTATCAAAGCCTTGCAGGAGGCGGGCATCAAGGCTTTCGTCAGCCAGCCCGCAAACCTGGCAGAGATCAAGGACTCGCTTGGGTTGATCGGCAAAATCACGGGTCATGAGGATGAAGCCAAAGCCGCCGCCGATGAAATGCAGGCGCGGATCGACGCCGTCACCAAAACGGTATCCACAGTCCCCGCCGACCAGCGTCCCACCGTTTTCTACGAAGTCTGGCACGAACCGCTGATGTCAGCCAATGGCAGGACCGTCGTCGGCGAGTTAATCGATCTCGCTGGCGGAGTCAACATCTTCGCCGACCTGCCCGACGAGTATCCCACCGTCAGCGTCGAGCAGATTGTGGAGGTTGATCCGCAGTTCATCATCGGTCCCAGCAGCCATGGCGACCAGATGACCGCTGAGGTCATCGGCTCGCGCGAAGGCTGGGGAAACCTGAGCGCCGTCAAGAACGAAGCCATCTACATCGTGGACGCCAACATCGTTTCCCATTCCAGCCCGCGCATCGTCATTGCGCTGGAAGATTTCGCAAAAATCCTGCACCCGGATTTGTTCAAATAAGAAAAGACCTGACAGGTTTTGGAAACCTGTCAGGTCTGATAAAGATTATTCATGACCCGCACCGCCTGGATCTTCATCTGCTTGACCGCCCTGCTCCTCACCCTCAGCCTGCTTAGCCTGGGCATGGGCGCGGTGAGCATCAGCCCGTCTGAAACGCTGGCAGCCCTCAGCGGGAATCCCGTGAAGGAATCAGACGCCACCATTCTTTGGGATTTCCGAGTCGCCCGCGTTTTGCTGGTCATCCTGTGCGGCTCCGCCCTCGCCTCGGCTGGGTCGGCGTTTCAGGGACTTTTTCGCAACCCGCTGGCTGACCCGTACATCGTCGGCGCGTCGGGCGGGGCGGCGCTTGGCGCAACCTTAGCCGTGGTCTTCAACCGCGCCATCCCCATCGGCATTGCGGGATTTCTCGGCGCGTTGGCGGCAGTGATGATCGTTTATGCGATTGCCGAAGCCAGCAATTTCGGCTCGGTGGTCTCCCTGCTTTTGGCGGGAGCCGCAATGAGCACCATGCTCTCGGCAATCGTCTCGCTGCTTTTGATTATGAGTGACCAGGTGCTTCATGAGGTTTTTGCCTGGCTGATGGGCGGATTCGCCGGGCGTAGTTGGTCACACCTGGCCCAATCGAGCGTTGCCGCCTTTTTGGGAATTGCCATCATCCTGCCCATGTCCCGCGCGTTGGATGCTTTGTCTGCGGGCGAATCCAGCGCCGAAGCATTGGGTCTCGACCTGCGTCGCGCCCGTTTGCTGATCGTCATCGGCGCGAGCCTGTCCACGGCGGCGGCGGTCTCTGCCAGCGGAATCATCGGCTTCGTTGGCCTGGTCGCCCCGCATGTGGCACGGAAATTGGTCGGCGCATCGCATGCGGTTGTCATCCCCGCCTCGATGCTGCTTGGAAGTATTTTGCTTTTGGTCGCTGACGACGCGGCGCGGACGATTGCCGCTCCGCTCGAATTGCCGGTGGGCGTCTTCACCGCCCTGCTCGGTGGACCCTTCTTTTTGTATCTGCTCCGCAACGGACGACAGGAGTTATGATGTTACTTTCTGCCAATTCTCTTTCCCTTAGCTATAACGGTCATAACGTGGTTCAGGATTTCAACCTGTCCATCCCGCCGCAAACCATCGTCGGGTTGGTCGGTCCCAACGGCTCTGGCAAGACCACCATCCTGCGTGCGTTGGCTGGCTTGATCGAACCTCGTGCCGGGACTGCGCTTGTGCAGGGCAAATCCGCATCCCGACTGGATAAGCGACTGCGTGCCCGCCAAATAGGCTGGGTTCCGCAACAGGAAAATGCTGCCTGGCCCCTGACCGTCTCCGAAGTCGTCCGCCTGGGGCGCGCCCCGCATCGCGGCTGGCTGATGCCCTTCACCGCAGACGATATGAAGATTGTCGAGCAGGCCCTCGCCCGCGCCGACTTGCTTGATCTCAAGCATCGCCCCGTCAACAAATTATCGGGCGGGGAATTCCAGCGCGTTTTGATTGCCCGCGTGCTGGCGCAGGAACCCGAAGCGCTGCTTTTGGATGAACCCACTTCCAGCCTCGACATCCACCATCAAATTCAAGTGCTTGACCTTGTCCGCAGTCTGGTTCACGAAAAAGGTCTCTCCGTGGTCATGGCAATCCACGATCTAAATCTGGCAGTTAGATATTGCGACCAGTTGGTCTTGCTTAGCGGTGGCAAGCAGGTCAGCGTGGGAACGCCCGAAGAAGTTTTGACTCCTGAAAATCTCCACGCCGTCTTTGGCGTCAACGCTCAACTTTATCGTGACCCGTGGGGCGCTTGGGCGGTCAGCGTGCAATAGTTACACTGCTTCATCGGGGGCTAAGCCCCCGATGAAGCAGTTGTTCAAAAGGAAAATATCATGCCTGAAAAAAAAGGTTTATTGATCGTCAACACAGGCGACGGCAAGGGCAAGTCCACTGCCGCGTTTGGGACTTTACTCCGCGCTTGGGGACGGGGAATGAAGGTTTGTGTCGTTCAGTTTATCAAATCCGAGACAGGTGCATGGGGCGAGATCAAAGCCGCAAAGAAGATGTGCATCGAATGGGTGACCACTGGCGATGGCTTCACCTGGCTCTCGAAAGACATGGACGAAACCACCGCCCGCGCCTTGTATGGTTGGAAACTGGCGCAGGAAAAAATCGTCAGCGGAAATTACGATTTGATTCTGCTCGACGAGTTCACTTATCCGCTTCACTACGGCTGGCTCGACACCGCCGAAGTTTTGGAATGGCTAAAAGCCAACCGTCCGCAAAACCTGCATCTCATCATCACAGGACGGTCCGCGCCCGAAGCTTTAATCCAAGCTGCGGACTTGGTCACCGAAATGAAGCTGGTCAAACATCCCTACGAGCAGGGAATCAAAGCCCAAGCTGGAATCGAATTCTAGATGAACACGTCCCGTTTTGTGCTGGCAGCCCCGTCGAGCGGCAGCGGCAAGACCACGCTTGCCACGGGGTTGATGTCCGCTTTTGCGGAGCGCATGACCGTTCAAGCATACAAGGTCGGACCTGATTACATCGATCCTGGCTATCACACTACCGCCACGGGGCGACCCTCTCGCAACCTCGACACGTGGATGATTCCCACCGAGCGCGTGAAGGAGTTGTTTGCTCGTGGTGCACTCGGCGCGGACATTTGCATCATCGAAGGCGTGATGGGACTCTTCGACGGTTACGACGGACGCACCGAAATGGGTAGCACCGCCGAAGTCGCCAAACTGCTTTCTGCTCCCGTGGTGTTGGTGATTGACGCGGGCAGCATGGCTCGCAGCGCGGGCGCAATTGCGCTGGGATTTAAAACCTTCGACCCACAGTTGAATCTGGCGGGCGTCATCCTCAACAACGTGGCGGGCACGGCGCACGCGCAATGGCTGACTGAAGCCGTGCAATCCGTCGGCTTGACCGTTTTGGGCTGTGTGCCCCGCGACCAGAATCTGTCCGTCCCCGAACGCCACCTCGGGCTTTACATGGCGGGCGAACGCAGTGCGGCAACGCAAAAATTTATCGAAGCCGCGAAGGAAGTTGTCCGCCAGAACATTGATTTGTTGGCGTTAGAAACGTTGGCGCGAACCGCACCTGAAATGGAAGACGGAGTCCGAAGTCCCCTAACTTTGGGCAATGTGCGAATCGGTATCGCCCGCGACGAAGCCTTCTGCTTTTACTACGAAGATAATTTTGACCTCCTGCGCGAAGCAGGCGCGGAACTCGTCTTCTTCAGCCCGCTGCACGATTCTTCTCTTCCTTCCGCTTTGAGTGGACTCTACCTCGGCGGCGGATACCCCGAACTGTACGCAGCACAACTCGCGGAGAACGAGTCCATAAGGATGGCGTTGAAATCTGTCATCGAGTCAGGAGTCCCGATCTACGCCGAATGCGGCGGATTGATGTCGCTTGCGGAATCCTATTTCGACGAAGCGGGAACCGAATACCCGATGATGGGCGTCCTGTCTGGCTCCACCCGCCTGACGGGTAAACTGAAAATGGGCTACCGCGAAGTCGTCGCGCGGGAATCCAGCCCGCTGCTGGGCAAAGGTCAAACTGCCCGCGGACATGAATTCCATTATTCCGAGTGGCTTCGCCCTGAAGAAAGTAATTCCTTCGCTTATTCCATCCAATCGCGAATAGGCAGTGAACCCATGCCCGAAGGCTTTGTAAAAGATAACCTGCTTGCCTCGTACGTTCATTTGCATTTTGCATCCAATCCAGATTTGGCGCGGAATTTTGTCAACGCGTGTCAACCATGGCGAGGATGAATAAACAATATGGAGAACAACATGAAACTCGAAGAAATCATCAACAAGATACAACCTCTCGATGAAGTCGCCATGCAGGCGGCGCAGGGGAGGCAAAATATGCTGACCAAGCCGCAGGGCAGTTTGGGACGGCTCGAGGAACTTTCGATTCAACTGGCGGGGATTCAGCGCAAGCCGATTCCCACAATTAAGGACAAAGTCATCGTCACAATGGCGGGCGACCACGGAGTCGTTGCCGAGGGCGTCAGCGCCTTCCCGCAGGAGGTCACGCCGCAGATGGTGATGAACTTCCTCAACGGCGGCGCGGCGATCAATGTGCTGGCGCGTCACGTCGGCGCGCGCATCGTCGTCGTGGATATGGGCGTGGCGAGCGACTTCGAGCCGCATCCGTCACTGATTATCAAGAAGGTCGCCAAAGGCACGGCGAACATGGCGCAGGGCGCTGCCATGACCCGCGCCCAGGCGGAGCAGGCGATTCTCGCGGGTGTGGAAGTCGTCGAAGCGGAGATCAAGCGCGGGCTGGATATCGTCGGCACGGGCGACATGGGCATCGGCAACACCACTCCATCCGCCGCCATCGCTGCCGCGCTGACAGGTGAGTCGCCTGCAAAGATTGCGGGTCGCGGCACAGGCGTGGACGATGAAGGTCTCAAGCGCAAGGTCAGCGCCGTCGAGCGTGCACTTGTAGTCAACAAGCCGAATCCCAAAGACGGCTTGGACGTTCTCGCCAAAGTCGGTGGCTTCGAGATCGGCGGGCTGGCGGGCGTCATCCTCGGCGCGGCTGCCAACGGCAAACCCGTGATGGTCGATGGTTTCATCTCCACCGCCGCCGCGATGATCGCCGTCGCCATCGCTCCTGCCGTGCGCGCCTATCTCATCTCAGCGCATCGCTCAAAAGAGATCGGTCACGGCATCATGCTCGACTGGCTCAAACTCAAGCCGCTCTTCGACCTCGACCTGCGACTCGGCGAAGGCACAGGCACGGCGCTCGGTATCAGCATGGCGGAAGCCGCCTGCAAGATTCTCTCCGAAATGGCAACCTTCGGCGAAGCAGGCGTGAGCGACAAGGAATAAAGAGATCGTCCTGAGCGGTGCCGCGCACTTTGCGGCGTAGTCGAAGGGCTGGAGTTTTATATCCAAGTGTCCTTCGACTACGCTCAGGACGAAAGTGACAAAATGAGAAATTTACGAATTGCGTTTGGATTGATGTCCACCCTCCCGTTCCGACTCCCCGATGACTGGCAAACGGGTGACAGCGGACGCGCCTCGATCTGGTACCCATTCGTTGGATTGGTCATCGGCGGATTGACCTGGCTGATGTGGATGGGTGCGTCGCAAATCCTCCCTCCGCTTGTAGCTGGGATGCTGACTCTGGTAGTTTGGGTGGCGCTGACAGGTGGTCTGCACCTCGACGGTCTCGCCGACTGCTGTGACGGTCTGCTGGCAAGCACAACCGTCGAACGCCGCCTCGAAATCATGAAAGACCCGCGCCTCGGCGCATTCGGCGGCATAGGCTTGCTGTTGTTTTTGATGCTCAAAGCTGCCACACTTTCCACGCTCACCCCTCAGTCTGGTTTTGGAATCATCCTCGCCGCCAGTCTTGCCCGCTGGTGTATCCTGCCAGCTGGCTTGCTCCCTCTCGCGCGTCCCTCTGGCATGGGCGCGGACTTCAAAGCAGGCTTCCGCAACTGGTTCATCGCCGTTGGCGCAATCATTCCCCTTGCCCTCTCCATCATCCTCGGCGCTCGCGGAATCATTTCACTAATTTCTGGTTTGATTGCCGCCGCTCTTGTCTTGCGCCTCGCCAAGTCCCGCATCCACGGCGTCACGGGCGATGTCTTCGGCATGACGGTGGAAGTGGTGGAAGTGGTTTCGTTGCTGGCTTTCGTGATAAACACGTAGGTCACGTTTGTAACGTGACAGTCACGCTAAAAGCGTGACCTACCAAAGGCGCATATGAACATCCCAATCCATGGAATCTCCATCACCCAAACTCCCGAAGTGATTCACGTCCGCAGTGTATCGCCGTTGAACGTGCTTTCGTCCGCCATTGTCGGCGGCGGATTTCGTCGAGCCTCGCACATCCTCAACGCCCACGTGGACAAAGACTACAACTCGACCAATTCCAAGGCAGACTTGCGCGCCCTTGCCCGTAGTTGTGGAATCGAAAATTCATTCGTCGGCTTGCTCACGGCGGTCTATCTCCGCAAGGCACGGCTGACTTTCTTTGAAGAAGATGGTCTGTCCGTTGGCGCATTAATCACGGCTGGAGTCGGCAACGCCGCCAGCGCGGGAATCACCCAGCCGTATCGTCCCCGGGCTGGGACCATCAACATCATCCTCCTGCTTGACGCGAACCTGTCCCGCAGCGCCATGCTCAACGCCTTCATCACCGCCACCGAAGCCAAGACCGCCGTCATCCAATCTCGAAACATCCGCACACCCGCTGGCGACCTCGCCACAGGCACATCCACCGATACGGTCACGATTGCAACAACTGGCAAAGGCAAACTCCAAAATTACGCTGGCTCCGTCACCGTCCTCGGCTGGCTCATCGCCCGCGCTGTGCGCCAGGCATTGAGCGAGTCTTTGGATGCGGGGTAAGTTGGTAAACAGGTAAACAAGTAGACAGGTACAAACGGAACACGTAACCTATATTTTTTCATCCTTCATAATTCATCCTTCATCCTTCATCCTTTTCCCCCATGCCTCTCCTCGCCCTACTCTTCGACCTCCTCCTCGGCGACCCGCCAAACCGCTTCCATCCCACCGCCTGGATGGGAAACCTGATTGCTTTTCTCTTCAAGTTTCGTCCGCACGGAAACCGCCTCGCCGAACTGGCGTATGGCGTCTTCATCCTTCTCATCGGCGTCACCCTTTCCGTTCTCGCAGGCATCGCCATTACCCAACTCATCAACCTCCTAATTCCTAATCACCAATCCCCAATTACCTATTTACTAATCGCCCTTTTCCTCAAACTCACTCTCTCCCTTCGCGGACTTGACCGCGCCGCCCGTGACGTTCAATTTGCGCTCCAAGCGGGGAACCTGCCCGAAGCGCGGAGATTGCTTTCGTGGCACCTGGTCAGCCGCGACACCTCTCAGTTGGATGAATCCAAAGTGTCAGCGGCGGCGATTGAATCGGTGGCGGAGAATTCGTCGGATGGAATCATCGCCCCGTTGTTTTTCTTCGCCCTCGGCGGACTGCCCGCCGCGTTCGCCTACCGCTTCATCAACACTGCCGACTCGATGCTCGGCTATCACGACGAAGAACGCGAATGGCTGGGCAAGGTCCCCGCGCGGCTGGATGACCTGCTAAACTTCATCCCCGCCCGCTTGGCTGGATTGTTCATCGTGCTATCCGCGCCGTTCTGCGGAGCCAGCCTCACGCAAGCATGGAAAATCATGTGGCGCGATTCAAATCAAACCGCCAGCCCGAATGCGGGTATCCCGATGAGCGCAATGGCTGGTGCCCTCGGTGTGGAACTTGAAAAGATTGACCACTACGCACTTGGCAAAGGTCTGCAACTTCCCTCTGCCAAAGACATATCCCGCGCCCGCCGCCTTTTATACTTTTCAGTCACCTTTGCTGCCCTTTCTTTTTTCATCCTTCCTCATTCATCCCTCATCCTTTCCCCATGAACCTCCTCCTCATCCGCCACGGACAAACCAACTGGAACCTCGAACAACGCTTTCAAGGTCAAAGCGACATCCCACTGAACGAAACTGGGCGCAAGCAGGCACAGGCTCTCGCAGAACGACTCGCCGCCGAGTATTTTGATATCATCTATTCCAGCGACCTGCAACGCGCCACCGAAACCGCCGCCATCATTTGCAAATCGGAGATCATCACAGACTCGCGCTTGCGCGAAGTGAACTTCGGCGATTGGGAAGGCATGATCTACGACGAGATCAAAGCCAAATACCCAGAAACGCTTGCCGCTTGGGAAAATGATATTTTCAAAAACGCCCCGCCCAACGGCGAGACTCTCGAAGGACTGGCGGTTCGTGTCCAATCCATGCTGGATGAACTCAGCGAAAAACACAACGACCAAACCATTCTGATCGTCGCTCACGGCGGAGTACTGCAAACCTTGATTTGTCTCGCCCTCAACCTCCCGCCCACGATGTATTGGCAATTCCATCTTTCCACCGCCTCACTTTCGGAACTTGCCTTTTATCCCGCAGGCGCAATTCTGAACTCACTCAACGATACAAGTCACCTGCCAAAAGCGGCGCCGAAGAAGGCGTGGAATCCGTTATCTCGAAAACCATCGAACAAGATTGACCACAGATGAAAATGTTTTGGCTCATTTAGTAGGGGCGGGGTAACCCCGCCCCTACAATCCACGTTCAACAAAGCGTGTTCATCTGTGGTTGATTTTTATGGAGAATGTTACATGACCGCAAAAGTATTGATGGTTCAAGGAACCAGCTCATCCGCTGGCAAGAGCCTGCTCGTGACCGCGCTCTGCCGAATCTATGCGCGACGCGGAATCAAAGTCGCTCCGTTCAAGGCGCAGAACATGTCGAATAATGCTGCGGTCTGCGCGGACGGTTCCGAGATCGGACGCGCCCAAGCCTTGCAAGCCGCCGCCGCTGGTCTTGCTCCCACTGTGGATATGAATCCCGTCCTCATCAAGCCCGAAGCGGACTCGCGTTCGCAGGTGATTCTGATGGGTCGTCCGTGGAATACGCTCGAAGCCAAAACCTATTACGAGAAAAAAGAAATCCTCTGGGAACATGTCACCGCCGCCCTCGACCGACTGCGCGAAGCCTACGAGCTCGTCATCATCGAAGGCGCAGGCAGCGCGGCGGAAATCAACCTCAGGCGCGGCGACATCGTCAACATGGCGGTGGCGCGATACGCGAATGCGCCCGTCCTGCTCATCGGCGACATCGATCGCGGCGGCATCTTCGCCCAACTGCTCGGCACGCTCTGGCTGCTTGACCCCGACGAGCGCGCCCTCGTGCGCGGGCTGGTGGTCAACAAGTTTCGCGGTGACCTCGCGCTCTTTTCCGACGGCGTGCAAATCCTTGAAGAAAAAGGCGATGTCCCCGTTTTGGGCGTGGTTCCCTATTTGAGAAATTTGAATCTGCCCGATGAAGACGCTGTTTCGGTGGAGAATGCTTTGCACTCGCCCTTCGACTTCGCTCAGGGCGAATCTAATCAGATTGACATCGCCGTTTTAGCTTTGCCGCGCATCTCCAACTTTGACGACTTCGACCCGCTCAAAGCGGAGTCAGGCGTGACCTTGCGTTACGTTTCATCTGCAAATGACTTTGGAAATCCCAATGCGGTCATCATCCCTGGCACAAAAAGCACCATCGCCGATTTGGATTGGCTGCGCCAAACAGGCTTGGCGGAAGCCGTCACGACATTTGCAAAAAACGGCGGCGCAGTGGTCGGCATTTGTGGCGGATACCAAATGCTCGGCGAAGCCATTGCCGACCCGCATCACGTTGAATCAAAAGTGGAGCATACTTCAGGCTTGGGCTTGCTCCCCGTCCACACGGAGTTCTCGAAGGAGAAAGCCACTTATCAAGTCCGCGCGCGTATCGGAGTGAAAAATCTCCCGATTTTTCATCCCCAAAGTCAGGAGACTTTGGAGTCCGTTATTCTCGAAGGTTACGAAATCCACATGGGTGAGACACCGAGTCAAACCGCGTGGTTGGGAATCGTCAGCCGCAACGGTCAGCAGGTCAAAGTCGCGGACGGAAGCGTTTCGTCAGACGGTAAAATCTGGGGATGTTATCTGCACGGCATCTTCGTCAACGATGAGTTCCGTCATGCCTGGCTGGAAAGTTTGGGCTGGCGTGGCGGTGGTGCGTTGCAAAGTGAAGTCTTCAATCAATCACTCGAAGCACTGGCAGACGCGGTGGAAGGCGCGTTGAACATGGACTTGCTGGAGAAAATAATATGGGACAAATAACCCTGCTGCTCGGCGGCGCAAGAAGCGGAAAATCATCCTACGCCCAACGGCTTGCGGAGGAGTCGGGCAAGTTGGTCACGTATCTTGCCACCGCGCAGGCATTGGATGATGAAGAAATGTCGTCTCGGATTCAAAAGCATCAGTCCGAGAGACCTGTTCACTGGCAAACGCTTGAAATCCCGCTTGATATTGCGGCGCATGTCGGCGAGATAAAATCCGACCTCGTGATTTTGGATTGCATCACCCTGCTCACCACCAACCTGCTCATGAAGTTCGAGAAGAACGAACTCGTGGACGAAGCCCCCTTCACCGAAGCCGTTTACAAGGAAGTGGCTGACTTGCTCGCCGCCATCCGCGCAGGAAAACCCGATTGGCTCATCATCTCAAACGAGATCGGCTTGGGACTTGTCCCGCCTTATCAAATGGGCCGTGTCTACCGCGACCTGCTCGGCTGGGCAAATCAACGCCTCGCGCGCGAAGCGGATAAGGTCATCTTTTTGGTGGCGGGTATTCCGATGGTGGTGAAGTAAGCGGGGAAAGGTAAAGGATTGATATAATCACACCATGTCAATGATGCAGAAAATATCACAAAGAACTCATGCCAGTCAAAATAATCATCTCACATGGCTGGATATTGTCTTTTTGTTGCTTCTCGTGCTATATGTTCTATCTGGGATAGCGCTGGTCCCTTTTCATGGGGACGAATCAACTTATATCGTGTTGAGCAATGATTACTTTCGGATGAAACAGAGGGATTTTAAACGCGTCCTTTACAGATCGGATGGAAACAACAAACAATACTTAAGGTTATCCACTGGTTCGATTTTGGTGTTCTCGATAGGTTTTGCCCGGGACATCACTGATAATGATGACCCAACCAATAAGTGGCTGTGGGGTGCTAAATGGGAATACAATGTTGCTGAGGGGAACATGCCAGAACCGCGGCTTCTACATTTAGCGCGTTTCTGCTCGGCATTGATGGGCGCTCTTGGAGTTGTCCTGCTCTTCCTGACAGCCTGGCGGTTATTTTCTTCCCGCCTGGCTGCATGGCTGGCTGCCCTGGTGTTTGCCACCAATGGACCCATACTGATGAATATCCGCCGTGCCATGCAGGAGGGGCCGAAATTCCTCTTCCTGATCCTGACAATATACTTCGCCACATATGTGATCAAGTCTTTCCAGGATGGGAAAATGCGCAGATATCCATACGCCTTGCTCGGAGCCGCCAGCGGACTCACGCTTGCCGCCAAGCAGGACACTGTCCCCGCGCTGGTCGCTGTTTACCTTGCCATTGGGTTAATTCCCCTGTGGAAGAGAGATACGCTGCGGAATATCCTGACAAATTTCTTTTATTTGGGTGTGGCTGGCATCCTCTCTTACGTCTTCTTTCTTGTCTTTATGCCTGTCTTTTGGGGGTGGTGGGAAACCGCGTTCATGCTGACGGGAGTTGCCGTCATTCTTTTTCAACTGCCGGTATTGAATATCGACCGGATGACAAAGCCTCTGGCGTTTGCGGGGCTTGCCCTTGTGATTGGGATGACCATCATGGAGCCTTCGCTATATAGCGAAATCCTGACCCCGGTCAATAGCATGGTCGAAACACGCGAGGCGATGTTGAGGGGACAGATTCAGGATTATGTTGGTCAGGGACTGTTAGACCCGAACGTAGCCAAAGGCAGAATAACGTTTCTGTTGAACAACACCATCAAGACGGATGTAATGTATAGGGAGGTTAAATCCTTCGATGTTTTACCCTTCCATGAACAGGTTGCCGCCTACGAAGATTCACTGATTGATGGGCGTGTTGGGTTGCCACTGCTGGATGGATTGGTCGTGATTTTGGTTGTCATCGGCGGGTGGTATTTACTGCACCATTTCAATGCGGAGAATTTACTGGTCTGTTCCCTGTTCCTTGTAACGGGCTTTTTATTATTTGCCATGATACCGACCCAATGGCAGCGTTATTTTTTGCTCATGCAGATCCCATACGCGCTGATTGCGGGCGCGGGCATTCTCCAGGTTTGGATTTGGGGAAGGAAACTTATCAGATAGCCGATTCGGTGGTGGATCGGCGTTATTGCCTGTCCATTCCTTTAAGCCAGCCAGAAGCCAGATATTGCCGAAACTGCCGCCAGCGCCGCAAAATAGATTTTTAGGATCTTGTCGGATCTACCAGTTTGCTCTCGTCCAGCGCGTCGGCGGTGACCACCTCCACGCGGCTCAACCCCGGACATCCCTGCAAACGCACGGGGCACGCCCCAGGCAGCGGACACAGTAACCCGCGTCGAGGAGCAGGTGGGAAGCAGGATCAGCATCGATCAATCAACCGACTTCAAAACCCGCAACGCTCGTAACGTCACCCACTTGTTTGGCTTTTTCTTGGCGCCAAAATCCACCCAGGTTTTGCCGCTGTAATCATATTCCAGTGACCAGCGGCCGTTTTCATCCTGTTTTTCACGGATAAGGTTTATGGTGTTTGCCAGTCGCTTGTCCTTGCCATACCCCAGCGCGGACAATGCCTCGGCGATCTGTAAAATATCCGAGACGTAGAAAACGGGGAAGCCGAACTTCCACCAGTTGCCGCTCGGTTTTGCCGCCCAGCCGTTTGGATATTTCGCAGTGGATGGATCCACGCTGAAGAAAAAGTCAACACCATGGCGAATCGCCTGTTCGATCAATTCGCTTCTTTTCTCGACGGGAAGGCGACTCAACGCCAACAAGACTTTGATTCCGCCCCATGCACACGACAGTTTGTTGTTCGCCCCACATGCAAAAGTTGGTCCACACTTGCCCGCAAAATAACGGACCGGTGCGTGCTTCTCCTTCATCGGTGCGACTCCCTCGCCCGTGATCGTTCGTGCCATCCATTCGTAAGCCGAGTCCATGCGTGGATCGTTGCAGCCCAACTCCATCAACGACCAGAGCATGTTGCCCTGCAGGCAATCGACTGTTCCTGAGGGAGAGTTATTGGTCATGGCGGAGATTTGCCCGCCAGGGTTCAAAGCGTGGTCGAGATAATACCGGCACGCCTGTCGGATACGCTTGTCCTCTTTCACTGACGCGCCAAGTTGTGCCAGCAGAATCAGCGCCCACACCGTGGATTTATATTTCGGACCATATCCTGTCCCCGGCCTTTGCCAGTATCCCTCCTCGTTCATCTTGGACAGGATGTGTGCGATGGGACCTTCTTTGTGCGCCAGCCTCCGCGCGGATTTCAATTCTTTATCTTCTGTGGAAAGCCCCACCAAATCACGCAGCGCCAGATAGCGGACTCCAGTTGAATCAAGTTCAAGCAGCCACGAAACAGAATCTCCCCTCAATTGAGTTTGCCAGGACATCTTTGCCTCCTTAGCAATAGGACCAAGCGGTCTTTTGAAATCAGTATAGCACTTTCAGGGTTGGGTTATTCTTCCACCGGGTCATCGGGATGCTCCGCATTCCATTGCGCCGCCAGGTCATCCGCTGATTTCCCAATATTGGGTTTGTTCAGGATTTTTGCATGGAACTTCGTGGGGTCGTTGAGCTGTCTCAACATGTCTGGCTCGGGACGGAAAACGATATCCAGCTTTCCATCCATGCGGATGGTGGGGGTGAACGTCCCCAGTCCCTCAACCTTGACCGCCTGTCCGCTGCGGTGGGCGTCTAAAATGGCATCCTGTAACTCATAGATCACGAGAAGAATCTCACCCTTGTTCAACCCCGTGCGCATGGCAATGCCCTCCACCACCTGCGGCATTTGACGTGTCCGCTCCCGCTTGATCTCGGGGCGATACTTGCGGATGGCTGCCAGTTTTTTAGCCATGATTCCTCCAATCCTCACCGTGAAACCGATGATTTCCGCTTTGATTATAGCAAAATCAAAGCTTGATTTTCAAATTTTGAGCCTTGAAAAATAAATTTCAAGCCTCAAAATTTATTTTTCAAGGCTTGAAATTTCATGTTGCAAGGCGCAATTTATGGGTTTGGCGGGAGGAACGGGGAGTTTGCTTGCGGGGATTTTTGGGAAGGCAGGTGGGAATTAGGACGTTACCTTGCATAACACAGACCTCCGAGTTCTTAAAGAACTCGGAGGTCTTGAGCAGCCACTACATAGAATCTCGCCTCAATTGAGTTTGCCAGGACATTTCTGCCTCCTTGCAACCAGGAAGACCAAACTGTCTTCTTGAAACCAGTATAGCACTTTCAGGATTAAGTTATTTCATTGGACGGCTGTTTGAGACAAGGGCGTCACCTGAAAGATCTATGAATTTTGGTCTTTTGAATTTTTCCCCTTTTTGAACAAACCTGTCGTGCTGCCAACTAGAAATGCCGCTAGTGTTTCTCTGATTTCGCGTTCATCATTGTTTTGCATTCTATTTATTGTTATCGTAAATATCACTATTCCTAAAATAATTGACGTAGTAATCAGTAAAATCCCCCAATATTCTGAAGAAGTGTTGAAGATTCGTAGACCCCAACCAAACCCTGCAAAAATCCAAATCACCATCGAAGGTAATAAATTCATTCTAAGTTGACGAAGGCTACTTTGGCGTTGAACTCCTTGCATTTCGTTTGGCATATATTGATTAATCATTGAACGACATAAATAGAAATGTGTTCTCGTCCATTTGAATTCTTCTTTTCCACCAAATACACTCTTAAACTCCCTTTTTACATCCTTTTCAAATCCGATTAATGGTATTTGAGTATCGTTCTTATGCCTAATTGATTGTGTGAGAATTTCTGCAATGCCAGACGCGACGACACCAAAGATAAAACTAAACACCAGGAAGAGAATTCCTGTATTTAAGTCCGTTGGAAAATTTGCTAGCGATGTTTTTAATGGAGATAGTAGGAGTAGGAAATAAAGTCCTATCGTTGTAAAAACGCCAGGAAAAAGATATGCTAAAAAATCTGTGAGTGAAAACCGACTGCTAATATCCATTTCTACCTCTCAATGATTTCTATGGTATTCGAATGACGCCATTACATCTATACTCTTTCTTGTTATTATCCAGCATTCCAAATACTTCAACTATCTTTAAATGTAACGGTATTCCCGCCGACAATACGTTTGTATGGTTCAGGGTAAAGATTTTCAGGGAGTTTCAAAAAAGCTTTAGGGTGTTCTTGATAACTCCATCCTGCGGGCATAAATAGGTGAACGCTCTTAAGAGTTACCACTTCACTTGGTTGAATAAGGGGATCACTGTTAAATGTTGGCGACTCTTCTGGGTACAAATCGGGATTGTCATACCCTGGGGATGGATGGACCTCAAAACCATAAATAGGCGTAAGGTCATATGTGTTCTTGATTTTATAAGTCACAAGAACGTAACTTGCGTATTCAATTATTTTATCGTTTTCAACAATTGGAAACTCCTTGACTTCGGCATTGGCAGAATACGCCATGTGATCGCCACAAGCGGTATAAGGAATACTTAATATCGGAGGCAATGACGTTTCTGTTGGTGTAGACGTCGAAGTGAGGGCGAACGTAAAAGTCGGTGCAGTGGTGTTTGTTGTTGTAGGTATGGGAGTTAATGTTGGTGCGTAAGTAGCTGTTGAAGTAAGTGTAGGCGAAGAAATAGGAATAGATGAATTTGTCGCCGTTATATGTGGGATTTGTGTTATCCCCAATGGCGCAGCGTCCGTTGATTGCGATTTGCTTGATGGATTTGGCAGGAAAATCAGTAAGCCAATAAATGCGAGACAACCCAACGCCAAACCAGTAGCCAGACCAGCTATAAAAATCTTTACATTGGGCGGAATGATATTTTTCATTTTGTGCGAATTCCTTGTTTGTCTCTTGTCCAAGAATTACCCAAAAACCATTCCAATAAGAGGAAACCTTTTCATCCTTTCGTCTCTCTCCTGGTCCAGTCTCACATCACCTCCAACTCTCGCCTGAATATACCATGTCACCCTGAGGAGCGTTTTTCGCGACAAAGGGTCTCTCATCTTGCCATGTTCGAGATGCTTCGGGGGAAAGCACCCCTCAGCATGACAAGCAAACGTGCTATCCCTGCAACCCTTCCCACTCCGCCAGCAAACTATCCATCTCTTTCTGGACACGGTCGTATTCCTTTGCCAGTTTGACAACCGCGCCCGCATCCTTGGGCGGATTTTCAAGTTGCCTGCCGATTTCGCTTAGTTCGGCTTCAAGTGCGGCTATGCTGTTTTCCAATTTTTGTACTTTTGCGATTCTTTGCCGTTCTTCCTTGGTGCTGGCAGACTTTGCCTTCGGTGCGTCTTTTTTGCGCGTGTCAGCAACGACAGCCTCGGCGGCAGATTGACGTGCCAGTTCCTTTTCGCGCTCCTCCTTCATTTGGGAGTAGGTTCCCTTGAAGATGATCAAGTGCGACTCGTCCGTGTCGATTTCCCAGATTTGGGTGGCGATGGCGTCCACGAGGTAACGGTCATGGGTGACTAGCAGGATCGTACCCGCGTAATCGTCCAGCACGGCTTCGAGGACTTCCTGCGAGGGGATGTCGAGATGGTTGGTTGGTTCGTCGAGCAGGAGCAGGTTCGTATCCTGCAAGGCGAGTTTCGCCAGCGCGAGGCGTCCGCGCTCACCGCCTGAGAGCATGTAAACTTTTTTGAAAGCGTCGTCGCCAGAGAACAGGAACTTGCCGAGATATTCACGCGCCCGATTCGGGAGGAAGCCTGACGCGGCGATGATCTCTTCAACCACCGTCTTCTGCGGATCAAGTCCCTCGTGCGCCTGTGCAAAATACCCAACGCTGAGACTCGCCCCAAGGGTCACGTCACCAGCTAAGGGCGGAATCTGTCCGAGGATCGTTTTCAAGAAGGTGGTTTTGCCCGCTCCGTTCGGTCCGATCAACGCCGCGCAGTCGCCCCGTCGCAGGTCAATCGTCGGGCAGGAAAACAAAAACTTGTCGGAGTATCCGACCTGGATGTCTTCGGCGCGGATGACCAGATCGCCAGAGCGGGTTTGGGACGAGAGTCGCAGGTGGAGGTTGGGCAAAGTCCGCACGGGAGATTGAAGTCCGCGCACGCGGCGCTCGGCTTCCTCGACGCCCATGATGGACGTGGTGACGGAGACTTCGGCGGCGGTCTCGCTCCACTTTTGGTTGAGCGCGGCTTCCATGCCGATCTGCTCGATGGCTTGCAAAATGCGCGAGAGACGTTTGAGTTTGCCCTTGGCTTGCAGCACGTTCTGCCCCGAGACGTTGCGCTTGATGTACTCCACCTCTTTCATCAATTTTTCTTTTTCGCTCTCGAAGATCTCCTGCCTGCGCGCGGCGCGTTCGGCGCGTTGCTTGAGGTAGGCGCTGTAATTTCCGCGATAGCTTTCGGTGGCGCCTGGGAACATCTCGAAGATGACGTTGCAGGCTTTGTCCAAAAAGTAACGGTCGTGCGAGACGATGATCGCCGCGCCTTCCCATTGGCTGAGATAGCCTTCGAGCCATTCGACGGCGGCGATATCGAGGTGGTTGGTGGGTTCGTCGAGCAGCAGCAGGTCGGGATCGGAAAGCAGCAGGCGGGCGAGGAATCCGCGCGTGCGCTGTCCGCCTGAAAGGTGGTCGATGCTCAACTGGTAGTCGGCTTCGCTGAATCCCAAACCTGTCAGCACCTGACGGATGCGGGTCATGTAGGTGTATCCGCCGCGCCGCTCGAAGTCGTCCTGCAATTTGCCGTAGCGCGCCATGACCTCCTCACCTTGAACGAGGTCGGACATCAACCCTTCGAGACGATGCAGTTCTTCCTGCTCTTTTTTGAAATGACTGAAAACGGACTCGCACGCCTCCCAGAGCGTTCCCGTCATCTCGAAATCCGCCTCCTGCGAGAGATACCCCATGCGGATTCCCTTCGAGCGGGTGACTGTCCCCGACGAGGCTTCGTCCGCGCCGACGAGGATTCGCAGCAGCGTGGTCTTGCCGATTCCATTCGGTCCGACAATTGCCATGCGCGCGCCTTTGGCAACGCTGAAAGAGACTCCGCTGAAGATGTCAGTGGGTCCGAAGGATTTGGAGAGAGAGGAGACGGTGATGAGGGACATGATTTCCAGTGGAAAGTAAAAAGTGAGAAGTAAAAAGCGCGGCTGGATTTTATCCTATCCGCGCTTTTTTGTTAGATAGAATACTGAATTATTTGAATTTTACAACCACATAATACCAAATACCATTGCGCTTTCCGAAGAAGTGCGCACTACCGTTAACTATGTTTGGATTATTAATTGCAAACCCGCAACAATAATGATGGGACACCTCTTGATATTCCAAGGGAAGGATATTCCCATCATAGGAGAGTCCAATCCTCGGCCCTTTGCGAAAGAAGTATGCGGGTTTATTGTCAATTAGACCCCAACTGAAAATTTCATGGAAGCCCAGTTTTTTGTTAAGGTTTTCCCCATCCTGGATCAAAAAGTCCCGTGCAGCCAAAATCCAGTGTCCGTCCCAAATGCTAAAGCTACTCGTAGAATAAAGCGGTTCCGTATAAACAGCGAAGGAGTAAACAACATCCCGATTGCTCTTAAGCACCTGGATATGGTCGAAATCCTTGCTTGCCTTCAGCCACAATACTTCCCCCTGATACAAAATAGGACCAAACCCAGGGTCTTGATGATTGTACTCCCATTCACTAATTACATCATTCTGAATAATATAACTGCTGAAATCAGAAGTTGCAGGGTTCATCGTAGTAACAATGAAAGTCGTTATCAGTCCTGCTTTAGTTGAGAATTTATGAAAATCTGAAATTTTAAATACTCTATCAAACAAGACTCTGTTATCTCGAAACAATTGTTGCCTGTAATTGTTTGGGTTGGAGTCAAAATCTCTTAATTCATACCCAAGCGATTTCAATTGCTCTTCAATTACGGGTTTTGGAGTGGAGGTGGGAGAATTCGCTCTGTATGCAGCCCAATCTGGAAGCATATCATCGGGTACAAACTCTACTAACATTTTTTCGCCCGGCCCCACTTGCGCCTCAGGAGGTAAAGCATATTCAGTAATTGAAGCATTCTGTAATATTGGCGCTGTATTTTCCCATAGCGAAATCTCTTCGGGGCTTACAGGCGCGAGAATGGATTCAAATTTTGTCATATGGATGGGCTTCAGCCATACCAGAGAAGCTATTGCCTTATTATTGTCGGCTGGGTATTTGACGATCTTTACATAAACAAAGCGATGTTCGGGATCGGCTGCAGGGTTTTCAAATATTTCGTATTCGGTACTTAATCCATTTTCTTTTGTTAATACGGAACAACGTGAAAATGATGGGTCCCGATCAGATAAATACCTCTCAATATTGCTTTCTTCTGGTTTCAACTCGACATTTGCCAGCCATGCACAAACCATTGTGGCCCTTGACATATATCCTAATTCTGGCAGATAGCCAGTTTCAAAAAAACCGTCTGGTCCTAAAAATGAGTTCGGCTTGTCCGTAGGTTCCATATCAGCGAGAAAGTAGATTGAATACCAGCTTTCCGGGTCAACATATACCTGTTGGTTGGGGTTTGAGGGGACTGGGGAAAGATAACTATTGGGTCCTGGTGTAGCGGTAGCCGGGCCATCCCAAAATGGCAATGATGTGACTGTAGGGATTGATATTTGTGTCTTAGCAACTTCTGTCTTAACAACAGACATAGCTGTTTCCATGGCAACTGTTGGACTTGTCCTGGGTGGTGACATAAAATTGCCGCAAGATGTCAATATTGTTGCAAGCAAAACCAATGGAAATATTACTTTGCTAATGATTTTCATTTTTCCTTACCTTTTCAAACAGGCATACAAATATGGTTCATCCAACAGTTTTACCCCTTGTTGCATAATCCGCACAAAAGGTTACGAATGTGGCAAGAGTTTTTTCTTGTCCAGCCAAACGTCCACGCCCTCGCGCTTGAGTCGCGCGTAAAGAGACTTCACAGCGTCTTTGTCACTGTGGGCGCCCCCTACGGGCATGATATGGCAGAGGAAGACTTTCAGGGCGCGTTTTTCGTCAACGGACTTCATAACGGATTCAGGATTGAAACGGACTTTGGCTTGCGTGAGGTATGTCAATTATATATGCCGGGGGTAATGAGTCCGTTCTTGTCCGCGAGTCCGTTTATGGGTAGCAGACCTCATTCCCCCGGAAACGGTCGCAGGCGCTGCATCCACTTTTCGACATCGGTCAGCGGCTCGAAGCCGAAATGGCGGTACAAGCCGTGGGCGTCGTCGGTGGCGAGCAACCAGCGGCGGATGTGTTTCAAGTCGGGGTGGTCGAGCATGGACTGCATCAGCCACTTGCCAAGTCCGTGTCCGCGATAATCCTCGTGGATGAAGACATCGCAGAGATAGGCGACGATGGCGTAATCGGTGACAACCCGCGCCATGCCAACCAGACGTCCGCCCGCATCCGCGTAGACGCCGAAGACCAGCGAGTTGACAAACGCCGCATCCGTGTATTTGCGCGGACGGGTCTTTGCCCAGTAGGAGCGGGAGAGAAAATCGTACACGGTGGACATGTCCAGTCGGGATTGGTCTGTGCTGATGGTGAACGAATCGCGGTGGGTTTCGTAGATTTGTACCATGTGGGGGAGTCTATCACATCATGGTATCATCCTGATGTAGTCACGACTGAAGTCGTGATTTTATGTTTCAAGGCGACTCAAGTCGCCACTACAAAACAAATGGAGACTCATGTTCAAACCCATTCACTGGAATACCTTCCTCCGTGACTTTATCCGAATACAAATCGGTTTTATTATTTATGGGCTTGCGTCCAGCTTGCTGATCCGCGGGAATTTGGGCACAAACGCATGGACAGTACTGGACGTTGCGCTATCGCCGATCTTCCACCTTTCAATAGGAACCATGACCGTTTTGGTTGGGTTCACGGTGCTTTCGGGCGCGTTGGTTATGCGTGAACAAATCGGCTGGGGTACGCTGGCGAACATCCTGTCCATCGGACCATGGATAGATCGATGGCTTTCCATCATCCCCTCGGTGAAGGACAACCTCCTGCTCCAAAGCGGGATGCTGTTGGTTGCCATCTTCTTGACAGGACTGGCAAGTGCCATCTACATCGGTGTGGAGGCGGGCGCGGGTCCACGCGATAGCTTGATGCTGGCGGTCAAACGCACTACAGGACTCAGCATCCGCGTGGCGCGCGCCATCATCGAGGTGACGGTGGTGGGCATCGGCTGGCTGTTGGGCGGCCCCGCCGGCATCGGCACGGTGGTCTTTGCCCTGCTGATTGGTCCAGCGGTACAGTGGGGCTTCAAGCTTTTCAACGTCCAGCCGCACAAACCCGTCGAACCTGAGATCATTGCAGGCATCGAAGGCGGGGCGGAGTGAGTTAACAAGGAGACCAAATGACAAACGAATCAATTCCCCAACCCCAAAATCGTTCCACAGGCGCGGTGTGGGCATTTGCCCTGCTCATCCTTCCCATGCCGTTGTGTCTGTTGATCTATCACTTTACCATTTGGACAATGGAACAAACGGCGATCATGTCGTTGAGCGCAAAACAAATGGAGTGGTCGGGGCTGATCGGGCTTGCAATCCAGGCTGTTGTGATGACCACCTTCACCGCCGCGCTTTGGTACTTCACGAAGGACGAGCGCTTCAAGCCGGTGTACGCAGGTCTGCTCGTCGCATCGCTCATGGCGTTCCCCGCCCTGGTGTTGAAACTGCTTGGTCCAAATAACGACCAGTTGGGTTCGATCCTGCAATTTGCAATTGCGCTGGTCGCCGCCCTCATCGTCATCTGGTTCCGCAGGGATGAAATCATCTGGGGTTTCAGGTCACTTCCCTCTGGTTTGCTGATTGCGAACGTTGGTCTAATGCCGTTTGCATTCTATGGTTCATTCGGTTCGCTTGGGGACACCCTGTTAAGTTTGCTGGCAAGCCTTGCTTTTGGTCTGCTCGCTGCCGTACTGATGCGAGCCACCACTGAAAATAGATTCCTCGACGGTATAGGAGTTGGCGCCGTGCTTGCCCTGCTTGGCTCCGCTTTGGGTTACGACGGCGCACAATTGATTTTGTTGGCAATCCTTCCGCCGTTTGCGTTTGCCATCTCCGCCGTCGTCCCGTCGAAGGCGGCGACATGGGCTGCTACGTCCCTGCTGACATTTGCCGGGCTGGCACTGTTCGATCCCACCGAGTTGACCTATGTCCTCGGCGACATCGGCATGATTGTATTGAAAGTCTGTATCATCGTTGTTGGCTTTGGGTTGTTCACCACCCTTATATGGATAATAATACCAGCCTTGGGTAGGACGAAAGGCGTCTCAACCACAGTTGCCTGGATAGAGGTGGGCGTCGTCTGGGTCGCCGTCATCGCCATCTTCTTCGCGTTTGGCAATCCAGGAAGTTACGGCGACCGTCTCTTCGTCATCATGAAGGATCAGCTCGACATCTCCGACGTGGCATCCATCAAAGACCGCGACGAGCGATTGACCGCTGCGTATGAAAGGTTGACCGCGCACGCGAATTCCACTCAGGCGGATTTGCGAAACGTCTTCGACACGGCTGGCATCGAGTACATGCCTTATTATTTGGAGAATGCGATGGAGGTGCGCGGCGGGACTTTGGTGCGGCTTTATCTTTTGACCCGTCCCGAAGTGGATCGCGTTTTGCCAAGCCCAAGGCTGCGTGCTGTTCCTGACAAATTGCCCCAACCCGGATATTTGACTCAAGTCGAAGACGAGGTGCAGTGGAACATCTCGATGATCGGCGCGGACAAGGTGTGGGATGAGTTCGGCGTTCGCGGCGAAGGCATTGTGGTCGGGCAGTCTGATTCGGGCGCAGACGGGAAGCATCCCGCGATTGCAAAACAATACCGCGGCTACAATGCCGGCGACGATTACAACTGGTTCGATCCGTGGAAAGGCACAACCTCGCCCAACGATGAACATGGTCACGGCACGCATACCCTGGGCACGATCCTCGGCACGGACGGAATCGGCGTCGCTCCCGAAGCGCAGTGGATGGGATGTGTAAATTTGGAACGTAATCTTGCAAACCCTGCGCTTTATCTCGATTGTATGCAGTTCATGCTTGCGCCCTTCCCGCAGGGCGGCGATCCGCTGAAAGACGGCGACCCAACCAAAGCCGCGCACGTGTTGAACAACTCGTGGGGATGCCCCACCCTTGAAGGTTGTGATCCCAATGCGCTCTTGCCCGCTGCAAACAATCTGCGGGACGCGGGCATCTTTGTCGTAGCTGGTACCGGCAACGATGGACCGCTATGCGAGACGGTTGCCATGCCGCTTCCACTGTACGATTCGGTTTTCGCCGTTGGCGCAATTGACCAGTTTGGGAACATGGGAGATTTTAGCAGCCGCGGACCCGTCACCTCCGACGGCTCCGGCAGAATCAAGCCCGACATCGTGGCGCCCGGTGTGGAGATTCTTTCATCCACCCCCGAAGGAACGTACGCCCAATTTAGCGGCACTTCGATGGCGGGCCCGCATGTGGTTGGTGTGGTGGCGTTGATCTGGTCGGCGCAGCCCGACTTGATCGGCGACATCGAAGCCACCGAGCAACTCATCATTGACACCGCCCAACCTTTCACTGGCAACACATCAATGGGATGTTTCAGCGGCGGCACACCGAACAACGCCTACGGCTACGGCGTGGTGGACGTGTACGCGGCTGTGAAGAAGGCGCTGGGAAGGTAAACTACTCCGTCCTTCGACCGCGCTCAGCATGAAAGTTTTATCAAGGAGAACAAACGATGGCTCCAAAAATTTCCCGCCCCAAATTCCCAAAGGGCTACGTGGATCATCCCACCTCCGAAGTGACCTGGGAGTATGTCGAAAAGCGGTTGATCGATTCGGTGAATTACTGGTTATGCACCGTGAGACCCAACGCTGCGCCGCACGTGATTCCGCGCTGGGGCGTATTCGTGGACGGCAGATTCTATTACGACGGCAGTCCGGAGACACGTCACGCCCGCAATTTGGAAAAGAACCCAAACGTCACCTTGCACCTCGAAAGCGGCACCGATGTGGTCATCATGGATGGGGCTTCACAGCCCGCATCCAAGCCTGATCCCAAACTTGCCAAACGATTGGCGGCAGCCTATTGCGCCAAATACGAGTCACAGGGATACGCGCCAAAACCCGACCAATGGGACGAGGGCGGCTTGTATGTCTTCACTCCGCGCCAGTGTCTCGCATGGACGGTGTTCTTCGAGAACCCGACCAAATTCACTTTCGATAATTGACCATGTGGCTTTACCTGCTTCAAGGCGTCGGCTATGGACTCGCCGCCGCATCCCAGCCCGGACCCTTTCAAACATACCTCGTCTCTCAGACCGTAACGCGAGGCTGGAAGCGCACCCTGCCCGCTGCGTTTGCCCCGTTGATTAGCGACGCGCCGATCATCGCCGTTTGTCTGCTGGTTTTGAGTCAGGTCCCCGTGTGGCTGGAGAGATTCCTCTACATCGCGGGCGGATTGTTCATTTTGTATCTCGCCTTTGGCACGTTCAAGTCGTGGAAAAGCTATGAGACCCAAACCGCATCGCCCGAATCTTCAAGCGGACAAAGCATCCTCAAAGCCGCGCTGACGATTGCCCTCAGCCCCGGTCCCTATATCTACTGGACGCTGGTAACGGGTCCCATCCTCATCAAAGGCTGGCGCGAAACGCCCGTCAATGGGATTGGTTTTCTTGCGGGATTCTATGCCACCATCGTCTCCAGCCTTGCGGCGCTCATCGTCATCTTTGGGGTAACTTCAAAACTTGGGCCAAAGTTCAGCCGCACCTTGTTGGGAGTATCCGCGCTGGCATTGCTTGGCTTTGGGCTATATCAATTATGGCTGGGAGTGACGGGATAACATGATTCTTGCAACCCTGTGTTACGTCAAACAGAACGGGCGCACGCTGATGATCCACCGTAACAAACGTCCGGACGACATCCACGCGGGCAAGTGGAATGGATTGGGCGGCAAGTTCGAGGCGGGTGAATCGCCCGAAGACTGCGTCATCCGCGAGGTGCGCGAGGAATCGGGGCTGGCGATCCGCTCTCCGCGTTGGCACGGGCTGTTGACCTTCACCAATTTCAAGGGCAACGACTGGTACGTCTTCGTCTACACCGCGGACGATTTCGAAGGCATCCTGTCGCAGGATGTCCCGGAAGGCAGGCTGGAATGGATCCCCGAAGACGAAATCGCCCTCCTACCGCTTTGGGACAGCGACGCGATATTTCTCCCGTGGCTGGAACAGGGGAGGTTCTTCTCAGCAAAATTCAATTACGATGGGGAAAGGTTTGTGGATTACACGGTGACGTTCTACTAACGGCTTTCGCCCACCGTACAACCGTTGTCGAACATGATGTCGATGCTGTAGCCATCGAGTTGAAGGTCTTCAGAAAATAAAAATACCAACATATTGGATTCAGAAACCGCCAGCATGAGATCGTCTTGTGAGGCAGACCAATGCCTCTCGGATGGGTAGTCACTCGGCGGCTGGGGGTCGTCTGCGTTCGCGATGGTCACATCGTCCAATCTGACTTCCGTCAGCGTTTGCGAATCAGGTTCGTCGATCCAGGTGATGCGGATGGAGGCAATCGTCACCGGCGCATCGCCATTGTTGGTCAGGGTTAGCTGGAGTTCATTTTCAGAAATGGAAATCCCGTTGGAAGTCAACGCGCACATGGGCGTTTCGGTTTGAGGAGACGAGTCTGTAATGACCACATCCGTGCTCGTGGAAGTTGGTGTAGGAGTGGTGGTTGGGGGAATCTGCTGGGTGGGGGTTGGCGTGTCTGCTGGATTGAACCTTGTAGCGGTGGGTGTCGGCGTGCGGGTTGATACCGACGCGGTTGCCGGGCGGGATGTCGCGCCAGCGGTTGGCGTTTCTGTCTGTGTGGTTATGGGAGTGCGTGTCGATGTCCGTGTGGGAGTTGCCGTCCTGGAGGGTGTAAGGAATTTTGTCGGCGTGGAGGTGGGAGTCGGGGTCCGCGTTTTCGATATCGTCCGGATTGGGGTGCGCGAAGAGATTCGCGTGCGCGTCGGGTCCAGTGTCCTTGTGGGAGTAAGGGTTGCGGAGAAGCGAGTGTCGAGCGTCATCGTGGGAACAGGCTGCGAAAGCGAAAACTCCAGCGTGGCGAGACGGTCTTCCGGGCTGACTGTGGAAGGCATGTCCAAGATGATCTGCCTGAGGATGTTTTCACTGATGGGCGGGATGGACGGCGCATGTACGTCACCACTGTAATCAGCCTGGGATTCGGCGCGGATCGAGACCGGCAGGCGGTCAGATCCGCGCGCGCTGGTTTCGAAAGTCCCCAAATTAATCAACTGACAGAGAAACAGCAGGAAGGAAAACAGAAGGAAAACTCCCGCAACATTGAACATGCGGTGAGATTTATCATCACGTGCCTGGTGCGTGGGGGAAGGAATGCTGCCTTTTATGTTCATTCATTCTCCCCGTCAGCGCGCAGGATGCGGATGAACGCATCCACAACGGCTGGGTCAAAGTGCTGTCCGCTTTGATCCACCAGATGGGCGGCGACCTCTTCGGGCGGGATTGCATCCCGATAGGAGCGGTCGCTGGTCATCGCATCCCACACGTCCACGATGGAAAATATTCTTGCGGCAATCGGGATTTCCTCCCCCTTCAAGCCGCGGGGATACCCTGTACCGTCCCATTTCTCATGATGGCAATACGGAATTTCGAGCGCCGACTGCAAAAAGCCGATCTCATTCAGCATATCGTATGCAAACTGCGGATGTTTGCGAATGATCGCCATTTCCTCTTCCGTCAGGCGTTCCTTTTTGTGCAAAATATGGTCCGGAATTCCCATCTTGCCGATGTCGTGAAGAAGGGCGCCCCTGCGAATGTTGACCAGTTCCTCGCCGCGAATGCCCATTTCCTCAGCCAGTCGAAAGGTCAGTTCGATGACGCGTTCCGAATGTCCCTGTGTTTCCTTGTCGCGCAGTTCCAGAGCCTTTGCCCATCCCTCCAGGGTATGGTCGTAGGCGTCGAGCAACTCCATTTTGGACTTGTGGAGACTCGCCACCATCCTGTTGAACGATTCTGTCAGGATCGCGATCTCATCGTTTGTGCGCGTGTCGATCCGAACGTCCAGGTCGCCGGTGGAGACTCTTGCCGAAGCCCGCACCAGTTCGGTTAGCGGACGGGTGATCGAGTTCGCCAGGTTAAGCCCGATGAGGATGATCAAAAAGAGCGCCGACAAAATCAGGAAAAAGATGCGCCAGCGCGAATCGGCGGAGGTCTGCAAAATGGCGTTTTGACTTAGTGCCACGCCCAGGATGCCCAATTCATGATTCCCGCGCACCTCCAGAACTCCGAGAATTTCCGAGAACGGGATGTTGGCGGTGTTGAAGTCGCGTTGATTGGAGATATCCCGTTTGGCGCTGCTTACATCTTTAAGCAGGACAATCCGCGACGTCGTTTTCGGTTCCAACTCCGGCGGGGAAGGGAGCGTGCTTTGGATCACCTGCCCCGATGGATCGTAAAAGGTAATCTGGGCGAAGGTACTGTCGCGCATGTCCAACGCCATTGTCGATAGCGACCTGCCCACCAGCACGACGCCAGCCAGCTTTCCCTGCGGGTCGTATACAGGACCGGCAACGTATAGAAAATCCCCTGAATCAGTTCGGACCAGGTCGGCAAATTTATCGCCTTTGGCGTCGCTCTTTTGATTCAGAACATTTTGCACAATCTCCAGACTCGAAAACGATGTCTGTCTCCCGCTGGAAAAATCATAATCTTCCGGGTTTGCATCGGAGCGATGCCGGACGGAAAGCGCGTGGTTTCCCTGCGCGTCAAAGAATTCCACCGCCTCCTGCCCGTCATTGGCGATGATGCCAAGCGTGAGGGATTTCAAGGCGTCCGCGTTGTTCGCGCGAATGGCACTGGATATCCCCTCTGCATTGGCTAACAGCCTCTGGGTTTGCAGTAACTCTGTCTCGTAGCTTACGATCAGCTCGGAGGATATTTTTCCCGCTTCGTACAGTTGTTTGTTGAAACGCTCCTCCAGGTTCTCCATCACCAACTGCATGATCAGGTATGCGGCTGCCACCGCCAGCAACAGGGACAGGATCAGGTAAGGCGCAGTGATCTTTATCCGTATCGGGAAACGTACCCGGCGAATAATGGGTTGCTGGGGAGCGACATTCTTGGGGAACGACATGTTTAACTTCCGTTCATGACCGTACCGGGCACGACGAACCTTGGAAAAGATTATAGTATATGGAAATTTATTCGCCTTTTCACCCTTGTAAGGTAATTGTTTTGTAAGGTGACTGCCCGGAGTGTTCGCTTTTTCACACATTCGACTTAAAAACAAAACCAGCAGCGCGCGGACTGCTGGTTTTCGATATCGAAATTTTGTTCGTCCAGAGCTAAACCACGCTCTCCGCGACGGTCTTCCCGTACCCCATCAGAGCCTTGACCATCTCCTGCGTGCGCCCTTCGGCATAAACCCGCAGCACGGGTTCAGTCCCCGATGGGCGGATGAGCAGCCACGAGTCGTCGGACATGATGTATTTTACGCCGTCACTCTGGCTGACTTCCAATACCTTCTCCCCGCCGATTTCTGCGGGAGCCTTCTTCGTCAGGAACTCGGTCATCTCGGCTTTGGCAACGGGACGGCTGAGCCGCATGTCCACGCGCTCGTACAGGGCGGGACCCACGTCTTCGAGCAGGTCGTTCACCATTTCATGCAGCGACTTGTTTGCCGCCGCAATCATCTCCACCATCAGCAAACCCATGATGGGACCATCGCCTTCGGGGATATGTCCCTTGAACGAGATGCCGCCCGACTCCTCGCCGCCGATCAGCACTTCCTCCTTCATCATGTAATCGGCAATGTGATTGAAGCCGACGGGGGTCTCGTGCAGCGTCAGACCGTAGCGTTTGGCGAGGCGGTCAATCATGCGGGTGGTCGAAACCGTGCGGACGACTGATCCTGTCCAGCCGCGTTTTTCCACCAGATATTTCAACGACAACGCCATGATCTTGTGCGGGTCGACGAAATTGCCGCGCTCGTCCATCGCGCCAATGCGGTCCGCATCGCCGTCAGTGACGACGCCGAAGTTGCCCATGCCCGAACTGACAGCGCTTGCCAGCGGACCGAGGTACCGGGCAATCGGCTCCGGGTGGACTCCGCCGAAGCCGGGATTCATCTCGCCGCGAATCTCGGCGATCTCACAACCTGTACCTTGCAAAAAAGCTTTGATCACGCCGCGTCCGGAGCCGTACATGGCATCCACCACGAAACGCTGCGGGTTGTCGGCGATGATGTCGGTGTTGATCAACGTCCGCAGGTGGGTGAAGTAGTCGGGAAGCGGGTTGAACTTCTGGATCAAGCCGGCGTCACGCGCCTTGTTGAAGTCCATCAGGTTGGGACCGCGCGCCCGCTGTTCGTTGTCGTTGATGTAGACTTCCACGCGGCGGCATTGCTCGGATAAAGCCGATCCGCCGAACGCGCCCTTGAGCTTCAATCCGTTGTAACGCGGGGCATTGTGCGAGGCGGTGATCATGATGCCGGCAATGGCGGCGTGATGTTTGACCGCGTATGAGATTGCCGGCGTGGGCGAATCGGATTGTGCCAGCATCACGGTGAAGCCGTTCGCAGCGAGGACACGCGCCACCTCTCCCGCAAAGCGGTCTGAAAGGAAGCGGGTATCGTAGCCGACAACGATCTTGCTCTTGTCCGGCGTCTTGCCGCCGTTGGCGGATTTGTCCCAATGGTCTGAAGCCACCGCATCCGCGATGGCTTGCGCCACGATGCGAAGGTTGTCGAAGGTAAAACTATCTGAAATGACGGCGCGCCAGCCGTCGGTGCCAAAATGAATGGGCATGTGTTTTCTCCAAAGAGGGGTTTTTTAAAGACGAACGTTTTGAGCGAGGGATGAAGATTCTTCTTTTATCCTTCATCCCTCATCCTTATTTATGGGGCCGGGGTAATTCCTGTTGTCGGTGTCGCCGATGGACTGAAGTTCGGGGCCGGGGTGGAATAGCTTACCACCGATTCGAGTAGCCAGCCTTCCACGCGCTGTCCGTTGCGGGTGACGGCGACGTGAATCCACGCCACGCCGTTCACCGTCTTGAAGTCGGGATAAATTTCCACGACCATGCCGTTGTCAAGCGTCATCAAATATTTTCCGTTGGGGGTCTGGCGCAGGTTTGCGCCTCCACCTTCACTGGCTTTGATCGTGCCTGTCGTCAACTGCGGCGTGGGTGTGGCGGTGAGGGTCAGGGTCGCCGTGGATGGGATTTCGGAGGTGGGAGTGGATGCCGTCGGGGTGGCGGCGACTGTTACGGTGGTGGTTGCTGTCGCCATTTCTGTTGCAGTGGACGTGACGGCCGTGGTGGTGACCGTGCCTTCAGTTGGGGTGACCGAGGGTGTGGATGTCTCCGACGGGATGGGACTGCTGGTGATGGTGGCTGTCGGGGTAGGTGTGAGGGACGGCATCAGCGTTGGTTCAACTGTCGGCGTGGCGGTGGGGGTGGCTGTCGCGGGAACGAACGGATTCGACAGCGGGAAGCCCGGCATCATAAAGACAGCAAGAAGCGTGACAAAGGACAGGAACACAACTCCACTGAAGACAATCCCTCTCGTCGAGGTGCGGAATCGAAAGGCAAAAAGCGTTGCCAGACCGATGATGCTGGCGAGGACAAAGTGGGTGAAGAAGACGAAAATGGCTTGGGGCCAGATGGTCGGCAAGCCCGATCCAACGCCGAAGCCGGCTGCGTTGATCGGCAAATAAAACATGTATGCGACCAGAACGCTTGGAAGAAATGGCTTGCTTTCCGAACGGATGAATGAAGCCACCAATGTGATCGCGCCGATGACAAGCACCGCCAGTTCGGGAATCCATAATTTTGAATAGGTGTAAATGTTGGTGAGTGTTATTGGGGGAATCAGGCGAATGACCACGCCCATCACCGCGCCGCCAATAAATACCAATATTGCGCTGATCAGCAGCGCCATGGAGGTCTCGAAAAAGAAACGCGGCGAGCCGGTCAGGATCGACAACAGGAAGCCCACCCAGGGAGTCATGAGCGGGGCGGCAAGGATGCCAAGCAAAAGAATCGCTTTCGAATCAGCGAGGTAGCCAAGCCCGAGGATCGCGCCGCAGGTCAGCGAAAGGACGAACAACTCGATGGATGGATAGGCGCGGCGCGAAAGGTCATAAACCAAAGCCGCCTGTCCCTCGGCGGTGGGGAACATGCTGCGACGGGTGGCGCGCCTTCGTCGCGGCGTGTCACGCCGGAACGGGGGGAGCGGGTCAGGATCCAGTTCGGGAGTTGGCGAGATTGGAATAATCGGTTCTTCAGGAAGGGACATGGCGTTTATTTTACCAAGTGACAGTTACTTTATTTTCTCAAACTTGCAACAATCCGCAGGGGCTTTTCCAGCAATCCCAGCGCGATGAAAATGTCCGGGGCAATCAAGTCAGCGGCGAACAGGCTTTCCTTTGCGACTCCCTCAATCGACATGACGCAAATTCCAAGTTGCGCCGTCGCGAGCATCTCCGCGTCGTTTGCGCCCTGTCCGATGGCGACAACCCTTTCACTGCCGAGCTTGCGGACGTATTCAGCCTTTTGCGTTGACTCGCCACCGGCTGCGATTCGCACAGCGACCAAGCCAAGTTGACGGTCGATGACAGCCTGTTTTCCATGCGTGTCCGCTGTGAGCAGGTGAATCGTCAAACTCTCACGCAGGGATGCGACCTTCGCCGCCACACCATCCATGAGTTGACCGTCGATTGCCAGTGTGCCGTTTACATCCATCACAAGATGTTCGAGTTCGTAATCGCCTCGACCGGGGACGTTGAATTTAATCATGCCATCCCATTATACAGGGGATGAATGGAGTATGGGAGGTGAATTGTCCGCCGCTTCTTCGACTGTTATCTCATGCTATAATTTTCCAGATAAAAACATGCAAACCTCACATCATTTTAGACCTTCAACCTGGTTCCTGACCCTCATCCTTCTCCTCGCCCTCGGTGGAGTCCTGCGTCTGATCGACATCACCGACCCGCCATTGGACTTTCATCCTACGCGTCAGCTACGCAACACCATCGTTGCGCGCGGTATTTATTATTCACTGCTTCCAAATGCAGACCAACAGACAAAAGACCTTGCTCAAGTCTTTCGAAATACAACCGCACAATATGAACCGCCAATCATTGAGTCTGTTGTCGCGTTTACATATATGTTAACCGGCGGTGAAAGTTATGCAGTTCCGCGCATGTGGGAGACTTTTTTCTGGTTGCTGGCTGGTGTGGCTTTATTCGATTTGGTGCGCCGTGCGGTCTCTCACTGGGCTGCATTACTTGGACTTGCGTATTATCTTGTTTTGCCCTTTTCTGTACAGGCAAGTCGTTCCTTCCAGCCGGATCCTTTGATGACATCGGCGCTTGTAGCTGGCATATATTTTCTTTATCGTTGGAGTGAAAGCTGCGGAGCACAGGAACTTGCTCCCACACCTGGCAACAAGCTCTCGTACTCCAGAGAAAAGACCTGGAAGTGGGCAATCTCCGCCGGACTTTTACTCGGCTTTGCCGTACTGGTAAAAGCAATTATTGTCTTCCTTGTCGCGGGTGCCGCAGTTGCGATTGTATTGTTCACGCTGAAATCCAGGTTTTGGAAATCCACGCAGGTGTGGACAATGTTCACGCTGACTGTTTTGCCGCCGTTTTTATTTTATGTCGTTATTCACCCAGGCAATAATACAGAATACATTGTCAACTGGTCTGTGGCGATGATGAAACTTCTCTCCAGTGCAGATTTTTATTCCAGTTGGCTGGCTTTTATTAGCCATCTCTTTGGCTTGGCCGTGATTTTCCTCAGTCTTGCCGGTACGCTGGTTTCAACTCCGCGATTGCGTTGGCTATTGATCGGGTTGTGGGCTGGTTACATTATTTATGGACTCGCTCTACCTTTTCAGATGTACACGCACAGCTATTATCATATTCAACTGATTCCCATTATTGCACTGGGACTGGCTTCGGCGGTGGATCCGCTCATCGAAAGAGTGTCAGGTCAGGGCTGGGCATGGCGCGTGAGCGCCGTCGGGTTGATCGTCGCTGTCATCGGGTATCAATCCTGGGTTGCGCGCTCCGTCCTCATCGCCGAGGACTTCCGCCACGAACCCGCGTTCTGGAAGCAGGTCGGGGATGTGATTCCCGCCGACGCCGACGTGATTGCCCTGACCCAGGATTACGGTTACCGCCTGATGCTTTTTGGTTGGCGAAAAGTTAGCCTCTGGCGTTTAAGCACCGATCTGAGCGAAATGCGCGGCGGAGGGCAGGATGTAAGTGATTTTTCCGACTTGACCACTGGCAAGGAATATTTTCTCGTCACGGCTTTCGGACAACTGGATAAACAGCCTGGCCTGAAGGAAATCCTGTCGCAATATCCCATCGCCGCCGAAGGGGATGGTTACGTGTTGTACGACCTGCGAAAATGACCCTCGTCTCCATCATCACCCCATCCTTCAATCAGGCTGCCTATCTCGAGCAGACCATCAACTCTGTTTTGAGCCAGGATTATCCGCGCATCGAATATATCGTGGTGGACGGCGGCTCGACGGATGGCAGTGTCGATGTCATCAAAAAGTACGCCGACAAACTGGCCTGGTGGGTTTCCGAAAAAGATCGCGGGCAGGCGGACGCCATCAACAAGGGATTTGCGCGCGCCACAGGCGACATTGTTGCGTGGCTCAACTCGGATGATTATTATCTGGCGGGGACAATCAGCGCAGCGGCGAAGGTCTTTGAGGAGTGTCCCGACGTTGTGCTGGTTTACGGGAACATGCTTGCCGTGGATGAACACGGAAAAACCTTCAACACCCTGATTTACAAACAACTGACGCTGGAAGACCTGCTCTGCTTCCAGATCATCGGTCAGCCTGCCGTGTTCATGCGCCGCTCCGCCCTGCAATCCGCCAGCGGACTTGACTCCAACTTCCATTTCATGCTCGACCATCACTTGTGGATTCGCATCGCCCAGCGGGGACAAATCCTGCACGTGGATCAGACCTGGGCGGCGGCGCGGTATCACCCCGAGGCGAAGAACGTCGCCAAAGCCGCCGAGTTCGGGCGGGATGCCTTCCGCATTTTGGATTTCGCAACACGGGATGAGTCGCTTGCGCCCCTGCTCGCAAAGGTCAGCCGTCGTGCCCGCGCATCAGCCCACCGCGTAGACTCCCGCTATCTGCTCGATGGTGGTCAGTCCGCCGCAGCCCTATCCGCATGGATGCATGCGCTGTTCATTCATCCGCCGACGGCGCTGGCGCGGTTGAACATCCTTGTTTCGGCTTTGTTGAATTTATTTGGATTGGGGAGGTTGCGTTCCGCAATTTTGCGAAAGCGCGAAGAACGATTTCAGGTCCATTAAAGGGTCCCGCCGCTCATCAGCATGGGGGGGGCATGCAAATCAAGCGGCGGGGGACACCTAAATACCAATAAAGGGGAGGGCAGGTGTCGGTAAGCAAAATATACACCAAAACAGTCCGAATTGGATTAAGAAAAGATTAGAATTCGGATAATAATTATCCTAATCGTTTCCGCCCTTGACGAAAGATTTCGAGCCACTCATCCACTTCCGTTTCTGAAAGCGTTTTGTCATCCACATTTGATTTGGGGACTGAATCCCTTGCCACCCTCAACATCTTCACGAACTCTTCCGACGAGATGAACTGGGCATGGTTTGCCCGCGCCGCGCTCTGCACCTCCCTGTCCGACGAAACCACGATCCAATTCCTTGCATCCTTTTCCATCCTGACCAATCGCGCGCGGATGGCATTGTCCGCCGTCTGTCCCAACCGGACAAAATGCGCCCGGATTGTACCCAGCCTGCGAGTCCCCGACTGTCCGACAGGAGCGCCGTCGAAATATACCTCCACCTGCTGACGTTTGATCCGCGCAAAGTCCTGCAGGATGGCGACCAGTTGCAATTCATCGTCGGGTGAATCAAGCCGCAATCCCACCTTGGGAATCAAGTTGTGTCCATCCACCAGGTAAGGCATGGGGCAATTTTATCATCCGCGCTTGTGGACTCAAAAGTCTCCCGACTTTTGAGCTCGCATCCCATCGCGCCCAAATTCGTAGATAGTTTCAAATCGAATATAATGTATTCATCAAAGGAGATTCAAATGGACGAAAAGAAACCTTCCAACCTTACGGTATCGCAACAGGGTGGTGTGGTACGCAGCGTAATCAATCAGCTCAAGCTTATCTTTCGACTGATGGGCGACAGCCGGGTGAACGTCTTTGCAAAGCTCGTTCCCATTGGCGCGCTGGTTTATCTTGTCTCTCCAGTGGATGCGATTTCCATCCCTTTCATCGGCGCGGTGGACGATGCCGCCATCCTCTGGCTTGGCTCCTACGTGTTTACCGAACTCTGCCCGCCTGCCGTGGTGGCTGAACACATGAAGGAGCTCGCGGGCAACATGGAAGTCAACCCGCGCGATGAAGTGGTGGATGCGGAAGCCACCGACGTCAGCGACAAGCAGCCCTGATGAAACGCCTGCTGATTTTGTTGACCCTGCCGATCCTTGCCTGCAATGGATTGACGGGATCTGTCGTGCCGACGATTACCCCCATCGTCCCTGCCCCGCCGACAGTTGATTCCCCACAGGGGGCTGCGCCAGCTACCCAGGCAGAATCCCAGCCCCAGCCGCTTGCCACCTCCACCGCGCTGCCGCCAGCCTACGCCGCATCCTTCCCCAACGCAGCAGACTACGAGTGGCAGCCCATCCTCAACGGATTGAATCGCCCGGTGGACATCCAACCCGCCAACGACGGCTCGGGCAGGTTGTTCATCATTGAAAAGAGCGGCTTGATCCGCATTTACGAAAACGGTCAGCTGCTCGAAGCGCCCTTCCTCGACATCGCCGACCGCGTGAGTGTGGAAGGGAATGAGATGGGGCTGCTCGGTCTGGCTTTCCACCCCGACTACGAAACGAACGGATATTTCTACGTCAACTACACCGGCGCAGACAAACACACGCGCATCTCGCGCTTCGAAGCCAGCGGAAACTCCGCCGGAAAAAACAGCGAGACGTATCTGCTGATCATCGAACAGCCCTACAAAAATCATAACGGCGGCGCGCTTGCATTTGGTCCCGATGGGCATCTCTATGCCGGTTTGGGCGACGGGGGAAGCGCCGGCGACCCGCACAAGAACGGACAAAACACCAGTTCCCTGCTTGGCAAAATCCTGCGGCTGGATGTGACCAGCGGCAATCCATATTCTGTCCCGACTGATAATCCCTTCGGCAGCGAAGTTTGGGCGTATGGTCTGCGGAATCCCTGGCGGATCAGTTTCGACCGTCTCACAGGCGATTTGTGGATCGGCGATGTGGGTCAGGACGATTGGGAGGAAATCGATTACCTCCCCGCCAACTCGGCGGGCGGCGCAAACTTTGGTTGGTCTGTTATGGAGGGAAATCACGCCTACGACGGCGAGCTGCAACCGGGGATGCTGCTTCCCGTAGTTGAGTACCGACACAGCGTGGGCGGATGCTCCGTCACGGGTGGATACGTCTATCGCGGCGCGATGCCCGAATGGAACGGAATCTACCTCTACGGCGACTATTGCTCAGGCAAAATCTGGGGTCTGATTCTATCCGATGGTCAGTGGCAATCCCAGGTCATGTTCGAGACGGGCGCGACCATCACCACCTTTGGGCAGGATGAATCGGGCGAAATCTACTTTGCCAGCGATACCGGTAGCGTCTACCACCTTGCAAAAAAATAAGGATACATCATGTCCAAAATAGGCACTTCGTCGTGACAGGTCGTGACGCCTGTCACTAGCCCGATAAATCCTTTTCTTTTACACTTGGTTCATTATTGTTAGGAGTTTAGATATGGCAGAAAAAATTTGGAAGGTTGAAAAAAGCAAGTATTGTGAGCACGTTGGTCACGAAGTCCAGATCGAAGACCAGGTTGTGTACCCCGCCGAAGTCCTGCCAGACCAGCCGCCGAGAGTGGTAGCCCGTCGTTGTTCCAATGCCATCGAATGTAACTTGGTGGACAAGGCAACCTGCTCCCTGTGCGGCACGAACCCTGACCTTGACCCTGTGTAATTGAGTAACCGCAAGTTACTCTTCCAAACTCTCTCCTCCCTCTGAGTTGGTCTTTTGGCTGCACCGCGTGAAAACGCGGTGTATGCCGTTAAAGGGGTTTTGTCATGTTACGGGCAACGAATCACACCCTGCGCCCAGAGACAACCACCGCAGGCAAGACCGGTATTCCCCAAACAATCCTCCACATTGTCGGTGGAAAGTTCACATCCGCTGCAGAAGGTACAGGGAGAGTGATCGAAACGCTGGATGCGTTCCCGCAAGTCGGCATATTTTTCATCCCTCCAAATTTCGAGCAAATCCTTTTCGAGAATATTGCCGAGCGAATAAGTCTGCGAGCGGCGCATTTGTTTCCCAAAATAATTCTGGTTGGTATGCAGCAACGGCAGGCACGGACAGACGCTTCCGTCCCAGCGGATGGCTGTGCTTCCCTGCTCGATGAATGGACAGGAATCCACCGCGCGGTTGACCTCGTAGCCAGCCAGTTCCAGCCGATATTTGCGGGCAAAGATATCTGCCAGCACGTCTTTTGTGAGGTTGTCCCAGTCCATACGCGGCAGATTGACCAATGGAATGGATGTGGACAGGCGCGTGGCGGTGCTGTGAACCGTGCGCTTGTAGAGAATCTGTTCGTACAGTTCGGGCGTGTGCGCCAGAACGTTGCTGATCGAAAATTGTTTGGCGCCCAGGCTGATTCCCAGTTGCAGGACTTCCGGCAAATCCCCAATGTTGTCCTTCATGGCGACAAAGGCAATGCCGAGATTGGGTTTGCTGTTGTCGATGTCTGTGGCTTTGTAACGGATGCGGCGCAGGGTTTTCAAGTTTTCGATCACCTGCGGGAGCGACGATCCCAGCCGCACGTCGGCATAGCTTTCCGGGGAGGAACCGTCCAGCGAAACCCACAGCATATCCAACCCGGCGCGGATGAATTGAAGCGAGCGTTCCTCCGTCAGCAGCAGCCCGTTGGTGATCAACTCAACCCTGGCTCCCAGCGCCTTGATCCGCCCGACCCATTCGACAAGTTTGTGATGGATCAGCGGTTCGCCATACCCGCCAAAGAAAACCGTGGGCAGCGGGAACATTCCCTTCAACGTTTCAAAGATGCGCTCGAAAGCACGGTCGCTCATCTTGCCAGGCGGTTCTCCCCAAACATTCCTCATGCAGGTAACACAGTCCAAGTTGCAGAGATTGGTCACCTCGATGTAGATTTTTGCCAGGTGCGTGACGGGTCTTAGCAGCCTGATCTCGTTGCTGCCTTCGTCCAAGTGGATTTCGATGCCGGGTTCGATGCCAAAGCGCGAAGCGATTTCAGGCGGGAATACCAGCCGTCCCTGTTCATCGACGCGGGCTTTTATGAGTTGTTTCTGGTTCATGGATTTCCGCCGCTAGCCACCAATTTGCGCCATGCGGCGGGACTCGGGGTAGTGTTGCTGGAACAACTCGTGTCCCCCGGGTTTGGCGTCCACCGCCTTTTGGAATAACGGGAGAAGCGGTTCGCCCGCGCGCAATGCGTCCCGCAGGTTGACTTCGCCGTCCAGCAAAAGGCAGGGGCGCAGATGACCATCGGCGGTGAGGCGCAGGCGGTTGCAGTTCTGGCAAAAATGCTCGCCAAGCGGAGAAATAAAACCGATCGTTCCCAGCGCGCCGGGAATACGAAACGTGCGGGCGGGTCCATTGCCTACGGGAGGAGTCACAGGTTCAAGGCGTAGTCCTGAGCCAGTCGAAGGATCAAAGGTCGAAAGTCGCGTTTGCATGTCTTGAACTGGGAAGTAACGGTCGGGTTGTGACGGAAAGCCGCTGCCCCAGTCCTGCGCGTTGCCAACAGGCATTAATTCGATAAAGCGAACGTGCCAGGGATTCTCAACCGTCAGCCGCGCCAGGGCGGGCAACTCGTCAGCATTGAGCCCGTTCACGACAACGGTATTCAGCTTGAGGGGCGCGAGTCCCGCTCTTTCAGCGGCGGCAATCCCACGCCAGAGGCGGTCGATATCCCCGCCGCGCGTGATCCGCCTGAACTTGTCCGCATCCAGCGTATCAAGGCTGATGTTTACGCGCTTCAAACCCGCCTCAGCCAGCGGATGCGCAAGCCTTTCGAGAAGCATGGCGTTCGTCGTGAGGCTGACTTCCTCGATACCGGGCAGGGAGGCGATGCGCTCCACGAGTTCAACGATATGCGGGTGGACGAGCGGTTCGCCGCCTGTGAGACGGACGCGTTTCACTCCGAGCCATGCCGCAATTTCTGTGATCCGGGTAATTTCATCCACCGAGAGTTGTTTTTCCGGCTCCAGCCATTGGATGTCTGTTCCCGGCAGGCAATACACGCACCGCAGGATGCAGCGGTCGGTGATGGAGATACGCAGGTAGGTGATGGGACGTTCGAAGCGGTCGGTGAGGGTCATTTAGCCGCCGCCAACCTGGGGGAACATTCCCACCACATCGCCATCCTTGAGCTTTGAATCATGTTCCTGGATGATGTTATTGATGAAAACGACATGCGTCTCCTGCGGTGGGATTTTCAACAAATCAATCAAATCCTTCACCACGGAACCGTCAGGTAGATCGACTTCAAAAGGTTTGCCCACCCGTGAATTATCCTTGAATTGAATGAGTGTCGCAAAGAGCTTCACGGTCACGCGCATATTCGTTTCCTTTTCAGGCAATCTTCCACACGATATTTGCCGGGCTGGAGGAATCCGGGGTTTCCGTGACGCTGCCGGGCATCAACCCCACCATCAATTCAAGGTTTTTCCCGCGCAATTTCAGCCGCGCAAACCCAAGTTCCGATGCGCCGGGGAAGGGGATATATTCCTCCATCGCCCAGCCATGAAGCGGCGCCTCGCGCGCGTAAAAAGCCTGCAATGCCCCGATGTCGGCGCTGCCCGCATAGGCGCGCCACTGTTCCGGGGCGGCGATGTCGGGCAGGATGCTCTTCGGGTCAACGGATTCGTAGCCGGGCGGAAGCGGCACGCTTTCGGGACTGGTTTCGACCCCGGAGATTTGATTCGGGAAACGCAGGCTTGAGATGATTTTCGTTGCGACGGGCTGGAACTCATCCCGCGCCTCCCTGGGATGAGTTACCATGAAATGAAGCACGCGGAAGTCGTGCGCGAGGATGCCGGTCCACAGGCGGCGGTTTTCCCTTTTGGGCAGCACGATCTCGGCTTCCAGCCCGACCGACTGCCCGATTTTCCACGGGGCGGAGCCAACCTGTCTGGCTCCCATCATGCCCGCCAGCATTCCAATGTGACGATGCCACAATGGACCGATGGGTTTGAGTTCCCAATTCCACTCGCCGCGCACCAATAATTGCCCGGCATCCGCGCCGGAATAAGACGGGTCGATAGCGTCCGCCGTTGCGGCAAAAGCATCCGCATCCTGCTGCGGCTGGCAGACCCAGCCGTCGGGATACGTCAGCTCATATCCCCAGAAGATTTGTTGGAATACAGCCATGGGTCATATTTTTTGGGCGCGGTCGCGCGACCGCGCCCAAAGCTATTTCCATTCGGAATGTCAGGCTGGCTGCTCTTCGTGCACCCAGCCAAAGACGGAGTCGAGTTGCTCGTCGGTGATCGTCCATTTGACGTTGTGAGGCGGCAGGCTTTCTTCGCGCATGAATTCCGGCGGGCGGTCATCCTCGGCGGTGAAGCCGGCTCTCTCGTTGAAGAGACGCTCCATCTTCAGAATTTCCTTGCCGATCGGAATTACATCCGCGCCGGTGATGTTCTGCCCGGTGACGCCCGCAACCGACTCAGCCATCCCTTCCCAGCCTTTCGCAATATCGAGGATGGGGAAGGCGATGAACAGGCAGTAGCCGGTGCTGTCGATAAAGGCTGTCGCCGCCTGGAAGGTGAGCGATAATTCCGCCTTGCCTTCGTTGGACAACGGGTCCACTTTGCCGCTGACGCCTGCGATTTCGGGCGCGATGGTGTAGCCGGCGGTATGGTCGGCGCCCATTGGGGTGGTCGCATACGTGACGCCGATGCCTTTGACCGCGCGCGGTTCATACGCCGGCATTGATTGTCCCTTGACGGTCGGGACGCGGCTCACGCCAAAGGCTTTGGCTGTGGCTTCGACGCCTTGTCCGAGAATACGACCGAGCGGCGTGCCCTTGCGAATTTCATCGAAGGTCTTGAAGGCGCCATCCGCATCGCCGAATTCGAGCAATCCGCCTTCCATCGCAATGGCGACCGTGTTGCCGGCTTCGATGGAATCCAAGCCGATGTCGTTGCATTCGCGTGTCATTTTTGCAATGAAATCCAGGTCGTCAATTCCGCAGTTCGCGCCCATTGCCCAGGTGGTTTCATATTCGATGCAGGAGACAACCGCCTTGCCCGACTCGTCCGGGTAGATATTGGAACATTTGATGATGCAGCCGGGATGGCATCCGTGTCCCATCATCCCTTCGCCGCCGCGCTTCTCGCAGACTTCGGCAATCGCCTCGCCCGAGATCTTCGTCGCCGCTTCGAATTGACCGGCGCTGAAGTTGCGGGTCGGCAGTCCGCCGGCTTCGTTCAGGATGTTGACCAAAACCGCGGTGCCGAAAGCGTTCAAGCCGCCACCCTTCTTCGTCAAGCCGTGTTCCTGAATGGCTTCGGTAAGTTTCTTGCGTCCCTGTTTGAAGAGGTCCTGGTTGACGACCTCGACACCCGGTCCGCCCGCATCCACAATGACCATGGCTTTCACGCCGCGCGCGCCCATCACTGCCCCCAAGCCACCGCGTCCGGCATAGCGTCCCGGCTTGTTTTCGGGATCGTTCACCGAGATGCCGGCGTTGGAAAGTTTCATCTCGCCAGCCTGCCCAATGCCGATGACAGCCGTCTTTGGATATTTCTTCCAAAGGAGTTCGTCCACTTCGTACATGCCCTTGCCGACCAGGTCGGCGGCTGATTCGAACTTCACGCCGTCCTTGCTGACAACCAGGGTGTACCATTCGCCTTTGGCTGGTGTGCCTTCCACGATGATGGCAGCCAGTCCGAGCTTTGCGATCATCTGGCTGCTCAAGCCGCCGGCGTTGGATTCCTTGATTCCACCCGTGAGCGGGCTTTTCGCGCCGAATGAGGTGCGTCCGCTGCTGGGCGCTGCCGGCGAACCAGACACCCACCCAGGCGCGATGACGACCTTGTTGTTGGGACCAAGGGGGTGACACATCGGGTCGATTTCATCGCAGACGATCGACGACGTCAGCCCGCGACCAGCCCAACGCGACCATTTGTCAGGCACGGGTTCGTATGCCGCCTTCAGTTCGGTCATGTTGATTCTCAGAATTCTTTTTGCCATTGCAATTACTCCTTCCGTTTGAAACAAAGATTGTTTTTTGCGCGGCTCCGTTCTTTATCGATAGGAATGATGCATCGCGCCGTGTTCCTTTAGCGTTTCCTTTAATCCATCGGACATGGGAAGCCCATCCCGATATTGATACGGATATAAGCGGTCAACGGAAAATATCCCCACGTGGTCACCTTCCTTGAGCAGTTCGTTGGCGCTGGTATTTACCCCCGGCACCTCGCAAAGCACGGCGTTAATGAAAAGGTATCCCCTTTCATGGAGGGGAATGCCAAGTTTTTGCAGCAGTTCGACCTTGCCTGCGCCGCTGTCAAGATCCACGGTTACCTGGGCTACATACTTTCCGCAGCCAAATCTTGCCAGTGAACCATATAAACTCACATTTACCTTTAACATATGCTTTGAGAAGTCTCGTACAAGTAGTATAGAACAGCGGGTAGATCGTTTGTCTAACCCAAAGTACGGTCTTCTTTCCAGAAATAAAAAGACCGCCTATACTTTTGGCTAGGCGGACGCATTACAATGACTGTCAAATGTAATTTTATGATTTGACGGGGGAAATGGCGGCGGATAATTTTACGCGCTCAAACTACAGCAGCCAGAGCGGCAGGTGGTTTGAGCGCGCAGACGTTTCAAATGCAGCGTGTCCCCCACCATGGTTTCCGCCGCCGGGCGAATTAACTCACAGCAATGGTCGGTTTACCGTGACACTTCGCATGTCGTTCAAGTCGGTTATGGTCAGGTATGCCATGGTCTGATTTAGCATCTGGTAGACCACCTCGCCAAACGTGGTTGGTCCCGTGATGTGACCCGTCCGTTTTCCCTCCAGACCGGAGTACAGGTAATTCAAAATGCAATTGCACGAAAAAGCGGGATGCCTGCTTAGCTGCGACGGAAGTCTTGCCGTGAACTGCTGAAAGTAATTTTCGATTGGACTGGCATGTTTGTACGTGATGCCGGCAAAGACGGGCGCGTAGAGTCGCACTTCCTGTTTCCCTACGTCCACACTTTGAAAACTGACGTTGACCATGGCGCCGAAGTAATCGGCAACCAGCGGGAGTCGCGTGTCCAACTTTTGCCGGGTCACATATTCGGCAAAATTGGTTTTGACGCCGTTGATATAGGCGTCGCGCACGCTGAAACCATCCTGGGGAAACGTGATCGCATCACCATTTCCCTGTTCGAAAATATTGACGTATCCAACTTCCGCGACCTGGCTGGACGGCAGGGATGCGTGCATTACAACCGCGCCATCCTCCAGCATTTCCGGCGTCTGTCCGTTGAACACTTTGGGGCTGACCTTTTCCAGGTCGTCGAGGTGAACGCCCGCAATCCAGCCAATTAAGGGGCTGTGTCCGAAATCCTTGTATTGCGGCGCGCGCAGGGCGAATTCAAAGTGGGTTTTGGATAAGCAGGGCATGACGATCAAGCTGAACCCATTTTGAGCGGCATCAGTATAAATGCTGGCAAGCGTTTTCGCATCATAGACCTTGATGGAGACATTCGAAACGGTCTCCGGCAATTCGGTGACATATATTTTTTGACGTGTGGATACCCCGCCCTCTTCGGTCATAAAATACGGGATCGATCCGCCGATCCAGTCGCCAGCGGGTAATGCCTTTAGAAGGTTTTCATCCCCAGCCAGCAGCAGTTTTTCGCCGCGGGCGATCTTTGCCTTGACTTCGATAACGTCGTACATGTATCCCTTCACGGGGTCCTGTCCAAAGATCAACTTCAGGTCACGCTGGACGGAGGGCAGGTCCAGGTTTCGCGCAAAGATATCGTGAAGTTCCTGGGCACACCTGTTGACTGTTTGGGGAGAGGGGTCCCTGTTCACCTGAAGCAACAAATAGCCCAGGAGAAATTTTGTAGCCAGAAATTCGAATGAATAGGAGGCTTTCCCCGTAACCATACGGGTCCATGTTGGATGCGAGATTGGGGGAACATTCATAAAAACCTCTTTCCCGTGAATCCCCGGTGAACGGGAGATCACAGCCAAAACCCTTTATTGTTTCGGAAAGAATTCTAAAACGCGCCAATTGTACACGACTCGTGAAGATTCTGACCGCCCTGATATGAAATATCCACGCGCTTTGCAAAACCGTCAGGCTCAGTCCTTCTTTGAAGAAGCCATGGTTAACAGCCCCTCCCGCAATGCCAGTGAGACAGCCTCCGCCCGGTTGGACACATTCAGCTTGGCAAGGATGCGGGTTACATGGAACTTGACCGTGGAAAGACTGATCACCAGTTTGCGGGCGATTTCAGCATTGCTCAATCCGCCTGCTATGCCGGCGAGCACCTCCCTCTCCCGCGCCGAAAGTTTGTATTTGGACGCCTGCGCCGTAAGCGGGCGGCGTCCCCGGAGGAAGTCCTGTATCTCAGGCGAAATCGTCGACCTGCCGCTGTTTGCATCGCGGATGGCCTGGGCAAGCTCGATGGCGGAGACGCTTTTCAAAAGAAAACTTTTTGCCCCGGCGTCGAGCATTTTTTGGATCATTTCAGGGTCATAGAATGTGGTAAGCCCAATGATCTGGATTCTTGGAAAGTGGGAATGTATTTCGCGGGTGGCGCGTACTCCATCCATGACCGGCATCACCATATCCATTAAAACCACATCCGGCTTTTCCCTGCCGCAAAGGTATATGGCTTCCTCGCCATTCGCCGCCTCGCCGACCAGTTTCAGGTCTTCAAATGCGAGCAGGAAAAGCCGCAAGCCGCTTCGCACCATCACATGGTCATCGACAATAATTACACGGATCGAACCTTTTTTCATGATTACGCCTCTCTATGGTACGGGGTTGGTCCATTGCAGCAGGATCTCGGTGCCTTTATGCGGTTTGCTTTGGATGGACAGGACGATCTGCAGATTTGCGGCACGCTCCTGCATAATCCCCAACCCCAAATGCTCGCTCATGACAGACTTCGGATCGAAACCGCGTCCATTATCCCGAATCGACAGGGAAACGAATTCCGAAAATATCCGCGGGTTGGATGGCGTTCCCGTTCCCTTTCTTTTTTTCCTCGAAGCCGGCGCCGGCAAGGACCGGAGTTCAACATCCACCTTGTCTGCACCGGAATATTTTGCTGCATTGTTTAGCGCCTCCTGGGCAATACGGTAAAAAGCCAGTTTAACCTCTGTCGGCAAAATTGCCTCGCCTTCAACATTGACTTTTACCTGCGCGCGGATGCGCCCGGCGATGCCTTCCGCCAGTTGTTTGAGCAAATCCGCCAACCCCACGTCGCCCAGCCCGATGGGGCGCAACTCCAGCAGCAGGGTGCGCATTTCGGCAAGCGCACCGTGTGTCAGTTTTCGCAGATCGTCAAGCGCGCCTTTGGCTTCGGCTGCATCTTGTTCCCAGATGGTCGGTAGGACGTCGGCGATCAGGCTTGCGGAGAAGATGGTTTGGGTGACCGAATCATGCAGTTCGCGCGCGAGGCGGTTGCGCTCCGCTGTGACAGCCTCCTCCTGGGCTTGTTCCCGCAGGCGGGCGTTCTCGATGGCAAGCGCAGTCTGATCACAGAAGGATACAGCCAAATCGATATCCTCCTGGGTAAAAACGCGCGGTTTGGCATAATAGAGATTCAAAGTGCCAACAATATCCTGTTTGACAATAAGCGGCACCGAAAGCTCGGAGCGAAAATCCCTGGACAAAATGCCCATGATTGTCATCATTTCAGGGCTGAGGGGTTGCACCAGCACATCCATGGCTTTATCGACGTTTGTAATGGCAACAGGTTTGCCCTGGTTTACAGCCTGTCCAGTGGGACCCTGTCCCAGGATGACCGTGGAATGTGCCAGATATTCATCGCTCAAACCGTGCGAAGACTGTATTTTGAGCAGGTTGGTCTCCGGTTGCAGGCGATAGATCGCCACTGCATCCGCCTCCAGCAAGCGGCTGGCATACAGGGTGATGTAATCCAGGATGGCATTGAGTGGCTTGTTGGAATTCAGTACCGCGAGAATGCCGCGCAACCCTTCGGCTATGTCGCGACGGCGTTCCCTTTCTTGAAGCTGTTCGTTCATGGTTTCAGTCATCATGGGAAAAACCTTGTTGAGTTTCCTCCCAATTGTACTTCGCAAACCGCAGGAACGCGGCAATTATTTCGAGATCGTTTATGGTGGAGATGGATCGACTGGTGAGCGGGAGCAACCCGACAGCGGCTCGATGGGTTTTGAAATCTGGGAGCGCCTTAAAAACACATCCCGCAGCCGGTATCTGCGGGATGCTGGTAAAGACCGTTTGGAATGTGGCGAATGGCGAAGGACTTTGGCTTGTCCCACCGCATTCCAAGTTTATCGCTGGTCTTCGACACCGATCCAAAGGTGTCCCGGCATAACGGGACGATAGGGGCGGACGGTCAGTTTCCCCAATTCAAGTTGCTTCCTGCCGTCGTCCAACATGCTGGGGTGGACAAGGCAGATATCTGGCGTGCGCCCGAATTTCCTGCTGTAATAGTCCATTGCTTTTTGAATTTTAACGCTCAATGTGACGCCTGGATCATTGTCAAACCATAACATTCCGGTGTGCATGACGTTTTGCCTTTCTCTAATCGATTGCGGGAGCCCAGAAGTTCAGCCAGTTGTTTCCTTCACGCATGGTGAATTGCGATTCAGCCAGCGCGCCAAACAACCTGTCCTTGCTGCCGGTGACGAGTTGTGAGGCGTCTGCATCGTCGATGCAGCCAAACAGGCGGGTGCGGAAGAATTCCAGCCAGGCATCCATCTCGCGGGCATGGCTTGCGTTAAGCGTAATGATGGGCCAGACGCGGCGGCTGGGTCCGCGCAGGAGCAGCCAGCGCAGATTTTGTTCGGCTTCCTGCCCAAGCTTGATTACCGCTTCGAGGTCGTCGATCAAAAGTAGTAGGGTTTGTTTTTGATCCCGGTTGTTGTGCGCCCACGTAACCAGGGATCGTAGCAGTTCGAGCGCCGAATTCTCGCGCGCCGAATAAACTCCCACTACGCTCTGGCTGTTTTGAAAATTCTTCCATTCGTCGGGATGTGATGTGATGACGCCGGACTGCACATCGTCCGGTCGATGCAGTTGTTCGGTGGAGCGGGCGATCATTTGCAGAAATGCGGTCTTGCCGCTGGCTTTGTCCCCAACGATGAGGATGGGACCCGGCACCGGGTCGTACAGATCCAGCAGCACAGGCAAGCCGTCCTCCGCCATGCCGAGGAAGAGCGCGGAATTGGGAAGCGGAGAGCTGCCGGCGAGGACAGAACTCAAAGTCGGCGCATCAGGCTTGGGCGCGCGCAAATCGAGTTTTTCCTGCTCCACTTCTGTAAGTGCAGTCAGGGCATCCATCATCAGGGAGAAACGGTTCATCTCGCTCATATTAGAACATCCGTTCTAATAATACAACGAAAGATCACCGATGTCAAGCCCAATTTGTCCAAAATTTACAAATGCCTGGAATAATAGCCGAAGACTATCCCCCGCCCGGTTCCTTCCTGATCTGATGCGTATCGAAATCCCTTGCCACCATCGCACTTGGAAAAACGGACTGCGCCTCGGCGATGACGTCCTTTTCGCGGTAGCGGCGGGAGATATGAGTGAGGATGAGTTTCTTCACGCCCGCCCTGACAGCCAGTTCCGCGCCCATGCGAGCCGTGAGATGGGAGAACTGCTTCGCCATATCCTCTTCTTCATCCAGGTATGTGGACTCGATGACCAGCCCGTCCGCGCCCCGGCAGACTTCGAGCAGGTTGTCGGTTCGCCCTGCGTCGCCAACGACAACCAGTTTGCTGCCCCGTTCCCAGTCGCCGAGCACCTCGTCGGGTTTGACAATCCTGCCATCCGCGAGGGTAATCTCACGCCCCTCGACCAGTTCCCGCCGTTCGGGACCAAACGGCACGCCGAGCGCGTCCGCCTTCTCCGAAAGAAACGGTCGCCGCGCCTTCTCCTCGAAGACGTAGCCAAGGCAATCGGGTCCGCGGTGGGTGACGGGGAAAGCCGTCACGGTGAAATCTTCCGCATCGAAGATGACCCCAGGCTTGATCTCATTCAGGACCAGCGGCATCGGTGGCTGGTTGCCGCGCAGGACAACATCGTAGAGAAGCGTATGTACCCGTTCCAGCGTGGACTTGCCACCGTAGATTTGAAGCTCGTCAATCGACTCCCAGCGAAGGAGGGTGGAAAGCAATCCGCCCAAGCCGAGGATGTGATCGAGATGTCCGTGCGTGAGCAGGATACGGGTCAGGCGTTTGAACCCGATTCCAGATTGCAGAATTTGTCGTTGCGTTCCCTCGCCGCAGTCGATAAGAAAACGGTATTCATTGTGGGATACGACCAAACTGGAAAGCCCGCGCCTTGCCGAGGGCGCGGATGCAGAGGTGCCTAGAAAAAGAAGTTCGAACAAAGTTGTGAGTCCTTGAAATTTTCAACGATGGATCGCACGATAGGTCACGTTTCTTGCAGAATAGAAATTAAATCCAGCAATCCCCGAAATGCATTTGCCACGGATTTACACGAATTCACACGGATTGTTTTTAAAAATCGGTGAAAATCCGTGAAATCTGTGGCTGGGTCTTTTGCCGGATTAATTTGTCAAAGAGCAACGAACGCGACTGCGACAATTGTACCTCAAAGAAAACAGACCATTTGTGCTATACTCTGCAAGCATTCATCTTTTACATACTTCATCCTTTGCTTTTATGCCTCTTCTCAAACCATCCACTCCCCCGAAGAAAAGTTCCAAGCCTGCGGAAAAAGTCCTGCCTCCAAAGAAGAAGGAAAATCCGCAGCATAAACCTGCGCACAAGCACAAGCCGCAGCACCCCCCACCGCCGTCGCAATCGCTGTGGGACAAACTGTCTCCCGAACGCAAACTCGACGTGCTGGGTGGCGTGCTTTCCGTTGTGGGAATTCTCATCGGCGCGGGATTGCTCTCCGCCAACCATTCCGAAATCATGCGCGGGGTTTTGCAAATCTTCGGCTGGGGCTCCTATGTTTTGCCGGTCGGCTTGCTGGTTTTTGGCGGATGGTTGATCGTCCGCAAGATCGAGCGCGTCCCCCCGCTTTCGGCGGAGCGGGCAGCCGGCAGCATCCTGCTTTTCTTCTGGATGCTAACAGCCCTGCACTTCACAACCTCCACTTACGAAACCGCCGAAATGACCGGGCTGGAAGGCAGGGGCGGCGGCACGCTCGGCGGACTCTTCATGCGTTTCCTCTGGTTTGCTTTCGGCGAAGGCGGGACGTTCATCATGCTGGTTGCAGGCTTTATCATCAGTGTTGCGGTTTTTCTGGATAAGCCGGTCAGGGACTTGTTCTTTTGGACGGCTCCGCTGACGGGATGGCTCAACGCCCTGTTGAAGAAGCCGCTCCGCACTGTGCCCGCCCCTCAGGCTGATTCCGTTTCGACCCCTGCGGGGGATTTCACCCCGTTGGATTCTTCCGTCGTGCCGCCCGTTGTCCCTGCCGGCAATATAGTCCAACCCACCCGCACCACCAGTGGACCATCCGTCATCCACTGGACCCTGCCCCAAGCCAGCGACATCCTCGACGCCGGTAACGCCCCCTCGATCAACGAGGACTTCATCCAGCAGCGGGCGCGTCTCATCGAAGAGACTCTCGCCTCGTTTGGCGCACCGGCACAGGTGGTCGAGATCAGTCGCGGACCGTCCATCACCCAGTTCGGAGTCGAGCCGCTCTTTCTCGAATCGAGAGGCGGAGTCAAGACCAAAGTCCGCGTCAGCAAGATTGCCTCCCTTTCCGACGACCTCGCGCTCGCGCTTGCCGCGCCGCGCATCCGCATCCAGGCTCCCGTGCCGGGACACAGCTACGTGGGCATCGAAGTGCCGAACGAAGAGATGGCGATGGTCGCCCTGCGCGACATTTTGGAAAGCGAGACTTACAAGCGCAATACCAAACCCTTGAACTTCGCGCTTGGGCGTGACGTGGCTGGCGTTCCCATCATCACCAGCCTCGAAGGGATGCCCCACCTGTTGATCGCCGGCACCACCGGCTCCGGCAAGTCGGTCTGCGTCAATTCCATCCTGACCTGCTTGTTGCTCTACAACACCCCGGACGATTTGCGGCTCGTGCTGGTCGATCCGAAACGCGTCGAGTTGACCGGCTACAACGGCATCCCGCACCTGCTCGGTCCCGTGGTGGTGGAAATGGACCGTGTGATCGGCGCCCTGCAATGGATGACCCGTGAGATGGACAAGCGCTATCACCTCTTCGCGCAGGCTGGCTCGCGCAACATCATCGACTACAACGCGAAGATGAAATTGCAGGGACAGAAGAAACTGCCCTACCTCGTCATCATCATCGACGAACTGGCTGACCTGATGATGATCGCCCCCGATGAAACCGAAAAGACGATCACCCGTCTGGCACAACTGGCGCGCGCGACCGGCATTCACATGGTGCTCGCCACGCAGCGTCCCTCGGTGGATGTGGTGACGGGTTTGATCAAAGCCAACTTCCCGGCGCGCATTGCCTTTGCGGTGGCGTCCAACACCGACAGCCGCGTCATCCTCGACCAGCCCGGCGCAGAGCGTTTGCTCGGACGCGGCGATATGCTCTATCAGGCCCCCGATGCCCCGTCCGCTGCACGCTTGCAGGGCGTCTTCGTCTCCGACCACGAAATCCAGCGGCTGACCGAATACTGGCGGAATCAGGCTGGCAACGCCAGCCCGTACGCCGTCGCCGGTATGCCCGCCGATTCAGCGCCGACCAACATTCCGCTTAAACAGGGCGAACTCTGGGATGAGGGCAAGCCCGCCGAAGGCGATCCGCTGTTTGGCGACGCGGTGGAAATCGTCCGCAAGGAGGGACGCGCCTCGGTCTCGATGCTGCAAAGAAGACTGCGCATCGGTTACACCCGCGCCTCGCGTCTTGTGGATACGATGGAAGACAAGAAGATCGTCGGTCCGCCCGAAGGCGGCACGCAGATGCGCGCGGTTTTGGATTACGGTCAGACCGCGCCGCCGAAGGACGACGGGATGTAGTTGATTATTTTCAACCTCGAAAGCCATGACATAATTCCGTAAAGCACAGTGGGGTTGCATAGTATAATTTTTGCCATCATTCCCTCGGAGGAACCATGACCGAAAAGAAGATACGTGTATTGGTAGCCAAGCCCGGACTCGATGGGCATGACCGCGGAGCGAAAGTTGTGGCGCGCGCCCTGCGCGATGCCGGCATGGAAGTCATTTACACCGGTTTGCGCCAGACCCCTGAAATGATTGCCGAAGCCGCCTTGCAGGAGGATGTGGATGTCGTCGGACTCTCCATCCTTTCCGGCGCGCACATGGCTTTGACTCCCCGCCTATTGGAACTGCTGAAAAACAATGGACAGTCGAATGTGAAGGTCTTTGTCGGAGGCATCATCCCGGACGAAGACCTCTTGCGCCTGAAGGAGATGGGCGTGAGCGGTGTCTACGGACCCGGCGCGTCCACCGAAGACATCATTCGCGATGTCAAAACGTCAGTGGCGGGATAGCATCGACCGAGACACAGAGTTGAAAAAGCTCTGTGTTTTTGTTGTGAATTCATGACTGATTTTCAAGCCATCCTCGACGGCAACCGTCTTGCATTGTCCCGCCTGTTGACCCAGGTGGAGAATGATTCACCCGAAAGCCGCGCCACACTCGTCGGACTTTTCCCGCACACCGGCAAGGCGCATCTGATCGGCGTGACCGGCGCTCCAGGCACGGGCAAATCGTCGCTGGTAAATCAACTCGCCCTGCATTACCGAAAATTCGAAGATAAACGCGTGGCGGTGGTCGCCGTCGATCCGTCCAGCCCGTTCACGGGTGGAGCGGTGCTGGGTGACCGCGTGCGGATGCGCGACCTTGCCGGCGACCCCGGCGTCTTCATCCGCTCAATGGCAACCCGCGGATCGCTCGGCGGGCTGGCTCAGTCCACGGCGAACATGGCGCGGGTCTTCGACGCGGCTGGTTTCGATAAGATCATCATCGAGACCGTCGGTGCGGGGCAAAGCGAGGTGGATATTGCCCGTCTCGCGCACACCACACTGGTGGTCGAAGCGCCCGGTCTCGGCGACGATATCCAGGCCATCAAGGCGGGCATTCTCGAAATCGCGGACATTCTCGTGGTGAACAAGGCCGACCGTCCCGGCGTGGAGATGACCGAGAAGGCGTTGAAGTCCATGCTGGAACTGGCGCATCCGGTACAGCACGTCTTCAAACATCACGGGACGTACATGGAAGTCCCCACCCACGAAACAGAGCCGCAAACCCAACTCTGGATTCCACCCCTCCAGCGGACGATCTCCACCGACGGCACAGGCATTGCGGAACTTGTTGAATCCATTGCCCGTCATGTGGCATACTTAACTCAAAGCGGAGACTGGACTCTTCGGGAGCGCACCAGGCTCGAGGTCGAACTGGATACGTTGATCCGCGAGGAACTGGTCAATCGTTTTCGGCAGGATGTCCCGCTGGAGCAATATGAAAGCGTGCTGGAACGAATCGTCCAAAGGGAATTGTCGCCCGGCGAGGCGGTCAAATTGTTGATGAATGGCAGGTTCGAATGAGCATAATTTACGGGGAGCGGATACGGCTGCGGGCTGTGGAGCGCGAGGATGTGAAGATGTTTTGCGCCTGGGTCAACGACCCGGAGGTGACCCATCACCTGACGCTGTGCCTGCCCATGTCCACCGTGGACGAGGAAAACTGGTTCGACTCGTTGAGCAGGCGCGACCAGGCTGAAAAGCCGCTCGCCATGGAAGTCCGCGATGGGGATGGCTGGAAGATGATCGGCAACTGCGGCGTGTTCGGCATCGATACGGTTGCCCGCCTGGCTGAACTGGGCATCATGATCGGCGAAAAGGGGGAATGGAATAAGGGATACGGCACAGAGGCGATGACATTATTGTTACGTCATTGTTTTGAGACCCTGAACTTGAATCGCGTATATTTACAAGTGTACGCTGAAAACGCGCGCGGCAAACGCGCCTATGAAAAAGCTGGCTTTGTGGAGGAGGGACGCCTGCGCGAGGCGGTTTACAAACGCGGAAAATACGACGACGTAATTGTGATGAGCGTGCTGCGCTCTGAATGGATTGCGCGCAAGAAGGAGAAATAATGCATCACGCTCACCATGATTTGAAAGTGTACGGCGGGATCAAACTTTTTGTCGGCACCGGCTCGCCGGACCTTGGGCAAAAGATTGCAGACTACCTTGCCCTGCCCCTAAGCGAGCGCCAGGTGGTCGAATTCCCCAACGAGAACCTTTTTGTCAAACTTGGCGGCAGCGTGCGCGGACAGGACGTATACGTCATCCAGACCACTTCCTCGCCCGTGCATCGCAACCTGATGGAACTTCTCATCATGATCCAGACCCTGCGGCTGGATTCCGCGGCGCGTATCACGGCGGTCATGCCGTATATGTGTTACGGACGTTCCGATAAAAAAGACCAGCCGCGCGTGCCGATCACTGCCCGCCTGGTTGCAGACATGATCGAAGTCGCCGGCGCGGACCGTTACATGACCCTCGACCCGCACGCCGGGCAGGTGCAGGGCTTCTTCTCCATCCCCGGCGACGTGTTGACCACCTCCCATCTGCTGGTGGAGCATATCAACAAGAATCTGCGCCACGGCATGGTGAACCCGGTGGTGGTTTCAGTTGACCTGGGTTTCGCCAAAAAGGGACGCAACTATGCGGCGGAAATGAACATGCCCATCGCGTTCATCGAAAAACGCCGGCTGGGAAACGACGCCAAAGCTGAAGCCCTGACCCTGATCGGCGACGTGAAGGACCGCGACGTCATCATCGTGGACGACGAAGTGGACACCGGCGGCTCCATCGCGCAGGCGGTAAACGTGGTCAAGCAGAACGGCGCGCGGGACGTGTACCTGGCTTTTGTTCATGCCATTCTTTCGCACAACGGAGCCGAACGGCTGGCGGAACTGCCCATCAAACACATCGTCACAACCGATTCCGTCCCGCTTTCGCTTGAAAAGAAAAAGGCCCTCGAAGGACGCCTGACCGTCCGCTCGGTTGCCCCACTGCTCGGCGAGGTCATCCGCCGCGCCCATGAAGGGCGTTCGGTCGGAGAGATGTTCAACGAATAGAATGCCAGAACTTCCCGAAGTCGAAACCATCGTGCGCGCGCTGAAACCGGAACTGGTCGGCAGGACCATCCTTTCCGCCGACCTGCGCTGGGCGCGCACGCTTGCCACCCCCTCCCCAATCCAATTCAAAAAACAGATCGCAGGGCAGGGAATAGTGGACGTGTCGAGGCGGGCAAAGTATCTCATCGTCCGCCTGGAATCTTACAATTTCCTTGTGCATTTGCGCATGAGTGGGGATTTGATCGTGAGACCGGGTAAAATCAAGCCCGAAAAACACGACCGCCTTTTGCTGCATCTTTCCGATGGAAATTATCTTGCCTTCAACGATACCCGCAAGTTTGGACGCGTCTGGCTGACGGATCGACCTGAAAAAGTCCTCGACAAGCTGGGACCTGAACCGCTCGAAAAAGGCTTCACTCCCCGATGGCTTTTCGAAGCCCTGCACAGCCGCAAGCGTTCGCTCAAGCCCCTGCTCCTCGACCAGACCTTCCTCGCCGGGCTGGGCAACATCTACACCGACGAGTGCCTGCATCGCGCCAAACTGCATCCCCGCGCCGCATCCAACAACGTCACATGGGAACAGGCTCAGGCATTGCACAAGGCGATTCGCGCCGTCCTGAAGGAAGGCATCCGCCGCAACGGCGCCAGCATCGACTGGGTCTATCGCGGCGGTGAGTATCAGAATCATTTTCGCGTGTATGACCGCGAGGGCAAACCCTGCCCGGTCTGCGGAACTGTGATTCAAAAATTCACAGTTGGACAACGCGGCACGCACATCTGCCCACTCTGTCAACACTTGAGGTGAGTTATGACTATCCTATACATTCTTATTGGCGTCGCTATAGGCTGGTTTATCGGCTTTTTGGATTCGAACCGGAACATGGAGAAAAAGGTCCGTGCCGCCGAATTCAATGCTGAAATAAAAATCGAGGAAGCCGAAAAAAGAGCCGCGCAGGCTGAAAAGAAATTTTCCGAAGATAACCCCTTGCAGGGTGACCCCGGACTGCTACGTCTAAAAAAGGTCAACGGGCATTACCTGCTCGATCTGGACGGAACGCCGGTGACCGGCGATTTATCGCATGACATGAGGAAACGCCTCGTCGAATTGATCTCCGTCTTTCGGCTGTGGCTGGACCCCGCCCAACCTTCAACGTCGATATCCCAGCCTGTGGTTCAGGGCAAGGTGCAAGGCACGGGAGTTCCCGATCCCATCCGCGAGGCGGTTTATGGGTCGTCCCAGTTTTTTGACGATTCCATGGAGATGGATGTTCAGGATATCCCCCAGCCTGTTTCTGTGACGGAGGCGGTTTTACGCCCAGCACCCGCACCCCAACCCGTTCCAGCCAGAAAGTCCGAAGCCGACAAAATCATCTCGTCCCTGAGCATCGTCCAGCAGATCGACAGCGTGCTACAGGAACGTTTGCTAAACTCGCCTCTCGCCCTGCGCGGCATTCGTTTACAGGAATCCATTCAGGGCGGCGTGGAAGTTTACGTCGGCTCGCAGAAATTCCATTCGGTGGATGACGTCCCCGACGCGGAGATCAAAGCCGCCATCCGTTCCGCCATTGCCATCTGGGAAAAGAAGTACACCCCCGGCATATAATCGATTTCCGAATTACGCAACGTCCCGAAGGTTTTGTGGAAACTTCGGGACGTTTTGTTACTCCCGCTTGAATCTCGCCGTCAGCACCGGACAGCTCACGCCTTCCGCGATCTCCGCCGTCACGTTGGTCGTATAAAGCTGTCGCAAGGCGTTCGAGCTGTACGGCGACCCCATACAGATCAGGTCGTAATTTCCATCCCTCTCTTCAGCCAGTATTTCCTCCACAACGTTGCCCTGCCGCGCCGTGACATTTGCCGTCAAGCCGTCGTCCCTGGCAATCTCCAACGCCTGTCGCAGGCTGCGCCCGATGGGGGTGTCGGTATCGGTCAGGTGCTGCCAGTTTGCGCCGACCGTCTTTGCGGTCGGGTAATCCAGATCGATTGGGGGAACGATGTGCAGCAGGGTGATTTCGGCGCGGCTCTTCATTGCCAGTTGCATGGCGATGTGCTCCGCGGTCACTTCGTAGCCAAGCCCGCCTAGGCAGACCAGGATTTTCTTCAGCGGAAGTCTCGACTGCGGCACGTACAGGATGGGCTGTTCGATCTCCTCCATCAGGTGACGAATGGAGCGCCCAGCCAACATGCGGCGGATTTGCGGACGTCCGAGCGGGCTCAGGACGACGATGTAATCGCCCAGCTTCGCCCTGCGCGGGATGACCTGTTCCGCATCGCCGTTTTGAACCTCCAGGCTGTAGTTCACACCCTTTTGCTGGAACAATTCGACGGCGCGGGCGAAGACATCCTCCAAAGGGTGGTGATCGTCTATCGCCGCCGGGTTTGGATGCTCGGTCACGCCAAGCAGCATGACCCTTTTATCAAGAACGGACGCCAGCCATGCGCCGTACTCGATCGAATGCCATGTGCCGCTAAATCCATTGGTTGCAATCAATAAGTCTGGTTTCATAAAAAATCCATTTATCGAAACAGGAATACACCCAAAACGCCGGCGCCAAGCAGCACCAGCGGGGATGGGACTTCGAACCACAACGCAATTGCGCTAAGCGCCGCGATGAACAACGTACGTTTGTCGATCTTTTTCGTCTGTCCCACGTGGAAGAGTTCCCACGCCACCATGATGATCAACGCGGCAATTGCAGGACTCATGCCTCTTACAAATCCCTGCAGCCAGTTCTCCTGCTGGAATTGCTGCAGGATTGCGGCAACCGCAAACATCATCACAGTGGGCGGGAGCATCGCGCCAAGCAGCGCCGTAAACACGCCCGGCACCCCGCCCGCAGCGTAGCCGACGAACATTGCCAGTTTCAGGGCCTCGCTACCCGGCAAAACGTTGGAAAAGCCGACCGCCTCCACAAAGCGTTCCTCGCTCATGACCTTGCCGACCGCCTCCTTGTACAACAACCCCACCGAGGCGGGACCCGAAGGCGAGAGCAGGTTCACCTTGAGGAACATCCACAGGAGACTAAACCAGACGGAAAATTTCGACTGCTTCATGGGGAAAGGAAAATAATTCCGATGATGCCTGCCGCCACCACAACGAGCCGTTCGGGAACTTTCAGCCACATGACAACCAGGCTGAGGATGCCAATCGTCCAGCCCGCCCAGCCGGTTGCGCCGCCCTTTTCGAATATTTTCCAGGCGGTGAAAATCATCAGCACCGAGATGGCGGGGGCAAGCCCCTCGACGAAGTTACCCACCCAGGATTCGCGGCGCAGGCGGTGCAGGATCATGGTCACGCCGAGGATGATGACGGTTGGCGGCAAAATCGAACCAAGCAGCGCCACCAGTCCGCCGGGGATTCCACCGGCGGCATAGCCGATGTACATGGCGAGCTGGAGGGCGTCGCTGCCGGGCAGGACGGAGGAAAGCCCAACGGCTTGAACGAACTGGCTTTCGGTCACGAACCGTCCCACCGTTTCGTGATAGAGCAAGCCCACCGAGGCGGGTCCCGATGTACTGAGCAGGTTGACTTTGATGAAAGTCCAAAAAAGAAGGGGAAGATTGTCCAAGGGTATCAGTTGTTGGGTGAAATTGGTTTGGCTGGTAAGAGGGCAAAAGTTTATCATATCCCCTTGATTCGGCGTATAATTTGTTAAATCATTTTCGGCGGGCAATTATGAGTAAAACGACAACACAACCTTTGAAGGCATTCCTCTGTCACGCATCCGGCGACAAGCCAGCGGTACGTGAGATGTATAAACGTTTGGTTTTCGAGGGCGTGGATGCCTGGCTGGACAAGGAAAAACTCCTGCCCGGTCAGGACTGGCGGGTGGAGATTCCACGGGCGGTTCAGGAAGCGGATGTCGTCATCGTTTTCCTGTCGAAGAAGTCGGTCTCGAAGGAGGGATATGTCCAAAAGGAGATCAAGTTCGCGCTGGACATTGCGGAGGAAAAACCCGAGGGTACGATCTTCCTGATACCCGCGCGGTTGGAGGATTGCCTTGTACCGGAGCGGTTGAGCCGCTGGCAGTGGGTGGACTTGTTCGAGGATAATGGCTTTGTCCAGTTGCTGCGTTCCTTGAAACTCCGCGCCAGGGCGGTAGGTGCCACCGTTGAGCCTGCGTCCTACGAAGACCCCGACCGGGAGACCGCGCAACGGGTGGAACAGCTTTACACGGAGGGACTCGCCGCCTTCTACACAGAGGATTGGGACAGGGCTTGCCAGCGTTTTCGAACCATTCTGAGCGAACAGCCCGGTCACAAAAATGCGTCGGAAAAACTGGCGGAGGCTGAGAAGCAAAGAAATTTGACTCGTTTGTATGCTCAAGCGGAACGGGAATACAAAGCTGAAAACTGGAGGGCGGCAATCCAGTCACTGGAAGAGTTGCTGGCGCAGGCGTCCGAATACAAGGATGCCGAACAGTTGCTGAAGAATGCGAAAAGGAAAAAGCGGCTTGACGAACTGTACGTCGAGGCGAAGGCTTTGCACATGGCGCAGAAATGGCAGGCTGTACTCAAGGTCTTCGAGCAGATTGCCGCCATCGATCCAACTTGTCCCGACCCCGATAATTTATTGTCTTCGGCGCAAAAAGAGGTTGCGGAACTCAAACGCATTGCCGACCTGAACGAGCAATACAGTCTCGCCGTCCGCAGGATGGATGCCGGTCAATGGATGGAAGCGCGTACCCTGCTGGAAAAGGTGCACAAGTCGCAGACCGGTTTCCTCGAAACAGAACGCCTGCTAAGAAAAGCCGAGGACGAGATCACGAAGGTGGAGTCGCAGAACCGCCGCAGGGATCAGGTCAACTTGTTGTACGAGCAGGCACATGGACTCATCCGTTCAAAGAACTGGCGCAAGGCGCTGGATAAGATCGAGGAAATTCAGGGGTTGGACAGCCAATTTGAAGACAAGGACGGGATCACGGAACAAGCCAAAGCAGAGCTGGCGCGTGAAGAGCAGAAAATCCAGCGGCAAAATGAATTGGCGGCAATGTATGCTGAATCTGTGAGACTGATGCAGGGGGGACAATATCAGGATGCTTTGGACAAGTGGGAGGAAGTCAGAAGAATCGACCCGAAATATCCGGACAGGCAGTGGGTGCAAAGGACGGCGAAAAAGAAGCTGGCGGAAATGACAAAGCCGGTGAAGGTCAAGCTGCGGGTCGCGACAAATAAATCTGCGCGGATTGGAATGACAGCTATTGTTGTAGTTGTGATAAGCATTGTTGGTATTATAGTTTTGGAAAAATATGGTCAACAAATACTGTCACTTCCAACGCATGTTCCAACACAAACTACAGTCCCGTTTTTTACTTCAGCCAGTATTCCCGAAAAAACCAGCACACCTCAACCTTCAACACCCACCCCTGTCATGAGCAGTTCTGCCGACATGATGATATATGACGATTTTGAGAACAGCGCCTTTAATGGCAAATTTGATGACATCTTGTGGGAATTATCGTCAGACGATTCTAAAACTAAAGTTGTCCAGTCTAATGGTTTGTTGAAAGTTGAATCTAGTGGATACAACAAAGGTGTTAGTTTAAAAGGCAGGCAAATTGCAAGGGTAAACACTCCTCCTGTTTTTCTGGAGGCATCGGTAAAGTTAGACCCAAATCAGAATGGCGGAATTGGTATAAACTATGGCATAGATGTCATTAGCGGATATTGTCAAATTTGGGCAATGAACCAAAGGCAACATATTTATTGTTATCAAAAATATGGGCAGGTGGTGGAGAGTACGCCGTATGTGGAAATAGACGAAGGTACATGGCACACCCTGCGCATAGAAATAATTCCAGGGTCACCTCTTAGAATTGTTTATATAATCGATGGCTTAACAATCAAAGAATATACCATCTCGACTTCAAAGAAAAATTTAATCGTTGAACATTTTTCCGTATTTAGTGGCTGCAGCGGAAATGACTGTATTGATAAAAGCCCTAGAACACTAACTGGCTATGTTGACTATGTCCGCATAGGCGCAATTGAAGATGACCCTGCAAGCCAGGAACCATTTTACCGGGTGGTGGGCGAATGGGAAGCTGCTGATTGGAGTGATGGAAGCCTTATGGCAATGACAATCAAGCGTGTTTCAGCAGGTCAGTATACCTTCCTTTTAGTAGACAACCTGGCAGGTTTTTGCGACGGAGGCTCTGGCAAGGCTGATTTTAAAGCTGATACCTTTTCAAACACCGCCACAGGCACCTTTGAGTTCGTGTGCGATTCCAGCGGTAATAGTGGAAACTTCGAATATAAATTCACATACAATAGTGTCAACGATCAATTTGTAGATGCCGCTGGCGTTATCTGGCATCGAAAAAAGTAACCCTTATTTTCACGTCATCACCGCCCCCTCCATCAGCAGCAACCATTCCTTGGTAGGCAATCCATCCCCGCCGCCGTAGCCGTGGAGTTTGCCGTCCGCGCCGATGACGCGGTGACAGGGGATGACCAGCGGCATGGGGTTGGTGGCGTTCGCCCGTCCGACGGCGCGGTAGGCGTGGGGACGCCCGATCTGCGCGGCAATTTCGGCGTAGGTACGGGTCTCGCCGTAGGGGATGGCATACACGGCTTGCAATGCCTGCCGCTGAAACGGCTTGAGCGTTGACCAGTCGATGGGGAAGGTAAATTCGCGGCGTTTGCCTTTCAGGTAGTCGCCGAGTTCTTTTGCGTAGGGGCGGGTGATCTTTGAGTTCAATGTCATGTCCGCCTTTAATCGCCGCAGGAGGTAGGCATCGAACTGTCGCTGGGACTTTGCCCACTCAACAGCAACCAGCCCCAGGGCGGAGACCGCGAAGCGCAAATCTCCAAGCGGGGTGCGATTCAGTTCGCCAAGATAAACTTTGAGGGAATGAAAAGCCATTTTGTCGTCCTCCATCCAAAAAAACGTTTACATTCTTGTTAATTGTCGGACAATCGTAGGGCAGTCGTAGGTTTAGCGTCAAGTAGTATTTGGGTGAACATGATAAATTTGGGGTCGTAAGGTGATTTCTCTTCTCCTCCTTTCAAAGGGAACCGCGGTCGGCGTCCGCGGTTCTCGGCGTTTAAAGGGGAGCTATCGCAGTATAATCTCGTTATCAAACTCTTGCGAGGGTAACATGCCTGTACAGATAACAATCATCGGTCTCGGACAAATCGGCGCCTCGATGGGGCTGGCGCTCGCCGCTCACAAGGAATCCGTCCTGCGGGTGGGTCACGACAAAAAACGCGAAGTGGAACACGACGCCCTTCAACAAGGTGTGGCGGATAAAATGGAACACAACCTGCCCTCGGCGGTACGGGACGCGAAACTGGTGGTGCTTGCCATCCCCGTCAGCCAGGTGAAGGAGACTTTGGAATTCATCGCACCCGATTTGCAGGAAGGCGCGGTGGTGTTGGATACTTCGCCGGTCAAGGCAGGCGTGCAAAAATGGGCGAAGGAAATCCTGCCCGATGGACGTTATTATGTGGGACTTGCCCCGGCTTTGAATCCCGAAGCCTTGCACGACTTTGGGGTCGGGCTGACCGCGGCGCGGGCTGACCTGTTTACGAAGGGGCTTTTCCTGATCACGGCTCCTTCCGGCGTCACCGAGGATGCGGTTTCATTGACGATGAATTTTGTCCGCCTGCTGGGAGCGGAACCCGTGCTTGCCGACATCGCTGAATCGGACGGTTTGATGTCCACCGTGCATTTGCTTCCGCAACTGGTATCGGCTTCCCTGCTGAACGCCACGCTGGATCAACCCGGCTGGCTGGATGCCCGCAAAGTGGCAGGGCGCGCCTACGCGGTGGCGACTTCGGGACTGGCTCATCATGATGAAATCGACTCGCTGCGGATGGCTGCCCTGGAGAATCGTGCAAGCGTTGTCCACGCGCTGGATGTGACCATCGCCGCCCTGCGTGGTTTGCGCGACGACATCGAAAACGAAAACGACGACGGTGTTGCGCTACGGTTGGAATCCGCGTTGCAGGGACGAAAGCGCTGGCTGGGAGAGCGCCTCGCCGCGGAGTGGAACAGCTCCGAGCGAAGTGAAATGTTCGACCTCCCATCCATGTCTGAAAGGCTGTTGGGAGGTTTCTTCGCGAAGAAGCCCGTCAGGAAATGACCTGTTATTGCTACATCGTCGAATGCTCCGATGGGACTTTTTATACCGGCTGGACGCTGGATCCCGAAAGACGGGTCGCCCAGCACAACAAGGGCGTCGGCGCAAAATACACCAGCACACGCCGACCGGTCAAGCTGGTGTATCTGGAAGAGCAACCGGATCGAATATCCGCCATGAAGCGCGAACTCGTCATCAAGAGGATGAAGCGCGCGCAGAAAAACAAACTGACTGAAGAGTGGAACGGAAAATAAAAGCACAAGACCCTGAGTTTGTTTCAGGGTCTTGTTTTATCTACCTGTTTTCTTGTTCAATCGGTAAATAGCGGCAAATGTCCCAGCGAGACAATGCCACTCCATTGGTTTTGATCGCCTTCGGTGAGGATCGAAGCCTCAGCCACCACCTGCGAGTCGGCTTTTTCCAAAATCATCCGCATTCCCTCCAGGGTGGAACCGGTGCTGATGACATCGTCCAGGATGATCGCCTTTTTGTGTTGGATGAGGTCGCGGTCCTTCTCGTCCAAAATCAACACCTGTGGCTGTCCCGTTGTGATCGAAAGCGTCTCCGCTCGCACCGCATCGCCCATGTAAGGCTTGTACGTCTTCCGCAGGATGACATAGGGCTTATTCAACTCAACCGAAAGCGCGTGCGCCAGCGGAATGGACTTGGCTTCCGCCGTAACGAGGATGTCATGCTCGATCCCTTTAAGTTTTTTGGCGAGTTCGCGCGCGCTGGCTTGCACCAGTTCGGTATCGCCTAAAATATTCAGGATGGCAATTTTCAGTCCCGGCTTGATTTCGAACAAACGCAGGTCGCGTTTTATCCCTGCGATTTCAATCGAATAATACTGATGATTGGACATGGGCTTTCTCCGCAGAAAAAATTGTCTAGCGGAGCAAGTTTATCATAACTTGATATAGAAAATTTGTGCTATACTCTGCCCATGCCCATCACCCGCGCATCCGACATCGGAAGTTATCTCTACTGCCGCCGCGCCTGGAAATATCGCAGGGACGGGGTCGAATCGGAGAACAAGGCGGAACTCGCCGCCGGGACCGAACTCCACCGACGGCATGGACTCAAGACCCTGTCTGCCACCCTGCTGCGGACCGTTGGCTTGATCCTGCTTCTGGCGGCTGTCCTCATGCTGACGGCTTACTGTGCCGCCCAGTTATAAACCATGTCCGATCTTCTAAACCGTCTTGGTTATCTGCAAACCCGTCGTGACCGAACGCCCAATCTCGACCTGGCGCGTGACCTTGCCGCGCGCAACGACAAGGCAGGCATTCGCGAAATCGCCGAAAACATGTGGAACGACAATAAGAACATCCATGGCGACTGTATGAACGTCATGTACGAGATCGGCAGGGTTGATCCCAATCTCATCACGCCTTACGCCGGGGATTTCATTAAGTTCCTGAAAAGCAAACATCACCACATGGTGGAGGGAGCGATCACCGCCCTCTCTGAAATTGCCAAAGTCAACCCCGAGTTCATCTTCAAAAACCTGGCTGAGATCAAGCGCATTGCAGAGACTGATTCCGACGTTGCCGTCGACAAATCCATCTCCGTGCTGACACATACCTCTGCCTCAAGCGAAGAATACAGCGCATCCATTTTCCCCTACCTGCTCCAGCATTTATCTTCGTGTCCGCGCAAACACCTGACCGAACGCGCCGAAAAAATTCTGCCCGCCGTAAATGAAACCAACAATTCAGAGTTCATCAAGATCCTGAAAAAACGGCTGGAGTCCCTTTCCGGCTCGGATTTCACAAGACTGAAAAAAATCATCCGCATGGCGGAAGCCATTTGAAAGGAATAACCGATGTCCATTTTGAATCGTCTTGCCTCCCTTCAAAATCGCCGCGACGAAGTTCCAAACCAGGAACTGGCGCGTGACCTTGCCACAAAAAAGGATAAAGCAGGCATCCGTGAAGTTGTCGAAAACCTGTGGAACAAAGACAAGAACATCCAAGCCGATTGCATCAAAGTCCTGTATGAAGTCGGCTATATCGAGCCTGACTTGATTGCGGGATACACCGAGGATTTCATCAAGTTGCTGAAAAGCAAAAACAACCGCCTAGCCTGGGGCGCGATGATTGCACTTGCGGCGGCAGCAAAGATCGACCCCGACACGATTTTCAGGAACTTGAACACAATCAAAAAAGCCAAGGAGACAGGTTCGGTTATCACCGTGGACAATGCCATCTCGGTGTTTGCCCATACCGCATCTGCAAACCCGAAATACAACGCGACCATCTTTCCTGATTTGCTCCATCACCTTGCCTTCTGCCGTCCGAAGGAAGTTCCACAACATGCCGAGAGGACTTTCCCTGCGGTAAACGCCGGCAATAAAAACGAATTCATCAAAGTCCTCGAAAAACGCACCGAAGACCTTTCGGGCGGCGGACTGTCCCGCGTAAAAAAACTCATTCGTGCCGCCGAAGTCATCTAACTGCCTACTGATCACTGTCCACTGATTACTGAATATCATGCTCTACCTCGCCCTTGCCCTGCTTATCTTCGCCCTGTTCTTTTTCCGCCAGTCCAACCGTCAGCGGAAGGAGGCAGGTCTGCCCGGCGGACGCATCATCTACACCGACACACGGGGATGGGGCAAGGTGGAGAAACCGCTTTTTTACACAGCGATGGGGTTGACCGGCAAGCCCGATTACCTCGTCGAACAAAACGGGAAGATCATCCCGGTGGAGGTCAAATCCGGGCGCGCACCCGAAGCACCGTATGACTCACACATTTATCAACTCGCGGCGTATTGCCTGCTGGTGGAGAAGACTTATCACACCCGCCCGCCGTATGGGATCATCCACTACGAGAACCGTGACTTTGCCGTGGACTACACCCGTGAGTTGGAGCAATCCCTCATTGACCTGCTTGTCGAGATGAAACGCGACGAGCACAAAAAGGATGTTCCCCGCTCGCACGAACAACCCGGTCGCTGTGCCAAATGTGGATATCGGAATGCTTGTGATGAAAGGCTGGCGTGAAAACGGGTCGCAGGTCAAAAGTCGAAAGTCAATCGACCTTTGGTTTTTGACAGAATTCCATCCTTCATCCTTCATAATTTATCCTTTCATCTTATAATTGCCCACATGTCCAAGTCCTTCCAGCCCAAACACCCAGTGATCACGGCTTATCCCAAAATGCCCGAAGCCTTTGCGGAAGCGGAAGCCATGTCTGCCTTCCTCAAGGAAAAAGGCGTGGATGCGCCTTTTGGTTCTTTAAATGACGGGGAGCTTCGCAAGCGTGTAAAAAAAGGCGAGTTTGACATGCTGATTACCGTGGGCGGCGACGGCAGCGTGTTACGCGCAGGACATTTATGTGCACCCAGCGGTGTGCCAATCCTGGGTGTGAATCTTGGCAGGTTGGGATTCCTGATGCAAATTGAACGTCAGGAATGGCGTGAATACTTTGAAAAATTACTCAACGGCGAAGCCTGGATCGAGAACCGCATGATGTTGCGCGCTGAACATATCCGTGCGGGTGAAAGCCTCGGCGACTCAAACGCATTGAATGAAGTTGTTGTCGCACGCGGACAAAACCTGCACCCTGTCCGGTTGACTGTTTCAGTGGATGGACGCCGCCTGACCAGTTATGTCGCCGACGGGTTGATCGCGTCCACTGCCACAGGCTCCACCGCCTACGCCCTCGCCGCGGGCGGACCCATCCTCCCGCCTGAACTGCGCAACATCCTCCTCGTGCCGATTGCCCCGCACCTCTCGGTGGATCGCGCCGTGGTTTTATCGGAAGGCTCCTCGGTCAGCATCGTGGTCAACAGTGAAAATTCCATCCTCAGCGTGGACGGTCAGCCGCCGATCCTGTTGATGGAGGACGACCACGTGACCGTGACCGTCGCCGACGTCACCGCCCAATTTATCCGCTTTGGCGACCCCGGTTATTTCTATCGCAATCTCACCGCGCATATGAACGAAAACTCTTTGGGATTTCCTCGATGACAGACACAGAAACCATTTCCACCTCGCCCGTCAACTATTGTTACGTCCATCCCACCCGCGAGACCAGCCTGCGCTGTAAACGCTGTGAACGTTACATCTGTGCCTCCTGCGCCCAACGCACGCCAACAGGCTATTTGTGCAAAGACTGCGTTCGTTCGCAGCAAAAAACTTTTGACACCTCCGAATGGTACGACTACCCGCTGGGATTTATCGTTGCCGCGATTTTGTCGGGCGTGGCGGCATTCCTCGTCACGTTGATTGGCGGCATTGGTTTCTTTGGCTGGTTTTTGATTGCGGCGGGAGCACCCGTTGCCGGTACGATGATTGCGGAAAGTGTCCGCTTTGTGACCCGCCGCCATCGTTCGAAAAACCTGTTCATTACCGTTGCCGTCGGTGTCGTGATCGGAGCATTGCCCATCGCTTTGTTTCAATTGTTGACCATGAATATTTTTGGAATCATCTTTCAAGGTATCTACCTTGTGATTGCTGTACCGCTCGTCTACACCCGACTTTCCGGAATCCAACTATTTCGATAACCATGCTTACCGAACTTCACATCCAAAACTTTGCCATCATTGACAAACTCGACCTGCGCTTCGATTCAGGACTCATCATCCTGACGGGTGAAACAGGCGCGGGCAAATCCATCATCCTCGACGCGGTGGTCATGCTCATCGGCGGCAAGGCGGATACCACCTTCGTCCGCACCGACGCCGACACCGCATTCGTCGAGGCGGTCTTCCATTTGACAGGTTCGGAAAGGGAAGCCGTGCACTTCGTCCTCAACCGCGAGGAGTTGATGGACGACCCAAACTACGTCACCCTCATGCGCGAAGTCCGCAAGGAAGGACGCAGCGTGGCGAGAATCAACGGGCGCACAGTCAATGTGGGATTGTTGAAGGAACTGGGCGCGCTGCTGGTGGACATCCACGGGCAGGCGGAACATCTCTCGCTGCTGGATCCGCGCGCGCACCTTGGGCTGCTTGATCGCTTCGCCGAAGTTGGTCAACCCCTGAGCGATTACCGCCAGACCTATCACACCCTACTCAACCTGCGCCGCGAGTTGACCGACCTCCGCAAAGCCCAATCCGATTCAGACCGCCGCATCGAAATGCTCACCTACCAGGCTGAGGAAATCGAATCTGCGCGGCTGAAAGCAGGCGAAGACGAAGAACTCCGCAAGGAACGCGACCGTCTCGCCAACGCCGAATCCCTCGCGCAAAACGCGCAGGAAGCGCTGGCAGTTTTAGATGAAGGCTCGCCCGAAACTCCCGCCGCCACCGATTTGATCGGTCAAGCCGCGCAGGCGTTGGGCGCGCTCGCCAAGATCGACGCGGCGCAGTCCGAACTGGCAAACCAAGCTGACCTCCTTCTCGATACCATCTCGGATGTGATTCACAGCCTGCGCGATTATCTCGAAGAGATCGAATTCAATCCCAAGCGGCTGGAAGATGTCGAAGAACGCCTTGACCTCATTCACTCGCTGGTCCGCAAATACGGCGGCAGCATCCCCGCTGTCATCGCCTACGGTACCGACGCCCGCAAGCAACTCGAGACCATCACGGGCGCGGCGGAGCGCATCAACGAGTTGGAAATGCAGGAGGCCAAACTGCTGGAGCAACTTGCCAAACAGGGCGGCACACTTTCTAAAAAGCGCAAGTCCGCTGCGGTGGAGATGGGCAACGGCATCGAAGCTGAACTCAACGACCTGAAGATGCAGTCCGCCCGCTTCGGCGTGGACTTCCAGACCAAGCCCGACCCCAACGGCGCACCCCTCGCTGACGGCTCGCGCATTGCTTTCGACCAAAACGGATTCGACCGCGTCGAGTTTTTGATCGCGCCCAATCCCGGCGAAGGACTCAAACCGCTGGCGAAGATTGCCTCCGGCGGCGAGACCTCGCGCCTCATGCTCGGTTTGAAGAACGTCCTCGCCCGCGCCGATGAAGTCCCCTCGCTCATCTTCGACGAAATCGACCAAGGTATTGGCGGACGTGTGGGCATGGTGGTCGGACAAAAACTCTGGAACCTCTCCCGCTCGCATCAGGTCTTTTGCGTGACCCACCTTCCACAACTGGCAGTCTTTGGCGACCAGCATTATCAGGTGCAGAAACTCGTCAAGGACGGGCGTACCCTCACCCGTGTCGAGAGACTCGAAGGCGAACAGCGTCTGCTCGAACTCTCGCAAATGCTCGGCGAAGTCGGCGAAGGCACACTGCGTTCCGCGCACGAGTTGTTGCAGTCCGCAAGGCAGATGGTCAAAGGCAAAAAATAGCCCAAGGCAAATGTATCGAAACCGCTCCAACCTTATCGGCTGGAGCGGTTTTATTTTGACCCATGTTCGACCATGCCCAGCGCGAATTATCTTCTCACCGAAGCAACGCGAACCTCTCTTGACCCTGCTTGATTCGAGGTTATAATTCAGCGACTGAATTTTGGAAATATAAAGCATGAGTGTTGAACCCACAAACGAAGAACTCCGCGAGCTAACCCTGCTCGAACAGATCGAGAGCGATCCCAACGTCAACCAGTCCACGCTTGCCACGCAGTTGGGCGTGGCGGTTGGAACGGTCAACTGGCATTTAAAGCGGCTCATTGCCAAGGGTGCGGTCAAGGTTTCCCGCGCCGAGCGCAAGAAGCTGAGATACATCATCACACCCGAAGGTCTCGCCTTGCGTGCCCGGCTCGCCATTAATTATGTAGAGCAATCCTTTTCCGTGTACCGCCGCACGCGCCAGCGGGTAAAGGATTATCTTGTGAAAGTGAAACAGGCTGGCTTCGACCGCGTGCGCATCGCCGGTTCCGGCGACGTGGCGGACATTTGCAAACTGACCTGCATGGAACAGGGCGTGACAGTGGTAACGGATAAATCCGTCCCCGCGCTTGTTTTGGATGGTTACAAAATCAGACTGGAGGGCTTGGAATGACGGAACGCCATGTTTTAATCACCGGCGGAGCGGGCTATATCGGCTCCATCCTGACCGCGGAGTTGCTGCGCCGGAACTACAGGGTCAGCGTCCTCGACAGCCTCCTGTTCGGCGGCGAGAGCATTCTGCCGTTCCTGAGTCACCCCAACTTTCACTTCGCCAAGGCGGATGTGACCGAACCGCGAGCCGTCCGCAACTCGATCAGGAAGGACTGGCAAAAGCCTGATGTTGTTGTCCACCTGGCGGGTATTGTCGGTTTCCCGGCATGTCAGGCGGTGGGCAGGCAGGTGGCGTGGAAGTACAATGTCGAAGCCACGAAAACTGTCCATGGTCAGGCATCAGACTTGGGCGCGGAAAGGTTTGTGTTCGCATCCAGTTACAGCAACTACGGTTTGAGTCCCGACGGCAAACCCGTCACGGAGGAAACACCCCTCAACCCGCAATCCTTGTATGCCGAGACCAAGATCGCGGCGGAGGAATATCTCCTTTCGCAGAAAGACCCCTCCTGCGCGCCACTGCTTTTCCGCTTTGCGACACTCTACGGTATTTCGCCCCGCACCCGTTTCGACCTGATCGTGAATCAATTCGTTCTCGAAGCGTTCACCAAACGCGAGCTTATCATCTACCAGCGCGGATACTCGCGTTCCTTTGTCCATATCCGCGACGCGGTGCGCGGCATCATCATGGGGCTGGAGGCGGAGCGGGAGAAAATCCGCGGGCAGGTCTTCAATTTGGGAATGGAGAACGGTAATTATTCCAAGAACGACATCGTGAATTTCATCCTGAAACGCATGCCCGAAACGGTGGTGGAATATAAAGACCTGACCTTCGGTGGCGACATGCGCGACATCACGGTCTCGTTCGAAAAGATCAGGCGAGTGCTTGGATTCGAAACCACGCTGACGGTGGATGACGGTGTGCGCGAGATTCTGTTTGCGCTGAAATCGGGCTTGATCCGCAACCCGACGGATGACCATTACAGGAACGCGCAGTTTATTGTGCAGTGATAAAGTACACAGGTAACAAGGAGACAATATGGCAGAAAATTTTTGGATGGGCAAAAAAGTAATCGTGACAGGTGGCGCTGGTTTTCTTGGCTCATTTGTCACGGCAAAGCTTAAGGAACGCGGCGCGACCGATATTTTCATCCCGCGCATCGAAGAGTACAACCTCATCGATCCCACCGACATCAAACGCATGTACGCGGATACGCTGGCTGGCATCGACCCAAAGAACGTGGTCATCATCCACCTCGCTGCCAACGTGGGCGGAATCGGCGCAAACATGGCACATCCCGCCGAATTCTTCTACGACAACCTGATCATGGGCGTGGAACTCATGCACCAGGCGTACAAGAGCGGCATCGGCAAATTTGTCGCCATCGGCACGGTCTGCGCCTATCCCAAATTTACGCCTGTCCCTTTCAAGGAAGAAGACCTGTGGATGGGCTATCCCGAAGAGACGAACGCGCCCTACGGTCTCGCCAAGAAAATGATGCTGGTGCAGGCACAGGCATATCGTCAGCAATATGGCTTCAATGCGATATTCCTTTTGCCTGTCAATCTGTACGGTCCGCGTGACAACTTCAACCCCAAATCGTCGCATGTGATTCCCGCTCTGATCCGCAAGGCAATCGAAGCCACCGAACGAGGCGACAAGGAACTTCCCATCTGGGGTGACGGTTCTCCGACCCGCGAGTTTTTGTACGTCGAAGACGCCGCCGACGGCATTGTCACCGCCGCCGAAAAATACAGCGGAGAGCAGCCTGTCAACCTCGGTTCCGGTTATGAAATTTCCATCAAGGATTTGAGCGAGATGATTGCCAGGATGACTGGCTTCACGGGTAAACTCGTCTGGCAGACCGACAAGCCCAACGGTCAGCCCCGCCGCGGACTCGATGTCAGCCGCGCAAAGGAACTCTTCGGCTGGAGCGCCCAGGTCCCATTTGAAGAAGGCATGAAGCGGACGATCGAGTGGTTCAAGGAAAACAAATCAAAAATAAAGTAGGTCGAAGGTCTAAAGTCAAAAGTCGAAGAGCGGGCGACCTTTGACCTTCGACTTTTGACAGAGTAAACATGACACAAATTACAAAAGCCCTCACCCACGAACCCCACACTATTTTCATCAAGCCGTCCAGGGGACTTGCGGCGCTCAATCTGCGTGACCTGTGGATTTACCGCGAGTTGATTTTCTTCATGGTCTGGCGCGATGTGAAGGTGAAATACAAACAAACCCTGCTCGGCATGGCATGGGCTGTTATCCAACCCTTGATGACCATGTTGATCTTTACCTTCCTCTTTGGCAAGGTGGCAAAACTCCCCACCGAGGGTATTCCCTACCCTGTGTTTTCCTTCACCGCGCTTTTGCCGTGGGGACTTTTCGTGACCGCACTCAACCAGGGCAGCCGCTCGCTGGTGGCGCACAATAACATGGTGACGAAAATCTACTTCCCGCGCCTCATCCTGCCGATGTCATCGGTCTTTGCAGGGCTGGTGGATTTTGCCATCGCCTTTGTCATCCTCGTTGGCTTGATGTTTTACTACCAGGTCACGCCCGCCTGGAATTTGCTCTGGACACTTCCGCTCTTTCTCATGCTTGCAATTGTGACCGCACTCGGGGTGGCTCTCTGGCTTTCAGCGATCAACGTCCAATATCGGGATGTGAATCAAGCCCTGCCGTTTTTGACTCAGTTCTGGCTGTTCGCCACGCCCGTTGCTTATTCCGCTTCTGTGATTTCTGCGAAATGGCAGGTTTTATATTTCCTGAATCCAATGGCGGGGGTTGTCAATGGGTTTCGCTGGTCATTGCTCGGCATCGGGTCAGGTCCCGACACGGCGCTCTGGGTCTCCGTTGGCATCTCAATTTTGATTTTTATTTCGGGACTTTTCTATTTTAGAAGCATGGAAAAGACCTTCGCGGACACGATTTAATGACAACAGCAATTTCGGTAAAAAACATCGGAAAGCAATACAAAATCGGCGCGGCGGAGACCAAGTTCCGCTATAACATGTTGCGCGACGTGATCGTGGATACGGTCTCCGCGCCCATTGGTCTGGCAAAGGCGGCAATCGGCAGGTCTGACCGCCGCATGAATCAGAACTACGTTTGGGCGTTGAAGGACGTCTCCTTCGATTTGGAGGAAGGCAGAGTCCTCGGCATTGTGGGACGCAACGGCGCGGGCAAATCCACGCTGTTGAAGATTCTCTCCCGGGTGACTGAGCCGACTACGGGAACTGTCACCGTGCGCGGACGGGTTGGGTCCCTGCTCGAAGTTGGGACTGGTTTCCATCCCGAGCTGACAGGACGCGAGAACATCTATATGAACGGTGCCATCCTTGGCATGCGGCGCGCGGAGATTGACTCGAAGTTCGATGAAATCGTGGACTTTTCCGAGGTGACCCAATACATTGACACACCCGTCAAACGTTATTCGTCGGGGATGTACCTGCGGCTGGCGTTTGCTGTCGCCGCACATCTCGAACCTGAAATTTTGGTGGTGGACGAAGTTCTCGCAGTGGGCGATGCGGAATTCCAGAAGAAGTGTCTCGGCAAGATGGGTGACGTCGCCCAGCAGGGACGCACGGTGTTGTTCGTCAGTCATAACATGTCTGCCATTTTGCGCCTGACTCAGGAAGCGATTGTGTTGAACAAAGGTCAAATGATTATGCGCGCCCCATCACAGCAGGCGGTTGATTTTTACCTTTCATCGGGACAATCTCAGGCGGGTGAAAAGATTTGGGAGGCGGAAGATGTCCCTGCGTCGAGCCAGCCTTTTACGCCGATCAGCTTGAAGGTCAAGGAAAAAGGCGGCAAGGTCGTGGACACTATCCGCTCCACCGAACCAGTCATGGTCGAGTTCGAGTACAAACTCAGTTCCCCCGTCACAGGCCTGCGTGTCGGACTTTACATCAGCACCATGCGCGGTGAATATGTCTTCACCTCATTTGACACCGATAGCCCCGCGCTTTACGAAAAATTTCATTCGCGCAACGCAGGTCATTACATCAGCCGCGCCGAGTTGCCCGCCGACATCTTCAACGAAGGACGCTACACCGTCGGCGTGAATGCCAGTTCGTTCGGCGTTCGCCGTTACTTCATGGATGAAAATGCGCTGGCCTTCAACGTGGATATTTCCGGTGCGCCCGGCACGCAATGGGGAGAGCCGCGGGTTGGACCTGTGCGACCAAGACTGAACTGGAAGATTGAGAAAATAGGTTAAAAAGTTCGAAGGTTGGAAAGTTTGCATGTTACGAATAAACTTTCCAACTTGTCGACCTGCCAACCTTCAAACTGAAACACATGGCAAAAACAAACACTCTCCGGGACCTTCTGGGCGACCTGCCCTTCACTGCCGAAATCGATTGGATGCTTCGGTCAAAGAATCGTCCGCGCAAAGACCACTACAATCTGGCGCGTCTGCAAAAGTCATTGCCTGAGGCGGTGGAAGCCGTCAAGCCGTATGCGGCGAAGGCACCAAAGGGCAAGAAAGTTTTGTTCTTTGCGACCCTGCATTATTGGGTGGAGCAATCTGCGTATCTTGGGCTGGTCCTCGCTGGGCTGGGACATGATGTCACGTTGCTGACATTGCCCTATTCCGAGTGGCACAAGCAAAAAGACAAGTTTACCCAACGCCAGCGTGTGCTGCACACAAAAGATGCCCTTGCCGCTTTATCTCCCTTAATCAAGCACGTCTCGATGTTTGACGTTCAACGTTCAACGTTCAACGTTCCTTCCGCCCTTCAAACCGACATCAAAGAAGGCTCTCTCTGGGACGCCCAATACACGCTGATGCGCGAAGAAGTGGACATGAACGACCCGTCTGACCGCGCGTTATACGACCTGCGGGTTCAGCGCAACACCTTTGCCGCTCAAGCCGCTCTCGAATGGATGCAGGCGAACAAACCTGACGTGGTTCTCATCCCCAATGGATTGATTCTCGAAATGGGTATCGTCTTCCGCGTGGCGCGTCATCTGGGAATCGACGCCGTGACCTATGAGTTCAACGACCAGCGCGAACAAATCTGGCTGGCGCAGAATTCGTCCATCATGCAGCAGGAGACGGATTACCTCGTCGAAGCCCGCTGCGGATTGCCTGTCACTGACGAAATGTTCGAGCGGGTGGCTGACCTCGAAAACGCCCGTCGCGGCGCTCGCGTGTGGGGTAAGTCAAAACGTCTCTGGCAGTATGTTTCGTCGCAAGGGGCCGAGACCACGCGCAACATGCTTGGCTTGGACAGCCGTCCCGTGGTGATGCTCGCTGCGAACGTCCTGGGTGACAGCCTGACCCTCGGACGCGACATCTTTGCCACTTCCATGACCGAATGGATTACGAAAACCGTCCAGTACTTTGCCAGGCGGACCGACGTGCAGTTGGTCATCCGCGTGCATCCTGGCGAAAAACTTGTGCCGCAAGCCAAGTCTATGGGAACAGTGGTCAGGGATGCTTTGCCCGAATTGCCGAGCCACATCCACGTCATCGGCGCGCTGGACAAGATCAACACCTACGACTTGATCGAGATTGCCGACGTCGGCCTGGCGTACACCACCACCGTCGGGTTGGAAACAGCCATGAACGGTCGCCCCGTCATCTCGTGTGGGCAAACCCACTATCGCGGGCGTGGAATCACAATCGACCCGAATACGTGGGATGAATATTATGCCGCGCTCGAAAAAGTGCTGGGCGACATCCCCGCGCATCAACTCAACGAAAAGCAAATCGAATTCGCCTGGAATTATGCCTACCGCTTCTTCTTCGAATATCCGCGTCCCTTCCCGTGGCGTTTGATGAACTTCTGGGACGACCTTGCCGAACATCCGCTGGAAAGCGTTCTGAGCGACGAAGGCATGGCGCGATTCAAGGATACATTCGATTTTTTGGTGGGCGAGCCGTTCACCTGGAGATAGCATGGAAGGTTTGGCTGACAGGAAACAATCTTCCCTCATATCTGACAATTGGTTTAAAACCAGCGTGGTCATTCTGGCGGTTTGCATTGGCTTGATTATCCGTTATCCCTATTTTTCAGCAAAAGATGTTTTTCCAGTCGGGGATGGCGGACTTTTTATGGAGATGATTTATTCGATCAAGTCGAACCATTATCTCCTCCCCAGCCATGTAAACTACAACTCCCATCAGATTCCTTTTGTCTATCCACCGCTTGGCTTTTATCTTGCATTGCTTTCATCGAAGGTCTTTGGCGCGTCGGTCCTCCAGGTGGTGCAATTACTCCCGCTTGTCCTGAATCTTTTGACAATCGTCTGCTTTGTTCTGCTCGCCTCGGAACTGGTCAAAGATCGAGTCGAGCTATTGCTTTGCTCAGGCATCTTTTCCATTGTCTTTCAGGTTTATCAGTGGACGGCAAAAGGGGGAGGGCTTTCCCGTTCCCCGGGGTTCCTTTTTACTGTTTTATCCCTGTATTTCCTTTTGCTTTATCAACGCAAAGGCGCAAAACTTTATCCTGCCTTTGCCGCGGTTGCGCTGGGACTTGTCTTCATGTCCCACCTTGAATGGGCGTTGATCGCTGTCGCATCCATCTTTGTTTTCGTTTTGGCAAAGGGAAACGAGGGATTCAAAAAGAAGATTTTCGACCTGTTGACCCTGGGATTTGGAGCAGCGCTTGTGTCCATGCCGTGGTGGGGGACGGCAGTTTACCGCTTTGGGATAACGCCCTTCGTGGAAGCATGGAACGTTGCTGAAATGGACACCAGCCAGTTCGTTGAGAAATTCCTTGCGGGGAGCATGTTTTCGGTTAATGTGTTGACGGTGGAGGATTATTTCCTGCCGTTCTTTGGAATGATCGGTTTTGTCTTCGCCTTATTCTACAGGAGGAACTTACTTCTGCCGGTCTGGCTGCTGGGGACATATATTGTCGCGCCAAAAAATTCTCCCATCTCCGGGCTGGCACCACTCGTCATTTTGATCGCAATTGGATTGCGGAGCCTCGACGACATCCTGTTTTACCTGCTGTCGCAGGTTGGGAAAAAGCCAAGTTTAACGGGGAGCCTCTCGAAAATCCCCTTTAGCGTTATTTATCTTTTGGCGATCATCATTCTTGCTGCGCAACATTTGGTCGGGAAGCCGATGCTCAAGGCGATCAAACCAGTTGAGCGCAGTGCGATGGAATATATCGAAAAGAACACTTCCCCGGATGCTGAGTTCGTCGTATTGACTCCTTTTGACTGGCATTCGGCGGATGTTGCTGAATGGTTTCCCTACCTCACCAAGCGACGGAGCCTGACCACTCCACAGGGATTGGAATGGGTGTCTGCCAGCGAATTCAACAAAATCGCCGGGCAGGTCGCCGACCTTTCCCAGACGGTCCGCAATGAACAAGCCGGTGTGGAAACGGGACAGTTGGTAAACCATGTCGAATCTGACTTTACAGATTATGATTATGTGGCAATCTTTGCAAACAACCTCGAAGAGGAGTTCGGAGGTTTTTTGGAAACAGGCAGATACGAAGTGTTTTACCGCAGAAAAGGCGTGTTGATTTTTAGCGTGATACCGAATCAACAATGAACTGGAATAAATTTTGCACATTACGGAACAAAAATGACCGACACCAAACAAAAAGTCCGCGAGTTTTATGATGAGATCGGCTGGCAGCAGGAGGACGACGGGAATTACCAGAATGCCCGTTATGAAGACCTGCGTCCCGTCTCGCGCGAATACATCCACAAGACGCGCCTGCGCGTGATGAATGGACTCATTCCCACCGGCAATTTTTTGCTGGATGCGGGTTCAGGTCCCGTGCAATATGAGGAATACAAGACCTATTCGCAGGGATACCAAAAGCGCGTCTGCCTCGACATTTCCATCCAGGCCTTGCGCGAGGCGCGGACTCGAATCGGCGACCACGGCTTGTTCGTCGTTGGCGACCTTGCCAGCCTGCCATTCAAAGCCGAAGCCTTCGACGGTGCGGTCTCGATGCACGCGATTCATCACCTTGCCCTGCCGGAGCATCCCAAAGCCTATGCCGAGATTCACCGCGTGCTGGCGGCGGGACGGACAGCGGCAATCGTCAACGGCTGGCATAATCCGCTGTTGATTCGCATGGCGGAACCGCTCATTGGGTTGATGCGAAAGATGTCGGGACGCACCGAAAAGAAAAAGAAGGAATGGCTCAACGAGGAAGACCCCGCTGGCACATTCGTTCAAAAGATGACCCCCGAATGGCTCAAGCGTGAAATCGGCTCGAAGATGACCATCGAGATAAAACCTTGGCGCAGCATGAGCACAAGAATCATGCGCAATTTCATCCGTCCCCTTGGCGGGCGGGCATTCCTGAGATTCGTCTTCTGGCTCGAAGGCGTCTTTCCGAATTTTTTTGCCGAGAACGGACAGTATCCGTTGATTGTGGTAAAAAAGTAAAATGCAAAAACGATTTACCGACCAGAATTACCTCACCAAAGACCAGTACAAGGATTCATCCAACCTGGATGCGCGGATTGTGATTCATCAAAAGTTCAGCACAAACCCGCAGGGCTGGTTCAATTGGATTTTCGATGAACTGGTCAAATTACCCGCCAAGGCGAAGATTCTGGAATTGGGATGCGGCACGGGCGAGATGTGGAAGCAATGTGTGGATAGAATCCCAGCGGATTGGAATATCACCCTCTCGGACCTTTCCGACGGGATGCTTGATTCAGCGTGGCGGAATCTGGTCGTTACGGGACGGGGCTTCAAGTTCGAAAAAATGGACGCGCAATCCATCCCCTACGCGGACGGAACCTTCGACGCGGTCATCGCCAACCACATGCTCTATCACGTCCCTGACCGCAAACTTGCGCTGACCGAAATCCGTCGCGTCCTCAAAACCGATGGCGTTTTATTTGCAAGTACTGTCGGCGAAAATCACATGAAGGAAATGTACGGCTGGCTGAAGCGGATCAACACGAATCCGGGCGGCGGCATGTTTACAAATCCGTTTACAATGGAAAGCGGCGCGGACCAATTGCGCGGGCTTTTTTCAAACGTCACCCAGGCGCGTTACGAGGACAACCTGCGCGTGACCGAGGTCGAGCGGCTCATTGCCTACATCCGCTCTTCGATTGGCGCGGTGGACATCTCGGAGGATGAACTGGGTAAATTGCAGGGCGAATTTACCGCCACCCTTTCGACAACAGGCGAGATTTTTATTTCAAAGGACTCTGGATTGTTCATTGCCAGAAACTAATGTTGTCATTGCGAGGAGAAGCAAAGCGACGACGAAGCAATCTTTACGAAAATGGGGATTGCTTCGGGACGAACACCCTCGCAATGACGACCCAACAGGAGAATTCATGGACTGGAAAAATCAAGTGGTACTCGTCACGGGCGGAACAGGCTCGTTTGGCAAGAAGTTTACAAAAATTCTGCTTGAGGAGCATCAACCGAAGAAGGTCATCATCTTCAGCCGCGACGAGTTGAAACAACACGAAATGCAGGTGGGCGGATTCAACGACCCGCGCCTGCGTTACTTCATCGGCGATGTGCGCGACCGCGAGCGGCTGCTTCGCGCCATGCACGGGGTTGATATCGTCGTCCATGCGGCGGCGCTGAAGCAGGTCCCTGCCTGCGAGTACAACCCGATGGAAGCCATCAAGACCAATATCATGGGCACGGCAAACGTCGTCGAAGCCGCGCTGGATGCGGGCGTGCAGAAGGTTTTGATGGTCAGCACCGATAAGGCAGTCAGCCCTGCAAACCTCTATGGGGCTACGAAACTCGCCGGTGAGAAATTGACGATTCAAAGCAACGCCTATGCCGGGGGCTCGGCAACCCGCTTCTCATGCGTCAGGTATGGAAACGTCGTCGGCTCGCGCGGCTCCATCGTCCCGTTGTTCCTCAAACAACGGGCAAGCGGACAAGTCACCGTCACCGACGAACGCATGACCCGCTTCTGGCTTTCGCTGGATCAGGGCGTGCGCTTCGTCATCCATTGCATCGAACAGATGGAGGGCGGCGAAGTCTTCGTCCCGAAGATTCCCAGCACCAAGGTAATCGACCTTGCCAAAGCCATCGCCCCCGACGCCGAGATCAAGGTCATCGGCATCCGCCCCGGAGAGAAACTTCACGAGGCGTTGATTTCTGAAGACGAGGCCCGCCACACGGTTGAATTGAAGGACATGTTTGTGGTACAACCTGCCGAAGCCATCTGGTTTGGATACTCGTGGCAGGACAAAGGCAAGGCTTTACCCGAAGGATATATTTATTCCAGCGACAATAACAGCGAATGGCTCGATGTCGAAGGCATCAAGAAGTTCATCGCTCCATTCGAGGAGTTGTTTGCACAGGGCAAACTGGAAGGATAAAGATCATGGCGCGCATTCTCGTTACTGGAGCCAGTGGATTACTTGGAATCAACTTCGCGCAGGAGATCATGACCTCGCATGAGATCGTTGCGTTGGATCGCGGAAAACTGGTCAATGCGCCGTTCAGGGTTTTGAAATCGGATTTGCTGACCCCGGGGGCTGTGGACTCCGCCCTTGACTCTGCCCAACCCGACTGGGTGGTCAACTGCGCCGCGCTGGCTGACATCGACACCTGCGAGGATTACCCGGACCTTGCCCGCCGCCTGAACACGGAGCTGCCTGCCCAGTTCGCAAAGGCTTGCAAATCGCGCGGCATTCCGCTTGTGCATATTTCAACCGACGCGGTTTTCGACGGACGCGCGGTTGCCTTTTACACGGAGGAAGCCGATCCCAACCCGTTGAGCGTTTACGCCCGCACCAAGCTGGAAGGCGAACAGGCTGTCCTTGCCGAAAACCCGGATGCGATTGTGGCGCGCGTGAATTTCTACGGCTGGAGCCTTAGCGGACGGCGGAGTCTGGCGGAATTCTTCTTCAACAACCTGAGCGGACGAAAAAGCATGACCGGCTTCACGGACGTGCGGTTTTGCCCGATGCTGGTCAACGACACGGCGCGGATGTTGGTCCGGATGCTGGAGAAGGGGCTGCGCGGACTGTATCACGTGGTCGGTCCGCAGGCGATGAGCAAATACCACTTCGGCGTGGAAATTGCGCGTAAATTCGGCTTCAAGGAAAACGAGATCGCCCCCAAATCCATCAACACCTCCAGCCTGATCGCCAAACGTTCCAACAACTTATGCCTGTCCATCAACAAGTTATGCACAGATTTGGACGAGATTCCCCCCGATTTTTCCACAGGTTTGGATAAACTCTATGCACAGTTTCGGCAGGGTTATCCACAGAAAATACGGAGTTATCAACAGGTGGAAGGCGAAACAGGCATACAGGCAAACAGATAAACTGGTTTTTTCCACAATTTGTCCACTTTTTACCACCAATTTATCCGCTGTGTGCCTGCCATTTTCCACGTATTTTGCCAATTTTCCCACCGTTTTGGCTTTCGGATAAGAAATATATCCACAGGAATCCGATAGTTATCCACAGAAGCAACAGAGTTACCCACAGGAGCGTCAGGATTTGACATGCAAAACTTCAGAAAACACAAAACTTGGTTGTTTATAAGTATTTTTTTTGTGTTGATAAGCTTTGTTGTTTCTTGCGGTGGTACAGTTAATTTGGTGGAAGCACATAGCTTTTCAAATCTCGTGGTTGATGGAGACACACTTTGGTTTGGGGCAGGATATAAACTTTATCGAGTTGAACTAAGCCAGCAAACTGCGACCCTTGTACTCGATACAGACGATGTCATAATCGATCATGTGAAGATCGATGGGAGGAAACTTTTTTTTGCAGGAAGCAGCGAGAAAAAGAATGTGGTTTGGGCGCTTGACCTGGATAATGAGAAGATATTGTGGACACATGAATTTAGCAGAAGCAGGGGTTTCTTAGCAGGATCCAGCGGCTTGTCCATACCACCATTGATTACCAATGAAGTATTACTAATTGGCGAAGTAGACCGACTCTATGCACTAGAAAAAAGTAGCGGCGACCTTACTTGGAAAATTGAAGACAATTGGTTTTCTGAGTTTCCCCCAATCTTGGCAGACGACCAACTTATCTACGGAATCGACAAAGTTGTAGATCAAGGAACCCAGGACAATAATACAATTATTATTGCTGATCCGTCATCGGGTGAAACTATCAGAACAATCTCCATGCCCGGATACATTGGTGGGATATCAGCAATTAACGAAAAATGTTTTTTCGTAAAAGAGGATCTGGATCCAGACCCAAAAAGTGTCGAGATGTCAGGGGCTCATAGGATTCGCCTCAATTGTATGGACTTCTATTCTGGAGAAGTATTTTGGTACCTTGAAGAAGAAGATTATCTTAGAGAATCGCAAATCGCTTTCCATAATGGGTTGGTCCTTGATGTTTTTGGAGGTCAATTATTTGCACTTGATGAACAGTCAGGCAACATTCTTTGGATATCCCAGCAACTGGATAAAGATTTTAGTTATAGAAATCCTCAGGTAGTTGAAGAATTAGAATGGATTGCGCTTGAAACCTACCCTCACGATAAGGTAATCTTCCTGGAATTAAAAGATGGAAAATTGCGAAACGAAGAGTTGGTAAACTTGTTGTCGTCTCCTATATTTATTGGTCAGGAGGCAATTTATGGAATAACGAATGCAATAGTTCGTGTTGATATCGTCACAGGTAATGTTATCTGGTCAATTCCTGTAGATAGCCATTACTTTAAGAGGCAGTCTAACTATGACTTTGATTGACCTATTCGTATCCTTTCATCAGAGGTACCCATGGAAATCCAATTTGGCAAACATACTATTGGTCTGAACCACCCGACCTACTTCATCGCGGACATCGCCGCCAACCACGACGGCGACTTGGATCGCGCGAAACAGCTTATCCGCCTGGCGAAAGAAGCGGGCGCGGACGCGGCAAAGTTCCAGAATTTCGACGCCCCGAAGATCGTCTCGGACTACGGCTTCAAAGCCATGAGCGGCGGACAGGTCAGCCATCAGGCGACGTGGAAGAAGTCCGTGTTCGAGGTGTACAAGGGCGCATCCATCCCGTTCGATTGGTCCATGACGCTGGTGGAGGAATGCAAGGAAGTCGGCATTGACTACTTCTCCTCTCCCTACGATTTCGAGGCAATTGACTTCCTCGATCAATATGTGGAAGTCTACAAGGCTGGTTCTGGTGAAATCGACTGGATCGAAGCCCTGGAGCGCATGGCGGGCAAGGGCAAACCGTTCTTTATCGCCACGGGTGCATCCACAATTGGTGAAGTGCAAAAGGCGGTTCACGCAATCCTGAAACTCAACAAGCAACTGGTCTTGATGCAATGCAACACCAATTACACCGCCAGCCCAAACAACTACGATCATCTCCACCTGAACGTTTTGAAGACCTACGCGACGATGTTCCCCGATGTGATTCTCGGACTCTCTGACCACACCCACGCCCTTGCTCCCGTCCTCGGAGCGGTGACGTTGGGTGCGCGCGTCATCGAGCGCCACTTCACCGACAGCAACAACCGCGAAGGTCCCGACCACAAGTTTGCGATGAATCCCGAAAACTGGGCGAAGATGGTCGAGGAGACCCGCCTGCTGGAACGGTCGCTGGGCAGTCCCGATAAATTCATTTGTGGAAATGAGCAGGACACCCAGATCGTTCAGCGCCGCTGCCTGCGCGCCGCGCGTGACATCAAGGCTGGCGAAGTCTTCACCCGTGACATGATCGATGTGCTGCGTCCCGCCACACCCGGCGCGATCAAGCCTGACCAGATTCAAAACGTCATCGGTACAAAGGCGCTGGCGGATATGCCGCTTGGCAAGGAACTGCGCTGGACGGATTTGGGTGCATAAGTTCCATGTGCCAGGTTCCATGTACCAGGTTGAGAGGTCAGGATGACGGCTATTACAAAGTTCGAAGATTTGATTGCGTGGCAGGAAGCTCGTATGCTGGTGAAATGGGTTTACAAAATCACATCTGATGGGTTGTTTGCAAAAGACTATGGAATGCGTGACCAAATCCAACGGGCGTCCGTGTCAGTGATGACAAACATCGCTGAAGGTTTTGACTGCGAATCGACCGCCGAGTTTGCACGTTTCCTCGGTATTGCGCGCCGTTCGGCTGTGGAAGTCCAATCCCTGCTTTATGTCGCGCTTGACATTGAGTATATCAGTCAGGACATTTTTAAATCCCATTATGAACAGGCAAAAAAGTGCAAAGCTTTGATTGGTGGTTTGAAGCAAAGTATCCTCAAGAATCCGCGCCGTGCAAATACGCCAAGCCGTTTGTAGCACTTGGAACTTGACACTTGGAACATGGAACTTTAATGCGAATCATTTATTTCTCCCTCGACTACTGCACCCACGACCATCGCTTTCTCAAAGCCATTTCGGAAGGCAGGCATGAAGTCTTCTTTGTTCAACTGGAAGGAAATGCGCGGCAGGTGGAGGATCGTCCCGTGCCGCCAAACGTCCAACTGGTTCCGTGGAAGGGCGGACGCGAACCCTTCAAGTGGAGCAGCCTCCCCAGGCTGGTTTTGGACTTCCGACGTTTGACTAAAAAGATCAAACCTGATCTCATCCACGCGGGACCGATCCAGACCTGCGCCTTCATTGCCATCCTGAGCGGGTTTCGTCCCATCCTTACCATGTCGTGGGGATTCGATTTGATGGACGATGTCCACAAAAGCAAGTGGATGGAGCGGGTTACAGGCTACACGTTGCGGCGATCCTCATTTTTTACCAGCGATGCAAAAGTTACACGCGACAAAGCCGTTGCCTACGGAATGAATCCCGACAAGACCATTGTCTTCCCCTGGGGTGTTGACCTTGAACACTTTACCCCTTCAACGTTCAACGTTAAACGTTCAACATTTACTTTATTCTGCAACCGCTCGTGGGAACCCCGTTACGGCGTAGATGTGCTGGCGCGAGCCTTTGTCAAAGTGGCGCAGGAGAGGGATGATGTGAATCTGCTTCTGCTTGGTGGTGGTTCGCAGGGACAACTTCTGCGGCAGATTTTCCAAAGCGGCGATGTGCTGGATCGCGTCGCGTTTGCGGGACAGATTTCGCAGACGGTACTGCCTGAATGGTATCATCGGGCTGACTTATACATCTCGCCTTCGCATGTGGATGGTTCGTCCGTGTCACTGATGGAAGCGCTGGCTTGCGGCTTGCCCTGCCTGGTCTCGGATATCCCCGCCAACAAGGAGTGGGTGACGGAAGGGGAGAACGGCTGGCTCTTCCGCGATGGGGATGTGAACCACCTCGCCGAGAAGATTCTGGCGGCAATCGCTCAAAGGGAGACTTTGCCCGGAGTTGGTCAATCCAGCCGACGGGTGGCGGAACTTCGAGCGGACTGGAAAAAGAATGCCGAGGCGTTGATGAAGGTCTATCGAGGTTTGAAATAAAGAGACCCTAAAGGTTTTTAAAAACCTTTAGGGTTTGCGAAAGGAAATAAGATGCTAAATAAAAAAGATTTGCTGGATGGTTTCTCGAAAACCAATGTGAACAAGGGCGGGACGATTGTGGTTCACACATCGTATAAATCGCTGGGCGGGGTGGAGGGCGGCGCAGAGACGGTGATCGATGCGCTGCGTGAATTGGTGGGTCCGAAGGGGACGGTGCTGTTCCCCGCGTTCAATTTTCAGTCGTGGACGGAGACGCATTATTTCGATGTGACCGAAACGCCGTCGAAGATGGGGATGATCACCGAACTGGCTCGCCTGCGTCCCGACGCCAAACGCACGCCGCACCCGATTTACTCTTTCTCCGTTTCGGGCGCGCTGGCAGACGAGTTTTCCAAAACCGAGGATGTGGAAGCGTATGGACCGAACTCGGCGTTTGCGCTGTTCCACAAGTTGAACGCGACCATCATCAGTATCGGGCTGGACTTCAACAGTTCGTTCTCGATGCACCATTATATTGAATATAATGTCGGGTGCAATTACCGCCGCGTGAAGGAGTTTGCGGGCATCTACATGGGCTATGACCGCGTGCCGCAAATCAAGAAGTATTCGATGTTCGTCCGCTTGAATGACCGCTACAAGACCTACATCGTGCCAGGCATGAACGACCTGCTTGTAAGAGGCGTGATCAAGGAAATTCAAGTCGGTGCTGCGAAGGTGCATTTCCTGACGGCAAATGAGTTTTACGATAACATGTCGGTGATTGTCCGCGAACATCCTGAGAAATTACATTATGTGGAAGAGCCGAAATATTAATGCCATTGTAGGGGCGGGGGTACCCCGCCCCTACCGCAAAAGGTGAATCATGAAACCATATCAATCTTTGAAATCCATTCTTGCGGAGTTTTTGCCTCTGCATCGCACGCTGGCATCCAATGACCATGACAAAACGTTGGAAATCATCGGCGCGTACATGCCTGATTCGTCTAACTACACCATTGAGACGTACACTCCGCTTGAAAAGGCGTGGACCTGGCAAGTGCCAGAGCGCTATGTTGTTCACGAAGCGTATCTGGAGGTCGAAGGCGGCGAGCGCGTTGTGGACTTCAAGAATAATCCGCTTCACATCGTTTCGTATTCCCCCCCTGTGGACAAGATTCTCTCGTTCGAGGAACTCCAGCCGCATTTGTATTTCGCCGAGAAGCGTCCGCATGCCATTCCGTGGGTGTTCAAATATTATGACCGTGATTGGGGATTCTGCCTGCCGAAGAACCTCTTCGACAAACTTCCGCGTGACAAAAAATATCGCGCGGTCATCAAGTCGGAGTTCGTCACCGACCCGAAGCAGGGATTCAAAATGGCGACGGCTGTCATCCATCCCGAAGGCGGACCCAACCCCGAGGCGGGAGAAATCATCGTGCAGGCGCATACCTGTCACCCTGCACAAGCCAACGACGACGGCGCGGGCGTGGTCAGCACAATCGAACTGGCTCGGCGTCTGGCGGAAAAGCCCCTGCCCGCAGGCTCGATGAGCGTCCGCTTTTGGTTTGGACCTGAGACCATCGGCACCATCGTTTACCTCTCGCACAACGAACATTTGATTCAAAACCTGCGCGGCGGAATCTTCATGGAAATGACGGGGAACAAAAACAAGATCGCCTGGCACCACAGCCGTCAGCACGATCACCTGCTCGACTGCATCACGCATCATGTCGTGAAGAATGTCGCGCACGATGAACGCGACTTCGCCGCCGCTCCCGCCAACGATGAGCGCGTCATCAACGGACCTGGGGTCAATGTCCCTTGCATTTCCATCAACCGCTGGCCCTACGACGAATACCACACCACCGATGACAATCTCGACATCATGCACGATGACATGCTTGTCGGCGCGGCAGAAACCGCGGAACAGATCATCCGCATCTACGCCACCAACTACATCCCGAAGCGCACTTTCCGCGGACCTGTCTTCCTCAGCGGCAACGGTCTTTGGGTGGACTGGCGCGAAAACTGGGCGCTCAACCGCGCCATCGAAAAGATCATGATGCGCTTCGAGGGCGAACTTTCCGTCTTCGATATTGCCGAACAAGTGGGGCTTGATTATTTCATGGTACGCGACTACATCGAAAAATTCCGCGCCAGGGGATTTGTCACCCCGCTGACGATACCATCCGAAGCGCAATCGGAGTAAACAAAAATCCTCCCGTCAATAAATGGCGGGAGGATTTTTATTGAATTGGTTTTTGGGAAGTGCTATCATACTTATAAAGGATTTCGTCTCAAAGCGTGATGGTCTGGTCTGGGGTGTGAGTACGGGCGAATGACGTTTGGTGGAGCAATATAGCGGACATCGGTCAAATCCGTATCATGATAAAGGAGAATGACCATGAAAAGATTTTTGTGTTTGGCCTTCATTGCGCTGTTGGTTGTGATTCTGACAGCCTGCGCAACGTCAGCCCAGACTCGACCGACCAATGCATCAACGCTGACCCGCATCTCACCAACAAATGCGCCAACGCAAACCCTGATTTCTGCCAAGGGTATGATAAGACCCGGAGATAAAATTGGCGAAATGACCATAGAGCGAGAGGAGAGCAAACATTTCTACTGGCTCTTTGACTCCTGCAATTTAAATTGGACAACCACACCACATTCGCAGACTATGGAATGCACGATTCCAGAACTGGCGGTGGTTGGAGTTGGCGGGTTTTGGGGAGCCGAAAAAGTAAAGCTCGAACCCAATTGGAAGGCGATGTCCTGGGAGTTGTACATAGACGACCACCCAATCGCGCTGGACGAATTCGGCTGGTCGGATATCAGCTATTTCGACCCAAGTGCAGGATTTGATGTAACCTATCGCCACTGGAACGTCATCCTTAGGAATCTTTCCGCTGGCAGACATACAATTCGCTCGTTTTGGTCACAGAAAATATCCATTAATGACGGATGGGACGATTATCCGCCCGGCAAATATGAATTTATAGCCAACTTGACAGTGACTGAAAAGCCGGTTTTTCCGAACATGCCGCCGGTTGCTGAACCCGGCCAGCATGCTTACACATCCACAAATGCAAATCTCGACTTCCTGCTTTACATGCCAGAGACCTACGGAAAAGACCCTGGGAAAAAATGGCCCCTGATCGTTTACCTGCATGACGCCGAATTGCGCGGTACAAATCCGGAATTCCTAAGAAATGAGTCACTTCCCAAGCGGCTTGGAACTCTGAAAGATTTCCCTTTTCTTGTCATCTCTCCATTAGGAAATGGCGATTGGGATTTTTGGTCCAAGGATGAGATGATTGTTCCAGTGATGAGCATATTGGACGAGATCCAATCCATCTACTCTGTGGATGAAAAACGCATCTACCTCACCGGGGCTGGCATGGGAGGCAATGGTGTGTGGACAATGGGGTTACTTCATCCTGAATATTTCGCGGCATTGGCTCCACTTGGAGGATACATTTATCCCTTTGAAATCCCCGGGAATATCTGCGACCTCAAGGATGTTCCTGTCTGGGCATTCCACGGGGAAAACGATTTCATGATTCCTGCGGAGGTGGAGCAGAATCTGGTCGATGCCTTGAACGCCTGTGGAGGCACCGCCAAAATCACAGTCAAAGCGAATGCGGTGATTCCGGTGGATGAATATTTTAAATCCGAACTGTACGATTGGTTTTTGTCACAAACCCGGAAATGAGCTCATTAACTCCTGGCGATATGTAATGAAGATTCCCGATATCCCGGAGATCGGACTGGAATGAATGGCCAGTACAATGACGCGGATTGACTGTTGCCTTAAGCAAGAGCAAAACAGGAATATCCCTCATGCAAAAATCAATGAAATACCCTGTTCAAGGCGGCGTCTTCGCCACCGGGGACGGCGGCAATAGCACTCAGAACAAGAACGGAACAGGAATAAAAAGGAGAATGGAAAAATGGAAACAATCAAAAAACAGGAAGCACCAAATTGGGTAAAGGCAGTTAATGCCTACAATATCTATCTCAGCCAGAATTTGCTCGGCGGACCCAAGGTGATCAAGACCGCCTGGGTGATCAACCTGCATAAATTCCTAACCGTTTTTGTCGTCGGGCTATTCATGATCCTGTTCAATAACTACTCCACAACCGCGTGGGTGTATCTGGCTCTTCACGGTACGTACGGCTTCTGCTGGCTGTTGAAGCATATTGCCTTTCGAGATACCCGGTGGGAGTCCAGGGCAACGTTTGGTGGAGCGGTGTGCCTTTTCCTGTTTCTGGCGGCATATTGGATCGCGCCCTACCTGCTCATCTCCGATGCTCTGGGAGCGGATCGTCCCGCGCCCTCGAATTGGTTCCTTGCATTTTGCATCGCTCTCTTCGTTTTGGGACTGACCATCATGATCGCATCAGATTGTCAGAAGAACTTTACCCTTAAATATCGGCAGGGACTGATCACAGATGGAATGTTCAAGCATGTGCGGCATCCCAACTATCTGGGCGAAATGATGTTGTATGCATCCTTCGCTCTGCTTGTTCAGCATTGGATTCCATGGGTTGTGTTAGCCTACTGGTGGATAACAGTATTCCTCGTCAATATGTTGATGATCGAGTCTTCCCTGTCGCGTTACCCGGAATGGGAATCCTACAAAGCCAGAACGGGAAGGCTGTTCCCCTGGCGATGGTTGTAATGATAAGGATAATTATGAAAACAAACGGAAAGATCATTGCCTGGGTTTTTATCATGGGCATTTTGTTCTCCAGTTGCACATCAGATCAATTTTCAACTCCAACATTGACGCCCATCAGTACACAGACATTTACTCCTACGCGGACCTCAACACCTTCTCAAACACTCACCTTGACCCCGCCACCGTCTGCAACGGCTACATCAATCCCAACATGGATTACAAATTTCGCGGAACCTATCCTTCAAATCATGGATAGCCGTCCGGCGGATTTTGAAGATGATTTCTCACAGAATCGCGGATGGCGGCATGTACCCTATGGCGGTAGTAAGCCTCTTGTGGCAACCGTCCAAAATGGTGTGTTGTCCATGCCGGTTACATCTACAGACGCAGAAAGAGCGCAGGGATGGGTCGAACATCCCAGGCTAGCTGGCAGGAATTTTGCGCTGGCTTTCGATTTCAGCATTGACGATAGCGTACCAGACGACCATGTAGTTATCAATTGGTTTGCCAAAACTTCCTTTACAACCTTATGGTTAAATCAAAATGACGTGTGGAGTCTCCAGGCAAACAATCCTAAAATAAGCGGAGGCTACCATTACAATTCCTCCTCACAAAACTCCGTCTTGATTATTGCCAGGGATGATGAATGCGGAATATACGTAAACGATGCAGCCATCGCCTATTTAAGCGAATGTAGAGCCAGTTCTTCCGGCAGGGATATATGGATCTGCCTGCAGGCGGTTGCTGGAAGCCACACCGCTATCATGAACATTGATAATGTAAAATTTTGGAATCTGGATAATATCTCCAACTCTCCATAGTAACCTGACCCGTCAAAAGGGCAATCCTCCCGCCATTCAACGACAGGAGGATTTTTTGTTGGGTGGTGGAAACATGAAAATCGTGCATGTCGGGTAAACACAGGGGAGTTGTATATCCATCGTCAAGAAGCGCGCGGATTGTCCGTGATAACATAAGGAATACTTTCTGGAAAGGATATTTCTCAAAAGGAAACTCAACATGAAATCCGTACTGAAGATATTCGTTCTGGTTGTGATGTTCAGCGCGTCGGCATGTAATGTCCCGCTTGCGGCTACGGAAACAGCCAGGGCTTCAGACACACCGAAGCCGGGGAATGACATTCCCCAACCTTTGATAAAAACCACGGCGGGTGATTTTGTGATCGTTTCGGCTCGCTTTGTCGATGAAGTCCATGGGGACAAACCAGCTCCCGGAGAGAAAATCCTGCTTGTGATTCTGTCGCAACCGGGACTGGAGCGGCTGGACCCGTCGACGTTTTCCCTCGAAACCTTTGACGGGGTGATACACGATACATCCAGGGGAAAAATCTACATCCTCGGCGACGACGGGTCGCAAACAATTTCCACCATGGCGGGATGGGTCGATGAGGAATTCGCCATGGGATTTCGGCTTCCTGCCGCGGCAAAGACGTACACATTGTTCTGGCAGGATAATCAGCCAGTTGAGATTGTTCCCGAAACATCGAAAACCAGCCCATAAGAGGTGAAATCAGATGAGGTCCACGACCGCCAAACCTTTCGAGATCGTCGCCCATCGCGGGATTCCAACCGAAGCCCCAGAGAACACCATCGAGTCGTTCCAGCGCGCCGTTGACCTCGGTGCGGACGCGGTGGAACTGGACGTGCGCCTGACAGCCGACCGCATCCCGGTCGTGTATCACTATTACTATCTCGATGTAAACACCACAGCAAACGGGGCGATCTTCGATTACACCTTCGAGCAGCTAAAGGACGTGAAGGTGCTGTGCAAGGACAATCCCGCCGCAAAGACGGGGCGCATCTCCACCTTATGTGAAATCCTCGACATCTTCAGCGGGAAGATTGGGCTGGAGATCGAGATCAAGGGTCCCGAACCCGAAGCCGTGGAAATCATCGGCAATGTGCTGCACAAACACAAAAATCATTGGGATACGATGGAAGTAACCTCATACCATCCGTCCCTGCTGCTGGGGATTCAAAACCTGTGTCCCGGACTCGCAACAGATTTTCTGTTCCCCCGCTCGGAAAGCTGGATGAAGCTGGACGTGGTCCAGTACCAGGCGATTCACCTTTCCCGCCTCGCTCGTGCCAGGGCGGTTCACCTGCACCCAACCCAATTATCCGAGCCGGTAGTCAATGCCCTGCACGAGCAGGGAATCGAAATCCACACCTGGGACGTAAACGACGATCAAACGCTGACGACGATTGCGAACCTCGGCATCCCCCGCGTTTGCACGGATGAGTTCAAACAGGCGCTGGTGTTTCGGGATGGAATGCCCGCTACAGGGACGAGGAGTTCGCCTCTGTGACGGGACATTAGGGGAGCTTGCGTCTGTCTGGATTCACAGACTTCTCTTTCCTCGGAGTGACTGTCACCCGCCTTTGCTTCTCTCCAAATTCAACGCCAGCAGCTTCTCCAAAATCTCTTCATCCGTCAGACCTCCAGCCATAGGCGGCGAAGATAGCTTGATCCAGTCGTTTGCGTTGACGTAGATCGATGAAATGTTCCTAAACCGATTGACGCTCGCGCGCATCTGCGCGCTTCCACTTGCTGACGAAATCCTGCGGGGTCATGGCTGTTTTCCCTTTAGTTGATTTTACTTCAAGTAACGACAGTCACCTCAAAAAGAAAGCTCTTATTGTAAAACGGCTGAATTAGTTGTATAGTTGAAACAGCGGAACCCTTTGGGCAATCGGAGGCAAAATGAATCGACTAAAAATCCTCATGGCAGACGATCAACAAGGCGAAGTGGAAGATGCACGCAAGGCATTAAAGGATATGGCTCATGATGTGATTGCGGTATCCACTTTTGACGAAGCGATGAAGTACGCTCAAAATGAAATTTTCGATATAGCAGTTGTTGATTTGGGGTGGTTTACCGATAATGATCTCAAGGGCAGGATGAGCGATGAAAATATGGGCTCGTTGGGCTGGAAAATTCTTGATTTGATACAGGCAAAAAATCCCAATACCGTGCGGATTCTCTATTCTGCCCGGACAGATGATCCTAAAATTACCCAGGCAGCCACCGAACAAAATATTTACTGTATTCAAAAAAAATTTACAAAAGAGGGAAGGCTGCACCTGGCTGATGTTGTTAAAGTCATTGCTCATCATTTAGCCATCGAGAAAAACCTTGCGAGCAGAGTGGAGACGATTGAGTTGGAATTGGAGAAGGCACAAACCAAAATAAGGGAGTTCGAAAAGCTCAAAACTGAAGCCGACTCGGAGAAACAGAAATTCAACAGGTTATTGCTTTCTGTCATGGTTGTGCCAACAGTGGCTTTTATTCTATTTATTGCCGCCTGGCTACTAACTCAACAACTTGTTATAGCTACACTTGCGTTTGTCGGGGGCGCTTTTCTTTTACTGGCATTTTTGTTGGCGACAAAAGCCATTACTCCCCAGGGGTTAAAACAACTGGGCGACATACTGGGCAATGTACTGAAATCGTTTTTCCCCAAGTCTGGTGCGGGTTAATACAGCGTTCAACAACTGTGTTGAAAGTCTTGACTAAATTGAATTTACATTCATCTCGTAAAAACAGGGACCGGCATTTGCCAGTCCCTGTTTTTATTTTGGAGTATGATTGCCGAACCTTTACCCGTTTTGAAAGGCTTTTATGTCCCGTAACCGCGTCATTCTCGTCACCATCGGCATCCTGCTCAGCATGTTCCTGGCTTCGATGGAATCCACCGTCGTCGCCACCGCCATGCCGACCATCGTCGGTCAACTGGGGGGACTGGAACATTACTCGTGGGTCTTCTCGGCGTACATGCTGGCATCCACTACCGTTGTCCCGCTCTACGGCAAACTCTCCGATATTTATGGTCGGCGCAAAATCTACGTCATTGCGATGGCGCTCTTCCTCGCCGGCTCCGTCCTGAGCGGACAGGCAGCCAGCATGACCCAACTCATCCTCGCGCGTACTTTACAGGGACTCGGCGCGGGCGGAGTCCAGCCGCTGGCGTTCATCCTGATCGGCGAGATGTTCGACCTGAAACAGCGCGCCAAAATGCAGGGATTTTTCTCCGGCGTGTGGGGCGTCTCCTCCATCGTCGGTCCGCTGCTCGGCGGCTTCCTTGTGGATAAGTTCACCTGGCGCTGGGTCTTCTACATTAATGTCCTGCCGGGTCTGCTTGCCGCGGCGCTGGTGGCTCTTGCATGGCGCGAACATGCCCAACATCACGAAAGACCCGCGGTGGATTATCTCGGCGCGGTGCTGTTGACCTCCAGCGTGGTTTCGCTCCTGTTTGGGCTGCTCGAAGTCGGCACGCTCGGCAGTTGGCTGTTGATCGGGACCGCCGTCGTTCTTTTCGTCGCCTTGTTGTGGGTCGAGAACCGCGCCGCCGACCCCGTCCTACCGATTCATCTTTTCCGCGACCGTCTTTTCTCCACAGCCATCGCGCACGGCGTATTTGCCGGCTGCGCAATGTTTGGCAGCGTCTCCTTCATCCCGCTCTTCGTCCAATCGGTGATGGGAACCAGCGCCACCCAGGCGGGCATCACCATCACGCCGATGCTGTTGGGCTGGGTCACCGCAAGCGTCGTCGGCATGAGGCTGATTCTGACGGTTGGCCATCGCAGGCTGGGGGTGGTCGGCACATCGGTTCTGGTCGTCGGCGCATTCCTGATGACGTTGATCGGAGCAGAGTCAAGCCAGGTCGTGATGATGGTCTTCATCGCCATGATGGGCATCGGCATGGGACTTTCCATCCCCTCGTTTTTGGTTGCCGTGCAGACGACCGTCGAGCGGCGACAACTCGGCACAGCCACTTCGACCATCCAGTTCAGCCGCTCGATTGGCGGGACTCTGGGCGTCAGCGTGATGGGAGCAGCGTTGAGCATTCGCCTCGCCTCGAACTTGAGTGCCGCCGGACTCGACCCGAAGCTGGTTGACCGGTTACTCGATCCTTTGCCCAGCTCGCAGCTTGTCATCGACGCGGGCGTGCGCCTCGCCCTGGCAGACGCGATCCACAGCGTCTTTGTCATCTCGTTCGTCGCCGCCCTGCTTGGGCTGGTGGCTGTCCTCTTCACCCCGCACGGCGAACTGAAGGACAAATCGTCCGAAGGCAATCCTCCCGTGATAAGCATGGACTGATTCACATCCCGTTCCAAAAACAGGCTGAGTTGCTCCAGCCTGTTTTGATTCCGCTTGAATCAAGGGAACGATTTAATATACAATGAGTTTGACAAATTCCACAAATCAGACCAGGAGGTTTCCCATGAAAAGCACGCTGGAGAATCTGAAGGAAGCGTTTGCTGGAGAGAGTCAGGCTGTTCAAAAGTACCGCGTCTATGCCGAGAAGGCGGAACATGAGGGCTTTGTCAACATCGCGCGGTTGTTCCGCGCCGCCGCCGAGGCGGAAAGAATCCACGCCCACGAACATTTCAAGGCAATGGATGGGATTGGCAGCACGGTTGAAAATCTTCAAGATGCCATCGAAGGGGAAAAATATGAAACCGAGGTAATGTATCCCCCCATGCTCGAACAGGCGCAGGCGGACAGTCATAGAGCCAAACGCATGTTCGGTTACGCAATGGAAGCCGAAGCCACTCACGCCAGGCTGTATCAAATGGCTTGGGATGCCGCGGAGAACGAAAAAGACCTGGCGGAAACGGATTTTTATCTCTGCCCGATCTGCGGCTACATCGAAGCCGGAAAACCATCAGCCGTTTGCCCAATCTGCGGCACGAAGCCCGATAAGTTCATCAAGGTTTAGAGTAAATCGATTTGGTAGGAGACATCCCGCCATGTGGCAGGATGTCTTTTTGTTTCCGCAGTGGTGTAAAAGCCGGCATATAATCCACGCAAAAGGAAAAGACCCATGACCATCATCGAAACCGAGCGCCTCGCGCTTCGCAAACTTACCGTTGAGGACGCCCCCTTTATGCTCGACCTGCTCAACCAGCCATCGTTCATTCAATTCATCGGCGACCGCGGCGTGCGGACTCTGGATGCCGCGCGGAACATCATCACAAAACGCTACATCGCCGCCTACGAGCAACTCGGCTTCGGCATCTACCTGACCCTGCTGAAAGAGGATCAAACCCCGATCGGTATCTGCGGGCTGGTCAAACGCGACGGGCTGGACAACGTGGACATCGGCTACGCCTTCCTGCCGCAATTCTGGTCGAAGGGCTATGCCTTAGAGTCCGCATCCGCCGTGCTGGCGTATGCAAGAAACACGCTGGGCTTCCGTCGGATTTTGGGAATCACCACGCCGGACAATGCAGGCTCAATCCGCGTGCTGGAAAAAGCGGGGTTAAAGTTCGAGCGCATGGTCAAGCTGCCGGGGGAGGAAACCGAACTCAAACTGTTTGCGACGGGGAACTGAGGTTCACTGGCATCCTTTGAAAACAGACCCAAAAAGTTTTTTAACGTGGGCGTACTTGTTTGAACATCCGATTTGGATTATTATCCTTCCGTCAGGGGCGGGTTTGCCGCCCCATAAACCCTATATCTCTTAGAGGAGAAGATATGAATAAGCGTTTTGCGTTCGTCCTGCTGACCCTCGTCGCTGCTGCTTCCATGCTGCTGTCGGCTTGTGGTCCCGCCGCCACCGAGGCTCCTGCCCCCACTGAAGCCCCGGTCGTCGCCACCGAAGCCCCCACCAAGGCTCCCGCTCCCACCGAAGCCCCGGCGGAAGCCGCCATCGGCTCGCCCGAACACCCGATCAAGGTGTTGTTCGTTCCCTCTGTGGATGCGAACGTGATCGTCACCGGCGGTGAGGTCATGGCTCAGGCGCTCAACGAAGCGACCGGTCTGACCTTCGAAGTCAGTGTCCCCACCTCCTACGCCGCCACCATCGAAGAGATGTGCGCCTCCCCCTCGGATACCATGGCGTTCATCCCCGCCTTTGGTTACGTTCTCGCCAATGACCTCTGCGGCGTGGATGTTTCCTTCAAAGCCGTCCGCCGCGGTTGGGGCGTCTACTGGACCATGGTCGTCGTGGGTCGCGACAGCGACATCCAGTCCCTCGCAGACCTGAACGGCAAGAAGTGGGCTTATCCCGATGCAGGTTCCACCTCCGGGTTCCTGGTCCCGACCGTGATGTTCAAGGAAGCCGGCGTTACCCCCGGTGAAACCCTCGAAGCCGGTGGTCATCCCGAAGTGGTGCGCGCCGTCTATAACGGTGAAGCCGATTTTGGAACCGCCTTCTACAGCCCCTATGCCGCTCCCGAAGGCGGCACGAAGTGGGATCGCGGCATGGAACCTGAAGTTCCCGTTGATGTCAACAGCTGCGCCCTGAACGACGATAAGAGCCAGTTGCTGTGCGAAGGCTATCGCATTCTCGATGCCCGCGCCAATATCCGCGAGGAATTCCCCGATGTGGTCTCCAAGGTTCGCATCCTGGCGCTTTCGCCGGATATCCCGAATGACACCATGTCCTTCGGACCGGACTTCGACAGCGAACTGCGCGCCCAGATCGAAGAAGCCATCGCCGCCTTCGCGCAGACCGAAGCGTGGAAGACCTCCCTCGGCAGTGAAGACTTCTATGGCTGGAGCGGTCTCGAAGCCGCCACCGACGCGGAATATGACTTCATCCGCCTGATGGTCGCCGAATCCGGAACCACCATTGAATCGCTCAAGTAGGACAGGTTACAGGTAACAAAATTCGGGCAGGGACATATGTCCCTGCCCGAATTGTCTTTGTTGGAATCGTTTTTATACTTATAATTGAGGGGCAAGTTGCAAATCATATCTCAACGACAGGAGTAACGATGCTCCAGGTAAAAAATTTGGTCAAAATTTACGACGGCGGCGTGCAGGCGCTCGACAATGTCACCTTCGATGTGCCGAAGGGACAGTTTCTCGCCGTGATCGGTCTGAGCGGTTCCGGCAAATCCACCCTGCTGCGCTGCATCAACCGCCTGATCGACCCGACAGCGGGACAAATCCTCTGGGACGGCGAGGATGTCACCGCGGCGTCTCCCGAAGAGATGCGACGCATCCGCCGCAAGATCGGCATGGTATTCCAGCATTTCAACCTGGTGCATCGCTCGAAGGTCATCACCAACGTGCTTGCCGGCAGACTTGGCTACGTCAACCCGGCGTGGAGCCTGCTCAACCGCTTCCCAAGGGAGGACATCGAGAAAGCCGTCAAACAACTGGAGCGGGTTGGCATTGCAGACAAAGCCGATCAACGCGCCGACGAATTGAGCGGCGGGCAGCAGCAGCGTGTGGGCATCGCCCGCGCCTTAATGCAGGACCCGAACATGATCCTCGCCGATGAGCCGGTTGCCAGCCTGGACCCCGTCCTCGCCCACAGCATCATGAAGCATCTCGAAGAGATCAACAAGAACGACGGCGTGACCGTGCTGTGCAGCCTGCACTTCCTCGATCTCGTCCACCGCTATGCTGACCGTGTGATCGCGCTCAACGAGGGCAAACTGGTCTTCGAGGGATTGCCGAAGGACATCGACGATAAAAAATTCAAGGAAATTTACGGGCGCGACGCCGAAAGGGTGGGCTAGACCATGAACAATAAAAAAGCATCCCCCTGGAAATCCCTGCAAACCGGGCTGGTCGTACTTGTGGCGCTGGCTATATATGCCTACGGTTTTGAAATCACAAAGATCGACCTAGCCGAGCTTCGCAGCGAACAACGCCGCGAAAGCCTCACCCGCGTGACGCGCGCGCTGGCGCAGCCCGATATTTTTGAATTCGAGAAAGAGGTGCAGGCGTTCACAGCGCCGGTTTACGTGACCTGCCCCGCAGGCAGCGTTTCGCTCCCCGCGCCAGATACCTCCGGTCCCTATGCCGTTGTCACACCTGAATGCGCCGAGCCGGGCGAGATGGTCACTGTGGAAGGTTTCAACTTCTTCCCCAACGCCAGCGGACCCGTGCGGTTTGTCCCCGGTAATGATCCAACCAACCTGGTGGAATTGGGCAACGATACCGCATTGACCGATGCGGACGGTCATTTCATTGTTCAGGTTACGCTTCCCAAACGCCCAAGCGACGATGTCCAGTTCATCCGCGCCACCATGCGCCGCAATATCGGTTTGCCCAGGTTTACGGAAACCGCAAAAATCACCTGGGAAAAGATCGTCGAAACCGTTTTCCTCGCCCTGCTGGCAACCACACTTGGCACATTCCTTGCCATCCCGCTCAGTTTCATCGCTGCACGCAACCTGATGAAGCCCGTGCGGAGTCCGCTTGCAAGCGTTTCGTTATCCGTGCTGGGCTGGCCCCTCGGAATTGGGGCTGGCTACCTCTTCGTCAGCCAGATCGGGAAATTCTCCGCCGCTGTGAACACGATTCCGCTCAACCTGGTCAGCGTGATAGTCGCCCCGCTGGTTTTCTGGTTCGCTTTCCGCTGGGCAATGCCTCAGGAGGAGACCACAACCGTCGGTACGGGACAGCGGATTGCCCGTCTGCTGGTTTTGTTTGTGGGTGTGCTGTTCGGCTTGTTTGGCTTCCTTCAACTGGCTGAACTGACGGCAAACATCAGCCTTGGGATTCGGGAGTCGCTTGGTCCGTTGGGATTCTTCGCCACCTTCCTTTTCCAGGTCAGCGACATCCTGCGGGTGATCACGCCCGTCGTTGGGGCGCTTGCCGCAGGCGGAGCGCTCAGCAGTTTTCTTGGACGCATCGGCCAACGTGTCACTGAAAAGGGAAGCGCTGCCGGCGTGAAGGTTATCAACCTGGTTCTTGCCGCCGCCGCAGGAGCGACCATCTTCGGGTTGCTTGGCGCGTTGATCGAGTGGCTCTACCAGATCGGTCGTCCGTTCTACACGTTATACGCTCCTATTGGAACAGGCGTCCTCCTCGGTCTGCTTTTGGCGATCTTCACCCGGGCAAAAGACACGCTTCCAATCGGTCTCGTGATCTACACTGTCACGCGCACATTTCTCAATTCCCTGCGTTCCGTCGAGGCGGTGATCATGGCGATTGTGTTCGTGATCGCGGTGGGTATCGGTCCCTTCGCCGGCGTGATGGCGCTCGGTCTGCATACCATCGTCAGCCTGGCAAAGCTTTACTCGGAGCAGGTGGAAAGCATCTCCGCCGGTCCGCTCGAAGCGGTCCAAGCCACGGGTGCAAACCGCCTGCAGACGATCATCTATGCCGTCATCCCGCAGATCGTCCCGCCGTATATTTCGTACACGATGTACCGCTGGGACATCAACGTCCGCATGTCCACCATCATCGGCATCGTGGGCGGTGGCGGCATCGGTTTTGTGTTGATCCAGAACATCAACCTGCTGAACTACCGCGCAGCCAGCGCACAGATGATCGCCATCGCCATCGTCGTCTCCTTCATGGACTACATCAGTTCGGTGATGCGAGAAAAATACGTGTAGGAAAAGGCTCAGAGAACGGGCGCGGACATCATGGTCCACGCCCGTTTTTTATTGGGATATAATGCCTCGACGGTAATCCAAAATGAAATACATCAAACTAATTTTCGTCATTTTCCTTCTCGCCGCCTGCGCAGAGACGACCCCGACGCCCGCGCCACAGCAGGAGACCGAGTCCACGCCCACGCCGTACGAAGTGACCATCTTCAAGGCGGAGAATCAGGCAAAGGCGTCGCAGTCACGGCTGGACGATCCACGCCCGAACATCATCTTCATCTTCACCGACGACCAGCCCTATCACACGGTTCAATTCATGCCCACCGTGCGCGATGTGCTGATGAAGGAAGGGGTCAACTTCGAGAACGGGTTTGCCACCACTCCGCTGTGCTGTCCGAGCCGCGCCAGCATCCTGGGCGGGGAATACGTCCACAATAACGAGGTTTACACAAATACCTGGCCCCAGGGCGGCGCAAGGAAGTTCGATGACACATCCTCGTACGCGGTCTGGCTCAAAGAGGCTGGCTATCAGACGGCGTACTTTGGCAAGTACCTGAACGATTATGACTCTCTCGAACCCTACGGTTACGTGGCGAAAGGATGGAATGAGTGGGGAGTTTTCCTTGGCAAGAATCTGCATGCGGACGATGATGTTGGCGCTTCGCAATACTATCGGGATTTCAGCATGTCTGAAAACGGGAACGTGGTCGAGTACAGCGGGGGAAATGCAATCTTCGGCGCGGACCTGATCACGCAGAAAGCTGTGGATTACATTTCTGAAAAACGCGACGAGCCGTTCATGCTGACCATGGCTTATTACAATCCCCACTCTCCTTACTTCTGGGCAGACCGTCACGACCCGCAATACCGTCGCACGGGAGCTTTGCAAGCTGAGCCATACCGCCCACCAAACTTCATGGAGGAGGATGTCAGCGACAAGCCGCAATACTTGCAGGACCTGAACCCGATCTCAGTGGAGAAGATCGACATCTCCTACAAGCAGATTCTGCGCTCGATCCTTTCGGTGGACGATGGCGTTGCCTCGGTGTTGAACGCGCTGGACGAAACCGGGCTGGACGAAAAAACGATCATCTTTTTCATCACCGACAACGGGTTGACCGTCGGCGACCACCGCTTCGGGTTGACAAAGAACTGCGCCTACGAAGCCTGCGCCCGCATCCCGTTCATTGTCTATTCGCCGTCCATACTCCCCGCGCGGACAGATTCCCACCTTGTCGCCAACATCGACCTGGCTCCCACCTTCGCCGAACTGGGCGGCGCGACCACACCTGCCAACGTCAACGGCGCAAGTCTTGTTCCCTTGCTGAAAGACGCCAACGCAGAATGGCGTGATGCAATCCTCATCGAACACTGGCCCACCGAGGATGGGATCGGCTCGAAGATTCCAGAATTCTACGCGGTCCGCACCGCTGAGTGGAAATACGTGGAGTACGCCACCGGCGAGAAGGAATTGTACGACCTCAAGAACGATCCATACGAACTGGAAAATATTGCCGACCAGCCTGAGTATGCGGAGATACAAAAGGAATTAAAACTACGGCTGGATGAGTTGAAGCAGGAGTAATAGAAAGACCTGACAGGTTTTACCATCGTAATTCCTGCACGAGCGACTCTCGCCAAAACCTGTCAGGTCTGGGTTTACGAATACAAAAGGGACTGGCGTTTCAGCCAGTCCCTTTTGTATTTACATCTTATTCATCTGCATCTTCATCTTATATTTCTTGATCGCATTCCACCCCACGAGCATCTTTTCCTTCTCATCCCACAGGCGGAAGTAGAGCGACTTCAAACTGTCCCGAAGCGTAAGCGGCTGGACTTGCAAGATCGGGTTTTCATTGTGACACTCCTCCAGTTTGTAATTGGGAATCTTTGGGCTGAGATGGTGGATATGATGAAAACCAATATTGCCGGTGAACCATTGCAGGACTTTGGGGAGTTTGTAGAATGAACTGCCATCCATGCCTGCCTTGAAGAACTCCCAATTCTGGTGGCGCTCCCAATAAGTCGGCTCGAAATTGTGCTGCACATAGAAGAGCCAAACACCTGCACCGCAAGCCATGAGCAGAATGGGAATTTCAACCAGCAAATAAGCCTGCCAGCCAATGTGATAGATCGTCCAGCCGACGAATCCCAGCAGGGCAATGTTCGTCCAGATGACGCTGTTCTTCTCGCGTTTGCCCGCGCTTTTATCCCAAAAGCGGTGGGCGAACACAAAGACAATTGACGCGCCAATGGTAAACAGGATCAATGGGTTTCGCATGATACGATAACCAATTTTTTTGTACCAGGGCGCGGCGAGGTATTCCTCCACCGTCATGGTGTAGACATCGCCCGTGCCACGGCGGTCAAGGTCGCCGGCGGTGGCGTGGTGAATGGCGTGGGAATGTTTCCAAGCATAGTACGGAGTCCAGACCGCCACCCCCAGAAGCAGTCCCAGACGGTTGTTGGCGAGCGGAGTCTTGAAAAACGAGCCGTGCGTGCAATCATGGACAATGATGAACATCCGCACCATGAATCCCGCCGCGGGGATGGTAAGCAGGAGAGTCAACCAGTACCCAATTTCAAGGCTGCGGTAGGCAAGATACCAAAGCACAAAAAAGGGAATGACTGAATTGAACACCTGCCACAAACTGCGCCACGTTTCAGGAAAAGCATATTTTGAAACAATGGACTGCCATTTTATTTTTCCGATACTCATGTTAATCTCCTTTTTATCAATAAGACAGCCTGGAGTTCAAGCCGTTGAAACCACTTCACCATAATCATACGATAACCCACTCTCGGCGACGTCCCGGCCGCTGGGGACTGCGGCGGGAGCATTATGAAACTACTTCACCTTAATCATACTCCGATATTCCAAATATGCAGTCACCCCGTTTATCCAATTTTGCAAACCGTCGATGCGGATGGATGGCTCGTCGCAGCCGCTGAAAATGCCGCCGTCGAACTCGGCAACCGTCTCCTTCGGCAGCGTCCAGTTGCAATCGTTGTCGGGGATTTGCCGCGCGCGGACAAAGGTGACAAAGGCGCGGATTTCAGGATCGAGCCATTCGGCTTCCGCATTCGAAAGATGGAAGGCCTGAGCCAGCGCCGCGAGTCCCTCCAGTTTTGTGGCGCTGGAAATGGATGTGTTTTTGGGATTCAACGAACGGACTTCCCCGGCGATGATGGTCTGCGCGATCTGCTCCGCGTAGGCTTGATCCGCCGTGGACAGGGAATCCACCTGCGCGAGTTTGCTGAACGCGTAGGCGTGCCAGTGATCCTCCGTCACCGGCTGGGAAATCAGGTAGGCGTTTACTTCGCGCGCCTGCTCCAGCCAGAATTCATTGCCCGTCATCTCATATAGGTCAAGAAGCGCGAGCAGGCTCTGGCTGGCGGCATGGGTCACATAGAAATCGGAGTCCGCCGAAGCGTTGAAATGCGGGTCGAGGGCATAATAGAATCCGCCGTCGGGTTTGCGCATGGCGAGGATGAAATATCCCAACTCGACCGACGTATCGAGCAGGTTCCGCTCTTGCAGAAAGAAATCGCCCGTAGCCTGCCAGCGCTTGTAGATGGTATCCACCGTCAGCGCCGTGCCACCCAGCGGACAAATTCCCTCGGCAAAGAGACAAGTCCCACGGAAGCGGTCGGGGTCAGTCACCAGCGCTTCGAGATAATGGTCGAGGGCAAGGTCGCCGGCGCGGCAGTATTCCAAATCTGCAGAGACGCGGCAAACGGTGAAGAGCGCTCCCGTCCCAGCCATCAGGCGGACATGCGAAGGAGAGTACGCCCGCTCGCCGCTCATGAAATCCACCTGATAGGAAAGCTCGCCGTTGGGTAATTGCTGGCGGATAAGGTAATCGCCGGCGGCGATGACGGAGTCTTTCAAATCGCCGTTTGGGATTGGAAAGGTTTTTGGCAACCGGGCGGGAGATGGGATTTGCGTGGAGGAAACCATCACCACAGGCTGGGCTTCGGGCGGATTTTCCCTTTGTCTAAAAAAGAAGATGCCCGCCAGCGCGAGCAAGATTACGCTGGCGGGCAGGATTTTTTTGCGAGACATTATCGCCTCTTTTTCAAGTGTTCATTCAGGTCACGAAGCGAGAGTTGATCCAGCGACGAGACCGTGATGTCGCCCCGCGTGCCCATTTGCGCCGTCAACGGGTTTGGCACGCCGACGACGAAAATCCCGGCGCGGCGGGCGGCTGTCACCCCGTTGACAGAATCCTCAAAGACCACCGCCTCTTCGGGTCGGACGTTCAACTGGTTGAGCGCTTTGAGAAAAATATCCGGGTGGGGCTTTGTTCTGCCGGCGGACACGTCGTCCTGGCAAATGATGTGGTCGAAATACTCGAAGAGTTCAAGCCGTTTCAAGTGCCCATCCACCCATGAATGCGGGGAACTGGAGCCAATCGAGTTTTTCACCCCTTCCTTTTTTGCCTGTTCAAGCAAATCCAATACGCCGGGCAAAACCGGGCTGGCGTGGACAATCTTTGCAGACTCCCTTTGGTGACGGGTCCGCGTCGAAGCAGAATCCAGCCGTCCCTGCGAAATGGCGGAAAGGTGGGTCGCCGCGTCGAAGGTCGAGATGCCGTATCCGCCAACCGTCTTCGCCCACTCCTCGACGGGAAGTTCGAATCCATGCTCGCGGTAAATCGACTGCCAAACCAATATTTCGGGTGTCTCGGTGTCGAGGATCAGCCCGTCGAAATCGAAAATCAAAGCCTTCAACATTTTATGGAAACCGCCTTACAAAATCCGCAATCGCCTCCCACATCTTGAGGTCGTTCCTGCCTTCCGACAGAATGTTTTCGACCATGTTCGCCAGCGGGGGTTTCATCAACAGGAACTCGCGCTGCGCCTCGGTCATCGAACCGAAAAAACGCGTATGATCCATCCAGCCGTAAACGCTGCAGGAGACGGAAATATAATTGGCGCCGTGCTTGAGCGTCAGGCGTGCGCCCGCTTCATGCTCTTCATCGCGCAGAACGATCCCCCCTTCCGCGCTCACAGTGCCAACACTGCGGCCGTCATCATATGCAAACCATCTACTCATGTGTGTCCATTCTACTGATGCGTGAAGGCTGTACATTGACGTTCGCTGGAACCGCGCGCGCCGGCTGTCCTTCCTGTATCAGCCTTGCAAGGTGCTTCACCATCACCGCCTGGCGCGGCAGGGCGCTCGCGCCGAGATCCTCCAGGACGGGTTCGAGCCATGTCTGGTACGAGCGCACATTCAAGTATACCCTTCGCCCGCCACGGTCCGCCAGACTTGAGACGAGCGCAACGATTCTCTCGCTGACATTATTTTCATCGGGGTGAATGAGGGGAGTCAACACAATGCCATATATGCCGGCAGTGACACTTGCATAGCCTTTCAGGTTTTCCGCATGAATAAGACCAGTCGCGCGACGCGGCGCAGGTTCAATGGGATGAAGAAGCGGCGGCACGATTTGGTAATGCAGACTCTGCACCGCATGAAGATCGACAGACTGCGCCCGTCTCCATCCTCCGCCCAAGCCTGATCCAGTTTTCCCGATGCTGGTCACATCCCACAGCCTTTGCCAGGCATAGACAGAGAAACCCGCCATACGCAGCGCGGGAAAAACGTCGCTTGTCTCATCCACTTCAGCCGTCACGTGGAACGCATTCCATTCCCCCGCCTGCGCGGCAAGGTGTTCGATCAATGCCGGCAGTTGGGGATCGTCCAACCGTGAGGTTGGTGCAAGGTACAACAATTTGGCAAAAGGCTCACCGCTCGTGTGGGTGACTCCGCCCAGCAATGGGGATTTGCTATCGTTTGCAATCGCCGCATACAAATGCCGCGCCGGGTTGATGTACGCCAGCAACCCCATCGCCCCAAGCGGATGCCCACGCGTGAGCGCACGCGCGCTATCGAGAGTCAACACATCGTTGCGATAGCGCGTGATAATGGGAATATCCAACAGGTCAAGCGGACGGATTGTCATGGTTGAAAAGACCCTAAAGGTTGAGAATACCCTTAGGGTCTCAATTTTACCCCGCCAATGAAACAAAATACTGATGGAATCTTGTATCGTCTGTCAACTCAGGGTGGAACGAGGTGGCAAGCAAATGCCCTTCGAGCGCGGCGACAATCCGCCCGTCGTCGAGCGCGGAAAGCACCTTCGCCTGCCCATGAACCGATTCAATGATCGGTGCGCGGATGAAAACTGCGTGGTAGGGATGGTCTGTGCCGGATGCTTTCTTCAACTCTTCGATATCGAGATCGGTCTCGAAGGAATCCACCTGCCTTCCAAAGGCATTGCGCTGGACGGTGATGTCCATCAGCCCAAGCAGGGGCTGGTCAGACTTCGCATCTCTCGAGAGGAAGATTGCGCCCGCACAGGTACCCCAAATAGCATAGGACTTGCCAAATTGGCGCAGCGGTTCCATCAAATCATACGCGACGGCGAGTTTGCCAATTGTGGTGGATTCGCCGCCGGGGATGATCAGTCCGCCCAGCCCATCAAGATGTTTTGGCAAACGGACTTCAACCGCCTTCACACCGACTTTTTTCAGCATGGAAATATGTTCAGAAAAATCGCCCTGCAGGGCGAGGACGCCGATTTTCATAATTCAGACCATGGACGGTGGACGATGGACGGCAACCACGAACGGTCAACGGGTCCATCGTCCACGGTCAAATTTACCAGCCCCGTCCTGCGATCTTCTCGCCTTCGGGCATTTGCGACACATTGCGCCCAACCATCGGCTCGCCAAGATTCTTGCTGACTTCCGCGAGGATACCGGCGTCCTTGTAGTGAGTCACCGCCTTGACGATTGCCGCAGCACGTTTGGCTGGGTCGCCGCTCTTGAAGATACCTGAGCCGACGAAGACGCCGTCCACGCCGAGCTGCATCATCAACGCCGCATCAGCGGGAGTTGCCACGCCGCCTGCCGCAAAGTTGACCACAGGCATGCGTCCAAGTTCCTTGGTCTCCTTGACCAGTTCGTAGGGCGCACCGATTTCCTTCGAGTAGCGCATGAGTTCCTCGTCAGCCATCGTGGTCAGGTGGCGGATGTCGCCCAACACAGTGCGGGCATGACGGACAGCTTCGACCACGTCGCCGGTGCCAGCCTCGCCCTTCGTGCGGATCATCGCAGCGCCTTCGCCCACGCGGCGCAGGGCTTCGCCCAAATTGCGGCATCCGCAAACAAAGGGCACTTTGAAGTTATGCTTCAAAATGTGGTTGACCTCATCCGCCGGGGTCAGCACTTCGGACTCGTCGATATAGTCAATGCCAATCGCTTCGAGAATCTGCGCCTCGACGAAATGTCCAATGCGGCACTTCGCCATCACGGGGATGGTCACCGCATCCATGATTTTTAGAATCATCTCAGGGTCAGACATGCGTGCCACGCCACCATCCGCACGGATATCAGCAGGAACACGCTCCAACGCCATCACAGCACATGCGCCAGCTTCCTCGGCAATTTTTGCATGTTCGACATTCACCACATCCATGATGACGCCGCCTTTCAGCATTTGCGCCAAACCTTTTTTCTCAGTCCAGGTACCAGTCTTTGATTCCATTTTGCACTCCTAATTTGTTTTGAATTTTGCCATACGGACATTCCGCAGGTGATTTACAAAGTCGCGCCTGAAAGAATTTCATCCAGGCTTTCGATCAGACTCACAACGTTTTCCTTTTCCATCGTCAGTGACGGGTCGAACCTCAGCAAGTTTCCAGCAGGATAATACCCTACAAGGAAACCTTTCTCCAGCAGCGCATTGTACATCCATGTTGCCGTGATTTTTTCATGGGGATGAAATTCCAGTCCGAGCAACATCCCGCGTCCGCGTGCGTTCTTGATGATGGAATGCTTCGCCGCAAGCTGGTTCAACTCGTTTAGGAAGAATCCACCCAGGGCGTTTCCCTTTTCAACCCAGTCACCTTCACGAAAAGTGGAGATTACTTCTTTGGCTACCGCACATCCCAACGGGTCATTTTGATGGGATTGGATGTAACGGAATCCATCTTTCTCCAACAGATCAGCCACCTTCCGCCGCATCGCTGCCACGCTGACAGGGTATCCATTCCCCAATCCCTTGCCAATGGCAACAATGTCAGGCTGGATGTCGTAATGCTGGAAGCCAAACCATTTGCCGGTGCGTCCCATCCCTGAAGTAATTTCGTTGACGAGAACCAAACCTCCCCGTTTGTGAATCTCTTCCACAATCCTGTGGATGAGTTGCGCAGGAGGAAACTGAACGAAGCTGATTCCGCTTCCGCCGGGCTCAAAGGCAAACCCACCGATTTTGTCGAAGGGAATTTGCTTCAAGCATTCTTCCACATCCTTGCAAGCGAGCCAATCGAGCAAAAACCATTCCTCAGGTTTCTTTGTCCCAGCCGAGCCATAGGAGCCGAGGAAGGAATTGTTGAATGTCAGCATGAGCGGTTTGCCAGTAATTCGACGGATGACCTGAACGCCAAACTCCACTGCCTCACTGCCCGAAATCAGGAAGGTGCATTTTCCATCCTCCATCCCGACAACGTCCAGCACCGCCTTCGCCGCATCTTCGACAATTTGATTTGGATAACGGGTTCCCAGATGAATGACCTGCTTGAGTTGAGATTCAATCACCTGCGAGATGCGCGGATGATTATGTCCCAAAGCGGTGCACCAAATACCCGATTCAAAATCAACATAACGCCTGCCATCCGCATCGTAAAGAAAACAGTTTTCCGCACGAACAAAATCTGTTTTGACAATTTCATGGCATTGCAAGATGTACTCCACGGCTACTCCTTTCCGTCCGTGATTCTAGAACAAAATTGGCATATGTTAAGAGCCAATAAATGGAAATAAACACCCATCCAATTTCGGCAACTGGTGGGGATTGAAGTGAATTGTCTCTGTCCGTTCGGGCAGGTTGATGATATATTCACCGAGCCAATACCGATTGGAGACATAACATGCGTATTCCGATTGACCGACAAAGCGAGATTCCCCTCTACCAGCAGATTGGGACATATCTGCGTCAGGCGATTCTTTCGGGAAGTCTGACCGCCAACACGCGTCTGCCTGCATGTCGTCAACTTGCGCACGACCTGGGGGTTAATCGAACCACTGTTGAAAACGCCTACGCCGAGTTGGAAGCAGATGGGCTGGTCTTCTCGCGCATGGGAAGTGGTACGTACGTCCTGCCGCAAAATCCTATTCCACCAATTCCAAAAAACAGCGATGCCGCCCTGCCGCTTTGGCAGCAAAGCCTTCAATCCAATCACATTCTGCGCAAGTCCGATGTGGTGGATGACATGCTTGCCGCAGCGGGACATCCGCACCCGATCAGTTTTGCCAGCGGTGTCAGTGATGCTCGACAGTTTCCATCCGAAGAATTCCGCAAGATCATCCAAAGCGTCATGCGCCGCGACCAAATCGCCGCGCTGGAATATGGCGAGCGCAACGGCTATGCTCCGTTGCGCAAGGGCATTGCCCACATCCTCGCCAGTCAAGGCTTGCAGGCACATCCCGAAAACATCCTCATCACGGCTGGGTCACAGCAGGCGATTTTTCTGGCAGCACAGGTATTGCTCAAACCAAACGACATCGTTCTGGTCGAAGATCCCACGTACTCCTCGGCCCTCGATCTCTTCCGCACATTGGGATTTCAAATCGTTGGGATTCCGATGGATGGACAGGGAATGCAAGTAGAAAAGTTGGAGACGCTCCTCCAGCAATATCATCCCAAGTTGATTTACACCATCCCGAATTTTCACAACCCGACAGGGACATGTCTCAGCAGCGCCCGCCGCCGACAACTGATCGTACTCGCGGACAGATACAACGTCCCAATTCTCGAAGATGATTTTGTTGGAGACTTGCGTTACGAAGGTCACGCCCAGCCTTCGCTCAAAGCACTTGACCCCGGCGGACAGGTGATTTACGTCAGCACTTTTTCCAAGATGTTGATGCCCGGGCTTCGTGTTGGATTCATCGTGGCGGACGGTCCCGTCTATGACAGTCTGCTCAATTTCAAACGTCTCAGCGACCTGGCAACCTCCACGTTGATTCAACGGGCGCTGGATGCTTACGTCACTGTGGGACGCTATCAAGCCTACCTGCATCGCTCCTGTCAGGTCTTCCGCAAGCGACGTGATGCCATGCTCGAAGCCATCGACCGTCACTTGCCTCCAAGCATCTCTTTCGACGCGCCCAAAGGCGGCTTGTTCATTTGGTTGAAACTTCCCGAATCCATGTCAGCAGATAACTTGCTCTCTGCGGCTTGCAAGGAAGGGGTCGCGTTTGCGCCTGGCAACTTATTCTTCACTGACGGCGTGAGCGGCAAAGAATGGATTCGTCTCAACTTCGCGTCCCAACCCGCGGAAGACATTGAAGAAGGAATCAAACGTCTGGGGGCTGTAATGCGACGAATGAAAATTAAAAAGTAACCCACGCTCCAACTACGCAGGAAATAACCGCTTCGCTTGTAGGCTATGCTTAGGGCGAAGTTTTTATTCCCAGGGGGATTGACAAAAAAGTGAAAAAGAGTACAATTATGACAATGATACAATTAGTACAATTTAAGGATGGCGCATGGCAGAAAAGAAACTCACCCTAAACCTCGACTTTCATTCAGGGCTACCCATCTACACTCAAATCGTCAACCAGATACAAAGTCAACTGGTGAATGGGATTTTGAAGCCTGGCGACCAACTGCCAACGGTCCGCGCGCTGGCATCGGAATTGAGAGTCAACTTCAACACCATTGCACGCGCATATCGTATATTGGATGAAGAAAGAATCATCTCCACCCAGCAAGGACGTGGCACATACATCATAGAGATCCCGCCACCAGAGATCAGCGAAAAGTTGAGGCGGGAGTCGCTTGCCGAACTCACACAGCGATTTATCAATGAAGCCTTTCGGCTTGGCTTCTCGGAACGTGAAATCAGCCAAACAGTAAAAGACAAACTAAAGGCTGAAAGAGAATCAATAGACAAAGAAAGCAAATAGTTGAATGGTTTTACAAAACCAAAGGAAGGTACGTATGAAACACGTTGTTGAATTTCTGGTGAAGGTTGCCCTCTTGGTGTTCATATGGTTTATATGGTGGCTGGCATTGGATACACCGCTTTCAAACGTCACAAATCTATCCTTCATTGTGGGAAGCATACTGTTGGTGTTTCCTTTTGCCTTGCTTGGGAGGATGATACTGGACCGCCGCCAAACAACAAGCCGCGCCGTTTGGGTAACCACATTTGTTCATTATGTAGTGGGAGGGCTGTTCGGTGTGGGCATTATCCGAGCAGTAACCACTCATCAAGACTGGTCTGGCTGGGTGCTTCCAATACCAACCAGCGTTGGTTTGTTTCTGGTGATAGTCACTGGCTTGGCTGGATTGTTAGTAGTGGCAAATCTTGCTGTAAAAGGACTAGGCGCGCCTTTTGCAATTGCCCTCAGCAAGAAACTGGCAGTGGACTGGTTGTATGCCTGGACACGTAATCCCATGGTGCTTGCTGCATTGACATTGCTTTTGTCGCTGGGCATCTGGTTTCAGTCCGCTCTGTTTGTGCTCTGGTCCCTCATCGTGTTTGCACCAGCATTACTTTTCTTTGTGAAGGTATATGAAGAACGAGAGTTGGAGATTCGATTTGGAACATCGTATCTGGAGTACAAGGCCAGAACGCCAATGTTGTTTCCGCGGAAGCCGAGGAACCAAAAAAGTTGAAAGATGACACTTGATATAAATTGTTACTAATCAGGAGAATATAAATATGAATACCAAACCACTCAAATCCTTGTTACAAAAAGGAAAAGACGACCAACACATCCCGCCGATTGCAGGGACTTTGTTCGCCGTATTTCTCATCATCGCAATTGTGGGAGCAATTCTTGGCGATGGCCGCTATCCAGACATTGTTCTTGGCGCATGGGTTCTCGGCTGGACAATTATCGGAACCTATTTCCTGTTTGCGATGAAGGTCGCAGCACAATGGGAAAAAGTCGTTGTGCTGAGGCTGGGAAAGTTCAAGGGGTTGAAAGGTCCAGGTTTATTTTGGATCATCCCAATCATTGACACAGCCGTGATGTGGATTGACCATCGTGTGGCGGTCACATCCTTCTCTGCCGAGAAAACCCTCACCAAAGACACCGTTCCCGTTGATGTTGACGCCGTTCTGTTCTGGGTCGTGTGGGACGCTGAAAAAGCCGCCCTTGAAGTTACCGACTACAACTCCGCGATTGCGTGGGCAGCACAAACAGCTCTGCGTGAGATTATTGGTCAAATGACCCTGGCAGATATCCTTGTCGGTCGCGCAAAAATGGACGAGGAACTGCAAAAAATCATTGACGAGCGCACCACGCCTTGGGGCATCACCGTGCAATCGGTGGAAATCCGCGACGTGGTCATCCCACAGGATTTGGAAGACGCCATGTCCCGTCAGGCGCAGGCGGAGCGTGAACGCCAGGCGCGGGTCATCCTTGGCGAGTCTGAACAGCAAATCGCGGCTTCGTTTGCGGAAGCGGCGCGGGCGTACGTTGACAATCCCACAGCACTGCACTTACGCGCCATGAACATGCTCTTTGAAGGTCTGAAACAAAAGGGCGCGCTGGTCATCGTCCCATCCTCCGCGGTTGACTCAATGAATCTTGGCGCGTTGGGCGGCGTAGTCTCGCTGGCACAGAGCAATTTGCCGAAGGAAAACAAATAGGAATACAGCGAGGCTGTGTTCAAACAGGGCGTTTCACGTGAAACGCGCGAACGAAAGGAAAACAAATGACAACAAAAACCACAACCATCATCACCCTTGTTCTGATCGGACTGGCTGTGCTGGCGGGAGCAATGCTATGGCATCAACTTCCTAACCAGATGGCTTCGCACTGGAACGCCAACGATGAGGTGGACGGTTATATGTCCAAGTTTTGGGGCGTATCCCTAATGCCGCTCATCACTCTGGGAATGCTGATGCTGTTCTTGGTACTGCCAAACATTGATCCGCTCAAGGCGAACATCACGCAATTCCGCGAGAGCTTCAACTTGTTCATCGTGCTGATCGTGGCATTCATGCTTTACGTCCACGGGCTGACTTTAGCCTGGAGCCTGGGCTATCAAGATTTCAAGATGAGCACAGCAATGCTTCCATTTCTCGGCGTATTGTTCATTGCCGTTGGCTGGATGCTGAAGAAAGCCAAGCGCAACTTCTTCATCGGAATTCGGACACCCTGGACTCTCTCCAGCGATACGGTGTGGGACAAGACCCACCAACTCGGCTCGGTTTTGTTCATGGCTTCGGGCGCACTGTCAATCGTTGGCGGATTCTTCGGCGGCATGACCGCCTTTTGGCTGATGTTCGTCCCGCTGATTGGATCATCCCTTTTTCTGATAGTCTACTCGTATGTGTTGTATCGCGGCGAAACGAAGGCATGACGTTTCAAGTGAAACGATGGAAATCCTCGAAAAACTGCCTCTGTAATAGCTTCTGTTAAAAGTAACTATGAGTTTCCGCCAACATTTAGGAGACCAAAATGACTGAAGAAATCAAACAATGGGAATATCGCGTACAGACCGTGGGTGCATTCTGGTCTGGCGTGAAAGCGGATGAGCTGGAACAACTTCTCAATGAATGGGGCAAAGAAGGCTGGGAAGTTGTATCCACTCACATCATCGAGAATGCAAACAAAATCAACGTGATTGCTAAACGTCCGCTGACTCGCGAAGCCATCCGTCGTCGTTCGATGCCGTCAACATTCAATTAGGAGAAAGAATGCTCGAAATCATGCTCATTATCAATTTTGTGGGAATGATCCTGCTGCCGATCATCGCGGGATTTTATTTCGCACGGAAATTCAAACTGCCGTGGAAGTTATTCCTTGTGGGCGGTCTGACGTTTATAGCCTCGCAGGTGTTGCATGTACCCTTGGTGCTTACCTTGACCTCAACATTTCAATCCTGGGGAGTCATTGAGTATGCACTGATACTTGGCGCGCTGGCTGGACTATTCGAAGAAACAGCACGCTACATTTTATTCAAGTTCATCCTCAAGAAGGCTCGAACCTGGAACGTGGGTGTTTACATTGGGCTTGGACATGGAGGCACCGAAGCCATCATTCTTGGCGTTCTTGCTGCAATTGCATTCGTCAATATGCTTGCTTATCGCTACATTGACTTGTCCACTGCGCCAAGCATCCCACCAGAACAACTTCAACTGGCGAAGCAACAAATCGAGGCATATTGGTCAACGCCGCCATATCTGGCAATTCTCGGAGTTGCGGAACGCATCTTCGCCATTTGTCTGCATGTGGCATTGTCTGTGATGGTGATGTATGGATTGATCAGCAAAAAGCATATTTGGTTTTGGTTGGCAGTGACATGGCACACGGTTGTGGATGCTACCGCTGTATACCTCGTTCAAAATATTAGCATGATTGCTTTGGAGGGAATTGTTGGAGTCTTTGCTCTTATTAGTTTAGGAGTTATGTTATGGCTCAAGCCTAAATTCGTAGACTTAAATGTTGAGGCGTTGAATAAGCCTGATGTGATTAAACAGGTAACGGGCGGAGTATGAAACAAACCAAATAGAACAAGTGTTCTATATTCAAAAATAAAAAAACAGGACTGTTTTTAAGCAGTCCTGTTTTTTTATTCCATTACAGGTGGTAACCCACTCACCATCGTTTTCTTCTCTTGAACGACTTCGACTTCCGCCTCTTCTTCTACAAGGAAGGCAACCGCATAACTCTTGTGCGCATCCATGATTAAATCCAGGTGATGATTGGGACGATAATCGTTGACAGCGATCAGTCGCAGGGCTTCGATCACACGCGGATTGTCCACCGAGATAAACTCAGTTAAATGGCTGGGCGTGTCGTAAAAGAAGTCACGTTTGAAGATGGTATTCTTATCGTCGAGGAAGACGCCAAGCGGATAAATGTCAGCTTCCATTAAATCCTGAAAAAAGTGTGTCCCGAAAGACGGCTCACGCGAAGCGCCGACCGACTCGCCCGCCAATTCAACCAACGCATGTGTATTGTAAATATCGCTATACGTGACATGCACACCCAGGTCGGGCGTTGACGTTCCCCAGCGCCCAGGTCCGACTGTGATAAAAACTTCGTCTTTCAACAAGGCATTCAATTGACCGATGGTTCGTTCCAGCATTGTTCTCTCATGTTGCGAGGCAAGGCTGAAGTATCCCTCGGAAGGCACGAAGAGGATGTAACGAATTTCCTGCACGGCTCCCTGTGGAACCATCGTCTGCGTGGAGAAAATTATATCCTTTTCATCGAGGTCATGTGGGATTTGAATCTCAACCCCATCCTGAATATGGCTTTGAGGACGGCATTGCAAAAGCGTGATCTGCACATCGGCGTGACCATCGGGGTTGACAATTTCCAGAGCAAACTCCGTGTCCACTGGGGATTTATAATATGTCTCCAGCAAATTCAACACAGTACGCATGCTAGAAGCAAACGGAGTGCGAGCCAGCAAACCGTCAAACGTGACAACCATTTTGGCTGTATCAGCCAGCCGTGAGCGGATCGGCATGAGGTCGCCGTCTTCGTCCACCTGGGCAATGAACCGCAGCGGAGGACAATCCGCATCAAGCACATCGCGGACGGGAACCGTGGTGAATGAATTGGTTTCGATATCGATCAAATCCACATTTTGCTGGGAATAACGTTTGATCCTGCGAACATCCGACGAGGAATGCAAACGTGGATGACTAAGCGCAACCAAACGCGGATAATCGTCACCGACCATGTCCACGGCGCGGGTGCCAAGCCCAAAGACAAGGCGCACGAATCCATCCTCCTGCTTGATCTGCGGCGACCAACGGTAGATGTTGCGGCTAAACGCAACTCCCGCCGCGTGGGGAAAGTAATATCGTCCCATCTTTTCACCCTCCACAAATTGAATCAGGATGCCGATGCGTTCGTCGTAGTCGGCAAGTTCCTTGATGTGACGATACATCAGCGCGTCGGGGTTCAACACGCTGGCATAAATCGTGGTGATGGCTCGGGTGAGCGCGGAATATTTTTCGTCGTGACTGCCCTGGTTGGGGAGAAAGATGCTTTCGTATTTTCCCGCAAAGGATGTGCCGAAGTTATCTTCCAGCAAACTGGAAGAGCGGACAATTAATGGTCGGTCACCCGCCTCCTGCAAAATATGTTCGAGGCTCTCCATAATTTCGGCGGGGAACTGTCCCCGCTGAAAATCGGCGCGCAAGGCTGGGTAGTCTGCGCGCATTTCATCGTCCGATTTATATTTCTGGTCATTCCAGCGCATCAAGCCATTGAAGGTCAGGAAGTTATAGTAAACGTCGGAGCCAAGATAGTAGGAAGTAGGAAGCCTAAATCGGGCGGCAACATCCTCAGGCGCGGTCTCCTTGATGATACGCATGGCAAGCAGCATTCCCGCGGCCTTGCCTCCTATTTTGCCACCGCCGATCTTGCGCGCGCGGATATCTTTCAAGTCCCCCACTGTAAACCATTTGCGCGCGATCTTGATGTATTTCAACTGGTCGCTGATCATCGTACGGATCATCACCACCTTGAGCTCCTTCAAGCGCGCCTCGTACTTTTTTCGCTCCTCGGGAGGCATGGCTTCGATCATTTCCGCCTGATCGAACAACATCTCCTGCGGGGCGAGTTCCGGATTGAACCAGACGAAATCCGAATCAGGGCTGCCATGCTCCGTCAACAACTGACGGACAAGATTCTCAAACTCCTCGTAGGGGAAATTGTGGGCGTAGTAAAAATCGGTCAGCGAGTCGCGGATGCGCAACAGGCGCGTTTCCCAAACATCCGCCTGCTCCTCCTCCAGCGGATTGTGAAGTCCCTCGCGTACCTGGGATTCGATTCCCTTTTTGCGAGTCTCCGCATCGAGATTTTCCTTTGTAATGATGCCGCGCGCGTACAACTCCTTCCTCATCCGCGAGCGGATGCGCTTGCTCAAAATGGGATACTGATTAAGCGCAAGAAAAACACGCAGCACGTTGTCAACCGATATTCTTGGAGTGGACATAATTCACCTGACTGTTGGGCGGTAAAAATAAGAAATAATAAGCGACGGGTAATGGGACCTGCCGGAATATTATACAAAATCCGCCAGACGATTTACCGTCCAGCGGATTCGAGCAGCACTCAATCTTGAACTTTCAACGTTCAACTTGCAAACTTACCCCAGGTGCATGGGCATGATGACGTGCAGGAACTTGTCATCGCCGACTGGCTTGATGACGCCAGGCGCGTTCGCCGCGGACGTTTCCAGCGCCACATTCGGAGTCTTGATGACCTCCAGGACTTCGCGCAGGAATTTGACGTTGAACGCGATCAGCACACCGCCGCCGTCCACTGTGGCTTCGACGATGGTCTCGTTCTTGCCTGTCTCTTCGGAGGTGGCGGAGATTTCGACTTCGCTCGGCTGCATTTCGCCGCTGGATTGTTTGATGTCGAAGCGCGCCACGTTCGAGCCTTCGCGGGCGAAGATTTCAGCCTGCTTGCACGCCTTGAGCAGGGACGCAGTCGAAACCAGCGTGCGTGACTTGTAACTGCGCGGGATGATCTGCTGGTAATCGGGGAAGGTCCCATCGATCAACTGCGAGACCACTTCCACATCCTTCACGCGGAAGAGAACCTGTCCGCGATTCTTGGGGACGACCATGTAAATTTGTTCTTCGCCATCGGACGCCACACGCGCCAGTTCGTTCAACGCGCGGGCGGGGATAATCACATTAATTGGATGCGGAGCGGAATGCGAGAGCTGCGCCTTGCGGACGGAAAGACGGAAACCGTCGGCGGCAACCATCGTCACGTTGTCCTTGTCAACATTCATCAGCACGCCCATCAACACAGGGCGGGCTTCATCGGTCGAGGCGGCAAACGCCACCTGCTGAATCATCTCCTTGAAATCCACCACGTTCAACGGGACCGCACCATCCATTTCAGGCGTGGGAAGCGGAGGGAACTCCTGGGCGTCGATGCACTTGATGTCGTTGTTCGACGTACCACCCTTGACATGCAGGCTTTGGGTCTTCACATCCAAAGATAACTGCACCTGGTCGCCGGGCAGGGCATTCACCAGGTCGGCAAACGTCCGCGCGGGGACGGTGGTGGAACCTTCTTCATCGATCCGCGCCGCGATCCAACAGGTAATGCCCAACTCGAGGTTGGTGGCGGAGAGTCGCAGGCGACCTTCGTCGGTCGCGATCAAAATGTTGGAAAGAACGGGGAGCGTGCTGCGCGGCGAAACAGCGCGGGAGACAATGCTCAAACCGCGCGCCAGATTTTCTTGAAGGACAGTTACTTTCATAGGTGTTCGCCCTCGATTCCTAAAGGATTTTTAGGAAGTATATCATTAATGAGGGCGGCATAACAAAGGTATAATCGAAACATGATTCACATCCTTCAAAGCCAGCCAACCCCTGAACAAATAAACGACATGCTGAAAGAATATGACACCATGATAAAGATTGTGGTGGATATTCGCCAGCGGATTTTGGCGGGCGGCGGCGAAATGCACTCGGATTGTGAAGCCGTTTTATTGGACAACGGCAGTGAGCAGGATGACCTATGGGGCGCAAACTGGTATCCAGATGGGCAACGCGTCGAATTTGAATCCCTTATCAACATCCGCCCAAGGCTGGGAAATCGCAGTATTCTGATTCAAAGCGAGGAACTGCGCCAAAAAGTAGAATCTGTTACACGTGAAGTCTTCGGAGGCGCGGCATGATTCCAAACAAACAAAAATTACATGAACGCTTTTTGCGCGACCCTTTGCCTCGACGCCTTGGCGGTCTCGCTGCCACGTTGGGAAGAATTTCGTCTTCGGCGCGGAAGTCGGCGGATGCCACAACGATAAAGAATCTCCTGGAAGAAGCAAGACACCTTATCGAGTGGACAGCCGCCGACGCCGAACCCGAAGCCGCCGCTGAACTGGTTTCCATGCAAACACTGCTTACCCTGTGGGAAAAGGCATGGGAAAGCGCCAGTCAAAATAAGACCCAGCGCACACTGCTCTCGGTGCAGGCAAAGCAGTGGTCAGACCGCGCGCTGGAACTTTCGGGGCTGCTCTAAAAACCCGCCACCATCGAGACGCCAAGCATCGTCAACATGAACAGCAATTGCAGGGCAAACAGCGCCGCGAAGACATACGCGACATATGTCCAGGCGGAGGTGCCTTTTGCACGCGAAGCGTGCGGGCGAATTTTCTGACCCTCAGCCATTGCCTTCGCTGAATCCGCTGCCTGCCCGAGGTCGTTCATCCACGCGACGCCCGCCAAATCCTCCTCGACGATGAGCCTGATCCCGTTGAAGGAGCGAATCCATGCTCCAGCCTTTTCGGGAGGATTCATTGCCAGCGAGCCTGACATCACAACGGCATCCGCTTGTAGGTCAGCGGGGCCTCCGTCATTGACGTTCACCACTGTCAGCGATAACTTGGGGGCACGCTTCGCAAACGTCGCTTTGACAGATTCTACAAATCCACCGCCACCATCCAGCACGACCAGTTTGAATTCCTTCTGCTTTTCTTCCAACGTGTCGGCAGTCGCTGCGCCATCGTTTCGCAAAGCAGACAGGTGATAGAGCAACAACACTACAAACCAAACAAGAATTTGGAGTGAATTGAGCGCAGACTTGGCGACATCGCTCACATCCCCGCCCAGAGCAGAGTTGATGAGCGTGAAGATCAAAGTTCCGCCCGAAATCATCCCGCCGATGACCGAGGCAAACAGCACCAGGTACAAATACGTCTTGCGGATGACCGAACGCCGCGCATGGTCGCCGACAGAGCTTTCAGCGAGCGCATCCGCCTGAACGGGACGCCAAGTCAACAGCCAGAGTGGAAGTCCCGCCGCAAGCGCGCCCAACGCCGTCGAAAGCGCGGACGCGAATCCGCTGCTGCTCAAGTAAGAGCGTGTGAAGATCAAGTCAATCACCACTGAGAAGAGGGAGATGACCGCAAAGAGGGTTGCAGCAAGACCGAGGAAGGAGAGGATGTAAAAATACAATCGCTTCTTGCCAGCGCGGCGCGGAGAGTCTTCGTCAAATGCAAATTGCTGGTCGAGCCATTTTCCGTAGTACGCCCAGATGACCGCAAACGGCACGCCGATGGAAATCGGTCCGCCAATATCCTGGATAAATTCGGCGACCTTCTTGCCTTCGCCAAGCGCCTGCATCAGGAGCATGTAAATCAGGTTGCCACCGGCCGTCAGAACCACGATCACGCCGCCGAGGGAGAGGAGGTAGAGAATGCCGAGGCGCAGGTAAGACTCCCGTTCGGATGAATCCGCTAAAACGTCCTGCAAAATTTTCCACGAGAAGAACCAGATGGGAGCGCCAACCACCAGCAGCGCAATCGCATTGACCGCCGTCTCCCGTCCCAGCGCGCCAAGCACGTTTCCAGCGGACAGGGTGAAGACATAATTCAACGCCTGCTGTGCGCCGTAGATCACCATCATCAAGCCGTATAGCATCCAGATGAAACGATACAAGCGGAGGATTTCGGCGAAGGCTTCAGTTTCGGGGAGCGCGCGCCACTCGTCTTGCAGTGTCTTCCAAAAGTATGCCGCGATCAGCAGGTTGACGACGATGGCGATGAGGTTGTCCACCCAGGTTTGCGTGCCGCCGACGATGGCGCGGGTGACATAAATATTGGCGGCGGAGAGGAAGGTGCGGTCAATCAGCGCGAGCAGGTTCTGCACAGCGGGGATCAGCATACCAAGCAAAATCCCGTAGAAGAAAATGGCGCGGATGCCTGCCGTTTTTTCCTCGTCGTCTTTGGCGGAGGCGCGTTGCGCCCACAGCCAGTGGATGAGGAAAATCGGAACACCCACAAAGATGAGCGCGAGCGCCCCTGCCAGCGTGGATGCGTCGTTCGTGATTTTGTCCGCGCTGAAAATGGAACGCAGCAGGTTGATGACGCCCCAGGTCACCACCTCGATGCTGATGATGGCAACGGCGTAAAAGTAAAGTCGTCGAATGGTTTTCATATTAAGTCCTTTCGGAGTCGAAAGTCTCCCGACTTTCGATACTCCAAAGTCAGGAGACTTTGGAATCCGAATTAGCTACGGTTTGAACGGTTCCTGGTACCAGTCGTAAGACCAGAAGTTATACGGCATGGCGCTCAACTTCCACGCGCCATCCTGCCTGACGAGCAAGGCACGGTCTTCGCTGGCATAGCGGCTGGAAAACGGATCGTTGACCGAGTAGTAAATCGAAAGGGTCACAACCGCCTCGTCACCGTTGATCTCCGCCGTGCCGACTTCCACACCCGCATCACCAGGGTTGACCATGCCGTTGAAGAAAGACTGGCGGAATTGCTCGTAAGTTGGCTTGTTTTCAAGGTCGGCAAGGTAGCCGTAGGCTTTTTGATAATCCTTGTTCAAGATGGCAAGCACGTAATTGTGCGTCACGCCTTCGGGAGTGGAGTCGGCGATGTATTCGCTTTGACCATCCTTCCGCATGAAGAACAAAACCAGCGCCAGCAGAATCAACACGCCAATGCCGATCAAAATCCCTGTCAGAAATTTATCCTGTTTCATAAATGCCTCCAATTTGATTCTATGTGTTTCGGGTGGGAAAAGCAAGCAAGGTTTTCTCAAACCCTACCTGAGTAGGTGTTTTCACTTTCCAATCACGGTATACTTAATCCATCTTTTTTCACAAGGAGATTCCCATGACCGTATCCGCCCCCCGCTGGGATTTGACCAATGTCTATCCCGCGCTTGATTCAAAACAATTCAAAGCCGCCGTCAAACAATACAAGTCCATGCTGGATGATATGGAAGTATTTTTCAAGAAAGCCAGCAAGGCAGACGCCAAGACCGAGCCTAAAAAACTCGGTAAACTGCTCGGCGAATCAGTGGACAGGTTCAACGCCATCTTCGAGTTGTCCAACACCATTGTGCCGTATATCGAGTCCTTCGTCACCACCAACTCGCGGGACAAGGATGCCATGCGCGCCCTCTCGCAGTTCGAGCAGATGTCGGTGCAGGCAAGCATTCTGAATACCAGGTTCCAAGCCTGGGTTGGGAAGTTGGGCAAAGCCGCCGTCAAGAAAGCCGCCAGGTTCCATCCGTCCGCAAAGGCGCATGAGTTCGCTCTCGACGAAAGCGTGGAGCAATCCAAATACATGATGAGCGAAGCCGAGGAGGTCCTCGCCGCCGAGATGACCCTGAGCGGAGGTAATGCCTTCGGCAAGTTGCAGGGGACGACCACCTCGCAGCTCTCGGTCGATTTTGAACTCGATGGCAAGATGCAAAAACTTCCCGCGCCCGCCCTCATTAACCTGCGCTCCCATCCCGACGAGCCGACCCGTCATCGTGGCTACGACGCGGAAAACATCCTCTGGACTGAAGTTCAGGAAACGCTTGCCGCCTGCATGAACGGCGTCAAAGGCGAAGCGATCACCCTCAATAAAAAGCGCGGACGCGAGGATGCTGTCCACGCCGCCATCGACAACTCGCGCATGGATCGCGCCACGCTCAACGCCATGCTCGGCGCGATGAAGGATTCCTTCCCAATGTTCCGCAGATATTTCAAGCACAAGGCGAAACTGCTCGGCAAGGAAAAACTCGCCTGGTGGGACCTCTTCGCTCCGATGGGCAAAACAGATAAAGTTTATTCGTGGGAGGAAGCGCGCGACTTCATCGTGGAGAACTTCAACAAGTTCTCGCCCGAACTTGGGACCTTTGCCCGCCGCGCCTTCGACGACAACTGGATCGACGGCGAGCAACGCGACGGCAAACGCGGCGGCGCATTCTGCATGGGCGTGTCGCGGGTGAAGGAAAGCCGCATCCTCAGCAACTTCGACGGTTCGTTCGACCAGGTCAGCACGCTGGCGCACGAACTCGGTCACGCCTTCCACAACGAGTGCGCCTATCAGGCAAACAAAACCGAAATCCAGCAAGCCACACCCATGACCCTTGCGGAAACGGCATCCATCATGTGCGAGACCATCGTCACCCAGGCCGCGCTGAAACAGACGACCGATCCGCAGGAAGTGCTCGCCATTCTCGAAGCGCAGTTGAACAATGCCTCGCAGGTGGTGGTGGACATTTACTCGCGTTACCTCTTCGAGACTGAAGTCTTTGAGCGCCGTGAGAAAGCCGAACTCTCCTCCGATGAGTTGAACGACATCATGGAACGCGCCCAGAAGGCGACCTACGGCGACGGTCTGGATGAGCGTTATCTGCAAAAGTTCATGTGGACGTGGAAGCCGCATTATTACTCTCCCAATCTTTCCTTCTACAACTTCCCCTACGCCTTCGGCTTGCTCTTCGCAACCGGTTTGTACGCCGTCTACCAAAAGCGCGGCACAGACTTCGTGCCCGATTACAAGAATCTGCTCGCTTCCACAGGCGAGGAGCGTGCGGCGGAACTCGCCGACCGTTTCGGCATCAACATCCGCACCAGGAAATTCTGGGCGGACAGTCTCGCCATCATCGGCAAACAGGTCGAACGATATTGCGAGTTGTAATAGATCAAACCTCCGAGGCGTCAAAAACCTCGGAGGTTTAAATAACCTGTCATGTCAAAAAAAATACACCTTATTGTTATCATCGTTTTACTTGCACTCCTCTCCGCCTGTGCGCCGCAAACCCCGCAAATCCCACAGACAGAGGATGCCGTTCCGCGCGTGACGGTTGAGGAAGCAAAGTCCACATTTGAGGATGGTAAAGCCATCATCGTAGATGTGCGGAGCGCGGAATCCTACGCGGCAGGTCATGCGGCTGGCGCAATTTCCATTCCGCTGGCTGAGTTCGAGAACAACATCGACAGCCTGCCCCTCGACAAAGACCAGTGGATCATCACCTACTGTACCTGACTGAACGAGCACACGAGCGCCCGTGCGGCGTTCCTCCTCTTACAGAACGGCTACACCAAAGCCACGCCCATCCTCGGCGGATTAACCGCCTGGAAAGAAGCGGGATACCCTATCGAATAATGAAAACACCGACTCTCACCCCGTGGGTTGGCTCGGACCCTCCAACTCAATCCATGCTCTGGAAGTTGATGGTAGCTGAGGGGCTCGATCCCTATGGCTGGTCAAACGAACCACTTTACACCTACGTCGCCCACACACATCCCAAACACAAGGTTTTGTATGTGGTGCAGGGCAGCATCACTTTTGGATTGCCCGAACTTAATCAATCTGTGGCGATGAAAGCAGGCGACCGTCTCGACCTCCCCGCCGACACTTTACACGATGCACATGTCGGAGCGCAGGGCGTGGTTTGTTTGGAAGGATATAAATAATCGTAGGGGCGGGGTAACCCCGCCCCTACAGCGTTTACGAGAACGCCTGCAACCCCGTCTGCGCCCTGCCTAAAATCAACGCATGGATATCGTTCGTGCCTTCGTAGGTATTGACCGATTCCAAATTCATCACATGGCGGATAACATGATATTCGTCAGAAACTCCATTTGCGCCGTGCATGTCGCGGGCATGGCGGGCAATCTCCAAAGCTTTGCCGCATGAATTCCTTTTGACCAGCGATATCATTTCAGGGGTGACTTTGTCCTCGTCCATCAAACGTCCCACACGTAGAACGGCTTGCAGCCCAATCGTAATTTCCGTCATCATGTTCGCCAGCTTCAACTGAATCAACTGGTTCGCCGCCAGCGGACGTCCAAACTGCGGACGATCCAGCGTGTACTGCCGCACCGCGTGCCAGCAAAATTCCGCCGCGCCCAATGCACCCCAGGCAATTCCGTAGCGGGCTTTGTTCAAACATCCAAACGGACCCTTCAAACCTGCGACATTCGGCAGCAGGTTTTCGTCAGGGACAAAGACTTCATTCATCACGATCTCGCCAGTCGAACTCGCCCGCAAACTAAATTTTCCCTCGATTTTCGGGGCACTCAACCCCTTCATCCCTTTTTCGAGGATGAAACCGTGAATCTCACCATCTGCCTTCGCCCAAACAACAAAAACATCTGCAATCGGAGAGTTCGTGATCCACATCTTGTTGCCTTGCAAAATCCAACCACCATCCACCTTTTTGGCACGGGTTTCCATGCTGCCGGGGTCGCTGCCGTGATTGGGTTCAGTCAAACCGAAACAGCCGACAATCTCTCCGCTGGCAAGTCTGGGTAAATACTTTTTCTTCTGTTCCTCCGAGCCGTAGGCATTGATGGGATGCATCACCAAGGAACTCTGCACGCTCATCGCACTGCGATAGCCACTGTCCACCCGCTCCACTTCACGGGCAATCAAGCCATACGAAACATAATTCAGCCCTGCGCCGCCATATTCCTCTGGGATGGTCGAGCCTAAAAATCCCATCGCCCCCATTTCGTCCATAATGGCGCGGTCGAAGGTTTCGCTGCGATTCGCCTCCAGGATGCGCGGCATCAACTTGTCCTGACAGAAGCGCCTTGCCGTGTCACGGATCATACGCTCTTCGTCCATCAACTGGTCGTTGAACAGGAAAGGGTCATCCCATTTGAAAGTTTGTTTTGACATGTGACCTCAGAGAATAGAGAGAAGAGAATAGGGAGTAGTAATTCGATTGTATCAAATACCCAGATGGAAAGAGAAAACAGGATGTGCCTTGCGACACATCCTGTCAACTAATCTCTACTCTCTACTTATCTATTACTCTGCTTACAACCAGCCGCGGAGTTCCATCGCCTTCACCACACGGTCAATCGCAACCATGTAGGCGGCGTCGCGCATGTAAACCTTTTCCTTCTGGCTCCGTTCGAGCACGCCGTGGAAGGCGGAGGTCATCTTCTGGTCGAGTCTCTCGAGGACTTCCTCCTTGCTCCAGTAGAAGTTCATGTCGTTCTGAACCTGCTCGAAGTAGGAACAAGTCACGCCGCCGGCGTTGCAGAGGAAGTCGGGGATGTTGAAAACGCCGTTCTTCTTGAAGACTTCGTCCGCTTCGGGAGTGCAGGGACCATTCGCGCCTTCCGCCACGATCTTGACGCCCTTGGAAATCTTGCCGACCGTATCCGAGTTGACCTGACCTTCGATGGCGGCGGGGATCAACACGTTGGCTTCCTTGGTGATCCAGACATCACCGTCTTCGACAACGTAGCCGGCATCCTGGGCCTTCGCCTTGTCGATGGTCCCGTACTGATCCACGATGGAGAGCAGGAAGTGAGGATCGATGCCACCCTTCTTGCTGTAGGTATAGGACTTCTTGTCATGGCGGTCATAGCAGGAGACGCAAGCCACGGTTCCGCCAAGCATTTCGACAAAACCGATTGCCGCATACTGCGAGACATTGCCGAAGCCCTGGATCGCGGCAACGGATTTCTTGGAATCCATACCGAGGTGCTTCATCGCTTCGCGGACGGTGTAAATGACACCATAGCCGGTAGCTTCAGTGCGTCCGAGGGAACCGCCGCCACCGAGGGGCTTGCCGGTGAAAACGCCGGGGGTGTACTGACCGACGAGGCGCGAATATTCGTCCATCATCCAGCCCATCATCTGGGGGGTGGTGCCAACGTCAGGAGCGGGCACATCGTTGCGAGGTCCAATATTCTTCCACATGACACGTACCCAACCGCGGCATAATTCTTCCTTCTCGCGGACAGACAGGGTCGAAGGATCGACGATAATGCCGCCTTTGCCGCCGCCAAGCGGGATATCTGCAACGGCGCATTTCCAGGTCATCCATGTGGCGAGGGCGCGCACGGTGTCGAGGGTTTCAGCCGGGTGGAAGCGGATGCCGCCCTTGTTGGGACCGCGGGCATCGTTGTGCTGTACGCGGAAACCCTGGAAGACACGGAAACTTCCATCGTCCATGCGGACCGGGATACGGAAGGCAAATTCACGCATGGGCCAGCGCAGAACTTCGGAGACGCCGGAATCCAATTTGAGCTGTTTTGCAACATGGTCAAACTGTTTCTGCGCCATTTCAAAAGCATTGAGTTGTCCTGACATATTGTTCTCCTGGTAAAGAGTTTTGTAATGAACTTTGCGAAAAGATAAGCGGGCACCCCAGACAGGGCGCCCGCTTTAGACACAAGGTATGTCAACGCAGTGAGGCATAGGATTTAATCCTGAAATATTTAATTCAAACTTTACACGAAAAGGAGAAGCAAGTCAATATGACATAAATCCGATTATTTCTGACGGAATGTGATGTTTTTCACGCCCCACCAAGTAAAAACCCTCAAAATTGAACAAATGCGAGAACTAGTTAAAACTTCGGCGTGCGCTTTTCGAGAAATGCCGCCACACCCTCGCGATGCTCCGCCGACTTTCCCGCCTCATCCTGCAAGATGCCTTCGTAGTTGAGAGCCTCCTTCAAGTTTGGCAGAACAGCGCGATTGAACGCCTTCTTTCCCAAGGCAAACGCGCCCGTCGGACCAGCCGCCAACCCGCCTGCAATCTTCATCACCAACTGATTGAAATCCGCGTCAGCCACCTGGTTGACCATGCCCCATGCCAGAGCCTGTTCCGCTGTGATGGGATTGTTGGAATAGAAATATTCCTGGGCGCGTCCCAAGCCGATGTAGGCAGGCAGGAGCAAAGACACACCCGAGTCGGGTGCAAGCCCAATGCCGCTGAATCCCACCACGAAATACGCGCTGGATTTCGCGACCCGCAGGTCGCAAGCCAAAGCGACTCCAACCGCTGCTCCTGCGCAGGGACCGTTCACTGCCGCGATGACGGGTTTGCCCATGCTCCGAATCTGCAAGACAAGCGGGTTATAAGTTTTCTCCAAATGCTCGCGATACGAAACCACGTCCCCCCGTTTCATCTCGGAAATATCCTGCCCTGCGCTGAATACGTCGCCGGCGCCGGTCAACACCACACAGCGCACTTGCGGATTTTCCTCCGCGTCGGCAAGGGCGGCGCGCAGTTCGTTGACCATCTCGAAGTTGAACGAGTTGGCGCGGTCGGGGCGATTAAGCGTCAGGATAACAGAGCCAGCTTCGGGCATGACAAGAATGGTTTTCATTTGTCCTCCAAACAAAAAGCGACAGTCACCCGCTGTCCGCAGGTGACTGTCGCTTTCAAGAAAATCTACTGGTCGGGAAAATCGTTCCTCTGGTCGTCGTCGTCGCCGGCGTCCATTTCATACTCCACGCCTTCACTGTCAAGATAGACCCACAACAGCAGCACGTGTCCGTCGGGGGTATCCACACTGCGGGCGGCAAGGATGGGGGAGGTTTGCTCTGATCCATTCTCGGTGCGGTAATGCAGGTGAATGGCGGAGCGGTTATGCCAGGCGGTGTAGCAGCGCTGCACCAGCGCAGGTCCGTTGAAAGTTCGCAGGCGGGTCAGCGCTGCAACCGAAAGGCGCGGACCTTCGTTCAAGCCCATTGCCCAGCCGTCATTGACGTGCTCGAAAACCGGCGTGGGACCTTCAATAATTGTAATTCTATCGTCCATAGGTTTACCTTTTTGTAGTGCGGGAATATACCACAATCGGGACGGAGATTCCTTTCAGAATCTTACTAGAATCTACAATGCGTGTAACATTTCCTTCACCAGCCCCGGCCCCCGATAGATCAGCCCTGTGTAGATTTGGACCAACGCCGCGCCCATATCCAGCCGCTTTTTTGCATCATCCGGATTCATGACTCCGCCCACGCTGACGATTGGCACCGCTCCGTTGACCTTCTTCACTGTTTGAGCCAGAACCGCTTCGCTCCTCGCCCTGAGCGGGCTGCCGCTCAACCCGCCTGATTCTCCCTTTTGGCTCGACTGTAACCCATCGCGTCCCAAAGTCGTGTTCGTCACGATGATGCCATCCATCCGCGAACGCAGCACCGCTTCGATGGCGTCATCGAGTTCGGCTTCGGTCATATCGGGCGAAAGTTTTACGAGAATGGGAATGCGCTTCTTGAATTGTTTCTGTTCCAGCAGGCGCTGCTGGTGGATGTGAGTCAGCAGGATTTCGAGCGCGGCGCGGCTTTGCAGTTCGCGCAGTCCGGCCGTGTTTGGCGAACTGACATTGATCGCCAGATAATCGGCATAGCGACTGAAGTTTTGAACCAGGGCCAGGTAGTCGTAGACAGCCTCTTCGTTGGGGGTGTTCTTATTTTTGCCAAGGTTGATTCCCAACATGGCATTTGACAGGCGCTTAAACCGGCCACGGCTTCTCCCAAAACCCAGGATGCGCTCAACGAAATTGGCTTTATAGGCCGGGTCCAATTCGACCTGCATGAACTCGGATCCACGCGAAGGGAAGCCCATGCGGTTGATGACGGCTTCATCCTCCACCAGTCGAAAAACGCGCGGGGACGGATTCCCAGGCTGTGGGGTGGGAGTAACCGTCCCAACCTCCACATGACCAAATCCCAGCGCGGAGAGTCCGCGAATGGCGACTCCGTCCTTGTCATATCCCGCCGCAATGCCAATGGGGTTTTTGAAGGTCAAGCCAAATGCATCCACAGGTTTGGATGGGGCGGCGAAAAGCAATTGCAGGAGCCAGCGCGAAGGGGCAAAATTCCCCGCGAGACTCAGGGCTTTCAACGTGCGCTCGTGAGCGGTTTCAGGGTCGAGACGGAAGAGGTGGGGACGAATAAGGCTATACATTGCTTCCTTTTTTGCGATAGGCGCGCATTACACGTTCGGTGACAAAGCCAAAGTTGTTGTAGAGTTTCAAAGCAGCGACATTATCCGCATTCACGGTCAGGCTTATCCTCTCAGTTTCGGGGCAGGAAAGCATCCAGTCAATGCCTGTGGCGAGCAAAGTTGCTCCCAGTCCGCGCCCGCGCATGGCTTCATCCACACCTATGAAATCAATATAGCCCGAGCGTGCATCGGGTTCCACTTTGCAGAAGTGATACCCTTTCATCGAGCCGTTTTCAAGTCCGAGGAACAGGCGGCGGGTGGAGTCTAATTTTTCAACGATCTGACGCGCCGTAAAATAAGTGGTTGGGAAAAGCAAATTATGACAGCGCTCGAACTGTTCAAAAAATTCGGGGGAATAATCGACAATCGAGAACTGGCTTTCATGGAAGGCTGGCTTTTTATAATCCGCCCGTTCGAGGGTGACAACGGCATTTTCTGAGCGCACAGGAAAGCCGTGTCGTTCGGCGAAATCTGCCAGATTCGAGTTTTTTGAATCGCAGAACAAGTCCTGTTCGCTTATCCCGTCAGGAATGGCTTTCAGGCTTGCGGCGTAAAGTTCATCCGCCACGGAATGCCAGTCTGCATGTTCGACCAGTGGGCCAAACAGCCAGGCGCGGCTGATCTCCGGGTCCGCATCCACACCGAAGACGCCGACAAGTTGCTCAGCGTCGTATGCAAGCTGAAATCCTTCTGCAGGCGGAATAAGACACTCAGCCAACGAGGAGCGCACATCGGCTTCCCCTTCGCCAAAGAAGCCAATGTGATGAGCATCGTCACTATTCAGGCGCACAACAAAACTGACCAATTCCTCGAAATGCTCTGTTCCACACGGAATGATTTTCATACCACCTGCCAATTCAGAAATTGTTTTCTCGTCTATCCTGTTTGCGATAAAAACTTCCTCGTCTCTTCGATCTTATCCTTCTCCACCTTGCCCGTTGACTCATAATAGTCCAGCAGTTGGGTGATGGTCAGGACGGCGTGCATGGCATAGCCCGCCTGTTCGAGAGATTCTTTTGCTCCCGATTGACGGTCAACAAGGACGACAATGTCTTTCACTTTCAAACCGACACCCGTCAGTTTTTCGATGGCTTCGAATTTACTGCCACCTGTGGTGGCAAGATCATCGATGACGACAATGGTCTCGCCGGCGTTGAAGTCGCCTTCGATCTCGGCTTTCGTGCCGTAGGTCTTAACCTCCTTGCGAGGATAGATCATGGGGTAATTTCCTCGCAGGGAAATGGCAGTGGCAATGGGAATGGCGGCGTAGGGCAGGCCGGCGATACGGTCAAATTTGAGGTTCGCGAGGATTGGAAGATATGCCGCGCCGATCTGCTCCAGCAATTTGGGATGGGTGATGACACGGCGCAGGTCGATATAGATGGGGGATTTCAACCCCGACTTGAGGGTGAATTCGCCGAATTTGATGCAGCCAGCGGAGAGGAGGCCTTCGGCGAGGGCGGATAATTGGTTCGGCATGGGGTTCTCCTTATTTATCCCTGTTTATCAGGTTTATCTCTGATGCAATTCTCTTTTGATTCTCAGAATCTCGTCCCGAAACTCGGCGGCGGCGCGACCCGGCTTTTCGGCACGGGAGATTCCGCGTGAGACGGGGAGCAAAACCCCCTTGCCATCCTTGCGGACGCCTGCCCTGAGAGCGGATTCCAACTCCCCGCCCTGGGCGCCAACACCGGGAGCAAGGAACCACAAATCGGGCGCGGCGGCGCGGATGTTTGTCATCGCTTCAACGTGGGTGGCTCCAACGACGAGTCCGATATTATTTTTCAAGTTCCACGATTGGGCGAGTTGGGCGACATGGATGTAGAGAAATTCACCCGTTGCCAATTGCAAGTCCTGCAAATCACCGCTACCCTTGTTGGATGTCTTGCAAAGCAGGAAAACACCCTTCTCGGAGTTTTGGATAAACGGGTCGATGGAATCCTTGCCAAGATATGGATTCAAAGTGATGCAGTGCGCACCGAGATGATCGAATGCGGAGCTGGCATACGCCTCGGCAGTGGAGGCAATGTCGCCGCGTTTGGCATCGAGGATGACGGGGATCAGCGAGCCGAGGCGGACCGATTCCGCTTGAACGGCTGCCACAACCTGACGAAGGGCTGACCAGCCGTCCGCGCCGAAGACTTCGAAGAAGGCGACGTTGGGTTTGAATGCCGCAGCGTAGGGAGCAGTCTGCTTGATCAGTGTCAGGCAAAAGTCCAGGGCGGCATCGGCGGTGGGTTGTTTTAGATCGGGGATGTGCGGGTCAAGCCCGACACAAAGGAGGGAGGACGAGTCGTCCACCCGTTTTTCGAGAAATGTGAAGAAGGATTCCATGAGGGGTAGTATACCCTCAGACGGCTATTCTACAAACGATTCCCACTTGCTTAGGTTTTCCGGGGCGTATTGATCTCCCTGCCAGCCGTATTGATCCCAATAGAATGAATGCCAGATGCCGGCACCGTAGCCGCGACATTCAGCGAAGAGGAAGTCGGCGGGGAGCGTGTCGGGCAGGTCGCAGACAGGGGACTCAAAAGCCTCGCCTTCCGGCATGGACGGGATTTCGCCTTCCCTCGTATTGGTAAGGTTGGGGGTGGGAACACAATCCTCATACCACTGTCCGTTACCATCAGGCAGGCGGCAGACCGACTGGTCTTCCACTTTTACAACTGGATATGTATAGGCGTCGTAAATCTTGCCACTGGGATTGCTCAAGCGGACCGTGCCGCCGCCGTCGCTGAGCAGGATATTGGTTTGCAATCCGTAGAAAACAGCGCGTTGACCGGGTTTCAAGATAAGTGTCGGTATTTCAAAGGTGGTCGAATTACTTACAGTATCCAGTTCCAGTGTCCAGCCGGTCATGTTGACATCTACAATGCCGATGTTCTTAACCTCGATGAATTCGTCAAAAACATCCACCTCGCCATCCTGGTTCCAGTCGAAGCCGGGGCGGGCGAGGAATTCATTCATAACGGGTCTGACAATGGGAACAGCCGTGGGGCGAGCAACCGTCGGCGTAGGGATGGGGGTGGGGGCGGCACTGCCGGTCGAGTTCTTCTTGCCGGGCGTGCCGTAAATTTTGCCGCCGTTTGCGTTTAACCCATTCCTCGTGCCTCCTGCGTTGGTGACCCACACCGAGTCGCTTTCGGCGGTATTCTTCTGCCGTTCCATGGAGGCATAATTTGTCCCGCCGCCCTTGGGCCACTTGCCGCCATTCCCATTGGCGGTATCGATCACGTTGCCGTTGGCGTCGCGCAGGGTGAGGATCTCGCCGCTGGTGGAAAGCGAGCCTGTAAGTATTGAAAATATCTGGTTGGCGGCCACATCGGAGACGGTGGAATTATTCTCGCCTTCGAGCAGGAAGTAGCCTCCCGACGCAATGGTACCGTTCAGGATGATATTGGGTGAACCATCATTTGTTGTCAACGTCCAGCCTGTGATATTGACCGCTACAGAACTTGGGTTGTACAACTCTATCCATTGATCGTCGAGAAGGCTGGAAGATGTGCCAGCCCATGCGACTTCGTTGATAAGAATGGGACGGAACGAAACCACCGTAGTGGCGTCGTCGTCTTCGGCTGTGGAATTATTGCGGGGAGTCGAGTCCGGGTCAGGCAGGTTGGAGCGCCACACTTCAGCCAAGTTGGTGCGGACGCCGCTGGAGGTTATTTGCACGGTGATGGTCAGGCTTTGACTCTGCCCGGTGGCTAACGTCCCAACCTCCCAAAGGTACGTGCTGGTGCTATAAGTGCCGGTCATGCCGGAAACAGGGACGGTGCTGGTATATGATTTAAAGACAACACCCGAAGGCAGTTTATCCCTCACCTGCACGCCCGTTGTGCCCACGGTACCGTCATTGGTGACGGTAATGGTGTACGTGAAATTGGTATTCAAACCCGGATAGGTGTTGCTGACCACCTGATCGATGCGCAGGTCGGCGGCGGGGGCGCTGGCATCGTCATCGGAGCTTTGAGAAGAATCCCCGGGGACGGAGTCGATGTCAACCTGGGCAACCGACCACACCTCCGCCCAATTCACCAAGGATGATGCAGTAGAAGCCACGGTTGCCGTGATGTTCAACGTTCTGGTTGTGCCGCTGTTAAGAGTCCCCACAGTCCAATACCCGGTGACCGGGTCGTACGTCTCGCCGCCGGTATGAGAAAGGTAGGTGTAGCTTGCGGGGAGTTTGTCTTTCACCACCACATTATCGGCAGTATCGGGACCTGAGTTGGTTACGCGGATCGTGAAAACCACATCGGTTCCAACCGTCGGGGTGACGTTGTCCATGATCTTGGTAATGCTCAAATCAGAAAATTCAACATCCACGCTAGCGTCGTCATCCTGTGTAGTCGAGCCATCGCCGGGAGTGGAATCGGGATCGGACTGATCAGCGCTCCATATTTCAGCCCAGTTCGTCCTCGATCCGGATGCATCCACCCTGGCTGTGATTCGCAGGGAACGGGTATTTCCTGTGCCGTTGGGAATCGACCCTGCACTCCACAGCCCGGTATCCTTGTTGTAGGTTCCACCACCATCGGAAGTGTAGGATACAAAGTTAAGCCCTTCAGGAAGTTCATCCATGACGACGATGTTGGTCGCGTTATACGGTCCATTATTGGTGACGGTGATGGTCAACACCACATAGCCAGCGGTACCGGGAGATGACTTGGCATAGGATTGAGTCAGGCTCAAGTCGGCAATACCGCCGCCGGGGGTGACTGTGACGCTGGAGGAATTATCGGAAAGGTCTGGATCGGTCTGTCCCAGCGATTGCACAGACGCAGTATTCGTCTTCGCACCGGCGTTGGCAACCCTTGCGGTAATTCTCAAAATCGTCGATGAACCGGGAGCCAGTGAGGGAATTGTCCATTCGCCTGTTGTATTGTTGTATGCCCCGCCGCCGTTATCCGAAATATAAGTTAGGCCGGCTGGCAGATCATCGTTGATGACCACTCCTGTGGCTATATCGGCTCCCGCATTGCTGACTGTGATGGTAAATACAATGTTGTCGTTTATATTTGGCGTGGAATTATTTACGATCTGAACGACACTCACATCGGCAAAGCCAGTGGCGGGAGGCGTGACTGTGACCGAGGCCAGATCATCTTCGACAGCGCCGTTTCCGGGCGTTGAGTCGGGGTCCTGATCGTAGGAACTCCAAACTTCCGCCGTATTTATTTTAGCGCCGCCTGTTGCCACGTTTGCGACAAGGGTTAATATGGCGTTTGAGCCGGTCGTCAATGTGCCGACCGTCCAAATGCTTGTGAGATTTGAATAGGAACCCTGTGTGGCGGTTGAGGAAACAAAGGTCAACCCGCTGGGTAATATATCCCGTACTTCAACCTCTCTGGCGTCGCCGGTACCGTCGTTGTAAATGGTGATCGTAAACGTTACATCACTCGATACGGCTGGTGTCAGAGTGCTGGCGGCATGGGTCAATCTCAAGTCTGCGTTCCCGCCGCACAACCGTCGTGGAGTAGCTGAATTTTGCGGGTTGCTTGGATCAATCAACTGGAAATCGCTGGAGTTATCCCCCATATCCTGACAGCTATCCAATGCGCCGCCAGATAGGCGCTCGTAACTATCTACTACAGTCGCGCTCAATGGCGTAAGTATCCCTCCCTCCTGATATTCTGTCCCAGCACACATTCCCACTTCGTCAATTGGCACATCCACCGCGTCGGTTATCGCAATCCCTCCATCATCAGCAATGGTCATATTGGTAGCCAAAGTTACATCGGGCGTAACCGATCCCACTGAGTAACTTGGACTTGCAACTAAATAATATTGTCCCGGTTGCAAATTTACAGCGCCAAAGGTGTGAATGTTATAAGTCATTACTCCACAGCCACTTGATCTGCGAAGTTGTAAACCTGCAAGAGGAATTATTGAATTTGTAGGATTATAAATTTCGATGAACTCGTCACCAGCTCCATTGGGTCCCCTTGTTCTAAACTCACTAATCACCACGTCCGTCGCCGCCTGCCTCATCGGCGCGGCGCTGACCGCCTCTTCCTGCGCGGGCAGGGAAATACCCGCCAGCATGCTTGTCAGCAGGACGAGGAACAAAACCACACGTGGGAAATTCTTCCAATTTTTCATAGGAGTAGATTAGGAAAAAAGATCGGTTGTGAAATCGTCAACCTGCGCGGGCAAACTTCGACCGGCGACAGGCGAAACATCCACAACAATATTATACGCCACCCTGCGCTCGATTGGGAATTAATCAAGTCATGACCCTTTCGGGTCACGACCTGGGGTTAGCGAACTTCGATTACCATTTTAATGGCGGTGCGAACCTTGTCGTCAATCGTCACTTCCACAAACTCGGGAACGCAGACGATTTCGACACCGTCCAGCTTAAGGTAGCCGGTCGCCAGCGTCCAGGCTTTGACCGCCTGATTCACCGCGCCCGCCCCAATGGCTTGGACTTCTGCCCGTTTATGTTCGCGGACTACGCCCGCGATTGCCCCGGCGACTGCTGAGGTACGGGAGTTGGCTGAAACTTTGATTATATCCATGGCAACCTCCCAAGGTTGGCTAAGATGGGTACGGACTTTCTTAATCTGAATTGTACAGGATACACTTAACAGATTCAAGAGTGATATATATATTTACTATGGAATCGTAATAGTATTAGGGGTTGTGGATACTGTGGATAACTCAGCCTTTCGCCCATCTGTGGGACAAATCTGGCAGCCTGCCCCCATCCCTGTGGTGTACTATTGACCCTGTTCCTGTTTTGCCTGTGGATTTGTTTTGGATAATTTTTCCACAGGGCAGATGGTCGCTTTTGAGGACTTCTCAAGCGTTTTCCATATCTTGGCTATGTTCATAAGCACCCCCCATATATGGGGGGTGCGGATTTTGGGAAAACAGCATCGTTTGTGAAAAGTTGCTGCTATTGTCCACAGGCGGGGCGAGTTTTCCACAGTTTTACCGGACTTATCCACAGTTTTGGTGAGTTGTGGAAATCTCCTGTCTAAACAAGTACCCCAATATATGGGGTTGGATTTCGGATAGTATTAAGAGATTTCCTGTCGAATATCTATTCCGTAGCCGGCAGGGACGAGAATCCTGCCGTCCTCGAAGGCGGTTTGCCCGCGCAGGACAACCTTGCGGACTTTGCCCTTCACCTTCCAGCCCTCAAAGGGAGTCCAGCCGCAGCGGGTGAACTGGTCGGCGGCTTTGATTTCGTATATCGCCTTCTCGTCCACCTCCACCCAGGTCTCGGGCTGATCGGGCAGATTGAAGATCCGCTTCGGGTTGGTATGCATCTTCTCGATGAGCGCATCCAGCGAGAGACGTTTCTCGCTGACAGCGGTCAGCAACAAGGGGAGAATCGTCTCCAGCCCGGGGAAACCAGGCGGCGGGTTGTCCGAATCCTTTTCCTCGACTGTGTGCGGGGCGTGGTCGGTGGCGAAGCAGTCGATCACATCCAGGTTTGCCCACAGGCTATCCACATCCTCCTGCGTCGCCAGCCTCGGGCGGACTTCGGCTCTACCCCCTCCCAGCCCTCCCCCAATTTCTGCGAAATTGGGGGAGGTGGCGCGAAGCGTCGGAGGGGGTACTTCCTTCGTCAAAAACAAATGATGTGGGCAGACCTCGCAAGTGACCTGGATGCCGCGTTCCCTGGCGGCTTTGATGAGCAGGACTTCTTCTTTTAAAGAAATATGGGCGATGTGCACCGGGCGGTCGTAAATGGCGGCAAATAAAATCGCGGACGCCATGCTGCGGCTTTCGCTATGCGCCACGATAGGCAGTTCCTTTGGAAAGGTTTCGAAATGCGGCATCCAAAGGGTCATGTCGTCCAGCCGCAACTCGCCGAAAGTCGAGTCGAGATACATCTTCAACCCTGCCGCTCGTTGGGGCAGCCCTTTATTTTTGTCCCAGTCCCCGTTGTTGGGTCCCGCGCCGAGGAATTGGGCATAGTCACAGCGGGCTTTTCCTTTGGCGGCGGTCAACGCGAGGTCAAGGGTTTCAGCGTCGAAGATGGGCGGCCTGGTATTGGGCATGGCAAGCACCATCGTGATGCCACCAGCCAGCGCGGCGGACGTGCCTGAGTCATAATCCTCCTTGTGGGTGGCGCCAGGCTCGCGCAGGTGAACGTGCGGGTCGATCAGACCGGGGAGTTTGAGCATGTTACACGAAAAATCCAACGCCCATGGTGCGTGGTCCGGCGTGGACGACGATGGCGGGCGGCAATTCGTAGATGGGGATTTGGGGGACGTTGACCCGCGACTTCAATTCGGCGGCGAAGGCTTCCGCCTCCCTCTCCGCTGCGACCTGGATTACACACAAGTGGGCTGATTCTCCGCCGGGGCATTGTTCCACCGCCACTTCCGTCAGCCGCGCCAGCGCGCGCTTCTTTGTCCGCTGCTGCTCGAAGGCTTCAACCTGCCCATTCCTAACCTGCAGGATGGGCCTGATCTCCAGCAGTTCCGCCAGCAGGCGTTTTGCCCCGCCGATGCGCCCGCCCTTGGCGAGGTATTCCAGCGTATCCACCAGGAAGTAAAGCCGTCCACGCGGAAGCATGTCGTTGAGTTTTGCCACAATCGCATCGGCCGATTCACCAGCCTTTGCCATGTCATCTGCCAGCAGGACGAGGGAGCCGAGGTTGCAGGATATGGTCTGCGTATCCACCACGCGGATATCCATGTTTGGGAATTCCAGCGCAGCGGTCTGCGCCGAGCGGACGGTCCCGCTGGCTTTGGCGGTTGGGGCTACGACGATCACACTTTCTCCGCTTTCCTGTGCCTCCTTGAAGAACGGAAAATATAGCGGCGGTTCGGGCGCAGCCGTCTTGGGCAGGGTCCTGGATGCCTTGAGTCTTTTCAGGAACGTGGCAGTGTCCATTTCCGTGTCGTCATGAAATGAATTTTCCTCAAACATGACAATCTGCGGAATGACGGGAATGCCGCGTTGTTCGAGCAGGTCGCGGGGTAATCCGCAGGTGGTATCGGCAATAATAAGGGTCATAATAATCTCCAGTTTGTTATTTTATACCAATCGGCTCTCCATAGACAGTGTGTTTCATCCCCGGTTGGCAAATGCGCGAAAATGTTGCATTCGATGTTGACAGGCACTATAATCAAAATATCCATTTGGGCAACGAAACGATAAGGGAGTAGGAATGATTGAATCCAGCATTTTGATCGTTTGCGATGAGCCAACAACCAGCCGGGTTTGGGGGTTGTTGTTGACCGACCTGCGCTGTCGTCCGATTGTTACCAACACAGTATTGCACGCCATCACGGCGCTGGAAGAATCTGCGCCGGATGTGATCGTCGTGGATGTAACGTCCGGGGATGCCAATGGAGTGCAGATTTGCAGATCATTGAGGGAACATTCAGTGTCCCCCATGCTGTTTTTCACCCCCATCAACAATGAAACACATATGCTGGAGGCATACCAGGCGGGCGTCGACGATTGCATCATTAAGCCCGTCAGCCCCGTCCTGTTTCTTGCGAAGATCAAAGTGTGGCTCAATCGGTCATGGACGGTGAAGGTGGAGAGCCTGGATAAACTGACTGTTGGCGAGTATACGCTCGACCCGACAACACATCATCTCTCCTGCTGTGATGGACGGAAGATACGCCTTTCCAATCTTGAGTTCCGTGTCCTGTATTTATTGGTGGACCACCCGAACCAGGTATTTTCAAACGATGAGATCATTGACCGTGTTTGGGGATTTCACGGCGAAGGAAATTCGGTACTGGTAAAGAACCTGATCTATCGCCTGCGAAAGAAGATCGAGCCAAGCTCGAACCAGGCGAAGCATATCCAGACGGAAATGGGTGGATACGTCTTCAGGAAGTAATCCCGACAAAAACATCAATTGTTCGTTATTTCACGACCAGTAAAGGTGGGACGCGACCTTTTACGACCATTTCTGCGACCTGTATTGAGACCTAAATCTCTATAATACTAACAGAAATGCAAACTCTGACAAAAATGTAATTAATTCCCTTTTTCAATTTCATATTTCCTGTAATGAGAGGAAATGCAAATATTTGGGTTGGGCGTCGATTCTTTTTTTATTGCACCGGAAGCAAGGCTTTGTTCCCGATTGTTGTTTTGCGCGGTATTTCCAAAGGTGATTCATTGTAAATGAAAGGATCGGTCTTGATGCCGGTTCTTTTTGTTTCCACCAAACAAGGAGGATGACATGCGTAGGTTCCAGACGGTAATGTTCAAAGTAATTGATATTTTGGCGATTTTGACAATGGTGCTTGGAGCGCCAATGAGTGTTGCGGCAGCTCCCCAGGCAGAAGGAGAATCTGCCATCCCGACGCTCACAACCGACAAGGCAGACTACATGCCGGATGAGGTTGTGACGATCACCGGTAGTGGTTTCCAACCGCTCGCAACATTGGATATCCCGGTGACCCGCCCCAACGGCAGCATCGTCAAGGGGGACGGCAGCTTCGAGTTGGGCTGGGACACAGTGACAACTGATGAGCAGGGTGGATTTACCTACTACTACCAATTGAACGGTGTCCTCGGGGAGTACGTAATCGAGGTTTATCCCTTACCTTGGGAGGGACCAGAATCCGACGATACTCTCCTTGCGAGCGCGGTGTTTTCCGATCACACATCCATGACCCTGAGCATCAACAACGGCGCCTCGAACACGGGTTTGCTTGATGTTACCCTGCGGATCGCCTGGAGTGGCAGTGGGGGCGATCCAACTCAAGTTCGCTTCGCCAACGATCTTACTCCCACAGGCAGTTGCAATAGCCTCGGCGGTGGCACTTGGGGAGCCTGGCAGACCATTACGGAGATCGGCACAAGCAATGAGGCCGAGTTCTCCTGGACCCTCGCCGCAGGCGCCGACGGCAGTCGCAGGGTTTGTGCCGAGACGGCTCATGGAACCCTCGGTAGTCCCAGCGGCACAAGAGATGCGTATGACATGATTACCTACCTATACTCCGCGCCCAACCCGGAGCTTGGGGCTTCTTGCGGCTTGGACATCGCACTGGTAATCGACAATTCGACGAGTATTAGTTCCTCTGAATTGTCGCAGATTAAGAGCGCAATGACAGCCTTTACTGGCGCTCTTAACGGGACGCCCACCTGGTTTTCGGTTACCCGGTTCGCCACAAACGCAGAGGTTCTCCAGCCATTCACCGCTGACATTAGTGCCGTTAACGCTGCCATCAATTCGATCCCGACTGGGGGCGGTTCTACCAACTGGCAGGATGCTCTGACGAAGGCCTATAGCACATTCGACTCTGACCGCGCGGATAAGCCAGACCTCGTGATTTTTGCTTCGGACGGTAACCCGAACAGGCCCTCTGGCTACGAGGCCTCTGATGTTGCGGCTGCTGTTGTAGTGGCAAACACCATCAAGACCGATGGCATCAGGATTCTGGCTATCGGTGTGGGCTCCGATCTCGATACGCCCAACATGGTGGCTATCTCAGGTCCGAATGTCGACACTGGCAGCGTCTTTACGTCGGATGTTATTACCAGCGATTTTGACGAACTGGCAGCCGATCTGGCAGCGTTCGCCACCGAGACCTGTGGCGGGACGATCAGCGTGTATAAGGTCATCGATGCCGATGGGGATACAACCACCACGGATGACCAGAGCAACGGCACCGGCTGGCATTTTAGCGCCGCGGTCAGCGGTGGAAGCGCCTCTCCAACGGAGGGCGATACAGCAAGCGACGGCTCCATCGTTTTCGACATTGACATCGATGGTTCGACGGCAAGCGTTGATATCGCAGAGACTCTGCTGGGCGGTTTCGACTTCATATCCGCGAGCTGCTTGGACGGCAGTACCCCGGTTGGCACACCCACCAGCGGGGCGGTTAACGATATCGTCATCGGGCAGCAGGATGTTCTGTCCTGCAAGTTCTATAACAGGGTTACTCCCGGTTCCATCACGATTATCAAGGATGCCGCACCGGACAGCGGGCAGGATTTTAACTTTACGACCGAAGGGTTGACCCCGGTGAGCTTCGTGCTTGATGACGACGATAACCCCGCGCTGTCGAATGTTCAGGAGTTCAACAACGTGATACCCGGTACCTATGTTGTTACCGAGACCTCCGCGACCGGCTGGGATATTTCAAACCTGGTTTGTACCGACGCGACTGGTGACACCTCGGTCAGCGGAAATAGCGCAACCATCCACGTGGATCCGGGCGAAGCCGTCACCTGCACGTTTACGAACACGCTACAGCAGGGAACGCTGATCGTCAAAAAGGAACTGGTCATCGATAATGGTGGGACGAAGACCTACTCCGACTTCTCCTTCCAGGTGAATGGCGGGGATTCTGTTGCCTTCGAATCCGACGGGCAGAACGAGTTAAGCGTTCCCCCCGGAAGCTACACGGTGGTCGAACCTGTTGTGACCGGCTACACCACCACCTACAACAATTGTTCCGATGTAACAGTTACTCCGGGCGGCACCGCCACCTGTACGATCACGAACGATGACCAACCCGGCACGTTGATTGTCGAGAAGGAAGTGATTAACGATAACGGCGGGACGCTTGGAGCCGAGGCGTTTTCATTCTCGGTCAACGGCGGCGATCTGACGCCGTTCGAGGCCGATGGTGTGAATCAACTCACTGTTGACGCAGGAACCTACACCGTCACCGAAGCCGCCGTGGACGGATACACCACGTCCTACACCAATTGCGCGGATGTTGCTGTGCCCAATGGCGGCTCCACCACCTGCACGATCACCAACGACGATAAAGCAGGAAAACTGATCATCGAGAAGGTGGTGGTCAACGACAATGGCGGCGCTCTGGCAGCGAAGGATTTCTCATTCAGCGTGAATGGAGGTACAGCGGTCACCTTTGAAGAGGACGGCGTCAACGAAGTGATTGTCGACGCCGGAACTTACAGCATCACCGAACCCGCCGTCGAGGGGTACGCGACCACATACAGCAACTGTTCGAACGTCGATATTCCACTCGGCGGTTCCGCCACCTGCACGATCACCAACGACGACATCCAGCCCAGGCTGATCGTCACCAAGCACGTTGTCAATGACCACGGCGGACAGGCGGATGCGGCGGACTTCACGATCAAGGTGACTGGCACGAATGCCAGCCCGGCGGAGTTTCCAGGCGATGAAGCGGGTACAACGGTCCAACTGGATGCGGGTTCCTACAGCGTCAGCGAAGACGCGCTGGACGGCTATCTCTCGTCCTACTCTGTCGGCTGTTCCGGTTCGATTGGCATTGGCGAAACCAAATACTGCACAGTCACGAACGACGACCAGCCCGGCACGATCATCGTCGAAAAGCGGACCGACCCGGCTGGGCTTGCGGGAAACTTCGAGTTTACCGGTGACGCCGCAGGCACCATTGCAGACGGGGGAAGCATTGTCGTGAGCGGACTGTCCGCCGGCACCTACTCTTCGAGCGAACTTCCCCTGAAAGAGTGGCAACTGACGGGCATCGCCTGCGACGACGATAACAGCAGCGGAGATGTCGCGACCGCCACAGCCACGTTCAACCTTGAAAATGGCGAAACCGTAAAGTGTGTCTTTACGAATGACCCGTTGCCAAGGGTGAGCCTGGGCAAGGCAGTGGATGTGGAAAGCCTGCCCGAACCCGGCGGCGTGTTCAACTTCAAACTGACGATCACCAACGAGTCGGCGGAACCGGTGGAAATCACCGCGCTGACGGATGACAACATCCTCTCTGCTGAATGCACGGCGCTGGTGGGGACAACGCTTGCTGTGGGAGAATCGGTCTCCTGCAACTATGCAGTGACGCATACTGATGCGGGCACATATCCGAACACAGCGGAAGTGACGGTGAAGGACAACGAGAACAACGAAGCCGTTGACACCGCTGCCGTTACCGTTGCAGTCACGGACGAAAAGCCAACTGTGGACTTGACGAAAGAAGTCAGCCCGTTGAGTCTGGCTGAACCCGGTGGCTTGTTCACCTACACATTGACCATCGAGAACAAGTCAGTGGAAAAGGTGACCATCACCGCGCTGACGGATACCAACACGCTCTCCACCGAATGCACAGCGCTGGTTGGAACCGAACTGGCTGTTGGCGCGAAGGTCAATTGCACCTACACCGCCACCTACAGCGAAGCGGGTACATACCCGAACACAGCCGAAGTGACTGTGAAGGATAACGAGAACAACGAAGCCAGTGACAAAGCCGAAGCGACAGCCACGGTCACAGATGAAAAGCCAGATGTGGATCTGAAGAAGGAAGTCAGCCCGCTGAGTCTGGCTGAACCCGGTGGCTTGTTCACCTATACCCTGACCATCGAGAACAAGTCCGTCGAGAAGGTGACAATCACCGCCCTGACAGACACCAACACGCTCTCCGCTGAATGTACGGCTCTGATCGGAACCGAATTGGCGGTTGGCGGCAAGGCTACCTGCACCTACATAGCTACCTATACCGAAGCCGGCGCGTATCCCAACGTAGCCAAAGTGACTGTGAAGGATAACGAGGATAACGAGGCGAGTGATGAAGCTGAAGCGGCAGCCGCAGTCACGGACGAGAAGCCAGCGGTTGACCTGACGAAGGAAGTCAGCCCGTTGAGTCTGGCTGAACCCGGTGGTCTCTTCGCCTATACTTTGACCATCGAGAACAAATCAGTGGAAAAGGTGACCATCACCGCCCTGACAGACACCAACACGCTCTCCGCTGAATGCACGGCGCTGGTTGGAACCGAACTGGTGGTTGGTGGCAAAGTCAGTTGCACTTACACAGCCACCTACACCGAAGCGGGCACGTATCCGAACACAGCCAAAGTGACTGTGAAGGATAACGAGGATAACGAGGCGAGTGATGAAGCTGAAGCGACAGCCGCAGTCACGGACGAGAAGCCAGCGGTTGACCTGACGAAGGAAGTCAGTCCACTGAGCCTGCCCGAACCCGGCGGTTTGTTCACCTACACCCTGACCATTGAGAATAAGTCAGTGGAAAAGGTGACCATCACCGCCTTGACCGACACGAACACGCTCTCCGCTGAATGCACGGCGCTGGTTGGAACCGAACTGGCAGTTGGAGGCAAAGTCAGTTGCACTTACACAGCCATCTACACCGAAGCGAACACATATCCCAACGCAGCTAGCGTGACGGTGAAGGACAACGAGAACAACGAAGCCAGTGACGAAGCCGAAGCCACAGCCACGGTCACAGATGAAAAACCAGCGGTTGACCTGACGAAGGAAGTCAGTCCGTTGAGCCAGCCCGAACCCGGCGGCTTGTTCACCTACACTCTCACCATCGAGAACAAGTCGGTTGAGAAGGTGACGATTACCGCTCTGACCGACACCAACGCGCTCTCTGCCGAATGCACGGCGCTGGTCGGAACCGAATTGGCTGTTGGTGGCAAGGTCAGTTGCACCTACACGTTGACCTACGTGGAACCAGGCGTATTCTCGAACAAGGCAATCGTGACGGTGAAAGACAACGAGAATAACGAAGCGAGTGACGAAGCCGAAGCCACAGCCACGGTTACGGATGTGAAACCGGTTGTTGACCTGACCAAGACAATCGATCCACTGAGCCTGCCCGAACCCGGCGGCTTGTTCACCTACACCCTGACCATCGAGAACAAGTCGGTGGAGAAGGTGACGATCACCGCTCTGACCGATACCAACACACTTTCCGCCGAATGCACAGCGCTGATCGGAACTGAACTGGCAGTTGGCGGCAAGGTCAGTTGCACCTATACGTTGACCTATACGGTAGCCGGCGAATATCCGAACAAGGCAGCCGTGACGGTGAAAGACAACGAGAACAACGAAGCGAGTGATGAAGCCGAAGCCACGGCAGTGGTTACGGATGCGCCGGACAAGCTCACGATCACCAAGACGGCGGATACCGACCATGTGCCGGCAGGAAAGGCGATTGGCTTCACGATCACGGTCCATAATGACGGACCGGGAACCGCCTACAATGCCATTCTCAGCGACATGCTGCCGACAGCCGAAGGAATCGCATGGAGCGTTTCCCCCGCTGTGGCAGGATGTTCAATTACGGGCAGCGCGCTCACCTGTGATTTTGGTAACCTTGCAAACGGCGCGACACGCACGGTGCATATCACCAGCCCGACCACGTCCAATACCTGCGGAGTCTTCGACAACACCGCTACCCTCACCTCGAATGTGAACGACCCCGTCTCCGCCACCGCAAAGACCGCAAGCTACTGCGACCTGCGGGTGAGCAAGACCGTCATCCCGACGTTCAAACGAGTCTTTTATTGGAATATCCTCAAGAGTGTGGACAAGTCGTTTGTCAGGCAGGTCGGAGGGTCGGCGACGTTCAAATATACGGTGATCGCCAAGCAAACCGGCTTCACTGACAGCGATTGGAAGCTGACAGGTCAAATCACCATCACCAACCCGAATCCCATCGATGTCAGCGGCATCTACGTGAAGGACTTCGTCAACAACCTCGGCGTTTGTACGATCGATGTCACAAACAATTTCGTCGTGCCTGCGAACAGCTCCAGGGTGCTGGATTACACCTGCGCGTATTCGACACGCCCAAGCGCGTACTTTGCAAAGAATATCGTCGAAATCAAGTGGTCCCAGACCGCCGGCACCCCCACCGCATTCGCTCGCGCTGTTGTCAATTTCTCGTTTGGCGGAAAACCCGGCGTCCCTGTTTCAAGCGACAACCCCCTGACCGTCAATGGAACCGTCACGATCACGGATACGTTCGATGGTGAGACCACGACGCTTGGCACGGCTGTCGGAATCGCAAACCTGCCCTACACTTTGCAAAAGTTCCTGTACACGCGCGATGTAACCATGCCGACCTATGGGTGCAAGTCCTACACCAACACGGCAAAGATCGTCGAGACGAGCAAGGCGGCAAACCGCACCATCAAGGTTTGCGGTCCGATGGACCTTGGCAGCAAGACCATCGGTTTCTGGAAGAATCCCGGGCAGGACATCATCAAGAATACCGGCTCCCTTTCTGGAACCAATATCTGCAAACTGACATCATGGTTGAAGGGATACGCCCCATTCCGTGATCTATCCCCGACAGCCTCATGCAGCGATGTGGCGACATACGTGTACAACGTCATGAAAGCTGCAAGCGGTTCCTCGATGAATGCCATGCTCAAAGCCCAGATGCTTGCCACCGCGCTGGATGTGTACTACAGCGACCCAGCCTTGGGAGGCAACCAGATCGGCGCCCCAGCCCCCATCGGCGGCACGGTCGTTGACCTGACCTACGTCAAGGTTGGGAGCGGCTACCAGAATGTCAGCGCGGCGTTTGGCGGTGCCACAAAGAAGACGGTCCTGCAAATGCTTGCATACGCGGCGTCAAAATCGAATAACGGCGGAACTACATGGTATGGCAACGTCAAGGCTGTACAGGAAAAGGCAAAGAATGCCTTCGACGCCATCAACAACAACTGGGTCTTTCCTCCCTAGTTCCTGACGGCAATACCCCCTACGTGATTGCGGGGCGGCGGATATTGATCCGCCGCCCCGTCTTTTAGTCGTTGAGACAACCATACCCATGTATCTTGACTTTGGTTGGGGATTGATATATAAGTTCCTCCATCGCCCAATACCTGGGTTTTTACTTTGGAGGATGCTTTGGGAAAAAAGGTTCTTGTAATTGACGACGATGTCGAGATGGGAATGTTAATCGAGATGGTCCTGGAGGCGGATGGACACGATGTCCACATTGCCAATTCGGGAAGTGGGGGATTGGAACTGGCTTCCGAGGTTCACCCCGACCTGGTCATCCTTGACATCATGATGCCCGACATGGATGGTTTTGCCGTCTGTTCGAGCCTGCGCGAGATGCTGAACGTCCCTGTCCTGATGTTGACTGCCCACTCCAGCGAAAAGCAAATGCTGCGCAGTTTTACCACGGGCGCCGATGATTTTCTGGGAAAACCGTTTGGCAATGCCGAACTCAGGGCGCGTGTGCGCGCCCTGCTCAGGCGTTCGGAATACTGAAATCCCCCTTTGCGTAACTCAAACAATGTTTTTTAGATAGGTGCGGTGCGCCTTGTAGAAATCGATGCCAAAGTTTTCGAGGTCGCGCTGCATGGCTTCGTTTTCCATTCCAATCTGCACCACCTCGGCGTGCTTGAACTGTCCCGACTCCCGTACCGACTTGAACATTTCACTGTAGAGGATTGCAGTGCCGCCTGAACCGCGATATTCGGGGATCAGCCCTGCGCCGTTGATGTTGAGCCAGTTGGTGCGATTCCGCTCCCGTAGCAGGGTCAGCCAGCCGAGGGGGAATAGCCTCCCCCGGGTCTTTTGCAATGCGGCTGAGACATCGGGGTAGGCGAAGAGAAAGCCCACGGGGTCGTCATCCTTCATCACGATCTTGATCAGCTTCGGGTCGGCGAACCACAGCATCTGACTGGCAAGCGCGTTCGCTTCCTCGTCCGAGATGGGCGCATTGCCCGCTGTGCCGCGCAGCGCTCCGTTGTAGAGGTCTTTCAACTTCGGGACAAGCGCGCGCAGGTCGGAGCGTTTCTCGTAGCGGGCAATCCGCAGTCCGCGCCGTTTCTGGATGCGCTCCGCCAGTTCGTGAATCCGCTGCGGGAACTGAATATCCGTCCCGATGTACCCGGAGACAGCTTCATGCAGGGGACCAAACCCAATGGCTTGGATCAGGCTGGGATAGTAGCCGGGGTTGTAGGGCAGACCAAAAGCGGGGCGATGCTCGAATCCCTTCACCAGCAGACCAAATCCATCCATGGGCGTGAATCCTTTTGGACCGAGAATCTTCGTCAGCCCGCGTGAACGCGCCCAGTCAAAGCCCGCTTCGAAAATGCCCTGCGCGGCTTCGGGATTGTTCTCACATTCGAAAAGATAAAAGAAGGCTGTGGATTCCCCGTTGAATTCGTTATAGGGACGGTTGTCCAAAACGGCGAGCCGCCCGATGGGACGATCCCCTTCCTGAGCGATGAAAAAGACAGCCTGGGAATGTCGATAAAACGGGAAGCGCTTTGGGTTCAGACGGGCGCGTTCATCCATTTGCAGGGGAGGAACCCATTGCGGAATGTCCCTGTAAATCGAAAAAGGCAGGCGGAGAAAATCCTCCACCTGCCTTTTGTTGTCGAGCGAGATTTGGGTGATGCGCATGAAAGATCGAAACTACATCGCCTTTGCCCGTTCCGCCATTTGAGCGCGGAGGTCGTGCGAGTCCTTGTCGATAGTGAAGATGGCGCCGAGGTAGAAGAAGAAACATAAGGCCCAGGCGACGGTACAGATACTAAGGATGGCAAAGGTTTTATCTCCCGTGGACGTGATGATGAGACCTGTGAGGGTGGGGGCAAATGCCGCCCCTGCGTTTTCGATGAAGTATTCCACTGCCTGCGCCGTCGAACGGACTTCCGGCACGGTCACGTCATAGACGGTGGCAACCACGTTGGCGGAGGAAAGCGGCATGAAGATCGCGGTCAGGCACATGAAGACGAAAAACTGTGTGCGCGCCTCGATGGGTGAGGTCATGGCGATAAAGAGGAAGATTGCGCCCAGGAGGACACCCACGCTCGAAACAATGATGCGCCCCTTGTTCGTGCGCTTGAAGACGATATCGCCCGCCCAGCCGCCGATGAAGTATCCCGCCGCAAGGATGAGGATGACGGGAGCCATCGTGGTGAGTACAGCGCCTTCGTCATAGCCGCGATCGGTCATGAGATAGCCGAAGAAGAAGAAGGTGATGACGTTCCACGGGAAGACACCCGCGAAGCCCTGCAAAAAGATAAACCACATGGTTTTCTTCTTGAAGATTTCCCTTGCCTCCGCCCACGAGAATTTGAAGGTCTGCATTTCGGGCATGTTCTCGAATTCCGGTTCTGCTTTTCCGCGCGGCATTTCCTTTACACCGAAGTAAATGAAGGCCGCGATGACCAGTCCAAGTCCGCCTGTGATATAGAACACGGAGCGCCAGCCGCCGATCATTGGCGCGACGATGAGGGCAAGGACCATGCCGATGAGATAGCCAAGCGGCTGTGCGAGTTGAAGGATGCCGTAAATCTTCCCGCGCAGGGTCGGACCGAAATAATCGGCGATGAGGGTGTAAAGACCCGGGTACGAAGAGTCGTCGATGCCGGTTGAGGAGCGGGTCACCAAAAACGCGGGGTAGGTGCGGACGACGGAACTGAACCAGGTGGTCACGCCCCAGATGAGCGAAGCGAGCGCAAGCAGTTTTGCGCGCGCGTATCGGTCATAGAGATAGCCCCAGATGGGATACAAAATCGTGGCGATGATCAACGCCCCCGAATTCACAAATCCCCATTGCAGGTCATTCAACCCAAAGGACTCGCTGATCGGCACCTGCAGCGAGCCGATCATCAACTTGTCGGTCTGGTGGAGCAGCATAAAGAAAAAGAAAACAACGACGACGAACCAGCGGTAGCGCGAATTCTCTTTGGACATGAGAACTCTCTCGATTTACGATTTGTGATTGACGATTTACGATTGGCGATTTCTATTTTACCTGTCTACCTGTTTTCTTGTTTATCCGCCTGAGATGATTTCCTGCGCGAGTTTTTTCAACTCATCGGCGTCCTTGACCTTTGCCGAGTCGAAGTATTGCTCCAGCAAATCGAGCGGACTCAAACTGCTGACCGCCTGCCCTTCGGGAATGCGCACGCGCGACTCGATTTGTGGACGCTTGACAAAGTGAAACTCGAACGCGCCTTCGGTATATTTTCGCAGTGCGGTTTCGTCGATCAGCGTATCCCATTCTCTTGGATAGTCCACCACGAGACGGACAATCGCCTCGGACATTTCCTGCGGATTGGGCAACGCGGCTTTGAGCGACTCGGTCACATTCTCGTTCGAACTGAGAGTTGTTCGGCGGTCGATGAATTTTCTCACCCCTTCGAGTTGACGCCATTCCACCCGCGTGTCCTTTTCTTTTTCGATGTGGGCAATGACGAAGAACCTGTCTTCCTTCGCTTCGCCAAAGTCCACCCGCTCGATGGAGCCGGGATATATGACGGGCGGCTGATTCCCTTCGTTGACATCCTGCGGCTTGTGGATGTGTCCCATGGCCACGTAACTGAACTTTGGATTTTTGACCAGACTTCCCGAAAGGACAAGGTCATTTCCAAGCATCACGAGTCTTTCCCCGCCGAACTTCGCGCCTTCGATGGAGGCGTGTGCTATGAAAATGATTGGCAGGTACGAATCCGCTTCCTCGATCCAGCCTTCGATCAACTCGCTGACATTGCCTTCGATCCGCGAAAAGGCTTCGGTGGAATCCGTTTCGCCGGTGACAGCCATCAGCCCGGAGCGGGTAATCCACGGCATGGCAATCACCTGGACTGGTAAATCCCAAAGTTCATCCGATCCCAAAAAGCAGGGCTGGTCCAGCACTTTCACGAAGGGCACTTGCAGTGTCTTGAATTCCTGCAAGGCGTGGGCGCGCCCAATGGACGGCGAAACGTCGTGGTTGCCGATCAATAACAGGGTGGGAATCTTCGCCTGCGAGAGCCGCATGATGCGCCTGCCCCATTCACGCTGGAAGGTCGGCGCGGGGGAGCGGTCCTTGTAGGCATCGCCGGAAAAAATGACCAAATCCACTTTGTCGGAGATGGCGGTGTCCACAATCTCATCCAGCGATTTGAGGAAGTCCAGCACGCGCAGGGGCAGCCCCGTTTGCGGGTCGTGGCGTCCATAGTTTGCCATGTCGATATGAGCGTCGGAGAAGTGCAATAGTTTCATCGTTTGATAGTTGGGCTGTTAAGTCGTTGGAGGTTTGGAGTTGCGGAGGTATTTGATCATGCCATTGATGAGTTGTTTGGTTTCGGTTGCAAGGTTGTAAGCTGTGGTGAGTTCACCCGGAGTAATGTACTTGCGGTCGAGAGCCAGATATAACTCAGATTGTACTTCGCTTGCGGAGCGCCGCGCCAGTTTGAGAAAGCGGATGAACTCTGGGTTCGTCCCGGAGTCAAAACCTTCGGCAATGTTGTGCATGACCGAGCCAGCCGCACCCTGAATCTGACCGCTCAAACGAAAGTCTTTGGAGAACCCCGGATGTTCGGTCAGGTCGTAGATGAAATTCGCTGTCTGACGCGCCTTTTGCCAACTCAGCAAATCCTCGAACCGTTTAATCTTTGTCATTCATCCTCCTTTTGAAAAACGATTGAACCATCAAACAATCAAACGAAAAACTACGGCTGCAACCCCAGGTCTTGCAATGCCTGCAAGGCGGGAACCCAATTCACGTGGACTTTGAGCGCGGCGCGGTAATCGTCCACGGCGGCTTGGGTATTGCCGCTCATGTAGTAGGCTCGTCCGCGCCAGAGAAGGGATTCCTCGAGGGTTGGCTTGGAGATGGTTTCGTTGAGCGTGGTGTCGGCGAGGCTGATGACATCCTGATAGCGGGCGGAATAAAAATACGCAAAGTAGGGACCCGTCTGATACCACAAAATGCGGTAGGGACGATCCGCCTTTTCGACGTCCCATTTCGAGTAGAGCGCAAAAGCCTGGTCGTACGCGGTGGCGGCGTCCACGTATTGCTGTAACGCCACATGACTCGTCCCACGGTTGAACCAGGCAAAGAACAGGTCGTTGCCGGTCAGGGTTTGGATGTCCTTCTCCGCCAGTTCGAGCGCGTGCTGCGACGCCCATTTTTCATCCGACCAGGGACCGAGCAGGGTTTGCACTTCATTTTCGCGGTCAGCGGGGTAAATGACCATAAAGAGATAATTAAATTCGCGCCACCCATACTGATAGGTGGCATAGTCAACGAGCATGTCCTTTCCTATGGGTTTGAGGTTTGCGTCTCTGAGATATGCGTCCTGCACGATAAAACCGCCGCGTGAGTCGTCGTAGCCTGTAGTGAAAAGATAATGCCCAAGCCAATCAGTATTGGTCTTTGTATCTTTGTAGTATCCCTTCTCAATCAGGACAGGAAATCCTGCGGCTAACATGCGCTTAATGAGGTTTTCGTCACCGCCGTTACGCAAGAGGGCGCGAAACTCGGTTTCCTCGTTGACAAAGTCCACAAGTTCATAGGGCATAACGTTTTTATCGTCCTTGCCCTGATCGATGAAACTTTCGCGCAGGTTGCCGTTGCCGGGCTTGACCACGCGGGCGACATCGTCACGGTTGCCGGGCCAGCCCCAGAAGTTGAGCGCCATCGTCAGGTTGGCAGGACCGCAGTAATTCCAGCGTTCGTGCTGGTCGACATATTTGACGCCCGGCAGGATAACAGAACCGGGCAGGGGCGTGGATGTGACCGTTGGCGTCGGCGTGGGACCAGTTGTGGGCATCGCGGTCGCCGTCACCTGCGGAGTCAACGTCATCATGTATTCGGCGCGGACGGTGGCGATGGCGGTTTCAATGGTCAATGCCGCTTCGCCGCTGGGTTGGAAGACGGCTTCGGAAGGCGGATTGAAATAGTAGATGATTTTTGTCCGCAGTTCATCCACGCGCCAGGCAAGGCGGCTGTGAACGGGCGGCAGGTAGTAAAAGCCGGCGAGAAGCGCAAGCCCAAGCGGGATCAACCATAATTTATTGAATCTGGTTTTGCTTTTCATGGATGGGATTATAAAGCAACATTATGTCATTGCGAGGAGCGTTCTTTGCGGCGAAGCAATCTCCTGATAATTCGCATCGTTTTATTTCGACCCGCGTATATCAACTCGGAGGCTCAAATGACTACTGAAACCAAACAACATATCCCCTGGTATTTATGGCCCTTTGCGGCGATCTGGAAGCTGCTCGCGGTGATCGTGGAATTGACGGGACGCTTCGTGGCGATGGTGCTGGGCATCGTCCTCATCCTCGTCGGCGTCATCGTCAGCCTGACGATTGTCGGCGCGATCATCGGCATTCCGCTGGCGATTATCGGTTTGCTGTTGCTGTTTCGCGGGATGTTTTAGCATAAAGTTGACAGTCGCTTCGGAAAGTGACTGTCAACTTGTTTCAGGCTGCCGATTCCTTTTGGGGAACAGAGCCAGCATTCGGGTCGAAAAGGATGACAACGCTTTTCGAATCGGTGGAATCCGCACGATGAGAAAGACTGCAATGGCAAGCCCGTAAATCATTGGCTTCAGTATTTCACCCTGAAAGGAGAGGATGTCTCCTTTCTTGCTCCACAGGTAGTGAAGCACAACCAGCGGCGCGATGAAGTAAACAAGCTGGTGCAGGCGTTTCCAGTTCTTTTTGAGGCGCTTTTTCCAAATGTCGAACGAGGTGATCGCCAGCGGGATGAGCAGAAAAAATGCGATTGTCCCAACCACAAGGCGCGGCTTCCCGATGACTTCCTTTATCAGATTGCTCCACGCGAGACCGAAGTCCAGGTCGGCAAAGATGATGACATGGACCACCGCGTACATGAAGGAATAAAGCCCCAACGCGCGGCGGCGTTTGAGCGGCTCGCTCCACTTGAAGAGGGTATTGAGCGGCGTGCAAAGCAGGGACAATACCAGCAGGACAAGGGCGTGGCGTCCCGTGCGTTGTTCGAGGTCTTGAATCGGGTTGGGAGAAAGATTTCCCGTGGCGAAATCGAAGATCAGCAGAATAAATGCGGACCATGCGTAAAGGTGCATGGCAATTTGCAGCGGGGTGTAGGGAAATTTCGTTTTCACGTTCATGTTACCTTCTCAGACCTCCGAGGTTTTCAAAACCTCGTTTAATAATACACACTCAAATCCATGCCATCGTACAGTGACGCGACCTGCTCGCCATAGCCGTTGAACGGCAGGGTGGGACGACGGTCGAATTCACCGATGCGACGCTCGGTTGCCTGTGACCAGCGCGGATGATCCACTTCGGGATTGACGTTGGAATAGAATCCATATTCGTTCGGCGCGATGGCGTTCCACAACGTGGAGGGTTCCCCGGAGACCAGCTCGATCTTGACAATGGATTTGATGGATTTGAATCCATATTTCCACGGCACCACCACGCGGATTGGCGCGCCGTTTTGCGGCACGTTCGGTTCGCCGTACAAACCCGTGGCAAGGAAGGTCAGGTCGTGCATGGCTTCGTCGAGACGCAGTCCCTCCTGGTAGGGCCAGGGGTAGAACTCGCTTTTTTGTCCGGGCATTTCCTCGGGACGGTATACGGTTTCAAAACGGACATATTTCGCATCCGAGGTCGGCCCGACTTCTTTCAGCAGGCTTGCCAGCGTGAATCCAGTCCATGGGATGACCATGCTCCAGGCTTCCACACAGCGCAGGCGATAGATGCGCTCCTCCTGCGGGAACTTCTTCAACAGGTCGTCGATGCCGAAAGTCATCGGCTTGTTGACCAGCCCGCCGACTTCGATCGTCCACGGGCGGACGGTGAAGCCCTGAGCCAACCCTGCCACCTGTTGTTTATCCGTGCTGAACTCGTAGTAGTTGTTGTAATTGGTGATGTCCTCATATGTGTTGACGGGATCACCAAGTTCATCGGTTGCCGTGGAAGTGGGGGCTGGTTTGGCGGATTGCGGCTCCTCCGTCACAGACGGCGCGCAGGCTGCCAGCAATGCGGCTCCTGTGGCGACGGTTGCGGCTTTCATGAAGTCGCGCCGCGAGAGGTAAACATGCTTCGGTGTGATCTCGGATGAACGGATGGGAACGGATTTATACAAGTGGGTCATGACGGGTATCTCCTCTAATATGTTTCGGCAAGCAAACTTTTAATGGCAGCTTCGGTTTCGTCGTATTTTCCCTCGCCGATGTGGACATAACGCAGGTGTCCATTTTTGTCGATCAAATACAGCGTGGGCCAGTAGCGGTTTTTATAAGCCCGCCAGGTTGCGCCGTCGTTATCCTGTGCAACGGCATATTCGATTCCATGTTCTGCAACGGCGGCTTGCAGGTTGGCGAGGTCTTCCTCGTATGAAAACTCTGGATAGTGGTTGCCGATAATGACGAGTCCCTGGTCGCTATATTTTTGGTCCCATTCCTTCAACGAAGGAATCACATTTCTGCAGTTTATTCAGCCAAAGGTCCACATGTCGATGGCGACCACCTTGCCGCGTAAATCAGTGAGTCGGAGCGGCGTGTCTACATTCAGCCAGGTCTCATTCGTCAGTTCGGGAGCAGGTCCAAGGTCAGGCAGGGAGGATGCGGAGGTTGGAATGGTCGCGGTCTTGCTTTGTGTCGCGGATGCCGCACAGGCGGTCAATCCAAAGATCAATCCGAGGAACCATAATCGTTTCATTATTTGTCTCCTTGATGTCCCCATTCTAGGAAAACTTTCTTACGAAAAGGTTACGCAAGATTAAGAGTTTTATTAACTGATGTAACACACCGTCCCGAAGGTTCTCGTAATCCAGACTGATTGCTGGTGCAAACCTTCGGACGTTACATGTTACGGCAGGGTAAACGTGAATTGACTGCCTTGCCCCGCTTCGCTCTTGACATTTATCTCCCCGCCATGTGCCTGGACGATGCCCTTTGAAATCGCCAGCCCCAATCCCGCTCCGCCCGTGGAGCGGCTGCGGGATTTATCGCCGCGATAGAAACTGTCAAAGACATGCGGAAGGTCTTCGGCGCGGATTCCTTCCCCCGTATCGGACACACTGACTTCCACGCCTGAGCCCGTCCGCCGCGCATGCACCTCGACGCGTCCCCCGTCTGGTGTGTGTCGCAGGGCATTGCCAATAAGATTGTTCAGCACCCGCCCAATGCGTTGGGTATCCATCGTCACAGGATCAACTTCGGGGGCGACGCTCCCGGTGAGATTCACTCCCTGTCGTTGTGCCAGTTCTGAGAAGGATTCGAGCGTGTCGGAGATCAAGTCAGAGAGGGACGATTCGGCGCGATCGAGCGGCATCCCGCCCGTATCCAGTTGAGCCATTTGAAACAGGTCGTCGATCAAAACCGAAAGCGAACGCACATTGCGCTGTGCCGTGTTCAAGTATCGCTTGACCGTTTGCGGGTCGTCGACCACGCCGTCCTCCAATGCTTCGAGGATGACGCGCATCGAAGCCAGCGGAGTTTGCAGGTCGTGCCCAACCCAGGCGATCAGGTCGGCGCGCAGGCGTTCGAGTTCGCGCTGCTTTTTATCCACGGCTTCGAGTTGTTCTGCCATCTGGTTGAACGTTCGTGCAAGCGTGGCGACTTCATCCTGTCCGTTGGACGGCACGCGTGTTTGCAAATTTCCACCAGCAAGTTGTTCCGCCGCATCCTTTAACAGGTTGATGCGGTTGGTGATCGCGCTCGACAAAAAATACCCCAATACCATTGCCATGCCGCTTGCAAAAATCAGCAGAACAATTGCGAGCAACAAATCATGCTGGCTGGCAAACATCATCTGTGCAGAAAACCAGACGTTGAAAAAAGTGAGCAGGCTCGAAAGCGCATACCCACCCAGCAGGGACCAGCGCAGCGTCGGCGAAAGATTGAGCCAGCCAAGTTTATAAGCGCCGTATCCCACCAGCGCGGAAATCAGCGCCGTGATGCCGAGGAACATCGCCATCAAGCGCAGGTCGTTCAACGGCGGCGACATCAAAAGATAAAACACGCCCAGCGAAAGCGCAACGATGGCAAGGATGCTGAAGATATAACGTGCCGTTAAAGATTTCATGGTTCGAATTTGTATCCAACGCCCCAAACGGTTATTAAATGTTTGGGCTTCGATGGGTCGCTTTCCATCTTTTCACGCAGACGCCGCACGTGTACCGTCACCGTGCCGGGGTCGATGTACTCCGCGCCGCCCCAAACCCGCTCCAGCAATTGGTCGCGGGTGAAGACCTGTTTTGGATGGCGTGCCAGCAGGTGGAGCATGTCGAACTCCTTGGCGGTCAACTCGACCTGTGACTCGTTGACCATGACGACTCGCGTGCGCGGATCGATCTGAATCGAATCAAACGTCAACGCCTTCCCGGATTCCGCCCCAAGCTGGTCCCGTCCGACGCGCCTCAACACCGCCCGAACGCGGCTCACCAACTCCTGGGGACTGAACGGCTTGACCACGTAATCATCCGCGCCCATTTCGAGTCCCGCAATGCGGTCCACTTCCTCGCGCCGCGCAGTGACCACGATGATCGGCACATCCGAATGATCCCGCAGCCAGCGCGTGATGGAAAGACCGTCCACTTCGGGCAGCATCACGTCCAGGATGACGAAATCGGGAATGCGCTTTTCCAGAATGGACATGGCTTGTCCGCCGCTGCTGGCGACCTGAACTTCAAAACCAGCGCGTTTGAGATACAGGCTGACCACTTCCGCCAGGCTGGGTTCATCTTCGACGACCAGGATTTGTGTTTCGCTCATGCCTTGAATGATACTTTATTCCCGCAGGGAAGATATTAAGAAATTCTTACAGCCTGGGGAGCAGGGTTCATCCTTTCGTAAGGGATGGGTATGTTTTCTGTAATGACCGTCTCTTATCATGCAGACATCAACCAACCAGAAAAAGGAGAAACATGAAAACCAAACAAATTCTTTCCAGCCTGATTTTGACGGCGGCATTTCTGATCGCCGCCTGTGGTGGAACTTCCATGCCGACAGAGGATGCGATGATGAAGAAGGACGCGCCGACCGAAGAAACCATGATGGACAAATCCACGCCGACAGTTGAAGCCATGATGGAGAAGGAAACCCCGACCGCCGATGCCATGATGGAGAAGGAAACACCAACCGCCGATGCAATGATGGAGAAGGAAACCCCGACCGCCGATGCAATGATGAGCAAGGAAACCCCCGCCGCAGATGCGATGATGGAAGCCCCGGCCTGGTATTCCGCATCCCTCACTAACGCGGTCACAGGGCAGACCTTCACCATTAACGATTTCAAGGGCAAGGTGGTCCTCGTGGAGACGATGGCGATTTGGTGCTCCACCTGTTTTCGTCAGCAGGGACAGGTCAAATCCCTTCACGACATGCTTGGTCAGCGGGATGATTTCGTGAGCATCGGTCTGGACGTCGACCCCAACGAGGATTCCGCCAGCCTAAAATCATACGTGGAAAAGAACGACTTTGATTGGCAGTATGCAGTTGCCACGGCAGAAGTTGCGCAGGACATTTCCAAACACTACGGCGATCAGTTCCTCAACCCGCCTTCCGCTCCGATTATGGTCATAGACCGCAAAGGCGAAGCGCATCCATTACCGTTTGGGATCAAGAGCGCGGACGAACTGTTACAATTCATCCAGCCGTTCCTCGACGAAGCGATGTAATCAATACATGCTCTTCAAGGGGCTTAGCCCCTTGAAGAGCATGGGAGTTTTTATGGAAACCATCCTCACATCCCTATCCATTGGACTGCTTGCCACCACCAGCCCCTGCGTACTGCCTTTGTACCCTGGCTTCCTCGCCTACCTCAGCGGTGGACAGGAAGGCTTACAGGGAAAATACAGCCGTTATTTTCTCGGGTTCTTTGTGCTGGCGGGCGTGCTGACCATGATGCTCGTGCTCGGTGGAATCATCGCCCTGCTTTCGATCTCGGTTGGCAGGGCACTTTCAGTCATCATCCCCATTGCAGATGCAATCATTATTCTTTTTGGCGTCATGCTGCTACTCAACGTCAATCCGTTCAAGAAACTACCGCAGATCCAGGTCCCATTTTTGTCGCACCCGTTTGCCAACGCCTTTTTGTACGGACTGTTGTACGGTCCGATTGCTTTGCCCTGTTCTGGTCCGCTGGTGGTGAGCATCTTCGCCCTGTCACTGACCGTGATGGACGCGCTCGGCAAGTTGAACGTTTTCTTCTGGTTCGGGATGGGATTCGGTCTTCCGCTTCTGGTTTTGTCTTTTCTCTCAGGCGCGGCGCAGCGTTGGATCACCCGTCAATTTGCCATGCGCGCGCAGCTGATCAACTTCATCAGCGGATTGCTTCTCGTCGGCGTGGGAATTTATGACATCATGCTCAATTGGGAATTGATCAAGGCGTTCTTTGGTTAGTTGCTCAATCGTTGAATGAGGCGATTGCAGATTGCAAACTTTCGTAGTTTGGGATGTTCAAAAGAAAGCCCGTGATGCCAAGGATGTTTTTCACTTCAGCAGGGGCTTTACATATCTTCACGCGTGACCCTTTGGAACGTTCTTCCTCCGGTGTGTAAAATTTATAAATCTTGTGTATGGCTCTCATGCCAGCACTGGTGAGGATGTCCACTTTGGCAAGATGAATAATCAGAGAACGGGAACCTGCGTTATGAGCATCGCGGGCGGCTGCCAGTAATTTTTCCTCGCCTGCGGCATCCAGCGTGCCTTGCAGATGAAGTACCGTAATGGGTGTTCTTCCCTGGATTTCTTCCTTTGTTATTTCTAAAGTTTTATTCATGCGTTTGCCTCTGGAAAATAAAGCAAAATTATACTTCCGTTAGGTAGGGAAATCAGATTGAAAAAATGTGATTCTGTTCAGTGGACTTGATACGCATCGCAAAAACAGTAGAGACGGTTCAGCCCACGCTGGAGGATGTGTTTACCCTTTGGTGGGCAGATACCCTAGTGGGCACGGAATGTATGAGAAAAAAATTGGAGTGGGCCCCTGATAATTTCGCAATTGAACAGGCAATAATGAGGCAGCCAAAGTACCAACGCCAGGATGCAAATGATGATTGAAGCACCGTAAAAGACCAGGCGATTATCCAGGTGCTCCCGCGAATCGGTTGCAGCGGACACCTCATCGATTCCCCTCTTCCGAAGCGCGAACTCCCAACAGGGCAGATTCACCGAGACGGCCACCATGGAAAAATTAATGCAGGTGACCGTGAACCATCGGCCGTAATCGTAGGCTGTGAAATAGACAGGCAGGGAAAGCAGGAACGGGATCAAGAAATATTTGCGAAAGAACAAGCCCGAATACCACAACGCCGACTGCGGGGAGAAGGATTGCGGGGAGCGGGAACGGAGAATGGAATACACCGCCTGCCGGACGAGATACCAAAGGGAAATTCCCAACGTTGGGAGAATCAGAATCCAGGATACCCAGTTCATGGAAATAATCATCCGCGTAATGTCAGCGGCTATCGCCAGCGACCATTCCATTGGGATGAAGGAGCCGGGCAAGGTTGATCCGGTGAGCTTTTCAGGAAGCAAAATACAGGAGCCTTCCCGTATCGCGCCGATTGCATTCCACTTTTGGCAGATACCAAGCAACATCTGGTGACTCGGTGTACCAGCCAGATACACAGCACCGACTGCTATTGTCGCGGGGAGATACAGCAACCCGGTCCATAAGGCGGCTCGCATAAAGCTGTGCGGGGACTTCATCTGCAGGACCGTCAGCGTGATCATCCCGTGCAGCGGGACAAACATCAGGAAACTTCCCTCGTGGATCAGGATGATTGCCGGGAGGAGGAGCACAGCAACGGGTATCAACCACTTCACGTAGCGTTGCAAATTCGCACCCGGAAGAGCGGAGCCGTTTCCAAGCGGAAACGATTTTTCGACGATGAGCAGGTGCAGAAGCACCGTAACGTACCCGAGGATTTCCTTCCGGGCAATGGTCTGGTGATCGTGGAGGTAAAAAATGAACAATGAGGGAAGGAACAGCAATCCGAACAAAGTCAACGGGTGGTAAATTTTCCATGATCGCGCCAGCATTCGTACATAACCGAATGCCACGGACAGGATCAGTATCCAGGAAAGCACCGCGACGAATTCCAGCGGCGGGATCGTGGCGGGAACCAGCCGCCAGATTTCACCCGACAACCCGCGCCGGATGAATCCTTGGGAATAATCGATCAGCCAGTCGGTGTACGCCCAATAATTTAAACTGGTGCCGAAGGCGTCTTTGGGGAACCAATAGAGTACATCGCGAATCCAGGCGGCGGAGAAAACAAACAACAACAACGAATTGAGAATGAGGCGGGGCTGGGTAAGGAAAGATTTTATACGCGTTCCGAAGGTCTTTTCTGATGCCATCGACTCCTCCATTTATTCTTCCAGTGCGGGGGACCGGACCAATCAAAAGTGCGAGACTCACAATCTCGCACTTTTTTGTTCTATGCTTTTACCAGATTGATATTTGTAGGCATTTCATCCCAGGTTCGTCCTTCCAATTCCCTGCCCGCCTTTTTCTTTTGCACACCGCCCCATTGCTTGAAGAAAAATGGTACTTGAGCTTTCAGACATTGGTCGCGTACTCCTGTAACCCATTCTCTCTCCAGCGGACGCGCCCCTGGACCAGACTCACCGCCGACAATCACCCAATTTATCTTTTTGAGATTCATTTTCGGCAGGGGACCAAGAAGCGGCTCGACAGACAGGAACTTTACCTTTGCGCCTGTCTTGCGTAAATCATCAATTCTGTAAATATAATCCTTGTTCTCGACGCTGACACCCATCCAGATATTATCTGCCCACTCCAAATAGGGACTGAGTTCAGCCAATCGTTCAGAGCGTTTGGTCAACACCTGAAATTGATGCCAGTGGGCGCGTTTCATGACATCGAAGACGTGTTGAATGAATTCCAAAGGGACATCCTTGTGGAACAGATCGCTCATCGAATTGACGAAGATGACCTGTGGGGTTTTCCATTCCAACGGCTTTTCAAGCGCGTGTTCGTGCATCGTCAACTTGAAGCCATTGACGTAGTTGGGCTGTCCCATTGCTTTGAGACGCTTTGCCATACGCTCTGCATAGCAGTGTTTACAGCCAGGACTGACCTTTGTACAGCCAGTTAATGGATTCCAAGTGGATTCTGTCCACTCTATCCGAGATTGGGTAGCCATTGCTCCTCCGAAGAAACTCTTCTTCGTTTATTGTAGAACACTTATTCTAAAATGTCTATATCCTATTTCACGAGTTTGAAAGCCACTCGCCGTTTGGGATTATATTCGATGTAATAGCCACGTACAGGTTTGCTATCTAGAGCAACTACTTCAAATTTGGTTTCATTTTTCTTCCAGCCATCTAAAACACTCTTTGTATGTTTTGGAAGGAAGTTGTTTTCGAGCCCAAATAGATAAAGGTCCCAATTGGTTCTGCAATCAGCGCTTTCAATAAAAGCCAAAAGTTTTTGGTGGTAACCTGACAACTCAGTTTCATCGAAAAGTGAAATGGTTTTTTCAAGTGAATGACCTTTCCCTCGGCTTGGATCCATGCTCCACTTTGCTTCAAGCATCTTCTCGTAACCTCTAATATTTCTTGTGAAGAAAAACAAGCAGTAAACATTGCTAGAATCTCTTTCAAGGATAAAAGTGTCAACAAATACGCTTAGATCTTTCAAGAATGCTCTAAATCTCTCTTTTAATTTTTCGATGAAATCGTGTGGAGATCGAAAACTTGGAATGGGTTTCCCAAATAGCTCGTTCAAGAATAATTTAAGCGGTTCACTGCCAGGGAAACTTGAGTGCAATGCAGAATCAGCGAATCTATACATGTGAGCAATTGGAAGCCATAGAAACACTTCAGTCTTTCCGTTTTCAAGCATCTTCCGAATATCATCAGGTTTAATGGCTTTGTATCCAAATGGGTCAATGAAAAACAACCCTTTTGAGTCTTTGGTCTGTGATACCAAATCAATTGCTTTTGGATAAATGCTCTCGTAATTTTCTTTATAAAATTTAACTTCTACGTTGTCCGGTCTGAAAATTTTTGAGCCTATTCTTTCAACTCTTTCCACCTTGTAAATTTCATTCTCAATTTCAGATATTCCATTGTCACTAAACCATACCGTCATATCAGGACAACTATTTTGATTTGCATCGTAATGGTTTCGAATACAGTCTAAAGCAATGATTGGACTGCCTTTTGCGTCATTTTCGTAAACACCTTCACCGCAAAACAGGTCAAAGACGAAAATTCTCTTTACGAATTGGGCACGATGCAATATGTTGAGATAGACGGACAAATATTTTCCATAAAGATTGACTTTGGCCTCAGAGTGTTCCAACAAGTTGGTTTTAGGATTCGCTTGTTTCATAGATTACCTCCTAACTGCCTTATTTTACACCTATTGCCTCTCCACACGCATGGACTTGCCGTCGGTGATGACTTGAATCCAGCCGCTGCGGTCTGTCTGCAGGAGGGAGTGGAAAAGGGAACAGACGACCTGACATGTTTTATGTGCGCATAATTTCATTTGCCAGAATGGGGAAACGCGGCTATAATACAAATCGCTCAATTCGGGGCGTGGCGCAGCCCGGCTAGCGCGCTTGCATGGGGTGCAAGAGGTCGGAGGTTCAAATCCTCTCGCCCCGACAAAATGGATGTGATCGGCGCTTGATCGTGCCGATCACAGATCCTGAATAATCAAGTCTTTGGAGAGAGACGAGATGCGTACACAAACGGGAATCCCGTGTGTCGCATCTCGTTTTGAATCTGGAGACTACATGAGACAACCGTTACTCAAACACACCCACATCGTAAAACTTGGACGCATCTTGGATATGCTTTATAAGCCATCTGAGATCGCCGATGAAATTGGGGTTGCCCAAGATACTGTTTACCGCTCCTACCTCCCTGCAGGGCTTCCCCACGTGCGGGATGACCAAGACAACATTTGGATTCACGGTCCCGCGTTCGTCGAGTGGGCAAAACAAACCGTCTCGCGGAAGAAGTCCAAACGCGTGGGACTGACTGAAGGTCACGCTTGGTGTATGAAATGTAACCTCGCCGTGCAATTGACAAAACCAAAAATAAAAACAATCAACCGCTACCTTGAACTGTTACAAGCCCCCTGCCCAAACTGTGGCAAGACCATCAATCGCGCCCGGGCGCGGACTGGAGGAAACCAATGATCAACCGCGAAAACTATCACGATGTCCACGCTTACCTGCATTATCTGGATCGCAGGCAGCTCGACCCCGCCACTGTCAAACGCGCCCGTGGACATCTCCGCCACCTGCTCGAATGGGCGGATGAGACTCCCTTGACCAAAGCGCGGGCGATTGATCCATCCTTTCCAGCTTATCTTGCCATGCCGAGCGCGCGAATCGCGCAGCCCTTCAATGCGTCGTTCCCAGAACGCAGGCTTGCCCCGTCGTCCATCATCAAGTGTCTGGCAAACGCCCGCCAGTTTTTTGAATATGCACACAATGAATGGTCGCTGCGCTACAAGAGCATCACCATCTCTTGGGTGGAACTGCTTCAACCGCCGCGCCAGCTCCGGGCGGAGTCGCGGCTTGCGGTGCGCGAATACTGGTCCCTCGAGGACGTGCAAAAAATAGCTGCCGTTTCCACGGAAACACTGCGCGAACAACGCGGGCAAGTCGCCGTCTGTATGCTTTACCTCTCGGGCATGAGAGCCGAAGCCCTCGCCACCCTGCCCATCCATTGTGTCGATCTAACCACAGGCGCGATCAAACAACTCCCGGAAGCAGGCGTCAAAACAAAAAACCGCAAAGCCGCGATTACCTATCTCCTGCCCATTGCCGAACTGCATGATGTGGTTGCCCGCTGGGACCAGCGCGTCCGATCCCAGCTTCCTGCCGGCGCGCTCTGGTATGCGACTCTCACCTCCGATGGGATGCAGGTCACGCCTACACTGGAAGCATACGCCCAACGCTATAACATCATCGAACATGACGTGAAATTGATTTGCCAACGTGCAGGTGTGCCTTATAAATCCCCTCACAAACTGCGGCATGGACACGCGGTCTATGGTCTCAAAAACGCCCGCACCCTCGAGGAGCTGAAGGCGGTCTCACAAAACATCATGCACGCCTCGATGACCATCACCGATGGAGTGTATGCTAACCTCCTCGGCAACGAAGTCCAGTCTGTCATCACCTCCCTCGGTAAAAACTCCCCTCCCTATTTGAGTACAAATGGGGAGGGACAGGGGATGGAGCCGGCTCTCACCAAAGACCAGATCGCCGCCAAAATTTCAGAACTGCTTGAGTTGCTCAGATCCTCATGACATCGGCGGCAGAAGCACTTCATACGCATTCTCCTCCACAGGCTTCTCTTTCGCCTTGATGCGATGGATGGGGTGATCGATGATCCACTTTTCGAGCAGCCTGGTGAGTTGGCTGTTCCCTTTCAGCAGCCGTTTGATATGCTCATCCCGCTCTTTCAGCATGTTCAACAAGACGAGCATTTCGTTGAGCGTGGCGCGATGGATGAACAAAACCGCCTGTTGCTGTTCTATGGTAAGAGGCGGTTTGTAATCCTTTACGTCGCGGATGCGCCGCGTTATTTTCTTCGCGCTGATTCTGCTCATCGATCTTGATTATCTGCGAAACTTTGAATATGGTGGGTATGGACTGCCGTTCACCCACACAGTCTTCTTCGGCGGAACATTCAGCATCACAGTGAACGGCGCTATAACCTGGGCGCACAACTCCACTCTTTGGGGCTTCGCGTACACGCGCACATCGAAACGGTCCCTGATGACGCGCGTCTTCTTCACGACGATTGTGAAGCACGGCTCAGGCAATTCCCCAATAATGGTCAGTATCCCGTTTTCCACTTTCCACGAAATTACATCCGCGTATGCCAGGGCGCCAACTCCCCGCGACGGCACGACAAGCGCAAGAATGACCATCACAAATACAAACGCCTTGAAGTAACTGAAAGTTTTCATCTTATTTCCTTTCGCGCATCAATCCTGCAAATGGACTACATGCCCGTCCAACCCGTCCGTTCCGCTTTCGATTGCGTCCAATGCTTCCAACTCAAACGCAAGCCCAGCAATCGCCGCCGCGGTCGTGTGCGTCACATTGACGGTGGTATCGTTATAGCCAGCTACGGCGTGCAGGATCGGAGCAGTGGTCTCCAGGATTTCCACAAGACCAGCCCCTGGCGTTCCTGCCGTACCGCCCGACCGCGCGAAAACTCCGAAGGCGGCATTGTCTGCGTCCTCAAAGGCGTTTGGCAAAGTAACCGTCAATGCCGTGGCGCTGTCTGACGAGTTGGATGCATCCTGTAAAACAGCGTCCTTGACGTTATGAACCTCCACAAGTTTCACGCCTATCCCTGTTGGCGCGGCATGCAGCGAGCTCGACCAAATCCGTACATATCCATCATCCTCGTTGTATTCAACGTCGGACGAATAAAACTTGAACACAAGCAATGCTCTGGTAGGAGAGGCTATCGAATTGAACGCCTCAAATCCAACAAGCTCGAATGTTCCGCCAAACCCCTCCGCCTGCGTAAGAAAGTAGGCGTCTGCCCCAGACGACACGGTTAGATGTACCAGCAATAGATACATCGTGTTCTTGCACGGGACCGCTTTGAACTTCCATTCCCTCGATGAAACGGTTGTCAGGCTGATGGCGTGATTCTTGAAAACAGGCTTGCGTGGAGTTGTTCCGCCTCCAACACTCGTTCCGCCTGTGCCGCCGTTTGCTGTAATCGTTCCGCCGTTTGTGAGCGTTTGATAGAGCAGCCAGACAATGCCGCCCCCACCCCCACCGCCGCCGCCTGCGTTCGCGCCAGTGCCAGCCGCATTGCCTCCATTCCCACCATCGCATGATATGGTTCCATTATTTGTTATGGTCGGACTGGCGAACAGCATCGCTCCGCCTCCACCGCCCCCGCCACCGCTGTTGCAAGATGTGCCGACAGCGGATTTACTCCCCCCGCCGCCGCCCAACGATGGCAGCATACGCAAAGGCGTTGACCCAGGGTATAGCGCGTATTGCATAACAAGGAATAGGTTCCTCGCGGCTTTCTGTCCGCCATAATCGGCGTTTGGAGTTGGCAATGCCCCGTCTGCAAGCGAAAGAGCGCCAGCATACGTGATTGCGGACAGCCATGCTCCAGCGCCGCGCCCGCCCAGTCCTCCCACTAATGAGTTGGGGACTGTATATACAGGGACATTCCCTGCGCCTGCAGCTTCACCGCTCGCCTTGCCGCTGCCGCCAATACCTCCACCGAGAAAAAAGCCTCCCCCGCCACCATAGTTTCCAGTAACCCCATTTCCATCCTGCCCATCATTGTGGATTATTCCGTTGTTTGTAATGGAGGTTTTGGAAAAGATACGGTATCCATCCGTGTTGAGAGTCACCCCGCTGTCCACAACAAGCGTGTCTGGATAGATGTCTCTCAAAAGAGTATAGGTATTCCCAGACTTCGATGCCCACTTGAAAGTTGTAGACGGCGTTGTGTCTAAAACAATATTCCCGTCCACGCCATCCCCATACTTCGCAAGCCCTCCTCCTCCGCCACCCCCGCCGCCTGTAATGACAGCGCCGTAACGGTCGATCAGGTCGCCATAGGTATAGACTCTGTTGCTGGTGATGTCATGGACAAAACCAGTGGCGTCGGCGATCTCCTGGATGTTGACGTTGTTGAAGTACCCGTCATTATCCGACCAGACATCGCCGCCATAGAGTATGCCCTTCGACAGCATAAGGAAAAATGAAGCTCCAGCAGTCAACGCCTCGCCGCGAAACACAAGGGTGATCTTCGTCCACGCCGAAAAGCTGTTGCTGTATGCCAGCAAAACATGGGGAGCGCCTACATTGTTTTCCTGAACGACAATGCTGACTTCCCCATAAACATCCAACGTCACCATATACAAACTGCCGTCGCTCACGGAAAAATACTGTAGCAAATATCCCTCCGTGATCTGAATGGCGTTCCCGTTTTCATGCGGAACGATCTCGTAGCCTGTTGGCGTTACATCCCACGCCCCGCCAATTCCCGCATCGAAATTGCCGTCTGTAATCAGGTTGGTTCCGAGCGTATCCTTATCGATGAGCAAATTGAAGAACTTTGCGGCGCTGCCAAACTCCACATCCTCGAAGCCCCACATGAAAAGGATGTGCATGTACTTGCCGCTCACGTTCTCGAAGATGAACGGAATTCCCTTTGCAATGAATCCCCGATCCGACATCAATGCATTTCCTCCCCCCGCCACGTTATCTCCCGTGTCCGCGTCCATCCACGCCGTCGGATACCCATAGTGACTCAACGCCGCCAGGTAGGCATGAATGTTCAACTCATTATATAGATCGCTCGGGCTGATAATAAATCGCGTAACCCCATTTGCGTCTCTGAACCTCTTTTCGAGATCGTCCTCCTCCGCCGCCTCGCTGGCGGAACCATACGACACAGGTCTCAGCTTCAATTCGTCGATCTGCGCCTGCAAACCGCGCATGATATTTCCAATTTCATTGGGGTCTGTATAATCAGGCACTGTAACCTCCTGTCAACTTCATCGAAACCGCCCTCTCCGCTTCGAGGTAGGTCATTGTCGTAAGCCGTGTCAATCCCTTCCATGCCCGAATTCCACCAGGCAGATATAGCTCGCTCGCCTGTGTCACAAAGGAATTCCCGCGCCGCAGCAGGCGGAACACGTGGCTATGGTTCAAAATCTTCACATCCAGTTTGATGTATGGATTTTTATTTACCGCCAGGTCTGCCCTTGTATTCTCCAGCAGCGCCGCATCGGTCTTCACGTCGAACTGCTGCACCTTGCTACGCAATCTCTGCTTCGAAGCGCTCGTCTCATCGGTCTGCGCTGGGCTTTGCAGTCGGCTGGCGGCTGTGCTTTGCGACCCGACGCCGATCACCCGATTCCATATCTCCCCTTCCACTGTAGCCTTATTGATCGTCATATTCCCGCCCTTGCCATCGTACAGCAGGTAGTTTGTATCCTCGCCAGCGCTGCCAGCCAGGTCGAGATAGATCATCAGCCTCCCGCCCTCGATGACGGGACGTGTGACGAATTCCGTCGCCGTTCGCTTTGCAAAGTTCTGAAACTGATCCCACAGCTTCGTCTGCTTGATCGTTTCCTGTCTGTCCACCGTGTTGATGTTGTTCACCTTCCCCATCCGCAGGAATAGCTCCTGTTGGGCATTTGCCAGTTCCACCATCTTCCGCAGGATTACCTCCGAACTGCCAGTCGTTAGCGACTCGCTGTCTGGCGTGCGGATGTTGAGGAGATACTCGACGCTGTAGAGCGTTGCTTGTACGGGTAGCGTCGCCTCCCACGGTGTATCGATCATCCCTGCCCACAACTCCAGGTCGGGATGCGGTCGCGTCGCCACCAGGTTTCCCAACTGCATCCACGGCTTCACTGCCACCGAGCGCGGAATCGAAACCGTAATGCTCCCGCCAGGTGTCACCGCCGCATTCCCCCCAAGCGTCCACGTCGGCGCAGCCATAGCCGTAAAATCACCAAGAGAGTAACCGTCCAATCCAAAAACATTGAACTTCATGGACGCCTCAAATACCAACTTAACGCAATCCCCAGCGTCCCCATATCATCACTGGTGATGCTCAACTCGTTATTGCCTGGAGCCAGCCTCAAAATCTCCGTGCGACTATCATCGTTCAGCGTGATGGCGCTGTGTGCGTTCATCCCGTCGAATGTCACCTCGTTGCTCTCACCGTTGATCGCGAACTCTTTCCCGATCAGCATTGGCGTGACGACCCGCACCGAATCCACTTCCTCGGCATCGTCGATCAGCTGGTCGTTTGCCACGGTCGCGTCCAGTGTCACGTTATCCTCTGCCGTCAAAAACGTTCCAGTCGGCAGCGTCGCGCTCACGAAATGCACGGTCCAGCCTGAAACCTCGATCCGCAGGTACACGTCCGCCGCTTCCGAATACAGCCCGAACGCCCCAAAACGCAAAGATTTGAACATCCCCGCCAGCGCCGTCACCGTTGTCGGCGTCACAATGGTATCTGTGTAGGTAAATGCGGAATACGAACCAGCCGCCGTCGGCGTCGCCTCCATCTTCAAATCGATATACGCCGCCCCTGTCAGGCTCTTTTGCAAACCAGCCTTTGCCACCCACTTGGTTCCGCTCCGCTGCTTCTTCCCCGCGTGCGTCACCTTCCAGATGCCGCCAGGCGAGGAGAACGAAAAACCGCCCGTCACATTCTCAGGCATGCGCGTTGTCCCCTTCAACCACGTCCCTGCCTCCACACCAATGACTGGATTCCCAGTCTCCCCATTCTCGGTAATCAGGTAAGTCTCGGTCTCGTTCCCCTGCTTGGACAGGAACTGAACGAACGACCCAGGACGGTTGGGATGCTCCACGTCGTAGAAACCGCTTGTGGACGTGTATACCCATTTTGTGTTATCCGACTCGTGCAGGTCGAACATCGGCTTATCATCGTCGTAGTGATCGTCGTCGTCCGCTGGGTCGGTCGCGCTTGAATTTCCATACGCAGTGGTGATTGGCGTGCTGACGTGCTTGAACGTCACACCCGCGCTGTGCAGCTCCTCTGTTGTTTCGAGAAAACCGCGTTTTGCAAGATACAGCCTGCAATTCTTTGAATCCGTGCTGCTGTAATAAAACCATTCATTCCCGTGGTAAACAACGCCCGTCTTCTCCATCGCCCCAATCAGCGCAATGTGCGTTTTATCCACCGTAAACTGTAAATAAGCGGGTGTCCCACTCGCCGCAACTGCCGTCTTCAACACCAGCGAAAAGCCTGGCTTGATGCGCGGCGCGAACCATGTCTTGGTTGTCGTCGTGCAGGGTGCATCGATCCAGCGCTTCGTCTCCACGTCGCCCAGCCACACGCGGTAATCGTTCATGTCGGCGCGGATCAGGCTCACCTTGATCTCTGCGTCATCCAGCGCGGCGGATGCTGTCGTCCCATTGATCCCGCGTGTCACGCCAGTCAGGTTTCCAGAAGTCGTCCCAGTTCTTCCAGTCCAACTAATTTGCTCGTCGGTCGAAACGATATACCCGACCCCAACCGATGGCACAGTCCCCGTCACCGTGTCGTACGGGATCGTCGTCTGGCTGTCGTCGATTCCCGCCCCATTATTGATCTGGCACTTGTGCGCGTTTTGTGCCACCAGCGCCAACGTATCCACCGTCAGGCACCACGGGCGCAGTCCCCAATCCACCAGCGGCACATTGACCAGCTGGTACAACTGCCTTTTCAGATATCCGCTCGTGGGACCCACACTCGGCGTAATGGTCATGCTTAACTTCGTGTTTGCCTTCCCTCCCACGTTGATCGTCTTTGTCCCGCTTGTCCCGCTCGGCGTCCACGTATCCGTTTCTGCGGAAACGGAACGCCAGCAGGTCTCGCCTGTTTGCAGCAGTACAGTCCAAAACTGCGGGAAATCCTTATCCTGGGCAATGCTAATCACAGCGCAAGGCTTTAGGTAATCCAGACCGTCATCCTTGAAGGTCGCTTCCAGGTTGCCGCGTGTTCCGCGCTTGAAGAGGTTCTTTAATTGATCTTCGAGCGCGTAGCGGTTGGCATAATCCAATATCTCGATTGCCAGAGCCAGGCTCCGCACATCTACGGTGTATGCGCCAGAGTCCTGTGCGTCCGCCTGCGCCTGCTCGATGAAAATATTCTTTGCGTTCGGTGCGGATGCGGTAATGAGCGCCGCACGGAAGGAACTGTTTTGAATGGTCGTTCCGTTGAACTTCTTGATCGTCTTTTGTGCCATGTTAGAACCTCCGTCCTTTCACGGTTTCACCTAAAGACGAAGCTCCAGCCCCAATGGTCACGGGCGCGTAAAAAGCGTAGTGTTCGCTGTTGACCGAGTTGCCTGCGCCGCCAAATCCCGCGCCTGCCATCCCGCCCGCAGCTGCTGTAGAGAACCGTCCAGTCATCTCTACGAACGCCTGCTCCACGTCGCGCACAACCTCCATCCCGCCAATTCCCAAGCTGCCGATAAAGTTTCGACCAATGCCGCGACCCACCTTTGAAGGAGACTCCTCTTGCAATCCGTCCGCGCCAGTCACTGTATCGACGATATTGTTCACGATATCCATCACGGTATCGTACAACGCGCCGCCTGCGGAAAGCATCCCGTCGATCAAACCCTGAATGAAATTCTTGCCAGCGCTGACCGCCATTCCTGGCAGCTTTTTCAACGTATTGACTATGGAGTCGATCAGCCTCCCAATGGCATTGACCACCAGCGGCACGGCGGCGATAATGCCAACCACCAGCATTCCAATCATCTCTCCCGCTGCGCCCAATATCAGAGGCAACGCTTCCAACAGCGCATTGAGCAGGGCGTCAACAATCTGCGGGATGGCTCCAATCAAAATGGGCAGCGCGGCGATCAATCCCATCGTCAATGCCAAGATCAACTGTAACGCCGCATCCACCAGCATCGGCAGGTTTTCGATCAGGGTGTTCACGATCAAAATCACAGCCTCGATGATTGCGGGGATCATCGTCGGCAGGGCTTGCGTCAACCCATTCGCCAGCGTGATGATGGCTTGCAAAGCCGCCTCGATCAACATCGGTAGGTTTTGGATCAGCGCGTCCACCAGGAACAAAAGGATTTGAATACCAGCATCGAGCAGCGAAGGCAGCGCCGAAATAATGAATTCGATCAGAGCCTTGAGTATCTCGATCCCAGCCGAAAGCATCGAAGGCAGCGCTGAAATAATCGCGTCCAGAATACTCTTCACGATAGCCAGCCCCGCAGAAAGCATCTGCGGAGCCTGCGCCGCCACGTCGGTGGCGATCTGCGTCACCAGCCCCGTCAACCCCTCGGCAATCTTCCCAAAATCGCCGTCCGCCCCGCGCACAATATCTGTAAACTGCTTCAGGTATCCGCCCACCTGGTCGAACACCGCCTGAAAGCCTGGCAGGAACGCGGTAGCCAGCGTGCCGAGCGTCCCCTTCAAACCGTCCTTCAAACTCGCCAGCGTATCGTCGAACGCCTCCATCGCCGCCACGTCCTCTTCAGACATGACCGCGCCTACTTCATGCGCTTTATCTGCCAGCCGTCCCAGTTCATCACTGCCCGCCTTGATCAGCGGGTTGAGTTCCTGCGCGCTTTTACCGAAGATGTCCATCGCCAGCGCGTCACGCTGCGCGGGATTTTCGATCCTGCCCAGCGCGTCGATTGTTTCCGCAAAAACATCTTGCGTATCGCGCAGGTTCCCTTGCGCGTCGGTAATGTCTACGCCAAGTTTCTTGAAAGCCTCAGATTGCGCGCCAGTGCCATCTGCCCCGCTTGCCATCGAACGCACCAATTTCGCCTGCGCCCCAGTAATCGTATCCAGCGACGTGCCTACCTGATGGCTGATGTAATCGAGTTCCTGCAGCCGTGTCGTGGAAATGCCCGTCTTGGTAGACATATCCACCAGGTTTGCCGAGGCGCTCGCGGTCGAGAATACTAATCCTCCAACTACGCCAGCCACAGAAACCACAGCAGCCACTAAGCCAAGCACAACGCCAATCATCACCTTTATCGCTACCCCCACGCCCCCCAGAACAGATTTGAAACCTTCCATCTTCCCCCCAGCTTCATCCGTTGAATTTCCAAGTTCATCCACCGATTCCCCCGCCTCATCGCTGCCTGTCTCCATTTCATTCAACGCAGCTTCGGTGTTTTGCAGTTCCACGCCCATCTTGCCGAGCGTTTCAGTTTCCTTGTTTAATTTGATTTCGAGTTCCTGCGCCGCGCGGCTGTTCTCCCCCTTCTCGGCTTTCACGCGCTCATACTCGGCACGCGTTGCCTCCACCTTTTGCTTTTGGATATCCATCACGCTCGAAAGCGTCTTGATTCTGCTCTCCAACCCTGTGGCATTGCTTGCCCAGTCTCCCATCGAAGCCGAAGACGCGCGAAAACCGCTTTCGAGCACCCGCATCTCGCGGTTCATCTCCGCGATGCCAGTCTTGAAATCGGTGGTATCTATTGAAGGCTTTGTTGAGAGTTTTTCTTCTGGCATTAGTTCAACCAATCTACCTGGTCGGCAAATAGTTCTTTGCGCTTATTCGCCGCGCCGCGCTCGCTCTTCCACTTCGGATATCGGAACACAAACGGGATCAGGCTCTCGATGTCCGTCTCGTCGATCTGTGTCAAACTCCAGTGGAATAAGTCCACCATCGTGCATTCAAGATCGAGGAGGAAATCTCCGTCTGTTTTTTTATCGTCGTCATCGCCGCCCGTAGACTCTATGTCTTGAGCGGTAAGGTAGGGTCCATCACGCCGCGCGCCTTGTTCATTATCGCCTTCACCACGTTCATCATCTCGGTCACGTCGGTCTGCTCGTCCAATATTTCAACGGTCAAACCCTGCCCCGAAAACACCTCCATAATGTAGGTGGTTAGCGCGTCCATGTCGCTTTCGTCGTAATCCTCTGCCTCTTTCTTGCCGATTTTCTTATTCAGAGTCACAGCCTTTTTCAACATCTTCCACGGCACAAATGTCCGCGTGCAGGTGCGGATCAACTCGTTATCCTCGCCGTAAAGGTTCAATACAATCGGAGTATTCATAATTCCTTCCAGTTCACGATCCTCCCTCCCCTATTTTGTGATCTTCAAAATGGGGGAGGGCAGGGTGGGGGTCGGTGGTTGAGTAGCCGCGTTGGTGGTCGAGTAGGGCGCTCTTGCTCTTTGCCCGTATCGAGACCTTGCGGCGTATCGAAACCCTACGCGGTCGTAAAGTTGTAAACCGCATCCGCCAGGCTTTGACCGTAAATATCCACAATGCCAGGCACGATGATTAGATAATCCGTTGCCGCGCCCATGTCTGTGGTTGGATTCAGCGTTACCACCTTGCGCGCTGCATCGATGGTGCGGGCGCAGGCTTTCACAACACCCGCCGCTGTGGTCAGGATGATGCCGTTTTCCACGTTGCCAGCCAGCGCATTGTTGAAGGTCAGGGTAATGTTTGCACTTACCGCCACGCCAGTCGCGCCATCCGCAGGCGAAGGCGTGCAGGTCAACGCGCTTGGCGTTGAGGCGGTCGGCACCTGCACCGCGTCGAACCAGGTCGTGCCGCTAAAAGCCGCGTCTTCCGAATCGCCCTTCACCAGCTTGGCGGAGTCGGTCACGCCGCCATACTGCGCGAACTCGTAAGTCGTGCGGATGGCGGTAAACGTGAGCTTGATGCCCTTGGGGTCGGGCGTGTCAGACTCAGAGGCAAACTCCTCGCTGGGTGGCGAAAAGCGCCCTTTCAGGAACTGATAGTAGCGATACGTCCCGTCGGTCTTCTTGGCGCGGAAACTGACCGCCTTGTACGGCGCGACACTGCCGTTTTCCGTCGCCCGCGCTGTCGCGGGATCATAGGCGTTGTTCAACAGGTCGGCTTCCTGCGCCACGGTCAGCCCCGTGATCTCCACGTCCAGCACGGTCTCGCCCTTCGAGTTCATCGCATCCCAGGGCTTGTTGTTAGCATACTGGGTTTTTGAATTCGTCTTTGGCGCGGCTGAGATCTTCATCACGGGCGCGAAATAAACTGGCGCTCCTGCGGCGTATGCGTCGGCATCGTCCTGCGTAATATCCGCAAGATAAACGTTATCAACGCCAACATAACTTCTATTTGACATGAGTATCTCCTTTTTATGATGGCAGAAGGATTACGTAATCCTTTGCCAGACCAAAATGCGCGCTCCCCTGGTCGCGCTCCAACTCTCGAATCGGACCTTTCTTGAAACCAGCCGCCAGCATGGGAGTGTCTACATCGGGCAAAGATGTCAACCCGATTGTCTTCATGATATTTACCTGCACGGTGTAGGAACGTTCGGTCTCCTGGTTGTCGGCATGTTGCTCGGGCGGGCTGACGATCAACGTATAAACGATGTAAGTATCTGGCAGCGGCGTGCCTGAATAGTCATCCATTGCGAATGGCACGGCGGGCGAAATGGCAGCCAGCGCATTATTGGTAAGCACAAAGATGTCAGTCATGACACGAAACCTCGCGCCTTCAACGACTCTCTGATCGCCTTCATCACCGCGCTTTTCTTCACTTCGATTGCCGCGCGAATGTACGACTTGCCTTTATGAAACTTCCCGCCGCTGATCCAGCCGTACTCCTGGGCATTGCCTTTCTTGGCTGTATCTGCGTCGGTAAAAGCTAGGTCATGGATGACGCCCACCTCGATAGTGGTAACGTTTCCCTCGCGCGTCGGACCTTTGATTTGAATATGGTTCATCAAATCGCCCTCATCTATGGGAACGAGCGCGCGCATCTCGGTTTGTAAAATTTCTCCGCCGTCCATTAAGGCATCTGCGGCTGCAAGGTCGATATCCAGTCCTGCCTTTTGAATGGCTTCCAGATACGCGGAAAGACCTTTCGTATCGAAACGCGCCTGTGTCGTCATACCGTCCCCGTCACGCGCTCAACGCGGAACACAGTCCAGCGGTTCTCATTCTGCACGTTTTCGGGCGGGCTGATGATCTTCCACGCCAGGCTGTTGCTCAGGATTTGCCACGACGGCAAAATATCGCTCCGATAGCGCACAGTCACCGTCGCCCGCGCGGTGGAAACAACGGCATTGTCCTGCAAGCCTTCCTGCCCGTGGTCATGTACAAACTTCGCCCAAACGGTCGGGTTCGTGGTCACGTTCGCCCACGTCTCGCTCTGCGCCCCGCCTGCATCCTTGTTCACAGTCGGCGACTGAAACGTGATCCGCGTCCGCATCTCGCCAGGGTTTACAGTGAACTGCGGCATTACGACCTCACATCATCGGCGGGGTGCTTCAACACCACCACGTACTGGTTATCCGAGAGGTCGCTCGCGCTCGACTGTTGTATCTGATCGTCTTTGGTGATCGTTCCCTCGAAGCTCGCAGACTGGTCTCCCGTCACAATATAGACTCCGACCAGCTTGACCACATCGTCACCCGTGCGTGCGCCTGGCAGCGAGATAGCGCCCACCCCGTTGCGTCCCTCGAATTCATACTTGCGATACTTCAACGCCTCGGCTTCCAGTTGCACCAGCGGAGCGCCACTCACGGGCTGTCCCACCTGCGACGGATTGTCGTACCAACTCACCAGCAGCATCCCTGCTGCCAGCTTCGCCGTCGGGTTGATTGTGCTGTCCGTCTGCCACTCGTGACCCGTAGCGTTATACAGGTACTCATCCACCATCGGCAGCAACGCCAACATCACGGCGTCTGTTGTTTCCGTGCGTGCAAATTGCGAAGCTTCGGTTGCGGTCAGGATGTTGGTCATAGTGCGGCGTATCCTTTAGGATGGTTGGCTGCGTTGGAATGGAGGTAAACCAACGCAGCCTTACCGATAAAATCCAGCAGGGGTCAGATGGGAAGGGAGGGCACCCGACCCCTGAAACTGGCTACTTGAGATAGATCAAATCCAGAACCTTCGACCCGTTCGGCGTGCCAGCGGGCGTGTACAGGTTCTTTTCCAATTCGTCGGCATCCACCGCCAGCGAACCAGCGTCCGTCGAACCATCGAAGATTTTGACGAGCAGCATGAGCGCGTTGTAAACGATGTGCGGCAGCCCGAACACATCGGCGCGTCCGATGCTCACGGTATCGGTGCCTGCGTGAGTTTCAACGGGCAAATCAATCTGGGTAACGGTATCGAATGCCTTCGCGCCCGCGACCTCTGTCGCACCATTCAGCGCAATGGTGTCCGTAATAACATCACCCGCCGCATTCGTTCCTGTGATGACCACGTTTCCAGTAATGCCAGAGGCATTGCCTTTGACCGTCACCACGCGCGGCACATCTGGATTCGTAATGCCTGTGGTGACGACCACAGGGACATCATCCATTGCAATTGCGGCATGAACTGCCGTCGCGCTTTTTGCGGCAGGGGTGATCTGGTAATGCACAGGCAGCAAACAATCAACTGCGCTGGCATCATCGGGCGTCGCGCCTTCGCGCGCGATATCACCGCCGATGATCCACTTGTCGCCGCCGTCCACCATGCGATTTTTAGTGATAGGAATTCCCATAGCAATCTCCTTATTGATTCCCCTCTCCAAACGTACTCGTTTGGGGAGGGGTTAGGGGTGGGGTTAGAGGCTCGCTTACAGTGTCACCTTGAGGACGGTCATCGCGCCGCTGTCCATTTCAGCCGAATCCATGCGGGCAATGCCGCGCACTTCGGTACTGTTGGTGCGCCACGCCTTGCCGCCGATGTTGGTCGAGGCAAACTCGAAACCTGCGCGGCGGAAGATGCTCATATACGAGCGTCCATCGCCGATGGCGATACGCGTGCGGCTGGGACCGGTCATGTTTGCCCAATGCGCATCCGAAAGCGTCACCACAGGGCGACCCTTGACGCGGAAGGCGGTTGCGAGACTGGGATCAGGCTGCAAAAGCGGACGCCCCGTGCCGTCATCCAACTGATCGAGCAGGTCGAGACCGCTCTGGTTGATGACAAGGTTCGCCGTTACCGAAAAGACCGGGTCGAGCGTTTTGTTGAGCACGGTCTTGATTGCGCTCAGCGTGGTCTTGTAATCGGCGACCGCAGTGCCGGTGATCGCGTTGATCAGCGCCAGCACCAGGCTGTTGTTGGTGAGGATCAACTTCTTCGAGAACCATTTCGACAGATAGTCGATTAGGTTGGCGGGCGTGTCCTGCATCAGGGTATTGCTCACCGGCAGAAAGTCGCGGTACTCGTCGAGCGAAAAGTCCACCTTGTTGAACTTCGGCTGCTCGCCTTCGACGGTCTGCTCCTCCATCTCGGTGGTGATCTTGGTCAGCGGGAGAGCCGCGGCAAACTGCTCGATCACGCGCCAGCCGGTCAGTGTGGTGACGGTCTCCACGTTGACGATACCGGCAAGGTCAACATATTGGCGCGACAGCTCGATAATGCGGTTGTCGATATCCACCGGGTTCAGGAAGCCGCCATCCTCGCCAGCGGGAGACCCGCCGGTCTCGGTCAGGGCGTTGGTCAGTCGTTGATACCGTTCCGACCTGCCGCTCTGCGCGATGTTGCCCGGGGTGATACCATGACGGAACGCATCGAGCCATTCGGTCATGTATTCGGGCGTGGCACGCAGGTCCTTGGCGTTCTTCGGGTCGGGCTGCTGTTGTCCCATCGGCGCGTTGAAACGCTGCGCAGGGTCTTCACCATCTGTGGTGGCAAGCAGGGACAGATACATCTTGTTCGCACCGTCGTATTCCTTGTTTGCCGTGTCCAGGTTCGGCTGCAAGGCGAGGGCTTCGTCGTACTTGCTTTCATCGTTCAAGGCAACGATCTGCGCCGCAATACGGTTGCGCTCGGCGTTCGCTGCCACGACCTTGTCGTACATGGGCTTGAGATGCAATTTCATTTTTCTACTCCTTGGTCAAATATAGTTTGGCATGAGCGGCGAGTTTTTTCGACTGTTGCGCTCGTTCTTTGTTTACCGCGTCAGGCTGTGCGGGGCTGGACTCCTCCAACAGCGCGCGCGGGACATTCACATAAGGCTGTAAAACGTTCACGTAATTCACCTTCTTGTTGCTGGCAGTGTTCTTGCTTGCGACGGTGATCACTTCATCTGCAAAACCGTAGGCGACTGCTTCGCTGGCGGTCATCCACGTTTCATCGCTCATCAATTTGGAGAGTTTCTCGACCTCCATCTTGGTCTTGGCGGTATAGCCTTCCACGATCCCGTTCTTGATAACCTTCAGTTCATCGATCAGGTTTTTGAGTTCGTCCACTTTGAACCAGCCCATCAACCCCACCGTTGGATCGTGGATCATCATGTACGCGCTTGCCTGTATCTTGACCACATCGCCCGCAAGCGCCACCATTACCGCTGCCGAAGCCGCCATGCCGTCGATCTTGATCGTGACCTTGCCGGGATAATCCTTCAGGACGGCGCTCATCACGCTGGCGGCAATCACGTCACCGCCTGGGGAATTCAGCCGCACGGTGATCGCCGCGCCCTTGCCGTTGGCATACAACTGATCCTTGAACATCTTCGGTGTGATCTCATCGCCCCACCAGGAAAACTCGCTGATGGGACCGTAGAGTTCGATCTCGACTTCGCCGCTCTCGGTTTGATCGGCATTCCGAAACGCCCAGAACGGCTCATACGGTTTGGCGTTTCCATCGAAACAGCGGATGGGTAGTTTGTTCTTCACGTTAGACTCCTTGCGTTTGCGTATTGCTCATAGGCGCCAGGTTCGACGCCATCCACAATTGGTTCGCCAGCGGGTTCGGGTCCGCCGAACGGTCTTCGATCTGACGCGCCTCGTTCGGGCACAGCCGTCCGTTCTGGATCGCGCCGTTGAGGTAGTCGCCGCGACTCTTCGCATCGGTGCGGAAGAGGGCGCTGCGCTCGAAGCGCAAATAGGTATAGCCCTGCTCCTGCAGGCTCAGCCATTTCAAGCCGCCCGCCTGCTCGATCTGCACCAGGTAGGGGTCGAGCGTGGTCGAGAGATAGTCGAGATTATTCTGCTCGTTGGATTGATAGGATTGCTTGCCAGTATTGAGCTTGTAGGACGGCATCCCGAAGAAGTTCATTACCGCGATGTCGTTATCGGCAATCAATTGCAAAAACTGCACATCCCTCGGCGAGAGTGTCACCGGCTCGAACTTCGTCACCTTCTTATCGAGGACTGCGATCCGCCCATTATTCTCATCGCCGCTCATCACCTCTTCGTACATTTCACGCACGCGCTTGCGTTCTTCGGGCTTCGATTCGCCCGCCAGCCACATAATGCCCGCCGCGCTCAATCCGTTCTTGAACAGGGTGCTCTGCGAGCCGTATGCCGCCAACTGCCGCCCGATGGTCTCTCGCGCGTACTTGATTACGCCGCGCCCAACAAAGCCGGTCTCATCTGGGTTGATAAGGACGTGCATCACCTCTACGTCTGGTATGTATTCAAATTTTCCGTTGGCGCTGAATTGCGTGCGATACCAAAGATTGCCGTCCACATCGAAGATGGGTGTTGTGCGGTTGGCGTGTAGAATAAATTGCTCGCGCGGATAGGCGGGCGGCGTCCACACGTAACCGTTGCCCCACGCCACCAGCCACTGCATTAGCTGCTTCTTGAACTGGAAAGGACTCCACCAGCGGTTCGGCTGCCTCTCGGTCAGCCATGCCAGGTTGCGCATCATCGCATCCGGGCGCATCCGCTCGACCTCGCCGCTCTGCCTGCTCATGTATACCTGCAGGGGCAGTTTCGCCACGTCGTCGCTGAGGATGTTCAAACAGCGGTACGCGGTAGCGACATTGCGCGACGATTCCGGCGTGACCACCTGCCCCGCGCGCGTCGAGCCGCCCATCAACTCCACCACCTGCGGCAGCGTCTGCTGGGTCGTTGTTGAGTTCAGCGGCGCGGATATTTTTTTACTGGACAATGCCTTGCTCAAAATCATTTGCGTTTACTCCAGGCAACCAATACGCCATAGATCAAACATTCCACGCCAGCCACAAACCACGCAGCGACGGGATACAGGCAATACGAACCGATGAGAATAAAACCAAACCCGATGATAAAAAGCAGGTCGTCTGCATACTTGCGAAACCATGCGCGGATTTTCTTTTTCATTTTTCCAGCGCTCCGCGAAGTTCCGAAACTTCCTTGCCAATACTGCGTATCTCATCCGCAAAACGCTGCGCCATGTGCGCGATTGAGTCCGCATTTGCCTTGCGCTGCTGTTCGATAAATTCCTGCCATGCCTTGTCCCGCCTCTCTATGTTTTCAGTAAATATCCTGATCAAGGAAAGCGCGAACCATACAAATATCCCGACCAGTGGAACCTGAATAAGTAAGCCGATATAGCCCTCCATTCCGCTTGTCATCTCCACCTCAGCGCGTCTTCGATTGCCTGCCCGATGGACGATGCTGACTGCCGGGCGGATGCCAGGTCGCAGGTAAACCCGTCAATATCCAGAACCGGCTTCGAGGTGATGCCGTATTGTTTCGGCGTGCGCCTCACGGTCACGAACTTTGTATCGTCGCTGTGCAAAAGTAGCCGCTTGCGGAAGGTCTCGCCTTCGTCCTCCTCTACTACTTTGGCGGGTCGTCCCCGCCCTGGCTTGTTGATTCCCGCCTTCACCGAAACGAAATTGACCACTGTCTCGATGGCATCGTAATATTTCCGCGCCTGCGGAATGGTCAAGCCTACAGCCGATAGCCACGTCACGTTTTTACCGACGGCGGAACCAGTCACGAATAGCTCCGTTTCGGGAATGGTGATGATGATCAGTGTTTTCGTTCGGGTTGTTCCCATGCCAGCCTCGCAAACAAAAAAGCGCCCAGCGATTTCTCTTTCGAGAAAATCGCCGGGCGCATCAGTTCCGACAGTTCCTTTCGGTCTACACCAAAAGTGCGTTCAATTTTTCAGATGGCGGAGGAGGGTGAGGGGGACACCCTCACAACCGCCAATAAAATTATAGCACAAAAATTCTTTTATTTTGTCAACCCTTCCACACTCAATAAGACCTCGCCCACCATCACGGCTTCCTGCAAAATAAAATTCATGTGCCGTAACAGTTCCACATGCCGCCACTTGATCCGCGCCATCTCGCTCGCGCCTTCACCCATCGTTTGGATATCTAAAAAACAACGCTGGAGTTTTTTCAACTCCAGCGTGTAAACTTCCTTCGGGTCTGTGGTGTATTTCGTCTTCATGGCTACTCTTTGGCATATTCGCCCTTGCCGTTCAACCTGTCGCTGATGTCCTGCAACTCAACGATAATCTGGTTCAAGTCGCCAACGTGACCCCAATTATGTCCGCCCGGCTTGCCGCTTGCGTTTCGGTCGTGCGTCTGTAAACCTGCAGTGATCTGCTTTAATAACTTTTCAATCTCTGCCTGCTTCGTTTCGTATGCTTCCAGTGCTGTTTGTTTCATGGTCATCTCCTTTGTTTGTTGCCTTCATTACGCCGCTGAATGACGGGGAAGTCAAGGAAATTCGCGGCTCATTGTTATCGGGAAACGGATCGTAAAGCTCACGCGGATCCAGCAGATATATTTCACCGTCAGCATAGATAACGATCATCACATCCCCCAATCTTCCGACATGATCCCGCTCATATCTTGCGCGGGATCGCGGCGCAGCGCCAGATCAAGCGCCATGATCAGCGCGACCATGCCGTCTATTTTTTCTTTCGATTTTGTTTTATCAGGCTTGATGTTGCCCGCCGGGTCCATCCGCGCCACGAGGTTGTCCGCCATCCATGTAAGAACTGGATTATTGCCATGTCGAATTTGACCAGCCAACACCAGCCGCTCCAATTCCTTCATGGGTGGGTTCATAGAGACAAAGCCCTGCCCAAACTGCGCTACCTCAATGCCCATATTTTCAAGCACTTGCACCACCCGCGACGCGCCCCAGCGGTCATAAGCCAGCCGCTCGATTCGATGATTTTTCAAGTCCTCTTTCAACGCGAAAAATATCCATTCATAGTCAATCACGTTTCCATCCGTCTTTTGGATATAACCTTCTTTGACCCATTGGTCGTAATGCGTGCCCTCCTGTGTGCGCGTCTCGATGACATCCTCTGGCAGCCAGAAGCGCAGGACCACGTCATAAAATCCTTTGTCGTCAGGAAAGACCAACGCCAGCGCGGTCAGATCGTTGGTGCTGGACAGATCGAGACCCGCGTAACAAGTACGATCCTTGAGATGTTCGGGCAGGTCGAGCGCGTCGATCAACCCGCCGCATTTGCGCCATGCCTCCATGTCCATCCACTTGGTTTCCCCCTGCACCCAAATATTCAACTCGCGCCGTTTGAAGTTGTTTTGCGAAGCGGGCATTTTCTCGGCGCGTTTTGCCTTCATCCGCAGGTCATCTATTTTTTTAGAAATACCGAGATTGGGATTTGCCTTGATCCAGCACGCTTCATCGCGCCAGTCGTCGCCTTCGTCAATGGTGAAGATGATCCCAAACCAGGTGTCGTCTACAAACGAGCCGTCTTTGAAACCTTCCAATACCTTACGCGTGTATTCGTGTTTCTCAAAACAAATACTCTGACGATCCATACCCGCAGTAGTGATCGCCACGAAGAGCGGCTGCCTGCGCGAGCCGGTCGCCGTGTCGAGCACTTCCCACATCTCGCGGCTTTTCCACGCATGGATTTCATCCCCCAGGACTCCGTGGACGTTCAAACCGTCAATCGAATCGGAGTCTGCGCCGAGTGGTTCGTATTTGCTCGCGCTCGCTTCCATGTGCAAATTGTCTTTATAGATTTTGATGTGCTTTCGCAGCGCGCGGTTTTTTTTGACCATGCGGATGGCTTCGGAATGCACAATGCGCGCCTGGTCGCGTTTGGTCGCCGCACTATAAACTTCCGCGCCTGGCTCGCCATCGGCAAATGCCAGATAAATCCCTGTTGTGGCTCCGTGGGTGGATTTTCCATTTTTGCGCGCTACCTCTTCGTAGAGCGCGCGAAACCTGCGCGTACCATCCGCGCGCATCCAGCCAAAGACATTCCAATCAATAAACTGTTGCCACGGTTCGGGCTTGAAGAACTCCCCCGCCCACTGCCCCTTCGAGTGTTTCAGTAAACTGGTGAACTTGATCTTGCGTTCTGCGGCAGCACGGTCAAAATATAAGCCGCGCTCATGCCCATGTTCAAGATCGTGAAAATACCGCTCGCACGCAAGCTTTACCCACTTACAAGCAACGACCCTTCCTTCAAGCACATCTCGCGCATATTGTTCAGCGGGGTGCAATGATTCTTTCTTGGCGCGACCCATCTCACTCTTTTACCCTCACGCCTGAACCGAACAACATCTTTTCGAGTTCTTCTTCAGGGTCTGCGCCGTCCACTTTGATGCGTGATCGGCTGCTGGGCGTCATGCCGAATTCGGCGCAGAATTTCTGCACCTGATCCATTGAGCGTTTTTTTATTTGCATCCACGGGTTTTGCACCAGGTTGCCTTTTTCGGTAATAATGACAGCGCCCTCTTTTTTTATTTTTTTGCACGCCTGGACATAATCCGCATAGGCGGTGCAGTAGATCGCCAGCGCAGCACGATCCACTTCTGAAATAATGCCAAGTTTATGCAAAAGTTCAGTGACGCGTTTCCATTCTTTGCGCGCTTCCCCCTCTAAATGTTCTGGACAGACAGGGATAGCCGAGTCAGGTTTCGGTTCTTTTTTATTTAACGCCCGCTTGCCGGGATTACCTTCAAGTTCTTTAATGCCAGTCGGTTTAGGTTTTCGTCCTCGCATCTATCCCTCCAATTTCGGTATCTGACCCGTGGCGACAGACCATCTCTCCAAACAGACCGCCACATACTTGGGATCATTATCCATCGTGCGACAGACTCTCCCCAGCCGTTCACATGCCATCAACGTTGTGCCTGATCCCGCAAAGAGATCAAGCACCAGGTCGCCCGGCTTGCTGGAATTTTTCAGCGATCGTTCCACCAGCTCTAGCGGTTTCATCGTGGGGTGATCTCCGCTCTTTTTCGGGCGGTCAATGAACCATACGTCCGACTGTTTCCGGTCCTCAACTTCAACCAGCCGCGCCCCGCCTTCATGCCAGCCATACCACATGGGTTCATATTGCGTGTGATAGTCCTTGCGTGATAAGACCAGTTGATCCTTTGCCCAGATGATGGTGGACGACCAATGAAAACCAACCTCGCGCAGCTCGCGATCAATCACGGACCATTCCTGCGCGCCCATCACGATATAGATCGGTGCGCCCGGCAAACTGAATCGAAAGAAGCTGGCGCAGAACGCTTTCACAAAATCAGGGAACTTGTCGCCGAGGTTATCGTTGTTCATCGCGCGGACTTTGTATCCTTGCGCGTTTTCGATATCCACGCCGCCGCCATAATTCACGTTCCAGGGCGGATCGCTCCAGATTATGCGCGCGAGTTCCTGTTCCATCAGCCGTTTGACATCGGCGCGTTGGGTTGAGTCTCCGCACATGATTCGATGGTTGCCCAATCGCCACACCTGCCCCACTTCCACTTTCCACTTGGCGAGCAGTTCTGCGGCATGGTCAAGGTCTGCGCCCGGGTCTTCGAGGGTCGGTTCTGTTTCCGCAGAAACGCCCACCAGGTCGTTCAATTCGGCAGGCTCGAAGCCGGTAAACAGATCGCCCACGCTGCCCGCCAACTCGCGCAGCACATCCTCGTCCCACTCCGAAAACTCACCCACGCGGTTATCGGCAATGCCAAACGCCGCTGCGGTCGCGGGATCGTCCTCGACATACACCACCGCGATATGACTCCAGCCGAGCGATTGCGCCGCGCGATACGTGCCGTTGCCCGCCTCGATTTTTCCATCTTGCAAACGGTTGACCACGATGGGTTTGCGCTGACCATAGGCTTTCAATGATGCGGCGATCCGGTCCAGCGCATGACCAGTCCGCGCATTGGCTGGGTCAACGTGTAGATCGTCAAGCGGCACAGCCAAGCCGCGCAATCCCTCAGCGATATAAGATAGATCTATGTCATTCATTTTGTCACCACTACATTCTCGCCGAACAGCATCCGCTCAAGTTCTTGCTCTGCATCGAGCACATCAACCTTGACACGCGAACGGCTGCTGGGCGTCATACCGAATTCCGCGCCGAGTTTATTGAGATCATCGAGCGCGCGATTTGCAATTGAAAGATAAGGGTTCTGGATGATATTGCCTGCGGCAGTTTTTATGATCTCGCCCTTTTCGCGGACCATCCGCTCCGCTTTGACCCAGCGCACATACAACACACAATAGCGTTCGAGCGCGTCCAGATCAAGAGAGGTCAACAAGCCCAGCGGGTGCAATTCCTTGACCAGTAATTTCCACTTTGATTTTTCCTCATCGCTTAAATGCGAAGACGCCCGAGGCAATACGACTCTCGGCCGTGGCTCTGCGCGATTCAACGCGCGCTTGCCTGGGTTCCCAGCCAGTTTTTTGATTTCAGTAGGCTTTGGTTTACGTCCGCGCATTGTGACCCCACCCCCCTACCTAATTTCGCGGGCGCATACAAATGTCTGCCCCGCCGGTCGTTTACCCCAAGGCAAAACTTTTTTAGCCCCTACCCCCGCCCCTCTTTGAACCATCAGAATAGTGTTTTCTATTATCACACCGACGACATAGCCCCTGTAGGTTAGACCAATCATCGCTGCCTCCTTGTTTTCTTGGCTTGATATGATCCACGACCTTTGCAGGCACGCGATTATCATGCAAACCAAATGGATTAGCACACCACGGATGCGCGGCAAGGTATGGATCACGCACCTTGACCTGCCACTCATATCCGTACCCGCGCGCTGTTGAACTGGGACGTAAGTCACGCGGTCGCGGCGTCCGATGCCGTTGACATCGGACGCCGTCATAAACTAATTCAGGACATCCAGGCTCAGCGCATGGATGCGGTGGGCGGCGAGGCATTGCTGAACGTATAAACCTTGATACCCAGTCGGCGCACAAGTTCGCGGATCGCCTTCGTACCAGCAACCTGGGCAACGTACAAGAACACGACACCGGCAGTCTTGGCAAATTCCAGCAATTGAGCGTCGAGCCTCAACACGTCATACAGCGGGAAGAACTTCGTCTGCACAATCAACGCCACAAAGATTGCAGCATTGAAAACAGCGGACCACTTGCCTGCCGTGCCATCGCTGACAACGCCACTCCATTTCAGGATGTCGATCACCAACAGCACGCACGCTTGCGCACCGACCAGCGTGACAGCAGTCTTGGCAATCTGTTCGGCGTCCAGTCCGACCAATGCAAGGATGGACACGATCACAGCCACGACCCCAAGTGGCAGCCCCAAAGACTTGACAATACGTTCGAGATTCATGATTTGCTCCTTATGCAAAACTAAAAATAAAAAGCGCCCGACGACTCCATAGAGTCGTCGGGCGCTCATCTCCGACAATCCCCTCGGTCTACACCAAGGGCGCACTAATATTCAATTGTTTTTATTATACATCACGTTTAAGGACACGGCTCAATAGTTCCTGAATCGCATCCTCGCCAGCATCCCAATCAGCAACATTGCATTTGCATATTGAGCAGCGTATCTCGTGAGCATCACCAACCAATCGCATTCGTAATGACGGCATTTCTTGTGGGACATTGTTCCGCTCGACCGCCTCCTCGTACACCATCAATGCTCTTACGCGCCTCTCGCCCAGATAAATATATTTCAACTCACCCAGGACATGCTTATGCACCTTCACTCGGGGCCACAACCTGCGCTCATTTGCTGGCATAGTCAGTTCTCCTGGACCAGACCAGTGATGTCGGCGACCAGCAAATCACGCTTGCGGTTGGTGACGATATTGATCACGCGCACCTGTGTATGACCTGGTTCACCGATCACCTCCACCACGCGCCCGAAATACTCACGCGCATTGACCGTATATTGCACCTTCACACCCTCTTTGAAGATGCTCCGCGCCAGATTATGGATGTTCTGATTCACCATCTTCAACTGTGCCATCTGCCGGCGCAGCACTGCCAGCGATAAGTCCGAGTCTGTTCTCATGCCTCACCTCTCGCTTTCCGAACAATCTCCTGCACACGCACCAACAAATGACGCATCGCGGATGCGCTCACCGAATCAATCGTCATTCCGCCAGCCTGTAATAACTTATGTGCGCGTTTGAGGTCTGGCTCTGGAAACACATCGAGTGGATATGCTTTCGCCCAGACGGCAAGCTCTTGCAACGCGTCCTCATATCGCTCGACTTTCAACGCCAACTCTCCATTTGCCGCTTTCAACTGCCTGATCTTGCTTTCCTCGAACGTTTTGCCAGCCAAATATTCGGTCAAAACTCCGTACTGCTCAGGGAATAGAATTTTCTCTCTGCTCGTCATACATAGACACGGTCGTCTGCCGTCGTCGTGAAAGCATCCCGCCTCGTTATGACTATCTGCTGGGTGATTGCAATCTGGGCAGTTCATGCCGCCACCTCCGTTTCCACAGCAACGATCTTGAGAGCAATCACGGGACCAGACGGAAAGTAATGTTTCTCGCATTCCTCGCCATACCCACGCTGCCGCGAATATGGACTGGTTAGAGGATGACCACAGCGCAGACAATGATCGTAATCACTCCAAGTCTCAACGCGCTTGCCATTAACCGTCCAGGTGTGATGACCAGAAATACTTCGCTCAAGTTTGACAATGTATTTCACAGACTTATCTCCGTCGGCGCTCCCAACATCAAATCCGACGACACATGTCGCGTTTCCCTTCGCCGTCTCCATCCTGCGCTCAGCATCCGCCAACGCGGACATCCGCCCAGCCGCGCGCAGGTCGGCAAATACCATCTCCCACGCCCGCTGATCAAACATCGTCGCGGACTCCAACGCCATGATCCGCGCCCGCACATCGTCAATATTCGATTGTCCGCTCATCGTCGGTCTCCTAACTGAGGTCTAAAATCAGGGTCGTTATTCCAGACCGTCACACCCTGCTTGAGGCGCGTCGCTATCCAATCAGGGACAGTCGGCAAATCCGCCTCGTGATATAACGTAAAGTTTCCAGCAATGACCGTGCCCGTTTCGCCAGCTTCACCGCTCACGTAACGCGCATTGATAATTTGCGCCTGGATCATCCGCACGTAATCGGTCTCCTTGACCTGGTCTGGTGACATCTCATCGATGCACAAAACTGGCACTCGCGCAAGCCTCCCGATGCGGTCCCAGTCAGATTCGTTTTGCGTGGAAAACGCAGCGCGTGCATAACCGACCAAATCGCCAAACGTGATATACACCGCAGCAATGCCTTTCGCCACACAGGCGTTGACGATGGACATCAGCGCCGTGCTTTTCCCGTTTCCGTAGGGACCGTGGAAAGTCAGATACCCGTATGGGTTTGCGATGAACGCCCTTGCCATCTCCACCATCACTTTTGTTCGCGGAGTTTTCGCACTGACCTCGATCGCATCCAGCGTCAACAAACGATGTGTCGGCGAAAGCCCGCTGATTTCCTGCAACCGATTCAACCAGTCGATCCTGCGTTGCTCCATGCACTCTGGACATTCGACCAGAGGCAGGTTTGCACTGATAAAACCTGGAATCTCTACCGCTACGCTTTTATACACAGACATCAATTCGTCAACAAAAAACTGATAACGCGGATGCCAATCTCCAACCTTCACGTAACCGAAATTATTGCACCGCTGGCACTTTGGCTTTTCTGCGGAGACGTTCCCAGCGTTCACGATGTCGCGCAGCGGCTTCCTCGTCGACGGCTGGCTCGCCACTGGCAGCATCTGCATTGCCTGACTGATTGTTTGCCTTCCCTGCTTGCCTGCTGGCAGAGCCGCTCTTTTCACTGCCATTTCCTGCGCTCGAAGTTGACCTAGTGTTGCCATTTTTCGCTCCTTGAACTTGTTCTGCTCGACTCTTGGGATAGCCATTCGCTTCCCAACCAATCAAAATCCTATCAACGTATTTCTCAGCCTTGGCGCCCTTGGCGATGGCAATCTCAATCGCCTTGATGATCCATTCGTTTGTATGCTTCAGCAGCCACTCGTTGATTAGGTCGGCTGTCAGTGAATTCAACGCCCCGCCCGTCAACCCGCTCAATTTTTTGGCAACTTCGCCGAATCTATCATCAGGTTTAATTACTTCTACTACTGATGGTTCGGGTGCATTCCCTTCGGGTGCATTCCCTTCGGGTGCATTTTCTGCACCCGCGTTTTGCACGGGTGCAATTTTTGCACCCCCGTCAGAAGAGCGTGAAATCGGAATAGCCCATCGGTTTGTCCCGTGCGGTCCCATCCCATCCGCGACCAAATATCCAAGATTCTCGAGCGCGCGCGTGATCTTTTGAACATTCCGCTCTTCGTAGAACGTTTTTTTCATCACGAGGTTGATCGATGGATAGATATTTTTTCCGTTGCTGTCGGCATGGTCGGCATAAGCCATCAAGACAAACTTCTCAGCCCGTCCAAAATCTGGAGACTCTTGTAATTCCCAAACCAAGCCCATTACTAACGCGCTCATGCGTCCACCTTCGAGAATAGATTCTCTGCCAGCGTCGCCCGCGCCTTTGTTTTGCACAATTCAGGGTGATGTTTTTTCATGTGTCCGCCAACTGCGTTCGCACTATTGAGCACTGCGAACGGACTGTCCGACGCACAATGTTCGCACCTGCGTGGATACTTCGGACTTTGTCCGACGGAGTCCGTCGCACTCGTCGCACTCTCCGACGCACTTCCGACGGACTGCGTCGCACTGTCCGAGGCAGTCCGAGGGCGCTTCACGCTCGCCTTCGAGCCTGCTCCCACCACCGAAGACCCTGCAACGACACCACCGACGGTGATAGCGACATCTGGAGCGACCGCCCCAACTACAGCCATCAACCCTATAAATACTGGGTGAAATGGCAGGGTCTTTGTCCACAAGATATATAAGGCAGGAGCCACCATCAAGGCTGAAAAACTCAGCAGAACATAGAAACCAAACTGTGAATACGCGTTTTTCTTCATCGCCAATGTCATCGTTTTCAAAGCGCGCGCCCTTGATTTCTCGCCTTGCTTGTCTGTTTTCTTCGTCGCCTTTGGCAATAGCTCTTTTAGTGACGCGAAGGTCGCGGATATATTCGGAAGCTGCGTAGCAGTTCGGGCCACAATTACATTCAGAATAGCTCCCAGGATCAACCCGCCAAAATTGACATTCGCAAAATGCCAGCCGTCAGGGTCATATACGTGGAATGCCCTGCCCATGTGATAAGCCTGGAACGCAGCCGCGCCATATACCAGCGCAAGACCGAGGTCAAACTTCCACGTGGGTTTCTTCGATGTCGTATCAACTTTATTCTTCATTGTTCATTTTCTCCTTGATGACAGTAGGACGCTGACTGCCAGTAAAGTCAAGTTTGATCGTCTATCTCAGGCTTGAGATATTCCGCCAGGGTCGGCTCATCAGATCTATTCTCCATCAAATCCTTCTGCCGCTGGTATTCTTCGGTCGTGTACACATGTATCGTTGCAGTCGGCTCATCAGGCTCCAACGCGCCATCTTTGAGAACCATCCACACCTGCCTCTCCAAATCACTCGCAGCCCAAAGCAATGGCTCCCAATCATTCCTCGTGCCATTGCGCTTCGCTGCGCGATAATCTGCCTGCTTGGTCATCATCTTTTTGACCAGCTCAAAAAAGTCTTTTGCCTTCATGTTTTTTCTCCTTCTACTTCTTCTACTTCTACTTTTCAGCCTTCTACAGGCTCAAAAACGCCATTTTTAGGTACATTTTGAGTAGAAGTAGAAGAAGATGTCAAATACTCGATGACGGCGTTCACGGTCTGCATAATCCCGCCGCCGTACTGTCTCCAGCCAAGCAACTGAGCCACGCGGTTTTTACTCATCCCATCCGACCACTGCTCTCGAATGCTCTCGGCTAACCTCTCCACCTCGGATACCTCAGAGACCTTTAGCTCAGTCGGCTCTTCCGCCACGCTGACCTGCTGCAACGCCTCCTCGTTCGGCTTGGGATACATCACCGTCAATGACTGGAACTCCGTCACCTTGGCGCGGAAGACGATCAATCCCCGTCCCCGTATCTTCGGCAATTCCTCCGCCCCGTTCATGCCGAGCACCATCGCCGAGGCATTCCACGACGGCACGGCAAAGCAGACACGTGTCACGAGGTTGGTTTTCACCAGCAAAGCCTCCTGCTGCGGACGGTTGGTGCCGAGGATGGGATAAAACCCCGTATCCCGCTCCCGCTCCACGATCCTCACCAGCCCAGCCTTTTCCTCCTCATTGGTCAACGCCGCCTCATCCACGAACAGGGCAATCGGCGTGATCGGGTCGGCTGGATGCGCCGCGTTGTAATCGGCAATGCTCGGATACCCGCTTTTCAAAAGCGCGCGCCGCCGTTCCAGCGCAATCTCTCCCAGCTTCGCCAGGGTCGTCCCCAGGCTTGTAACCAGCGTAAAGCGCTCGCGTCCAACGTACCGCGCAAACTCCACCCCCTTCTTGCCGTCGTAGCCGTACACATCCACAGCCCCGCCGTGCAAAAGAGCCTGAATCCATCCGTGCAGTTCGCCAGTCTTGCCCATGCCGCGGCTTCCTGCCACAAGGAAGGAGTCCCCTTCAAGCAGGTTGATCCACATCTCGCCGCGCGTCGCTGTCCCGATTGGGATATGGTACGGCGTCGGCTGTCGGCTCAGGTCGAGCGGGATGCTGATAAGGTCTGTCAGCGCCTTTGGGATTTCGTTCGCCACCTGCAGGAAGATACCGCGCGAGTTGGTTCTCACCACCAGCCGCCCCTTCAGGCGGGTGCTCAAACGGTGCGCAAAATCGTCGTTGATCTTGCCTGTGTCCACGTGGTTCGGGTCGAACACCACCATCACGCGACCTTCGAGAGGTATCACATAAAAGCACTTCCTGTCTGAATACAACCGCGCCTTGCGTTGGTCGAGCAGGGCAAGCGTGCGGGTTGCCACATCCATTGTGAGGTTACTCATTTGCTTTCCTCCAATCCGTATCTGCCGCCTTCATCGCCTCGCCGTCCATCAATGTCTCTGGCACGACATCCACGATCTCGAAAGGTGGTTCAGGCTTCTCCGTGCTGAATCCCATGTTAAACGCCCCTGCTCCGCTTGGGCTTGGGTTGACAGGCATCGCCTTCAACGCTTCGATAAGCTGCGCGCGCCTGGTCACTTCGTTCTGCGTGACCTTGTCTGTAACCTCATGGATGGTCTTGGTCTCGATGTCCAGGACGGGACCTGGCAGCAGCTTCGGCGTGATGTAGGTCATTGCATGTCCCACGCCAACCACATCCCCGTTATCGTCCTTGATGACCTTCCACCTCGTCTCGCGCAGGATCACAATCGTCCCGACAACCAGCACAATCAAAGCCGCCAACAGTGGGATCTGCCACTTGATCCTGTTTGTCTCACGCGCTTGTTGCACCGCCAGGTTCGAGAGCTCCACTTCATTCGTCGCCTTCACGATGTCCTGCTCCACAGCTTGCTGTGTCCACAGGTTATGAGTCGGCAGCACCTGCGCCGTGACAACCCACGCTTGTGAAGTTGCCTCCGCCCGCTGTGTGGCTTCCAGGTCCACCCTCGCCTGTGTCGCCTGGGCTTCCATCACGCGCTGAGCCTGCGCCTGCGTCGCCTCGACGTCGATCCGCTGTTGCGTTGCCTGGGCATCCCTGCGCGACTGGTCAGACGTGGCTTGTGCATCGACCCGCGCCTGTTCGGTCTGCGCTGCATAAACCTGCAATTGCTGTTGTGTAGCAGTCGCCCCGATCACCTGCTGGGTAGCCTGTAGCTGTAACTCGACCACCTGTGACGTTGCAAGCGCGTTGGCTTGCTGTTGGATCATCTGCATGGCAATGTCGCCAGGGTTCGGCGTCGCAGTCGGCGTCCCTGCGGGATATGCCTTTTCTCTGCAAGCAGTAAGCGCGAATACCGCGAAGAGAAGCAAAACAAAATAATATTTTTTCATCGCAACTCCTCTAAAACCTTAGTTGGATTTCTTCTGGCTTGGCTCCCTCTCTCAACGCGGAGCGTTGGGGAGGGAGGGGGGAGGGTTTGCCTTTCGCCATCTGCCCCATCAGCCAAACCAGCGCCTCGTTCTTATTCGTCCTCGGCATCGTCGTTCTCGCTTCCACCTGCATCCCGCCCTGGTTGCGCCGCGCCGCCCGCAGCTTCCTGCGTCCGTTCAACCGCGCCAGCTTCAACCACGGCGTCACATAATGCGGGAGGGTCGCCGCCAAAAATCCGAAGATGGCGAGGTAGAACCATTTCAGCGCAAAGCCGAGGATATCGCCCGCCAGTTCAGCGGCGCTCTTGGCACTCACCCACGCCCACACATCCTGCCAGTAGATCAATGCCGTAAGCGTCACCAGGAACAGCGCAATCTTTACAAAAGTAATCGCCTTCATCATTTCTCCTTCCAATAGATCCATAGATAATAAGCAAAGCAATCTTTCTTGATCTCTTTCTCGACATACCTGTGCGACATTACGTCCGCAGTCTCTCGAAGCATTCCCATCCACAATTCCAGGTCGGGATACTTCGCGTAACTTGCCACGCACAGCCGGCGCAACCCGTATCGTGTCTCGTCGTGGAAGACAACGCTGCCCTCGCCGCTAACTGTCGTCTTGACTGGTGGATACAGGTCGGCTTTCATCATCCGCATCCAGATCAATGACAAGCGACATGTCGCATAGCAGTGACCACAACATATCGCCAGCCTTTCCGTAAAAGACATTCTCGCGTCCGTCTTGCGTGAAAACCTTCGTGCAGAACTTCCCCTCGATGACCTGCCCGCTGGTTGTGTTCACCATCGCAATCCGTGACGCGCTCGCAATCTGGTCGAGGTTGATCAGGTTCTTTCCCTTTTTGTTTTCAAGCACAATGAAATGTGTCATGGCGCTATCCTTTTGGCTTGTATGCCCTGGCTTTCTCGCCAGCGCAGATCGGACAATAACGCGCGGTATGTTTGCAGTTCTTCAGTTTGCGCTCGAAAGCTCGGTCAGCTTGCTCGAATACCCGCGCCAGTTGATAGGTGATCCCGTTCTCATTGCAGACTTGCGTAAACCGCGCCCCGCTTCCGCTGCGGTGATGTTCCAGTCGGCGGTTCACCTTGCTGGCAAATCCAACGTAATGCCGCGCGTGTTTCAGCGGACTATCCAGGTGCAGGATATAAACGCTCATGCTTTCACCTCATCCTCGCTGAACACCCACAACCCGCTAACCTCAGCCATCGGCGTCAGGCAATTCGACTTCTTCATCTCGCCGCGTGTCTGGTCGTTGATCGGCAGCCGCACCATCACTCCGCGCGTCACCGTCTCCGTTCCAGCCATCACCGCAAACGCCCCCCGCACTATGCCTTTTCCAATGGGCGTCGTCACCGTGCTATTCGTCATCATCATGCGCCTCCGACTTTCGACCTTTGACCTTCGACTTTTTCGGCAAAGCCTCAACATTCACCGCTGGTGGCTCGATCTTTCCAACCATCTCAACCAACACCACGCGACCGCCGCTGACCTTGTATCTGGGCTTCGGGAACCTCCACCCCTTCCTGCTCAACCCGCCACGGCATTCGGGACCCATGCCAATTGCAATCGAGAATGGATCGGTAAGCGCTCGACCGCACTTTGAACAACGAAGCTTCTTCATCCTTCCTCCATCCACGTCAAGCCGCAACGGTTACATATCCACTCTACAATCCGTTCCGTGATCCGCGCAAAAATGGATGTCATGTCGTCGTGGTTGCAATAAGGACAGTTCATATCGCCAACTCCATCTGCTTTATGTCGGCGGGATCAGGGCGGTAAGTTGTCGGCATCTCGTAAAACTTCGACACCGCCTCGATCTGCTCCTGCAAACGCGCCTTGCGGCTTTCCAATTCCAACAGCATCTTGCGGACCGCCTCGCGGCTCACATCCAGCCGATACCCTGGCTGCCCGCTCGTCGAGACGATCGGGAACAGCCGCTTGCGTAAGCGCTCGATACTTTTGCGGATTTTCCGATCATCCGTGTTGCCGTCGATCTTGGTCGGCATATACCCAAAGATGGCGCACACCAATTCCTGGCGGGTATACCCTGCGGGATAGTCGCGCAGCAGTTCGAAAATCTTCCGCTGTAACGTGGTCATCTCGCCAGCCGCCAGTTCATCCAGCATCTTTTCGTAAGTTTCACTTGGGTTCATTTGACTCCTTTTCGCCTGCGTCGCGTTGGGGTGCGGCGTGGTTCATCGAGAGAGAGAGAGAGAGAGAGAGAGAGAGAGAGAGAGAGAGAGAGAGAGAGAGCAGACCGCTTGCAAGACTCATGCGACAAGGGGATTCGATAGCGCGTCCCGATCGGCGTGATCACCGTCTCCGTCTGCAAGTCAGTTCCCAGTCCGCCGCAAAAGCTGCAATGTGCGCGACGGACTGGCTCTTGGACAGTCATACGGGTGGGGGGTGTCATTTCTTCACCTTGCCTTTCTTCTCTTCTGTTTCCGCGGAAACAGGCGTATATCCCTTCGCCACCTCCGCAAAATCGGCGGGAAGCTTTAGCCCCCACGCTGTCGCCACCCCTTGCAGATACTTCGCGCACGCGGCAGGACCCTTTTCGAGCAGCCGCCAGTCATAGCCATCTAGGTTGTCCAGTGCCTTGCGCGCCAGCCTTCCGTGTAACTCTGCCAGCACATCGGCTTTTTTGGCGTTCTTGCTCGCCGCACGGACGCCAGCCAGGGCGCACAGCACAGGGATGTTTTCAAAGCCCTTGAAGGCTGCGGCAAAAATCTTGATCGCGTATTCGGTGGTAAATTTTCGGGAGGCGTCCAAAAATGCGCGTTCCATCTCCGCCTGCTTACGTTGGGCTTCCACCCTGGCTTGCTCGGAGGAAGCCGCCTCGCGCTTCTTTTCCTTCACCGCCGTTACTTTCTTCCCGACCAGGATCACACGCACCAGGTTGCTGTCTGTCCATTTATGCAGGCTGTATTCGTTCTTGTGAGGTTGCAATCGCAGATCAGGATCGTTATCCGCCACCAGTTTTGCGTGTTTCTTCCCTTCGTCGTTATAGGAACCCTCTACAAGCGGTAAAACCGCCTTGCCGTCCTTTGCAGGGTCATAGATGGCAATCTTCAATTTCTTCGAGAGCTTCTCCATCTCGCTCCGCACCCAGGCGGCGCGCTTGCGCGAATGACATGCCTTGAAGCCGCAGTAATGCGTGCGATCCGCCACCGCATGGAACACGCAGCCTGTGCAGGAGGGCGGCGTCAAAAGATGACCAATGCGTTCCATGATCTCCACATCTTCGGGGACCTTGTGAGTCTCGCCAAACTGGGAGACGTATTCAGGATGATTTTTCGCGGCTACTATGTAGTCTTCGATCTTTGTTCGCAGGTCGGCGGTGAATTCAAGTTCCAGCGCCTTCGCCACGTCCGCAGCCTTCAAGTCAGGAAGATAGGATGATGGAAACTTTTCAGCCTTCGTGTCCAGCCCCCATAGTCCCTGCCCTGCGCGCGGCGTCCCATCGCTCCATGAATTGTGCATGGTGAACGCGCTGTCCGACCTCCTCATTGCGTTCTCGATCACATCCTCAGCCGATTCACCCGCCGCAAAGTTCTTGACCGCACTCTCGATCTGGCTTTCATCCACCCGCGCAATGGTCAGTAGTTTCCGCGCCGCGCCCTGCGAGATTTCTCCCGAGGCGATCTTGTCTTTGACTGCTGCCGGCAGTTCCAACAAGCGCACCAGTCCGCGTACGGTCGCGCCGCTCATGCCAAACAACTGCCCAATTTCATCGCTCGACTTTTTGAACCGATCCTTGTAGACCAGCATCATCTCTGCCTGCTCGATTGGGTTCAGGTTCTTACGCTGCTCGTTCTCGATCACCGCGCCGCGGAACATCTCCTCGTCCGTAAGCTCTTCGATGTCCAGCGGCATCACCTTGTAACCGTCATAGCGATCTGGCAAATTCTCTTTCTGCCAATTCGCCGCCAGCCAGCGGAACGCCTCACGTCGGCGATGCCCGAATTTCAATTGGTAGGTATTCCCCTCTCCATTCCTGCCCTTGGAATGGGGAGGGGTCAGGGGTGGGGTCACACGCGCTTTTGGCATCTCTTGCAGTCCATCTATCGCAATGCTGCGTCCCAGCAGGTCAATATCTTCATACGCCTGCCGTCCCTGGTAGGGGTTATCTTTGATTAGCAATAGCTCTACTAATTTTTCTGACATGGTTTTGCTCCTTCCAAGCAATCAAAAAAGTTTCATAAGTCCGCTCCCCTCCGCCCTGGAGGAGAGAGTTGCGTACGCCAAACGGGCGAACAAGCGTCCCGGAGTGACCTTGTTTTCTTATCCTGTTAAGTGTTCAACTTCCTGTTTTTCATGGAGCCGCCCTGAGCCTGTCGAAGGGTCTTTCCAATTTCATCGAGGCGTTCCATCGCCTCGTCGTTATCGCTCACCGCCAGTGAGACTTTTCCTGCCAGCGCCTGAATCAAACTGGAATTGCTCTCCTGCATGATCCGCTTCAAAACTTTGCGGATCTCGCGGTTTGCCTCCCGCGCCTTTGCCAGCGCGGCTTGATACTCATTCTTTCCGATCTGTGCCGGCGTTGACATCGCTCACAGACTCCTCGCGCACCTTCTGCGCCTCTGTTTGTTCTTTGTGCAATCGTCCAAAATATTCAACCGCCATCGGCATCGCCGCCAGCGTGAAGCACAGCGTCAGGAAGCCGACTGCATCGAATCCGATCCGCAGCCCCGCGATGGAGATCACCCCGCCAACCCCTACCGCTACATGCCAGATCGTTTGCCCTGGCAGTTTGGCGTTTGATGCCCAGCGCGTCCACACTGCCACGCCAGTCGCATAGATCAACTCAAGAGCCAAAATCAAGCCAATCAACTGCCAATCGTTTGCCATTCCTTGCATCTCCATCTTTGAACTGCTATCTTGCAAACATGAGCCGCGTCAATCGTCCACGCCCGCCATGAGCTACCCTTCTCGCTCAAGGATTTCTTCCGTCGTCCACTTGTGCTGCATAAGTTTTTCCCAACTCTCCCGCGTGACCAGGGGAGTGGTGTATATGTAATTGAGATAGAAAGCGTTTGAACTATGGATATCCTTGATCAGCGCATTCATCGCTGCGGCTTGTTCATCCGTAAGGAAGCAGACGGAGTAGCCGAGATCGTTTGATCTTCGCAGGTCCAACAGCGTGCCGTCCTTTTCACGCGCTTCGTGATCGCCTACAAATTCGACGATCTCGCATACGCGGATTTTTTTCTGTCTCCCATACGAGCCTCTGAAAATCTGGTAGGGTTTTACTTGCATGTCGCTCATGCCTTCACCCCCGCTTTCTTTTTACTCTCGACCTTCACCGGCATCATCATGCCTGATTGCCCCACCCAATGAGCGCGCTCAGCCAGCGGGATCATCGCATCGCTGACCACGCCTTCCGCCTTTGCCTTGTTCCAGGCTTCGTCAGCCCACGCGCCAACCATCTCGTAGATGTTGCCGCCCTGCACCTTTGCCAAAATGGCGATCTTGCGCTTGTCCACCTTCTTTACTCCAATGTGCGTGAATGTGCTGTCTGTTGTTTCCATGATTGCTCCGTTTCAGTTGATACCGTTTCGGTAGGACTACCTACGGACGCGATATTACTCCCTTGTGTAAATTTTGTCAATAGTCCTACTGAACTCGAAAAAACACCTACGACCAAATCGGTTATCTTATAAACGTGAAAGCAAAAGAAACTGCCCCCATTGAATTTTTAGAGAAAGTAAAAGCCAGGATGGACGAGGAAAATCTTGGCGTCACTCAATTGGCACGAGTGCTTGGAGTTTCACACCCAACTGTCACAGACTTTGTGACTTATGGGTATAAACCAAGCGTAGATACTTGCATCGCTCTGGCAAAGTGGCTCAATCAATCTGATGTCACCACCCTGCGCGAGGCTGGCGTTTTGCCTCCGGGACCTGCAAATAAAATTGATATGGATAACTGGGAAACTTTGCTTAGTAGAGCCGCCCCTGATGACCTTGATGATGTGCGGCAATTCTTAATAATGAAAATCAAGCGTAAGGAAAAAGAATCCGCGCTCAAAACACTCCACCCCAAAAAGGCGGGATAAAAAATGACTATGAAAAAAGTTTATTTTGTGTCAGCCAACCTCGACAAATATCCATTGAGTATTGAGGGTGAATTGCATTACCAAAGCAATATTCAAAACGTTGCCATGTACATCGATGATGACAAAAAAAGTTTTAGAGAAGACAGCTTTACCGCCGAACTATTCTTTGAAGACGAAAATCCTCACGATCCTGGCAATGCTATTCGTGTTGAGATTGACGGCGAAACAGTCGGATATTTAGCAGACTATAGAGCAAAAAAATATCGTAAGGCTCTGCAAAAAATAGGTATTACAGAGCCTGTCATCGGCTGTTGTGGCGCAGCAATCTTTGGTAAACGCGAAGACGAATATGAAGACATGAATTTTGGTGTCTGGCTTGACCTTGATCTCAAAGATTTGAAAGTCGAGCCAGAGAGAGTAAAGCCAGTGCAGCAACCTGCAAATCCAGAGCCAATAACGCAGCCCCAAAAAGCCGTTCTTCCGCAGCCGGCGCAGCCTGTAAAGCAAAAAAAGCAAGTTAAGTTTGGCGGTAAGATGCCTCTGCTCCCCATGAACGGCAAAGGATGGGCATATTGGCTAATCATCTTCCCCTTTGTGGCAGTTATCAATCTTTATATTCTGCTCTTTGTTGGCATTTGGTATGTTGTCAAATGGCTTTGGGAAATCATAATATCGATAATCGAAAAATGAACTGGACACAAATCTACAATTCACTAACCCCCGAAGAAAGAATCGAAGCCGCTATCCTTATCCTCAAAACCATCGAAGCCCGCGAACGCAGGCTTGTCTTCACGGGCGTGCGCATCATCCGCAACCGCCGCCGCATTCTCGCGACCGTCCACTACCTCAACGACCGTCGCAACCGTTGGCATCTCATTCCTAAATTCACCTTTCTATTCATTCTCTGCACTGTCACGCTTGCGGTTGCGCTCGTTGCCATCGAAGCTCCGCCCGTTTTCAGCGCCCCCATGATCACAGCATATATTACAACACTTATATCAATGCTCGCGGTCAAGCCGCCTCGAAGGACGCGCAATGGATACGCTCTACTTTAAGTCAACTGGAAAATATCAGCAAGAAATAACGAACGAGACGCATCACCAATCCCACCTCGCCCACCTTGCTTCTCTTTACGAAGATGATTGGAAAGCAGAACTCCTTCAGGAAGATCATGGTGGTCTTGACTCCAATGCGGTAGTTGTCATGCTCGAATGTGAAGAAGCTGGAGAACTATCCCGCCCAGACGCGCTGCGTTATCGCGAAAAACTCAAAGCACTGGGATACCCTGCCGCCATCGGCATGTGTCGCGGAAAACTTACTGGTGGCGATCAATCCAGTTATGGCGTCCTCCTCGATCTTGATATAGAAAACTTGGAAATTGACGACATCGCACGTTCAAAAACATAAATCGCACTCTTTTGATAGCTAGAACAAAAATTCTACGGGTTTCCCGATGTAATACGCATCCCAAGAGGTCGGAGGTTCAAATCCTCTCGCCCCGACAAAAATCGTCCTTGTAGAAGGGCGATTTTGCTTTAACTTGTCATTCACGAAGAAACTCAAAGGGAAAAGATTGCACAAAATCCTTTTGAGGGGTATTAATTGGTCGAAGATTTCCCGTCAAAAAAACACAAGGAGACAAGATGAATATCGTTCACGTCCATGTGCAGGTCAAGCCGGAGTTCGTTGAGGCGTTCAAGCAGGCGACCATCGAGAACGCGTCCAACAGCGTGAAGGAGGCTGGGGTGGCGCGCTTCGACGTCATCCAGCAGGCGGATGACCCGACGCGGTTTATTTTGGTCGAGGTTTACAGGTCGGCGGAGGCGGTGGCGGCGCACAAGGAGACGGCGCATTACGCAAAGTGGCGCGACACGGCTGTCGATATGATGGCGGAGCCGAGGCAGCGAATCCAGTACGCGAATATTTTCCCGGAAGATGCGGGCTGGTAGAAATGCCTTCCTTTGAATTTGCCACTGCAAACAGAATCATCTTCGGGGCGGGAAAGCTCAAGGGGTTGGCTGACCAACTGTCGGGTCGGGCGAAGCGTCCCCTTTTGGTGAGGGGAAGGTCGTCGCGTGCGATTCCGCTGGTGAGGGAGATTCTCTCCGGGCTGGACATTTCCCATATCGAATTTGAAATTCACGGCGAGCCGACGGTGGATGTGGTGCGCGAGGGGGCGAAACTTGCCGCAGGCTGTGACATGGTCATCGGCCTGGGCGGCGGGAGCGTGCTGGATGTGGGCAAGGCGGTCTCGGCGCTGGCGACCAACCCCGGCGACGTGCTGGATTATCTCGAAGTTATCGGCAGGGGACAAACTCTTTTGGTTGAGCCGCTGCCGTACATCGCCATCCCAACCACTGCGGGGACAGGCACGGAGGTGACGCGCAATGCGGTGATCGAGTCGCCGGCACATGCGGTGAAGGTGAGCCTGCGAAGCCCGATGATGCTGCCGAGCGTTGCGCTGGTCGATCCCGAGTTGACCTACGACCTGCCGCCGGCGATCACCGCCACTTCGGGGTTGGACGCGCTGACCCAGTTGATCGAGCCGTTCGTTTCGATCAAGGCAAACCCAATGACCGATGCCATTTGCCGCGAAGGGATTCGGATTGCGGCGGGGTCGCTGCAACGGGTTTACGAAAACGGCGCGGACACTTCGGCGCGGGAGGGGATGTCGCTGGCGAGTTTGTTCGGCGGGCTGGCGATGGCGAATGCCGCGCTGGGAACCGTGCATGGATTCGCGGGTCCGCTGGGCGGGATGCTGCACGCGCCGCACGGGGCAATCTGCGCGCGGTTGTTGCCGCTGGTGATGGAGGCGAACCTCAAGGCGTTGAAATCGCGCCAGGCGGGACATCCTTCGATCGAGCGGTATGACGAGATCGCGCAGATTGTGACCGGGAATCAAAATGCCGTCGCGCAGGATGGTTTGAACTGGGTGACTGAACTGGCTGCCGGGTTGAATATCCCGCCGCTTTCGGCGCATGGCATGACTGCGGCGCGAATCCCCGAAGCCGTGGGGAAGGCGATGAAGGCAAGCAGCACGAAGGGAAATCCGATCGTGTTGAACGAGTTGGAACTGACGGGGATTTTGGAAAAAGCCATCTAACAGCAGTTTGCGATTCATCCCGCATATACCACACTCGGTCGCAAATTGCGCTTTTTTAGAGGTGGAAAGCGCAATTTGCGACCGTGGGTATTATAAAAACTTGTCATTTCCCGAATCAGGATGTAAGATGGAAAAAATTTTCCCAATAAAGAAAGAGCCACGCGCATGGATGTAAATTACTGGAACGGGTTTGCGGATGAATACGATGAGCATGTGATCGACGCCTTCACCTACGGGCGCTCGAAGATGATCGGTCAGCAGGTGAAGCGCTTTGCATCGCTGGAAAAGGATGTGGCTGATTTTGGCTGTGGCCCCGGTAAGATGCTGCCCTACCTGTCGGAAAAGTTTCGCGCGGTGTACGGCTACGACTTTTCGGACAGGCTGCTCGACTCCGCGCGCAGGCGCTGCGCCGATTTGAAGAACGTTCATATCGAGCAGGCGGATTTGTCCCTGCCCGTGGATCACCTGCCGCTGGTGGATGTGATCGTCTCGCTCAACGCGGTGTTGATGCCTGACCCCGAACTGCGGATGAACTTCCTGCGCGGCATGGCTTCGCGCCTGAACCCCGGCGGACATCTGATCCTGAACGTGCCGTCGGTGGAGTCCCTGCTTTTCAGTTACTTCCGCGAGACGGAGTGGTACCGCAGGGAAGGCAAGTCGCCGCGTGAGGCGGAAGCCGAAGTGGATGCCAGTTACATTATCCAACCGACATGCACCGCCCAGGGGGTTTTTATCCGCGGCACCGAGCCGACCAAACATTATCTGCGTGAGGAACTGCTGGTGCTGGCGCGCGACGAAATGAAACTCGAAGTGCTCGACGTGGTGAAGATGGAATACGACTGGAAGACCGAGATGGAGGATGACAACGTCCCGGAGTGGATGGGGGAGCCGTATCCCTGGGATTGGATTTTGGTGGCAAGGAAGAACTGAACAAAGGAAACCCGCCTCATTACGAGACGGGTTTCCTTTGTTCATCTACTCAGCTTCTTATCTTCTTCTCCAACCCCATCACCACGAACACAATCATTCCCGCACCTGCCGCAATGAACAGGTCGAGTCCGCTAACGGTTTGTTAGGCGCGATCTTGGCAAGAAAAACTAATTTAATCAGTACTTGAAGGCTGGGCAAGCGGACGTTAATATACTATCGTTAAATAGGTAAGACAGAAATCCTATTTTTTGCGCTTTTCCATAGTATTCCGTGTATATGCCCGTCTTGAGATTTTATATACTCATATGACTTTTGCACGATTTGCTCAAGGATTGGCAGCTCTACATCGCCAAGCCGCCTGATATGAACACAGTACCCAGTAGCGGTATGTCTACCTAACTTAGCCAACAATTCAGAGTAGCGTGCCGTGCCGTCCATTAGGTAAATGGTAATCTTCCCTTTTCCTGGATAAAAACCAATAATATGGCCATCGCCTTCGCGTCCGCTGTCGTATTTGTAGTGGTAGGTATCAAACCCGATCGTGCCCACATTCCATAGCTTTGGCTCATGCCCGCTGATTCGCTGCATCATTTCAAGCAGCGTTTTAGCATCTTTTACGGTTTGCTCATCATTAAGTGAAGCAATGTGGTCTTTGACCGATTTGTTGTTTTGAGCAGATGTTTTGTCCAGCGGCTCCGTCATGCCGGTGTCGACCAACACACGCGCATCGGGATGGTCGATGACATGCACATTGACCGGCATCCGCTCACCCTCGGCAAGCAGGTCGGCAACGCGGACTGGCATGATGGTGATTTCCTTTTTCATGGTCATTCTCCTTTATTGGATAGTAGAACATACTTTCTATTTTGTCAAGACGGAAAAACCACTAAAATAAAAAAGTGGAGCCACCACAATGGTGGCTCCACAAATTACTTGTAAAGTTTCGAGCTTAGGGCAGGTAGCTGTTGATCCATTCCAGAACTTCGGGGGTGTCCACTCGGTTGGAGTAGCCAACACCGGAACAGTTGGAGTTGGTCACATACGAGTTGACTGCCAGGACAGTGTTCGTGTCCGCGAGCAGATCGGGTCCGCCCGAGTCGCCGAAACAGGTGCCACCTGAACCGCCGCCGGGATTGAGGGTGAGTTTCATGAACTCATCACTGTGAACAAATTTGCCAGAGACCAGTTCACCCGGTGCAAAAAGGCGGTTTCTCAGGCCAGCCCAAACCGGGGGACCGTTCCCGACAATCTGCTCCTGCACACCATAGCCGACGAAATCAACCTCGGTTTTATTTTTCAAGGTGTCGACTAAACCTGCTGATGGCAGGGCGGCATATTGACTGACCGCACTTGTTGGTACCGGCTCGCTCAAGATGACGATACCAACGTCACCGACGGCAAATCCGGGCAGACCTTTCCCACACCCGATACAAAAGCCCGGGTAGGTATGGGGCGTGCCGTCAAAGGAAGTTGCACCGCTGAATGGATATTCAGGGTTGCCCTGGACGATCTCGTCAAACCAGATGCGGGCGGCAACGGTTCCGTCCGTGCAGTGTCCAGCCGTTAGAACAACGGTCGGGGTAAGAAGCGAAGCGCTGCAACGGTGCGAAGGCACTTGGTTGCCATTTTCGTCGAGCACATCGAAGACGACCAATCCCACATAGGGATGATTGTTACCGTCAGGTTGGCCGTTTGTGATCGCGCTGGCAAGACCGATGGTACTGAGCACCAAAATCAACGCAAGCCCAATGGCTAGTGTAATTTTTTTCATTTTTTATTTACTCCTTTTGTTGTTGGTCAATTCTTTGCCGCCATTTCCGTTCCTGCTTATTGGACGGGATGGGCGGAAATCAGCAATTGATGAGCAAAAGCATCACCTCCTTTCTAGTTGGGATGAGATGATATGGGAGAATATCAAGTGTGAAGGGATGATCTGTTTTATGCGGATATAAAACTTTTACCATCTGCATCACATGGGATTTATTTTTTGTTTTAGTGAGTGGGATGATTTGAACGATGCTCAGGATCATCGAGTCGTGTCGATGAGTGAGTTTATGCTACATTGCATAAATGAATATAATCTTAACTGTCCATAAAAATACGATAAAGTAAGGAGAAATTTCATTACCCCAAAAGTACTGGATGAACAAAATTCTTTACGTTTTCCCAGTTAAAGTAAATACATGTAATGTATGGGTTTGCATAAGATGCACAATGAAAATCTGTATATACCTATACCCAAACATGATTAACCCCAAACTTAATCTGGACGCACGCGAAGCGAAACGCTGATTTCACTGATCAGGAAGAAAAATCCGCGTTTTCGCCTGCCCTTGCGGGCGGTACAAGGGTCAGCGTGAATCAGCATCCAAATGCCCTTAAAACATGGCTCACCCACGAAAGATTAATTTCGGGGTGAGCCATGTTTGTTTTTATAATACCCTCGGCCACAAATTGCGTTTCCTGCAGATTAAAAAGGAGCAATTCCCTGGCATCGCCCGCCAGGGCAGGTGTGTGACCGTAATGGGGGATAGCTCTCACTTTTTGAACTTCTTCTCAACTTCCATTACCACGAACACAAGCACACCTGCGCCTGCCGCGATGGACAGGTCACAGCCGCTGAGGGGCAGGACTTCAAAGAAGGCTGCCAGCGCAGGGATATACATCACTGCCATTTGCAGTGCAACCACCAGCAAAGCCATGCCGGCCAATAATGGATTACTCAACAAGCCCATCTTGAAAAGTGAATCTTTATTGGAGCGCGAAGCCAGAGCCTGAAAGACCTGCATGAACGCCAGTGAGGTAAAGATCATCGTCTGCCATTCGGGGCGACCTGTGAAGTAATACCAGGAGCCAAGTCCGAGGGCGATTGCGCCGATCATCACGCCAACCCAAATCGTTTGCAGTCCCGCGCCACGCGAGAAGACGCCTTCCTTCGGCGAGAACGGGGCGCGTTTCATCGTATCCGCTTCGGGATTTTCCACGCCCATGCCAAGTCCAAGCAGACCATCGGTCAGCAGGTTGAGCCAGAGCAATTGCAAGGGCAGCAGCGGAAGCGGCTTTCCCAGGAACGGCGCAAGCAACATCACCAGCACCTTGCCGATATTCCCCGCCACGCTGAAGCGCACAAACTTGCGGATGTTGTCGTAAATGGTGCGTCCCTCGCGCACCGACGCGACGATGGTCGCAAAGTTATCGTCGAGCAGAACCAGGTCAGAGGCTTCCTTCGAAACGTCTGTGCCGGTGATGCCCATCGCCACGCCGATGTCCGCCTTGCGCAGGGCGGGCGCGTCGTTCACGCCGTCGCCGGTCATCGAGACGATGTGACCCTTTTCCTGCAACGCCTGCACGATCTTCAATTTATGTTCGGGCGCGACGCGGGCAAAGACGTTGACTTCCTCCACGACATTTTTCAATTCATCAAAACTCAGGTTTTCAATTTCAACGCCAGTCAACGCGCGTCCGTTATCGGTGATGCCCAACTGCCGCGCAATCTCGATGGCAGTCAGCGGATGGTCGCCTGTGATCATCACGGGGCGGATGCCTGCGGCGCGGCACGTGGCGACCGCGTCTTTCACTTCGCTGCGCGGCGGGTCGATCATGCCGAACAAACCGACGAGGGTCAACTGCTGTTCGAGGTCGGTCTGAATTACGTCGGGGATTGAATCCATCAGGCGGAATCCAACTCCGAGGACGCGCATCCCCTTTTTGGCAAGACGTTCGTTCGCCGCTTCGATCCTCGACCTCCAGGCTGCGTCGAGCGGCTGGGGTTTTTCATCCACCCAAACGTGGGACGTAATGTCGAGCAGTCCGTCCACGCTGCCTTTGGTGAAGGCGATGTAACGGCGGGCGCCGACCTCCAGCCCGGAAAGGATGGTCGGGTCGTAGCGTTCCAGATTGTGGACGGTGGTCATGCGCTTGCGCTCCGAGTCGAATGGCAGTTCCGCCGCACGCGGGAAGGATGCATCGAGCGCGGACTTCCAATATCCCATTTTTGCGGCGGCAACGACCAGCGCTCCCTCGGTGGGATCGCCCAACGTGTGGAAGCGGTCATCGCCCGTATCCACCAGTTTTGAGTCGTTGCAGAGCGCGCCGCCAATCGCCGCGAGCGAAAGAGAGGATTGGGCGGGAGTCCCCAGCACGCGGGTGGCGTGAAGCGTGCCGTGCCGTCCGATTTCTTCGGTCAGGTCCAGCGCATGTTCGGCAACATCCAACAGGACCACGGTCATGCGGTTTTCGGTGAGTGTGCCGGTTTTGTCCGAGCAGATGACCGTGACCGAGCCAAGCGTTTCCACGGCGGGCAGTTTGCGGATGAGGGCGTTGCGCTGTAACATGCGCTGTGCACCGAGGGCGAGGGTGATGGTGACGACGGCGGGCAGTCCTTCGGGGACGATTGCGACGGCGACGCTGACGGCTGTCAGCAGCATGTGACGGATTTCGTCGCCGCGCATCAGCCCAAGGATGAAGATGAGCGCCGCAATGCCCACACCGACGACGGCGAGGTTCTTGCCAAGCGCATCCAGCCGACGTTGCAGCGGGGTGTTTTCCTGCTTGACTTGTTGAATGAGTTCGGCGATCCTGCCGAGTTCGGTCTGCATCCCGGTGGCGACAACGAGAGCAAGTCCGCGCCCCTGGGTGACGATGGTTCCCATGTAGCCCATGTTGCGGCGGTCGCCGAGAGGAAGGTCTTCACCCGACAGGGCGGCGGTGTGCTTTTCGATGGGCTCGGATTCACCCGTCAGCGCGGCTTCCTGAATCCGCAGGTTGACGGCTTCGAGCAGGCGCAGGTCGGCGGGGAGGACGTTGCCCGTCTCCAGTTGGAGGACGTCGCCGGGTACGAGGTCATGCGCGGGGAGTTCCTGCAATTCCCCATCGCGAATCACCCGCACGTTCGGCACCGACATCTTCTTGAGCGCGGCAATGGCTTTCTCGGCGCGATATTCCTGACTGAAACCGAGCAGGGTGTATAGCGCAACGATGGCAAGGATGGCGACGGCGTTTTTGGTGTCGCCAAGCAATCCCGACACCACTGCCGCCGCGATCAGAATCAAAACCATCGTGGCGGTGAGTTGTTCCCACAAAATTTGCAGCGGAGTCCGCCCACCGCGTTCGACAAGCTCGTTTGCGCCATATTGTTCGAGGCGGGCGGCGGCTTCGGCTTTGGTCAAGCCGCTCCTGCCATCCGAGTTGAGGTTTGCAATGCTTTCCTGAATTTCGATCAAATGCCAGTTCATGATTCGTTATTATCCAATTTTTTCGTTTTTATCCAAGCCAGTGCGGGGATACGCTTACGGAAGTGCCAGGCAAGATATAAACCGCCCGCGACCACCACCAGCGACATGACGAGGGGAATGTGTTTTTTGATATAGTCGCTGATGAGCATCCACTCGTGCCCAAGCAGGTACCCCGCACCTATGAAAAGTGTACACCAAATATAGGCTCCGAGAAAGGTGGCAAAAAAGAATTTTGGGAAGGGGATTCTTGCCAGTCCGGCGGGGATGCTGACCAACATGCGGATGCCGGGCAGGACGCGCCCGGCAAAGATAATCCATGCGCCCCATTTCTGCATCTGGTCCTCTGCCCGCGAGAGGAGCGACAGGTCGATGCGGAAGAACTTCGCAAAGCGTTCGATCATAGGGCGACCACCGTTCCGCGCCACCCAATAGACGATGGATGCGCCGACCGCGCTGCCGAACCCGGCGTAGAGTCCGCCCACAAGGATGAAGCCGGGCGCAATGCCGTGACGTTCGATCAACATCCAGCCCGCGAAGGTCAGGATCAGTTCGTTGGGCGTGACGCCTGTGGCATTTTCCAGCACCATCAAGCCGAACACGCCGACCCAGCCGAACTGGTCGAAAATGGTTTGCAGCGCAGATAGGATTGTCGCTTCGATTTGGTCGAGCATTTTTTCCTCTAAAACAGACCTGACAGGTTTCAACGGGTCACGAGTCGATTCGGCTTCGGTGAATCGAAGTCGCGTTGATTTGTAGAGGCTTTATGAAAACCTGTCAGGTCTTTTCGATAAATAAAAAGACCATCGCCAAAAGATTGGACGATGGTCTTGCCTTTTACAGAACAGCCGGTGGCGTCTTGCGCCACGTATTGACGACTGTTCCACCCAAACTGCGGGCGGCTACTCCCCATCGGGGAATGCAATGAGTATAGCGGAGACGGAAAAATTTGTGGGTGAGAATCCTCTCATTTGTCCGCATGCCTGGCTTTTCGGGGGCTTAGCCCCCGAAAAGAGCACTCGCTTTATATCGAAACCATTGCCCGCGCCTTCAACGCAGAGCGGATCATCAAATACTCGGTGATATTCTCGGCGGTGACGATGCCCACCAGTTGTCCGCTGTGGGTGACGGGGAGGGCTGGGATGCCCGATTCCTGAATCCGCATCAGGGCGTTTTCGACCATCTCGTACGAGTCCACGGCGGGCGGGTTGCTGCGCATGACCGCCGATATGGCGATGTTCTGTCCGTGCTGGGTGAGGGCGGCGAGGAAATCGTCGCGGGTGACGACTCCCACCACACGGTCATTGTCGAGGACGGGGAAGTCGTGCTGTGAGCCAGCCAGGATCAACTGTGCCATCTGCGAGAGCGGGTCACGCGGCGAGAGGCTCTTGTAATCGGTGAGCATGGTTCGCCCGACGGGGATTCCGCTGATGGCGTTCTTCATCTGCGTGGCGCTTGATTCCTGCGAAGCTCCAATCCAAATGAAGAAGGCGATAAACATAAGCATGGCATTGCCGAACAGACCGATCAAGCCGAGCAATAAGGCCAGGCCCTGACCGATGGAAGCGGCAATCTGCGTCGCCTTGACATAGTCCATGCGCATGGCGAGCAGGGCGCGGAGGACTCGTCCGCCGTCCATGGGGAAGGCGGGGATCAGGTTGAATAACACCAGCGAGATGTTGACGGTCATCAGCCTTTCGAGAAAACTGCCCGAGGCGATGGTCAACTCGTTGAGCGGGACCAGGCTCGAGGTCAGGTAGAGATAGGCGAATAAGCCCGCAGCGATGACCACGTTCACGGCGGGTCCCATCAGCGCGACCCACAACTCCTCGATTGGTTTGTCGGGCATGCGTTCCAGCCGTGCCACGCCGCCGATGGGGTAGAGCGTGATGTCGCGGGTCTTGATCCCGTACTTGCGGGCGGTGAGGGCGTGACCGTACTCGTGCAGAACCACACACGCGAAGAGCGCGAGGATGAAGAGGATGCCGTTGAGCACCTCACCCCAGTTTTGATGTTCCAACCAGTGACTATAGCCGACCCACCCGATGAGAAGCAGGAAGGTGGCGTGAATATAAACGTCGATACCTGCAAATGTTCCTAATTTCCATTGCCATTTCATAGTCTAAACTCCTTGTACCATTGACGACATTGTACAGGGAATTTGTAAGAAAAATGTTATAAAAATTCTATCAGAAACTATCAATCTGGCAGCCCACAAGGATTTGCTTTGCGATTCGTGTCTGGTTGAAGGATACCGTCTATAATAGGGCGGAAAAATGGCAAATGCGAATACAATGGAGGCAAGCGTATGACAACTGCTACAGGCTATCGACAGGAATTGGTCGGGGTCTTCGGATTCCCGGTGGACGAGAATCCCACCGTGGTGATGATGGATGCGGCTTTTCAGTCTTTGGGACTTCCCTGGCGTTATCTGACTCTCAAGGTGGCTCCGACCGATTTGGCGGCTGGTATTCAGGGAATCCGCGCGATGGGTTTTCGCGGACTTAACCTGACCATTCCGCATAAAGTCGAGGTGCTGCAATATCTGGATGAGGTCAATGCCGATGCGCGAATCATGGGCGCGGTGAACACAATCTACCGCGAAGGGGATCGACTGATCGGCGCCAACACCGATGGCAAGGGCTTTTTGCGGTCGCTGCGCGACGACGCTCGCATGGATCCTGCCGGCAGGAAGTTCATGATTTTGGGAGCAGGTGGAGCGGCTCGTTCGATTTGTGTGGAACTTGCGCTTGCCGGCGCATCTGAGATCGAGATCGTTAATCGGACTGCGGCGCGCGCGCGTGAACTGGTGGATTTACTTCGGCAAAACACCAAAGCCCGGGTTACATTCCGTGAATGGAATGGGGAAGTTTCCATCCCTGAAAATATCGACGGGTTGGTGAACGCCACGTCGATTGGTTTATACCCAAACGTCCAAGAGTTGCCTGCGCTGAATTTTGAAACCATCCGCCCCGGCATGGTCGTTTGCGATGTAATTCCCAACCCGCCGCGGACGAGATTCATCACGGAAGCTGAATCACGCGGAGCGGTAACGCTCGACGGATTGGGCATGCTGGTATATCAGGGTGTCATTGCGTTCAAACTCTGGACTGGGATCGATGCGCCCGTCGACGTCATGAAACGGGCTTTGCTGCTGGAGTTTGGCGGCTAGCAAGGTTTTACTTTTCAAATAAATGGACTTCTTGCAAAAGTCGCTCTTTTACCTTGCTCAAGGCGGCGTCCCCGCCGCCGAGGACTGCGGCAGGAGCACGTATGTAAGAGGTCTAATCTTAAACATAGGAGAAACAACAACGTGAAGGACTTTGAATTCCAGAATCCAACCAGAATTGTGTTTGGACGCGGCGCCGAAGAAAAGGTTGGTGCTCAGGTGGCAGGGTACAGCAAAAACATCCTGCTGCATTTTGGCGGAGGCAGCATCAAGGCTTCGGGGTTGTATGACCGCGTGACCGCCTCACTCAGGAAAGCGGGGGTGAAGTGGGTGGAACTCGGCGGCGTCAAGCCGAATCCGCGCTTGAGCTTGGTGCATGAAGGTGTCAAGCTGTGCAAGGAACAGAAGCTCGGTTTGGTCCTGGCGGTCGGCGGCGGAAGTGTCATCGACTCAGCCAAAGCCATTGCCATGGGCGCGGTGATCGAAGGCGATGTCTGGGACATTTTTGTCGGCAAGAATCAACCTGTCAGCGCCCTGCCAGTTGGCACCATCCTGACGATTCCCGCGGCTGGCAGTGAAGCCAGCACGGCAAGCGTCGTCACCAACGAGGAAGGCTGGCTCAAGCGGGGATTCAACTCCGAGTTGATCTATCCGCGCTTTTCGATCCTCAACCCCGAACTGGCTTTTTCCCTTCCCCAATTCCAGGTGGCTTGTGGCGTGACGGACATCATGGCGCACCTCATGGAGCGTTACTTCACCAACGTCACCCACGTGTCCTTCACCGACCGCCTGCTCGAAGCCACGATGAAAACTTTGATCGACCTCGCCCCGAAGGTCTTGAAGAATTCGCAGGATTACGACGCCTGGTCCGAGTTGATGTGGGCTGGAACTATCGCGCACAACAACCTGCTCGACACGGGACGTGTGGGCGATTGGGCTTCGCACGACATCGAACATGAGATCAGCGGCATCTACGACATCGCCCACGGTGCGGGACTGGCGGTGGTATTCCCCGCGTGGATGAAGTACGTCCTGCATCAAGACCTGAACCGTTTTGTCCAGTGGTCTGTCCGCGTGTGGAATGTGGAGATGGATGTCTTCGACCCCGAAGCGGTGGCTCGTGCCGGTATCGCAAAAATGGAAGACTTTTTCCATTCCATCGGACTCGGCACGCACCTTTCTGATCTTGGAATTCCGTCTGACCGCATCGACGAAATGGCTGACAAATGTACCGGCGGAAATACCCGAACGATTGGTAATTTCGTCAAGTTGGGTCGCGATGCCGTCAGGGAAATTCTTCTGCTGGCAAAGTAAACCTGAAAACACTTTCAAAAAGGCCCCGGAGGTTTCAACGTCTCCGGGGCCTTTTTGCTAAACTTCCACGTTCCATTTGAGATATTTCGGATGCCTAGCATGGACGACTTCGTCGAACAGGGCGCGCAGCTTCGAGGTGATCGGTCCCATTTTGCCGTCTCCAATCGGACGGTGATCCACCTTCGTGGCGGCGACGATCTGGGCGGCGGTCCCCGTCATGAAGACTTCCTCGGCGAGGAAGACTTCGCTACGGTCGATGGAACGTTCCACGACTTCTATGCCCAACTCCTCGCGAGCCAGTTCGATCACCGAGCGGCGGGTGATGCCTTCGAGGATGTTGTCCGTCGGCGACGGCGTGACCAGTTTTCCGCCACGCACCATGAAGATGTTCATCGCCGAGCCTTCCGAGACGTGCCCATCCTGATCCAGCACGATGGCTTCGTCGAAACCCGCGCGGTTGGCGTCGGTCTTGATTAATGCGGAGTTGGCGTATGCGCCGGAAATCTTTCCGCGCGCGGGGATGACGTTATCGTCCACCCGCCGCCAGGAGGAGAAGGTCAGGTGGGCGTTGGAATCATTCGAGAGGTATTTGTCGAAGGCGGTGACGAACATGCTGAAGTCGTCGCGCAGGTTGTGCAGGCGGACGCCGATGCCCATGTCCGCCTTGTAGATGGTAGGACGGAGATAGACATCCTCGTGCCAGTCGTCGGCGTGGAGCAGTTCAAGCGTCAGGTCGGTCAATGCCTGTTCGTCGTATGGGATGGTCATGGACATGATCTTCGCCGAGTCCAGCAGGCGGTGAAAATGCTCGTAGGGACGAAAGACGAACAGGCGCTTTTTCTCCTCGCTCCAATATGACCGCATCCCGCTAAATACGGTGGTGCCGTACATAAAACCATGCACGGCGATGTTGATCTTCGCCTCAGATAAAGGGACAATCTTCCCCTCAAAGAAAGCGTGTTTCGACATATCCATGAGATGCCTCCGGAATAAAATATTGCCAAATGTTCGCAAGTGGAACTTGCGGACTCCTTCAGGCTGTTCGGAAATTATAACCGCTTCATTTTATTCATCGTTCATCAAGGTTGGTTGCGTGCCTGCGCGGCTAATCAGCGTATACTCAGGACGTAACTTTGCTTTAATCACAAAGGAGTAAGGAGAATATGAGGAAACTTCTTTTTCTTATTGGGTTAGCTGCCATCATTGTTCTATCTGGCTGCGAACCAAAGGAAGTTGAAATCACATGCAGACCGCCCAAAAAGGATTTTTCCGAAGCTGATCTGGTTGGCATCTGGTGGGCCGGTTATGTGAGTTCTCCAAAAGTGAATGATTATCTTGAAATCAGGGCGGATGGGACTTATAAACAAATCATCTACATTGAGCATGCTGAAATCCCATCTGTATACTATGAAAGCGACTGGTTGCCATGGCGGGTGGAGTATTTCAGTGATGGTATTCTCTATCTTCACATGGAAGGTTTGCGTTTGTGTGCACATACCCAAGATGCAAGTTGTGACAAGGCAGGAGGAGGAGAAAAAGATTGGGAAGCTTTCAATGAAAATGAATGGTACGACTCGTGTCGCGATACATGGTTGCTTCAAAAAAATGAAGGAATACTACGTGTACTGGGAGCAACCTATGATGACTGGACAAATGATGGTATTGAACTGTCTGCATTAACAGTCAACGCGCTGGATTCCTGGGTGTACCGCTTGCAAAAAACAGGCTTCACAAGCCCTACCGCACTGCCATAATAAGGCGGGCAATGGATAAGTCAACATTACTGTCACGCCACCCTGAGTAGGGGGAAACATGGGCGTCTTTAATGAGAAGGAGGCGGGATAACCCCGCTCCTACTGTCCTCGCTCCGTTTCCACGCGCATGGATTCGCCGTCGGTGATGACTTGAATCCAGCCGCTGCGATCCGTTCGCAGGAGGGAGTAGCCATCGAGTGATTTCAACACCTCTTCTGAAGGAAGGCCGTTCGGGTCGCCTGCGGCAACGTCCAGAATGGTCAACTGCGGGTTGACGTTCTCGATCAGGTCGGGTGGGTTGGACGGCGCGTATCCTGCATCCGCCAGCAGCAACACATCCACCTTGTCAATCGCGTTGCCAAACTCCAACTCGTCGAGAGTCCCTTCACTGATGCCGATGGGAAGCAGGGCGCGGAAGTTCTTATATTGGATGAGGAGGACGCTGCCGCGCGGTCCCACCGCCTTGACCTCCACCCAAGCCTGATCGCCCAACCCAAGCCTTTGCCCCACCTCAGCCTTGCTGACGGGGATGCCCTGCGCGGCGAAATATTTGTCCAATGCCTGCGCGGGGAACGAGGCTTGCACGTTTCCGCTCCACAAGACGTTTTCTGGCGGGATCCTTTCCACCAGCCGCGGAAGCGCTGCCAGTTGCTCCTCCTGCGTGGACGCGATGACCAGCCAGTCCAGTTTGCGCCAGAAATACGGAAGCCGCCTGCCGAGTTCATCGGATAGTTTCGACGCGCTTTCGCCGCCGTTGATGAGCACATTGCGCCCGTCGGGAGTTTGAATCAAAACCGCGTCCGCCGAACCCGCTTCGAGGAAGGTGATGTGCAGTTGACCGTCGCCCGTGGTGGCGGTCGCGCGCCAGATCATGATCGTGCAGGCGAACAGGATTGCGAGAGTCGCTGTCAGCGCGACGGCTCGAAGCGAACCGCTCAGGGCTTGAATCCGCTTCTTGAGTTCGTCCCAATTGAAGGTCACACCAAGCAGGAGGGTGTATCCCAGAATCAGATGCCAGAGTTCAACTTCCATAAAAAGCATGGAATTCCGCGCCAGTCCATCGAACAATTCCACAATGCGGATGGTGTATGCGGCGAACGGCTCGGCGAACCACGCGATGAGTTGTCCCAGCGGAAAGAGGAACAGGCTGGCGAAGACCGCCGCCCCGCCAAACACCATCACTGCGGGCTGCACAAACAGGATGAACGGGTTGGCGATGAACGAGACAAGGGAGATGCGATTGAAATGGTATGCCATGATCGGAATGGTTGTCAGTTGCGCGGCGAAGGTCAGGGTGACGCTTTCGTTGAGAATCCGCGCAAAGGCTTTCATATCCTGCTTGAATAGCTTGGTGAGCAGGTTGAGGGTGAAATTGGAAAACGGCTCGGCGTACAAAATCAGTCCGAGGGTGGCAAAAAAGGAAAGTTGGAAGCCCACATCCCACAGCCACATCGGATTGAGAAACAGCATAAATATAACCGCCACGCCCAGCGAGTTCATGCCGTTGTTGCGCCGTCCCAGTTGACGCGCCGCCAGCGAGAGCGTCCCCATCAACGCGGCGCGCAGGACAGCCGCGTCCGCGCCGACGAGGATGGTGTAGAAGAAAATCCCGACGACTGCCACCACGGCACCGAACTTTTCGCCAAAGAGGTTTTTGAAGATGGCGAAGAAGATTCCCGCGATGATGGCGATGTTGAAACCAGAGATGGCGATGATATGCGCCGTGCCCGTGTTCTTGAATGCGGTTTGAAGTTCCTTGGTCATGCCTGTGTCCACGCCGAGGAGAATCCCCGCCAGCAGGGACGCTTCAGGGTCGTGATACAGGCGGTAGGTGTTTTCGAGCAACTTCCCCTTGAGTTTGTAAACGAAGCGAAAGAAGAGGTTGCCGCCGTTGCCTGGCAGGGTCGTGATTTCATACGTGGACATCGTCGAGTGGATGCCCTGCCTTGCGAGAAAGTCGCGATAGGAAAATTCCTCGTTCTCAGGCGGAGTCTTCAAAAGTCCACGCACCCGCACCCGCTGACTGTATTCATAATCCGCCAGCGCCGAAGTGCGGACGAGAAGCATCCCCGATGCGGGCATGTCGCCGCTGCCCGAGTCCACAGCCTCCACTTTGAGTGTCAGGTTGGAATAGGAGTCGCGCTGGTCGGGCGGTTCGTCCAATGTCCCCGTGACCAGCATCTCATACTCGCGGTCATTGTAAAAGGCGATGTGGAAGGCATCGATGGTCGGCTGATGGATTTGAAAATACCACGCGCCGAAAAAGAAAACTATTGGAAGGAAAAGGAATAAGGGATGAAGGGCAAAAAATTTGGAGACCCGATTCTGCGAAAATTTCGGGAGCCGCATCAAGACGAACACAAACAATGTGGCAAGTCCCAAACCCAGCCATGTGTTTGCGGACAGCGTCCGTACGCTGGCAAGGACGATTCCCGCGGTGAATGAGATGGCGATCCATACCAAGTGCATGGACGGGATTGTACATTAGTTTTTGGGAACGGGAGGTATTCTCGCCGTTGTCAGCCCGTGGAACCAGAAAAGAAACCCTGAAATGCTATTCAACTTTCTCGAGATCCAATGAACTGACATATACAATTTCCCCTTCTTCAACGGGTGGTTCCTGCCTGTTTGGATGCTCTTTGAGAAGACGCGCATATTCCTCCTCGTCTGGATAATGCTCTCCCGAAGGACGATTGACCTTCTCCAACCTGACCAGATATGCATAACCCCCGTCTGAAAACGAACCTTGAATTTCTATTCGTATCTTGATTAACCCCAAAAACCTCTCATGCAATTCCTGGTCTTCCGGAGGCAATTCCCCGTCCGACTGGGAGATTCCATTATTCTGTTTTAGCTGGTTTAGATATTTCCGATATTGTGAAAAGGAAACAATGGTCCCAATGCTATCTTTCGTCAGCCAAATGTATAGCCTCTTGTGGAATGGCAGGTTATAGCTGTCCGCTGCTGATACGTTGCGGGTGCTTCTTTTCAACCGGACCTTGTCACCTGGCTGCAGGTTGGGGAGGTCAATAACCTTTTCGACCGTACCCACGTTTGGGAGTTCCAGATGGAAGCCATAGTTTCCAGTGTTGCCGGGAACGTGAAAGATGACCTGACCTGAAAGCCTGGCTCCACCTGCGAGGTTGCCATCCGACAGGTCAATGTGAATGGGTTCGACCCGTACAGACTTCTGCGAGGTGCGTCCCGGGTTGATGTATGTGAGCCAAATTCGCAGAGAAGGTGTGAGGCGAAGAACCTCTGTGCTGCGGTTTTCAAACATAAAATCCACTGCCAACGCCTTACATCCCCAATCGGGCTGAAAGGGGCGATCCCCTTCTGCAAAGATGACCCGAAGTTGCTCAAAGATAAAGACTGTCTTCTGATCGAGAAAGTCAAGTTTGGCGATGTCTTTTTCACCGACCAACTCTATATAGTCTGCTGTATTCCCTATTTGATCCTTTTTATCTTTCACCCGGTAAAACCTGACCGGGCATAGCCTGCCATTCTCTATGCCTTTTTTATAGTTGGTGTAATGATATTCAAATAATTTATTTTGACTCTCGATCTCCGAAGGAGCGTAAAAAGTGCGTTTATAGCGTCGTTCAAAATCAGTCCAGTATTCTTTAAAAGATATGACGACCCCGAGCCTGCCCTTGGACACTTTGAGATAGGATATCCAATCTGAATCAAAGCCTTCAACATCATGGACCGTGCATACCTGGTCCCCGGGTTTAAATCGCGGTTCTTTTTCTTTCACGGTTCGTTTCCTTTTGTAGGAGGCTAACGGTTTACGCTGGCAGACGTCAGTGCTACAAGACCGGCGAGGACGATACCCTAATTCTCTCACCCCGCTGACTATTGTTGGTCTGGGTTTACCTGTGTCGTTTCACCTGTTTCCAGATTTATCAGGCGGATTGTCTGCTGGGACGGAATTGTCAGGTCATAGGCGGCTACTTGTTTGCTGTCCGGGCTGAATGCGATGCCGCCGACGATAACGGTATGTCCTTTTCCGTCAAACGTCCATTGACCCTGGAGAACACCAGTTTTTACGTCCCATACCTGGACAGTGCCGCAATCAGAGCCGGCGCCAATCAGTTTTGTGTTCGGGCTGTAGGCGATGTTCCACACAGCGCACGCTTGACCGATCAGCGCTGACTGAAACCCGCCAGTTGCCGCATCCAGCAACCCGAGGACTTTCCCGTCCTGGAATGGATGACTACCCCAGGCAATCGTTTTGCCGTCGGGACTCCAAATGGCATCATACGAAACTGTCCCGCTTAACTCCATCGTCCTGATGGCGCGGCTGACCTGCCCGGTATCGGTATCCCATATCCTGAGCATCCAGTCCTCGTCCGTCAATAAAAATTTTCCATCCGGGCTGTAGGACAGGCTTGAAACTTTTTGCATGCGATCCATCCAGGGTTCGCCGATGGCTTGACCGGTTGTGCTGTCCCATAGTTGAATGATCCCATCCTGGCTGCCCGCCGCCAGAATTGATCCATCCGGACTGAACGCCAGACTCATCCACGGTCCGGGCGGATCGGTCAACACTAATTCATGAGCCGCGTCTGAAGCCATGCTTCGCAAATGGATGGCGTTGTCGCTGCCGCTAAAAGCCAGCATCCGACCATTTGGGCTGAGGGCGAGATTGAGAACGTCGAAGGTTGTGGTCCAGCGGTCAACTGCTGCAAGTGGTGACGTGGAATAGAATATGACGCCCGTTGTTCCGGCGAAGATCAATTGTTTGCCGTCGGTCGACCACACGAGCCGATGGGGACTGCCGAGCGCATTCCTGAGGTCCTGGGGAGTGCGAATCTGGCTTTTATCCAGCAAGCCGTAATTTGTTAACCGGCTGGTCGTTACCTGGTGACACAATGGGCTTGGATAAGATCCAAACTGCTGAATCCAACTCTCTCCGGGTTTGATGAAATAAGTTTCACCCCCCACTTCGGCGACAATCGCGCCCTCCGCATCCACGCTATGGATGATTGGTTCGGCGTACGACGGCGGGACATAGGGCAAAGTATCGATGACATTGAGTTCGCTGGATGCGCCGCCGCCCATCGCGCCCTGGTTGTTTCTTCCCACGCCAAAAAATCCGATGGGGGGAGTGAAACTGTTGCGCCAGCCACGTCCAAATTCGAGGTTGGGGGCATCGAGTTCGCCAGAGCCAAAAGAGTACCCCGGAAAATCGATCATCGCCGCGCCTTCGCATTGTCCCGTTATGCTCGTGCCATCTGAAGTATCCCAGTACTCGACAAACAGGAATTTGCCGGGCGGAATCTCGCCAAGCCCTTCTGTGTATTCCACTGCAGGCTGGAGGGTTGGCGTGGCTGGAGGCTGGGGAGACGGTGTAGGCTGGGTGGTTGGCATAGACGGAGTCTGGAGGGACGATGTAGACATGCACCCCGCCAGTAAGATTGCCCAGAATATTGCAAGACCATGTTTGATCATGTTTTCGCTCCATTTATAAAGAAGAGCCATTTACCCTTCCCAAATTCCACTCGAACAAAGTTACAGTGAAAACGCAGTCGCGCTGGTTTAAGTTCCCCAAATTCTGGTAATCCATTTTGCAGATGATGATTTCCATAGATACTCACCCTTTCTCCGCAGGAAGTGGAATATCAATTATCCTGCGAGCTTTTCCTCCGCCGAGGAAATGAATTTCTCCGCAGGTTCCAAAGACATTTGTGCGTCCTCTTTGGTGAGTTCGGCTTCTTCTTCGTAATCCGCCGTCTGGCGCATGTCAAACGCCTTGCGTAAAAACTTGCTCATTTCCTTTGGAAGAATTTTGGTCTTCACAAAATGCTGGTCGAATAGAGCCAGCACGCCCTGATGTTTTGAGGTCTGCTGTCCAACCGTTGCAAGCAGGGCAAGTGCGGCGTAGAACATGGAATAGTATGCGCGATTGACCACGCTTGCCGGGGTGCCATCCTGCATAAACAAACTAACCCCATCTTTGAGCGTCGCGCGGGCACGTTCCATTCGATACTTCGCAAGTTCCTGTTGGGTTGAATCCCGTTTCACGCCCTGACCCCCTCGCGTTTGACGTTTTGATAAAAGGGCAGGAACGCATAACGTTTCATCCGCTCCCTTGTGGTTGGGACGGTCGAAATCATCTTTCCCGCCTCAAAACCAACTTCCCACGCAATATCTGAAACCGCCCCGCGTACTGTGGGATTGACCGCAGGCAGGATGACAAGCAGGTCAATATCCGAGTCCTTCCTTGCGTCGCCGCGCGCTTGTGAGCCATACATGATGACCGTCACAGGTTGGTTCAGTTCCTTCTTTAGGCGGCTGCGGACTTCCCTGGCAAGTTTGAGCGCGCGCACTCTTGGGCGGAGTTTCTTCATGCCTTGATTATAATCCCGCCGTTATCTTCGTTTCATTTCATTACCGTCAATTTGCCCGCGAGCCGGAGCAGGTTTGCCAGGACCAACCTCCAGCGCAGGCGTGACCAGCTTCCGAGCGCGGCTTTTGCATCCGCGCGGGTGGACGGTTGGGGGGCGAACAAACTGCGCGAGAAAAGGTCGGTCAGGTTTTGGATTTCGTCATGAGCGGGATCAAGCCAGCGTTGACGGCGGGGCGAAGCCGCAAGGGTTGACAGGCGTCGAGAGAGATCATTGGCATAGGAATATGCCGTCTGGTTGGAGGGGCGTCCAGCAATGGGACGCGCGAGGCGGCGCAGGCGGCGATATAAAAGCTGGATCGTGCGCGAGGGGGCGATGCGACGGAGACGGAACGTGTCGAAGCCAAGCCACAGCAAACCGCAAGCCAAAACCACGAGGCTAGGGAGCCACGCATTGACGGAAATATTTCGGAGGAAGGACGGAAGCTGTCCCGATGAAGGTTGGTCAATCGGCGCGACATCCGCTATGGGCGCGGGCAATTCCTCCCGCTCCTCGTAGGGAATCGCGGGCTGACCGGCAGTCGGCTCGAACTCCACCCAGCCGATGTCCGTAAAATAAATCTCGACCCACGAGTGGGCATAGTTCTCGGTGACGACGTATTCGGCGCGTTCGTAGTTGTAAGCCCCGTTGGCGTAACCGACCACGAGCCGCGCGGGCAGCCCCGCCGCACGCGCCAGCACAGCCATCGAGGTGGCGTAGTAGTCGCAGTAACCCTGCCTGAGGTCGAAGAGAAAATAGTCAGCCACGTCGCGCCCCGGTGGCGGCTGGTCAACTTCGAGCGTGTACGGAAAAGTCCGCAGGTAATCCTCGATGGCGAGCGCGCGGTCATAGGGAGTCGATTTGGAGACGGTCAGGTCACGCGCCAGGGAATAAACACGCGCGGGGACCGAATCCGGCAGGACGAGGAAGTTCCGCACCCACTCGGGATAGACGCTGGGAGATTCGCGCAGCGTTGTGGCGTCCACATTTAACTCCAGCGACTCCGCCCGGTAGGATTTCGTCGAAGCCAGCGCCGCCATCAGGTTGGAATGCAACAACGGGCTGCTCGGCGCCTTGCGCAGCCACGCAGCCTGAAACGGCACGTCGGCGTCTATCAGAACCCCAGCCCAGTACAGGCGATCGGTGGTTTCGCTGACAAACGTCACGGACTGGGTCAACAGCCGATGCGTGGGCGGAATCCCGGCGACCAGTTTTTCATCCGCCGCCACATCATCGCCAAAAGCGGACGGGTTCCACCAGCCCCTGCCGTCGTAACTCTGATAGGTGAGCGTGCGCCAGTAATGACGCGGCGCGGGCACGTGCGCGGCTTCGGGCATCGGCGGCAGTTCGCCGGTGGAGACCGTCATCACCAGTTGCCGTGAAAGCTCCGGACCGGAGCGGATCAAATGCGAGCGGGGCAGACCTCTCCCAATCCCGACGATGTTCGCATTGCCCTCGACCGGTTCCAGCCCCAACGACTCACCCTGAGTCTCCACCGTCTGTTGCTGCCTTTCACGTAGTTTTTCGAGCAGTTCCTCCACCGACACCGAAGCCGCGAGGGACGACATCGCCATCACAGCAACCGTCAACGCAACGGCGGCGCCAAGCGTATCGAGGCTTGTGCTTTCGGAATAATCCGTTTTTGAAAGTTCCCAGCGCTTCTTTTGTTCCGTATAACCTGCCAGCCCCAGCAGCAGCAGCACAGCCCCAAGGTGGACCAGCAGGATTTCGATCTCGCTTCCGCTGTAATCGATGATGACCGCCAGCAGGAGGGTGGTCGGGCAGATGCCCCTCAGCAGGTGGCTGCGGCTGTGCATCTGCCAGCCGGCCCAGGCAGCGACCAGCCACAGGACGAGACACCAGACCAGCGTCCGCACGAGCGGGTCTTCGACCTCGATCCCCTGAACGAAATTCAAAGCCCATTCGGCGAGGCGGATGCCAAGCCCCAAAATCTTTTCGAGCAGTTCATCCCTTGCCAGAAGCAGGGGTGAAAGGTTCAGCGGAGTTTGGAAGCGGAGGGTTTCAACCAGCGATTTGACGAAGGCTGACTCGCCTTCGAGGATTCCGACCAGCGAGGACCACATCCCGCCGATGTAAACCGTCAGCGACAGCGGACCAAACCCAAGGAGGAGAATCCCCGCCGACAGCTTTCTCACCTTCGATGCGCCCAGTCCCCACGCAAGGATCACGCCAGACAGGCTGATCAGCAGCAAGAGACTCAAGTCCGCATCGCGCAAGGTTTTGATCAACGCCAGCGGCAGGCAGCCCACCGCCGTCAGCGCAAGCAGGAACCAGACACCGCGGAACTGGGGCAACCTTTTCAGCCGCGAAATCATCCCAGTTTCCTCCATGACATGTCGCCGGGCGGGCGCGCCGAGACGGCTTTGCCGGTGGGCATGATGCGCCACTCCCATTGTCCACGCCAGCCGGGACGCGCCTCGGGTCGCAGGAGCAGGCTTTTGTCGAGGACGAAGCGCGGGATTCCGTTTCGGGCGAGGACTTGCGCGAGCGCATCCGCGCGGTTTGGCGAGCCGAAGGAGGCGGGGTCCATCAACAGGACGGTGGGGCTGATTCCGCGCCAGATGAGATGGGTCAACGGCGTGAGCCAGTCGCTGGCGATGCAGGGCGTGATGACGATGATGCTTGTGCGTTGACCCAGCGTTGGTCCGGCGCGTTCGAGCAAATCCGAAAGGGGCAGGTTTCCCGCCTTGAGTGTTGCCAGCCCACGCATGATCTGCGAGCGATGGTTTTCGTTTTGCTCCGGCTTCAGCCAGACGGTCTGGTCGCCGCTTGCGAGAAATCCCACCGAGTGACGGGCGCGCAATCCGCGGTCGACGAGGGAGGTGGCGAGGATGATGCCCAGTTCGAGAGTCGACTCCCAGCCGTGACCAGCCTGCGCGTTCGCATCCGCATCCAGCACGATCCACCAGTCGTTCGCGGGGGAACCGTCCATCACGCGGGTAAAAATCTGGTTGCGTCGCGCTGTCGTCGCCCAGTGGATCAGCTTGACCGGTTCGCCGTGCTGGTACTCGTGGACGGTAAGTGCGTTGACGGTTTTCTCCGGCGAGTTCGGGCGCGGACGTCCGTCGCCGAGCCAGCCACCGGGCGTGATCTCGACCATGGGCAGCGGAACCACCGGCGGCAGCACCGTCAAGTCCGTGCTTTCGGGTTGGTGCACCTCGACGTTGAAGATGCCCAGCGGGTCGCCGCTCCGCAACGTCGTTCCGCCGAGGGTATAGACTCCGCGCTGGGTGCATACGCCGTTCGTGTGCCAGGTGTTTGATTCGTTGTTGCCGATGCCGATGGCGCGTCCAGCGGAATAATCGGGCAGGGTCGAATGGTCCACCACCTCGACCCAGGTGGCGGGAGTCAGCCCGTCGTTTGTCAACGTGAATTGCTCTTCGAGCTTGTCGCCCACCTGCGCCCAGGTAAACCGCACCTCGCGCGTCAGCCGCAGGTGATTCCGCAGCGAACGCGCCCACAACCAGCCGATCAGCCACGTCCCGCCAAGCGCGACGACCATCGCCTGCCAGACCTTCGACGGGTCGATGAATTGCATGACCAGCGCCCCAAGCGTCAGCAAAGGGAGCAGCAGGGAGTTGGGTCTCATGCGCGCCGACATGTTTCCATTATAAGTCCGGTTGCGGTAAGATAGATGCATGTCCATCATCCTCAACCCAACCCGTGAAAAAAGTTTACTGCGACGCCATCCCTGGGTCTTTGCCAGCGCAGTCAAGCATGTGGATGAAAACCCCGCACCCGGTTCGACCGTTGACCTGATCTCGTCCGAGGGGCTTTTTCTTGCCCGAGCCTCCTACTCGCCGTATTCACAAATCCGCGCTCGTGCCTGGACCTTCGAGGATGAGCCGGTGGACAAGGAATTCTTTCGCGTGAGGATTCGTCAGGCAATTGCGCTTCGTCGAATGTCGAAGGTTGAAGGTCAAACGAACGCGTATCGTTTGGTGCATGGCGAGTCGGACGGCATCCCCGGCTTGATCGTCGACCGCTACGACAACGTACTTGTCCTGCAATCCCTGACGGCTGGTTCCGAGTTCTGGAAGGAGACCCTCGCCGATATTCTTGCCGAAGAGACGGGCGTCCAAAATATCTACGAACGCTCCGACGCCGACGTGCGCGAACTGGAAGGTTTGAAGCCAATCACGGGAATTTTGCGCGGAACAATTACCAATCCCCAGTTACCAATTACCGAATACGACTTGAAATTCCTTGTTGACATCGAACATGGTCACAAGACCGGCTTTTATCTCGACCAGCGGGAGAACCGTCACCGGGTTGGTGAATTGGCAAAAGACCGCGACGTGCTGAATTGCTTCTGCTACACCGGTGGATTTTCCATCCATGCCCTGGCGAACGGGGCAAAGTCGGTTTTGTCGGTTGACTCCTCAGCCGATGCGCTGACATTGCTCGAAGAAAATATCGCTTTCAACCGCGTCCGCGTCCCTGCCGACCGTCACACCACGCTCGAAGGCGATGTTTTTCAACTGCTGAGAAAGTTCCGCGATGCAAACCGCTCCTTCGACATGATCATCCTCGACCCGCCGAAGTTTGCTCCCACCGCCGCCCATGCTGAAAAAGCCTCCCGCGCCTACAAGGATATTAATCTGCTGGCGTTCAAGCTGCTTCGTCCCGGCGGAATCCTTGTCACCTTCTCCTGCTCCGGGGGAATCGACGCAGCGCTCTTTCAAAAAATCGTCGCCTCCGCCGCATTGGATGCCGGCACAGACGCGACAATCATCGGGCATTTATCACAGGGCAGCGATCACCCGGTCAGCTTGCATTTTCCGGAGGGAGCGTATTTGAAGGGGCTGGTCTGCGTGAAGGGGTGAGGGCTAGACCGTATCGAGCGCGGCTATTCCCAATTCGCGTTCGAGTTCGGCAAAGGACGCCACAACCATATCCGCCCCTGCCATGCGGAGTTCGTTCGGCTCGAAGGCGGTCGTTATTGCCACGACAGTGCAGTTTGCTGATTTTGCCGACCGTATTCCGTTCGGGGAATCTTCGATCACCAGCGTTTCCGAACCTGTCACAGCCAGAAGCGTCATTACCTTTAGGTAGGGTTCCGGGTCAGGCTTATGCCGTGTTGTATCTGCGCCCGTGATGATGGCGTCAAACCAGGGTCGAAGCTGATACTTTTGCGCCGCCAGAGAAAAATCCCTGAGGGTGGCTGAGGTTGCCAGCCCCAGCTTTTTGAAAGCCCGCCTTGCGACAGGCAGGAATTCCTGAATACCCGTCACCAGCGCGACATTTTCAAAACCTTCCAGGTAAATCCTCCGCTTATAGGCATCCATCTCCTCGGCTGTGACGCCCGTCTGAACCAGGGTACCCGCCACAAATTCGAAGAACTCCCGGTCGGGGCGTCCTTTGGAGTCGGTGAACAGTGCAGGCGGGTATTTAACTTGAAAGTTGTCCAATGTGGCTTGTTTTGCCTGTGCATGGAGCGGCTCGGAGTCAATAATGACGCCATCAAAGTCAAAAATGCACGCTTGAAAGTTGTGTTTGCTCAATTTCATTTGTGTCGCAATCCCCTATGGCAAAACCCCAAGTTCATCCAGTGAATGATATAACTCCAGCGCATCCCGATAGACGCGGAATGCGCCAGCCTGGCTGAGTTCGTCTTCACCGTATCCGCCGCTCAGCAAACCGATGCTCAACATTCCCGCGCGGCGGGCAGCCAAAAGGTCCCACACCGCATCCCCAACCACGTAGCAATCTTCCACCCGGACTCCCAGACGCTGCTGGCAGGCGAGGAAAAGGTCGGGTTCAGGCTTCGCTCGCAGGACATCACCCCGTTCGACCACCAGCAAGCCGGGGTCTATTTCCAGTGCGTCCAGCGAGGCATTGATCTCCGGGCGACTCCCCGAGGTGGCAATTCCGTGTACGATGTTGTTGGAGCGAAGGAATTTTAAGAGTTCCACTGCTCCCGGCAGGGGACGCCGCTTTGGGAGAAGTTTTCTAAATAATTCTCCATGACGTGATTGAAGATCTGCCGCTTCCTGTTGACTGAGTTCGTGCCCAAGCTCACGTCCTGCTGCGCGGGTAAACAGCCCTCCGCTCATCCCGATCCGTCGGTGAATACGCCAGCCATCGATTGCCATGTCCGCTTCTGCAAACGCACACTGCCACGCGAAGACGTGTGCATAGACTGTATCGACAAGTGTTCCATCAAGGTCAAAAATAAGCGCTCGCATATTTATCTCCAAAGGCGCTGTGAAAACAGCGCCGAATTATAGGGTTAGCCGCCTTTTGGCAGCCAGATCATCAAATGAACTTTTGTGATTGTACGGTGTCCAACCGCCAGGGTCAAGCGGGGTAACGAAAAGATATCCAAGCCCTTGTCAGTTCAAATTGCAGGTTCAATAGGCACATCATTAGACTTCTTGCAAAAGTCGCTTTTTTACCTTGCTCAAGGCGGGAACCCTTATGCAAGAGGCCTATTTAACAGTGATCAAATAAATGCTCAGTTGTTTTCCCAGTGGGAATGTATCCCAGCCGTCAAAGACTTGTTTGTTGAATACCGGGCCAATCTCCACCCGGTAGGTATGACTCTTCTGCCAGTCGCTTATCACTCCGCCTACGCCGTAGCACGACATTTTTTCCGTGGAGTCGGTGTTGCTTTGTTGTTCAAAGTATTCCTTTTTGAGCTTGTCGACATGGGATGTACCATCAACGGTGAAGGCAATTTCCATTTTGGTAAGATTTTCATCCAATGTCTTCCGGTCGATGGCGCACCACCCAGAGAAAAACCTCACCTTTTTGTCCTGGGAAATGGAAATGCTATATTCCGTTTTGTCTTCCTGCGTGCCGTTTTCCCCGGATAAATCTGCGATCCAAACTGTGTCGGGGCAGTCATCGGCTGACGTGCATCCTGAGACCGTGACAGGAGGCAGCATAACTACAGTTGAGGTTGGGGTGAGGGTGTTCTTGCTCTGAGGCGAAGGGACACTGTCTGCTGACGGACTGATCGTGGCGCTTCCAAGATTATTCATGACCATGAAGCCAACTGACACCAGTGCCAGGCAAATACATAGCCCAGCGCCAATGCTGCCAGCCACAACCCAAAACCTGTTCCCGCGTTGTGCTTTGACGGGAGCAGATGCAGATACGGTGCTTCGGCTTTGTTCAACAGGAATTCGTTCCACCTTGTTTTTATCAGACCGGGGTTGTCCATCCGCCTTGCCAGTCATTTGTTCACGCAGCAGTGTGGTTTTTATGGCTGCCGCGTCAACTTCCCTGCCATCCAGTAAATCCTGCAATTCATTTGTGAAGGATTGCATATCGGGATAACGATCGCCCGGTTTTCTGGCAAGCACTTTGAGCAGGACCGATTCCACATTCTGCGGCAGGTCGGGAACATATCGTTTGGGAAGCGGCAAAGGTTCGCTTGCCTGTTTTAGCAAAACCCCCGCCGGGGTATCGGACGTATAGGGTCTGTGTCCGGTGATCATTTCATAGAGGACCACCCCCAGCGAATACAGGTCGGATTGCGCCGTGGCTTCGCCTGTCCATTGTTCGGGAGCCATGTAATCGGGTGTGCCAAGTCCCGCGCCGGAAGCGGTCAAATTCGTCGATGATTTATCCTCGAATATTTTCACCAGCCCAAAATCGGTCAACATGGGCTGACCCTTTTCAGTCATTAATATGTTGGACGGTTTCACATCCCGGTTGATGATGTTATGCTCATGGGTATATTCCAGCGCGCGCGCCACGGGGATGAGCAACCGTACCGCATCCCGCCAATACATGGGTTTTCCAAGCCAGTCCTTGAGCGTGCCGCCGGGCAGGTAAACCATGACCAGATATGGCGAACCTTCATGTTCGCCATAATCGATCACGCCGACAATGTTGGGATGCGAAAGCCCGCCCAGCGTCTTGGCTTCGCGTTCAAAGCGTTTGAGGATCATGTCCAACTGTTCGGGCGGAAAGGCTTCGCGCCGGATTACTTTTATCGCAACTTCGCGTTCAAGGCGCGTGTCGTACGCCTTGTACACGGTTGCCATTCCGCCTTCCCCAATCAGTTCGAGGATTTGGTAACGCCCTAAATTTTGACCAATCAGCTTTGACATGGTTTTACGCTTTTTGGCAGGCTGGCTTCTTTCTGTCAGCCTGCATATGCGGAATGTTCTTTTGAAAACATTCTACAGACGTTGCCGTTGCAGTCCACACTCACACATCACACTGTCCATTATATGACCAATATATTAAGCAAGTCAATTATCTGTAAAAAGCATTTGTCACAGGGAAGCGATCACCCGGTCGGCTTTGCATTTTCCAGAGGGAGCGTATTTGATGGGATTGGTCTGCGTGAAGGTGTGAGGGTTTGCTATAATAACGATTATAGAGAACGACGGATTGTATTCATTTATATTAGGCGGTACAAGTTCCTGCAATCTAATTCATAAATTAATTGGGGGGATTAGTTTGCAGGGGAAAATGCAGTCCATAAGCAATTAGATTCGGCACTACCCAACCCCTTGTTAGGTACTTCTTCCAAAAGATATCAAACTTCGAATTTGCCGCAAACAGAATCAAAAGAATGAGTAGAAGGTCGGAGTAATTAAATGAACAAGCCATCAAGAAAATATTTGACTATTTTCAAAATTGCCATCTTAACCCTGCTTACTTCCTGTCAAGGAGGGATCACGCCTGTTCCTACACCTACGGAAACGAACACGCCTACCCCCATTGTTTCGAATACGAAAACGCCCACTACGTTGAATGCTGTGGAGAATATCATGGGGGCAATCCGAACCCAGGCTGCTTCAGTTACCGAGGAACCGCCTACGTTGCAGGTTGATAACACCTCCCTTATTCCTATTAAAAAACGCCTTGGAAAAGGAGTTACATACGCGGCGGCAGTATCGCCCGATGGAAAAACAATCGCCGTAACGGGACAGTTCACCGTGTCCATTTATGACTTCAAGTCCCTTGAAGAGATTTGGGCATCCCCCTTGGATCAGATTGTTCCTCAACTTCCTCTTTCTCCGTTATATCAAGGTGGCGTGGCATGGTCATCGGACAGCGCTCAATTGGCTACATTATCAGAGATGGGCGTTTCCGTTTGGGATGCCAGAACAGGCAAACTACTATACACGTTCAAAAAGCCACATGAAGGCATATTCTCCATTGGCTGGACACGAGATGGAAATCCGATGGCATCGGGATTTAATGTGGATACTCAAGAAACGTTGCTTTGGAATGTCCAAACGGGAGAGAAGGTGTTTTCCAAACAATCAAGTTCTTACGTTTGGTCGCCGCGCAATGATATTTTGGCATTAGTAAAGGATTTTAATGAAATCTCTGTATGGGATATTTCTACAAATCAAATGCTGTATTCTCCGGTGAAAGTTTGTAATTCGCGCTGCACAGGGGGGATGATATGGTCTTCGGATGGAACACAACTAGCTTTATCAGATAGCGGGGGGGATGTGAGCATTTGGGATGTTCAAACAGGGAAACAGCGCTTAATGGAAAGAATAAAGGAAGGTACTGGTGTGCTTAGCATGGCATGGTCACCTAATGATGATTATCTGGTGGCTGCACTTACCGATAGGATGGTTGTTATTTGGGATGCGCAAACTGGCAAACAATTGCGAATGTTAGAATCTGGACTTGTGCTGGTTTTGAGCTGGTCACCGGACGGAAAAAACCTGATCACTTTGAGCGGTCCGATGACGTTGACTCGCAGCAATGTCTTAACGATATGGGATATTCAAACTGGCGAGAAATTACGGTTTCTGGACGAACATGCCAGCGCGGTATTGGATGTGGTTTGGTCGCCTAGCGGGGACATGCTGGCTTCCAGTTTTGAAGATGGGGAAGTGATTATATGGGACCCTTCAAGCGGCAAAAAACTGCGGTCATTTCACGATCCTGAAGGATGGGTAACCAGTTTAGATTGGTCGCCAAATGGGGAAAAACTCGCATCAGGAGGACGCCGAGTCGTAGTTTGGGATATACAAACAGGCGGGCAAATACAAATATTATCGGCATCCACTCAAGAAACATTTAAAGTGGATTGGTCGCCGGATGCGAAGAAATTGGCTTTGACATCTTATGACGGGCAAGGAAGTATATGGGATGCCACTACTGGCGAAAAATTACTTGACTTGAAAAAAAATAGATTTAGCAGATATATAGCGTGGTCGCCAAAAGGTGATTTGCTGGGGACCAGTTATCCGCTTCTTGATACAACTCGCAGGCAACAGGTTACACTTTGGAATCCTCAGACCGGCGAAGAGATCCTCACCCAACCCGGATTATATAATTTGGTATGGTCGCCTCTCGGAAACACTGTAGCGTCGGTATCGGATAATGGCACACTTTATGAGGGTGATGACAAAACTTTGGTTTTGTGGGACGCCAAAACCGGCAAAGAAATATATAGGATAAATACAGATATAATGCTGTTTAGTTTGGATTGGTCTCCCAATGGAAATTTCCTGGTGGCGGCTCAAAGTTCGCTTGTTATGTTAGATGCGCGTACGGGTAAACAAACTTATCGCTTCGAAGGGCATCCCGGTGTTGTTTCGAGTGTGGCATGGTCGCCGCACGGTGATTTAATTGCTTCATCTTCCCAAGACGGCATAGTCATAATATGGGAAGTTGAGGTCCATTGAGTACAACTTCCACCATCACTTAATCTATCAACATGTTACTGTGTTACGCCACATGGACAGACCTATTCGCTAAATCAATATAATGATAATAGATGTAAGCAAGGAAGATAACCATAGACCCAAAAATCGTGCCTAACAAAGCGTGCAGTGGACGTGTGGGACGCTTCGCGTGCGGCATTTTCAAGCATTTCGCGTACGCGTGGCTTCGAGTTTTCCCTGTGGCGCCAAGGCGCCATCCACGCCCGCCCCAGTACCACAGCCCGCGGGGCAAGTCCGCGAACGTAAGCTGTTAGCCAGCTCTCACAGAAAAGATAGAGCCATCGATAATAGTCTAGTTTTTCTAATAAGGATTAAGAGAGGTTTAAATGAATAGCACAACTATTGGCATTGTTGTTCTTGTCATGCTCGTTGCAGGATTGGTTGCCGTCGCCGGACTTCTTGATCGCAGGTCTAAAAGGAAGGGCGACCTAATTACTGGACAAAAACACCAACAACCACCCGGGGCAAGGATGCGTTTTTATTCCTCTTTGTTGGTTACGCTTATCGGCGGGGCACTTTTAATATGGGGAGTATTAGTCCACTCATGGTTGCTCATTATCCTGGGTGTCATAATCTTCATTGCGTCGATCGCTTTTCGATATTATTGGAATATTCGAAAATTGATTGAGGATGAAAAACGTCAAGGGAATTCATAGGGAGAGAAGAAGTAGTCGCAGTGGCGTAGCTAACGCGATGTCTAAAAGCCAGCTAGAAAAGTTAAACCAGGAAAACTCGAGGTTAAGCCAACAAACTCCCGCGTGAAGCGGCTTAATTTCAAAGTTAAGCCGCTTCACGTTCGAGTTAAGCCGCTTAATCTTTATGAGCGGGGATTTCTCCCAGCCCCGGCACCCCGCCAGCGGACTTTGCCATCTTCACCGCCCTGATGATTGCCTGCGCCATCACTTCCGCTGCGAACGCGCCGATGATGGAGACATCCGCTTTTTTGGAGCCGGTAGACAGCGCAAAGATCACGTCGCCGTCCAGCATGGTGTGGGCGGGACGGACGGTCCGCGCGATGCCATCCTGCGCCATCTGCGCCACTTTCGTCGCCTGGGCTTTGGTCAACTTTGCATTTGTCGCCACGGCTCCGATCACGGTGTTGGCGCGGCTCGCAAAGCCGAGGATTCCACGTCCAACGGGGGACTTCATCATCGCGAGCGTATCGGCAAATTGACTCTTTTTCCCAACCCGCAGCGGACCAACTTTCCCGGAGCGAAGCCCTGCGACGATTTCACCAGTCCCGGGGTCGATCACATCGCCAAAGGCATTGACCGCGACAATCGCACCGACGGTCACGCCGCCGCCGATGTCCATGCTGGCGGTTCCCAGCCCGGACTTCATCGCCAGCGCAGCGCCGAACATCTTGCCGACAGACGCGCCCGTGCCAGCTCCAACATTCCCTTCGGCGGGCGGGGTGGAAACAGCCGAGGCGGCAGCCAAAGCTCCCATCGCGGAATCAGGTCGAACGTCCGCGCGACCCAGATTCAGGTCGTACAAAATCGCAGAAGGGACGATTGGCACTCTCGCCGCGCCGGTGTTGAATCCAATTTTATTTTCTTCGAGGTAAAGCATCACGCCGCTAGCCGCATCCAAACCGAATGCGGAGCCGCCAGCCAAAACAATCGCGTGGACTTTCTCAACGAGGTTGACCGGATTCAGCAGGTCGGTCTCGCGGGTGCCGGGCGCGCCGCCGCGCACATCCACGCCGGCGACGGCTCCCTTCCGGCAAAGGATGACGGTGCAGCCGGTGAGAGCTTCTTCATCCTGCGCGTGACCAACTTCGATGCCGCGCACATCGGTGATGGAATTTTTCAGTTTTGTGGTCATGGAATCTCCTACGAAGAATTTTACTCTTCCTCTCCCAGCATTTTCAGAAATGCCTCCACGACCATCGGATCGAATTGCTTCCCGCTTTGTACACGTATGTAAGCCAGTGCCTGCTGCTCGGTCCATGCCTTGCGATAGGGACGGTCGCTGGTGACCGCGTCCCACACATCCACAATCGCAAAAATGCGCGCTGCAAGCGGGATCTGTTCGCCTTTCAACCCACGCGGGTAGCCTGTACCGTCCCATTTTTCGTGGTGACAATATGGGATATCCAGTGCCTGCCACAGATATTTTATGGGATGAAGCATGTCATGGGCAAACTGCGGATGCTGGCGCATGACCTCCCATTCCTCTTCTGTGAGCTTTCCTTCCTTGTGAAGGATTCTATCCGGGACGCCGATCTTGCCAATATCGTGCAACAAGGCGCCGCGGCGGATGTGAAGGACCTCGTTGTCCTTTATGCCTAACTCCCAGGCGAGGGAAATCGTCAATTCCGTCACCCGTTCGGTATGCTTTTCCGTCTCGCGGTCGCGCAGGTCCATTGCCCGCGCCCAGCCTTCGATGGTGGCGTCATAGGCAACGGCAAGCTCAAAGTTGGCGCGTTGTAAATCCTCGAAGAGCTGGGTCTGGTCGATGGTGATGGCAGCCTGTCCGGCAAGGGTCTCCAAAAATTCGAGCCATTCGGCGCTTCTGGATGTCACGCTGCGATTGAAAACCTCGATCACACCCTTGATCGCGCCTTTGGCAATCAGCGGCACCGCGTAAAGCTCCAGAAAACTTTCGGCTCTCAGCAGACTGGCGCGAGTGAACCTGGATTCATCCGTTGATAAATCCGCCACATACACGGTTTGGCGTTCGAGAGCCGCCTGCCCCGAAAAACATTCCCCCAACCTCAGGCTGGTCTTTTCAATTGTCTGGGTATGGAATCCCTGACCCGCGACGAAATCCAGTTTTTGGAGGGAGGGATGATATAAAAGTACATCGACGGCGTCCACGTTCAACTGGACAATGGTCTGGGCGATGACCGTGTTGAGGATGGGGCGCAGGTCGAAGGTGGATGAGATTGCGCGGTCTATTGTGTACAGCGCCTGCAACTGCTCCAGCCGTCGCGCGGTTTGTTCGCGCAGGCGCGCCGAGTGAATTGCACCAGCGGCTTGCGACGCAAAGAGCGAGAGCAGGTGTTCGTCGGCTTCGCTGAATTTCCGTTTGGAGTCATCGATTTCGTCCGCAGTCAACACACCAACCAGCTCACCGCTGTAAAGCATTGGCACTTCCAATATGGCACGGAGCTTTCTTCCCTCGTAGTACGGGGAACGTCCCTCCCAGGTGGAATAGTCGTCGAGCCGCAAGGGTTGGCGGGTTTTTGCCACGACTCCACCCGCACCTTCTCCTATTTTGAGGCGTGTGCCAATGTTGACGTCGGTAGCCGTATCCACGGTCAGTACCAGTTCATCTTTTTCCGTGTCATAAAGATAGATGCCGCTGGATGCGGTGTCCAAAAGCCCGCGGGCATGCTCCACAATGGCATTCAGCAGGCTGGAGAGATCGATATCGGCGGAGATGGCTTTGCTGGTTTCGTAAAGTGCGGCAAACTCGCGGAAGCGCCGTTCGGTCTGTTCGAAGAGACGGGCATTTTGCAGTGCCAGCGAAGCCTGCCCGGTGAAGGCGCGCATCAGTTCGACATGCTCATCGGTGAAGAAGTTGGGTTGGGTGCTGTCCAGCGAGAACAAGGCAATGACCTCGTCATTGACGATGATCGGTGCGCCCATCCAGGAATAGATGAAATTCGACTCCGGGATATGGACCCATCCATCATATTCTCTCACATCTGAAATGACCATCGGTTGACGGTGTTCGAGCATCCAGTGCAGGTTTTCCACCGTGGATATTTCGAAACCAAATTTTGACAAGTTCCGCAGGGACGCTTCGTCCAACATTTTATATCCGCGCATTTTGGCGATATCGATCCTGCCGCTTTCCGCCCTGACAAGCATGATACAACCGCCTTCAAAGGGAATGACACGTTCGAGTGCATCCAATAAACGATCGAGAATGGATTCGAAATCGAGGCTTGAACTCATGGATGCGCCGGCGCTCAATGCATCGCGCAGCGCATCGGACACCTGCCGTTGCTTCTGTTCGGATTTGAATAGACGGGCATTTTCCAATGCGCTCGCCGCCTGGTTTGCCAGTGTGGCAGCCAGGCGTTCGTCTGCTGCACTAAAGGCGTCGGGCTGCTCGCTTTCGATGCTGATCACACCGATAACCCGCTCTCCCATTTTCATCGGCACATAAAGCCCGGATTGCAAACCGGGATAAGTGTCCACATAATGTGGATCGTGCTGCAGGTCGCTTGAATGGATCACTTGTTTGCTGCGAACAGCCCAGCCGCTCATCCCCTGCGCAGCGGAGGCGACCAGGGTGTTGAACCGTTCCCCCACTTCCTGCCGCTCTGCTTCACTCTTCAACCCGGGTTGGTTGAAAGCCAGTAATTGAAGACTTTCATCCTGCGGGTTGTACAAGCGGACTGTTGTGTGATGCCAGCCTAGCTTTTGTTCGAGCAGCTCAATGACCTTCTTCGCGATCTCCGACGGGTCGAGAATCTGGCTGATCACCAACCCGCTCTCGTAGAGGGTTTCGAGTTCCATCACGCGCTGGCGCATTTCGAATTCCGCCTGTTTGTGCGCGGTGATGTCTTGCATGACGCCGTGAATCAACTGAGGGCTTCCATTTTCGTCCCGCAGCACGATTGCTTGGTCGTGAAGCCAGAGAATCCTGCCATCCGCGGTTTTGATTCGATACTCTGCCTCGAATGGTTCGCCTTTTTCCGCACAGAGCCGGTATCTGGCATCGACCCACTCACGATCCTCATCAACAATCAGGCTGTACCAGATGGCAGGGGCTTTTTGCAGCCATTCTTCCGGTGTGAAACCAAGGATATTCTCGATCTGCGGGCTGACGTATATGGAACGAAAACCATTGCCGACTTCATCAATATAAACGACGGCGGGAATCTGCTCGACCAGTGTGCGGTATCGCCTCTCGCGGTCCCGCAGTAATTGTTCCGCCTGCCTGTGCTCGGTGACGTCTTGAATGACGCCGCTCATTTTCACGGGCCTGTTTTGCGAATCGATCTCCAAACTGCCCAACCCATGCACCCAGCGTTCGACCCCGTCGTTGTGACGGACGATTTTGTATTCCCTGTCGAAGCGCACATGCCTCTCCACGACCTCGTGCAGGAAATAGTCGCTCATTTCCTGGCGATGTTCCGGGTGAATGATATTGCTCCATCCTTCCACGGAGCGGATATAGGAGTCGTCTATGCCGAATATCCTGTCGAGCATGGCTGAGCTTTTCCAAATGCCCGTTGCGATGTCCAACACATAACTCCCCATGTTCGCCGTTACCAATGCCTCCCGGAGAAGTTCCTCGCTTTCGCGCAGTGCCTCTTCCGCCCGCTTGCGTTTGGAGATGTCACGCACGACAGCCAGAATATGCCCCTCTCCGCCAATTTGCGAGCTTCGCAGGGAAACCTCCACCCAAAAGGCGCTCCCATCCTTTCTCTTGGCGCGCCACTCGAAAACCTGCGGACCCTCCGCCAAAGTTTTTTGAAGCTTTTCCTGGACATCCACCGGGGCATAGGGCGGGGCGTTCAAGACAAGGTCGCCAAGGTCTACGGATAAAACCTCCTCTTCGGTATCGTAGCCATACATCTGCAACATGGTTTCGTTGACGTGTAACAGTTTTCCGTCCGCGGCAGTATGGACAAAAATGGCTTCATTGGTGGCGTTGAATATCTCACGGTATTTGCGCTCGCTTTGTCTCAGTTCGGCGAGCGCCTGGTTCAACTCACGAGTACGCTGATTTACCTGACTTTGCAAAGTGCGAGTGAAGACAACGAGGGCGAGGATAATCAAAAAAGCAAGACTAGTCCCAGCCTGCAGGTAAGGAAGAAATTCCTCCCACTTGCTGCCTTGCTGGATGCCGAACCAGCGGTCGTTGATTGTCTGATATTCGGATTCGCTGATGGCTGCAAACCCCTCGTCCACCAGCGACAATAGCACAGCGTTTCCCTTTTTGACAGCGCGGTGAAACTCCCCGCTGAAGAGGGGTGCCGAATGATTGAACTGGTCTTGCAAACCATACTTGTAGAGGTAATACAGTCCCGGTGGCTGGTCGATGAAAAAGATGGTTTCCTCCCTTCGTTCAACCGCCTGGATGATCTCTTCATAACTGTCGTAATAAATAAGATCCCTGACACCCGCCTCTTTGAGGAATTCGGCATCGGCATCTCCCTGTTTGACTGCAACACGAAAGCCCATCAAATCGTTGGCATCCGAAATCCCCGAAATATTGCTGTGAAAAAAGATGGGGACATCGATGCGGGCATAGGCCTCGGTGAAGTCATAGATTTGGGCGCGCTCGTCGGTGTAAAAGATCGTGTCGATCACATCGTATTTTCCAGCCTTCATGCCCTCCAGTGCATCCTCCCAGGGGATGGCGGAGAGTTCGACTTTTACCCCAGTGTATTTTTCCCACAGCGCCCACTGGTCGACCAGAATTCCCTGAGGATTTCCGCTTTCATCCAGAAAAATGTAAGGTGGATAATTGTTATCCATCACCACATGTATGCTGGAAACGGGCGACTCAAGCCTTGACAAAGGGGCTTTGGTGCAGGATATCGCCATGCCAGGCAGACAGATGGCAAGGAGAGCCAGCAATCCCCATATTTGTCTCTTCACCTTATAGATCATGGCAGTATTCTCCTTGCCAGCATTCAACTATTCAGCGTCGAAGATCACGGCTCGATTACGCCCTGCCTGTTTCGCCGCATACATGGCTTCGTCGGCGTGACGTATCACATCCTCCGCTGATTTATCCTGCCTGGTGTGAAGCATCTCGGCAATGCCGATGCTCAGAGTCACGGCGGCGGGTTCCCCGTCGGTTGGCACGCGGAGTGCCTCCACGCCCGCGCGGATGCGTTCCGCCAGCAGCCAGGCTTGCCTCGCGGCCGTCATCGGCAGGATGATCACAAACTCCTCGCCGCCGTAGCGTCCGATCAAATCCACTTCGCGGAGCTGCGAGCGTACCGTCCTTGTCACCTCCTGCAACATGCGGTCACCCAGGGCATGCCCAAAGGTGTCGTTGACGTTCTTGAAGTGGTCGAGGTCGAATACGATGATGGACAGGGGATGTTCGTAGCGTTTTGCCACGTCGAATTCGTGAGCCGCAAGCTCGAATAGGTGACGCCGGTTGCTGACGCCGGTCAACGCGTCGGTGTGCGACAGGTGTTGTTCATGCTCAAGAGCCTTTTTGAGGTCGAGGTTCGCCTGTTCGAGTTCCCGCCTGGCTTGCTCCAGCGCGGCTTCCGTTTGTTTGCGTTTGGTGATATCCAGTTTGATGGCGATGAAGTGCGTCACGTTCCCCCGGCTGTCCAGCACGGGTGTAATGGTCTGCTCTTCATCGTACAAGACGCCGTCCTTGCGGCGGTTTTTCAGTTCACCGCGCCAGACCCTGCCCGCCAGAATCGTCCCCCACAGTTCCTTATAGAATTTGGGATCGTGGATGTGGGATTTGACGATACTCATGTTGCGCCCAATGGATTCTTCCTTCGAGTAGCCGGTCAATTCAAACCAGGCATGGTTGACCCATTGCAGCGTGCCTTTTATGTCGGTAATGGCAATGGCGTTTGCCGCCGCCTCCAGCGCGGCGCTTTGCAACAGCGCGCTTTCCTCCTCCTTTTTGCGCGTGGTCACATCGCGCAGCATCCCTGCATGGTACAGGATGTTTCCCCGCTCGTCATGCACATAATATCCATGATCCTCCACCCAGATTTCGGAGCCGTCCTTGCGCTTCATGCGATAGACCTCGATCTCCTCCCGTCCCGTATCCAATATGTGACTGCCCCTTTCCTCGGGCAAAAAGTACAACTCCTTCTTGATGTCCACCGCCATCAGTTCCTCGCGGCTGGAATATCCAAACATTCTGACCATGGCGGCGTTCACATCCACGAATCTTCCGTCATGGGTGCTGCGATAGATGCCGTCCATCATGTTATCGAACAGGGTGCGATAGCGCTCCTCGGACCTGCGCAATTCCTCCTCCGCCCGCTGGCGTGTGGCAAGCTCGTTTTGCATTTGCCGGGTCAGGTTCAAATTGTGGAGGCTGATCGCGATCTGCGCCGCAAACGACTCCATGACCGGAACATCGTTCTCGGTCAACGACGAACCGCTGACCACCATGACCCCCAACGTTTTGTCTTCCAGGCGCAGGGGGGCAAAAATACCCTGTTTTGCATCAAGGACATTGATTATCTGTTCCGCCAGCGACTGCAAGCCCTTTGGAAGCATGGCAATCGTATATTCCTTCACGTCCCGCGCGTAGATGGTGCTGCCGTCAGCGATGCCGCTGGCGAATATGCCCCCCGGTGGAGTCTCAAAACGATAGTCCAGCGCCGACAACCCCGTCAATTGTTCAGCCTTCCGCAGAAAGCTAAGTTCATACGAAGTATAGGCAACGGCAAGCTGATTAGGTTTCTCCGTGGCAATGAACAGGGACACATCCCCACCCAGGGCTTTGATCTGATCCCCGACAGCGCGGTATACCTCCTCCGCTGTGCGCGCCTTCTGAACGGCGTGCGCGGCGCGGCTAAGCGCCAGCAAAAGTTCGTGACTGTGGGCAAGCGCCTTCCGCGTCAGATCACCGGTTGTTTTTTTGGGCAGCGTCCCGTCCAAAGAAACCATCCTCTCCAATCCATGCCGTCTGGAGAATCCGTTCCTGGAAATAAATGGGCATTGGATTCGCCAACTTTAATAAGAACAAGTTCAAACCTTGCCCCATCCCACGCTAATTATAATCAGGACTACCCCCGATTTGATTTTTGAATGCAATTGAAAACCTTTCGCCCTACCCTGATTCTGCCTTGAACATCCTGCGAACCTGTGTTCGCAGGCGGCGCGGTTGGATGCAATCCATCTCCACCCGTTTTGCGCCCACCAGTTTTGCGAACCTCGCAATCCCGCGCCCGAGCGCATTGGCAAAGGCTTCATCCTTTGGCGCATCATCCTCCAGCCAAAAGCCCATGATTTGAAGCGTGTCCGTTTTGCGATCCAGCTTCGGGTCGAGCCGCGCCACCAGGTCGTCGTCGTACAAAATGGGCAGGGTGTAATATCCCCAGCGGCGCTGGTGGACGGGCTTGTACACCTCCCAAACGTAATCGAAATCGAAGACCTGCTTCGCCCGCCCGCGCGCGCTGACCATGTCCAATGGCGCAAGGAACGCGACCTCCTCCTCTGTGGATGGTCCCAGCGGCTTCCAGATTTTTGGGATGCGTCCCGCTTCGATGGATTTCAGCAACGGGACAGCTTTGGTCAACACGAGCCAGTTTTCCGCGCTGCCTTCGACCTTGAGCTGGCTCACCACCCCCCGCCCGATCAGCGCCGACAGCTTTTCCTCCGCGTCCCTGGGCGTCACCTCCCGCTCGATGGCATCCTGCCAGCTAGTGCGGAAACGTTTTTCGCGCATCAGATTGGGGATGGCGATGGTCTTTCGCGCGAAAAAATCCTCTGCCTCCCCAATGGATGCGACGAAATCATATTCGCGTGGAACCACCCGCTCGCGCAGGTCATAGACGCGGTCAAATCCCTTTCGGATGGTGATCATCACCTCGCCCAGCAGCCACAGGTAGAAGAGCGCCACCGCCGAGTCTTTCCGTCCGCGATAGCTCCACTGCGAAAGACCATTTCCCTCGAAGTCGCGGTTGCTCATGGGACCGTTGCCCCGCAGCGCCGCAAGTACTTCGTCCATCGCGCGCGGATGATTCTTCCTGAATTCCGTCATGCGGGGATACCTTGCCGTGCGCGGCATGATTGCCCGCCAGAAGGGAAACTCCTTCATCGGATAGAGGAAAAGTGTCCCGCCGTAATCGAAGAAATTGCGCTGTTCATAGGCGGACTGGTACAGGTGTCCGAGGTTGAAATCCAACACGCGACCATGCAGGGCGATCTCCTGGCTGCGGGCGGCAATGTTCAACGGGTCGAGCTGCAACGCTTCGATCTGGTTGATGGCTGAGGTCGTGCCATCCAGCCCCCTGAAACGGCGACCGGGCCAAAGTCCCTGCTGACCGAGTAAAAATCGGCGGAAGGTAATGCGTGAAATGGTATCCATAAAAAAACAACCGAGGATTGTGTTCCTCGGTCCGTGATTTGAAGTCGATGCGCTGATTAGTCGTCGGTCAGCGATGCAATCGCCCGCAGCAAACCGAAGACCAGCACACCCAGTTTGAGCCCCTCGCCGGATGTGATGGCGGTCTCACGCTCGTTCTTTTCCGCGCGGCGGGCGAGCAGCAGCGCGGCAATCAGTCCGGTGACGGCGCCGATCAATGTGCCGAAGAATATGATCCTGTTTTTGTTCATGGAGCGACCATCCTTTCGAAGAATGCCTTTACCCTTTCGATGAAACCCTCGAGTGCGATGACGGGTTTGACGACCATGTCCGCGCTGCGGATGATGTAGTTGCGGGCGATGTAAACGTAATCCTGCGCCATTCCGGTGTAGCGGGGCAAAGCTCCCAACGCGCGCGCCATCAAATAGATCAGCCCGATGAGGATGGCAAGCACAATAAGTCCCACGAACAGCACGGGGATGATGATCCAGATGGTGGAGACTGCCGCCCAACGAGCCACGTCGCCGCCGGAGTTGAAGGTGGACAGGCAGATCAGCACGGTCAAGCCGACCAGAGCCAGCGCGCTAATCACCACCGGCAGGATGACCTGGGTGACGCGCTGCCTGCGGTGCAGTTGATACGAATGATGTTCGGGGGCTGGAAGCCGGGCTTTCATTGCTTCTATTTTAGCATAAATGAGAGCGCCAAAAGAACGGGCTTCGACACAAAGTCGCAAAGCATCGAGGCGTAAAGGGGCAACGGCGTTCAACTCCTTTAATATGCCTGCTTCTTATGTGGAACCTATTGCCGGCAAAACAGTTCATCCACCTTGTTTTGCATTTCATCTTTGAGTTGAATCCCGTTTGTGAGATTTTCGCAGAACTGTTCTTTGTGGAACGGGTCGTCTTTGAATTGGGCAGCGAGGGATTCCACTTTTTTGGTCTCGCCGAGAACTGCGTAGGCTTGCAGGAAGGGTGTCCACTCGACGGGGTCGGCGGGGACGAGGTCGAGGCGGGCGGCTTCCGCGCCGATGGCAGCGACGGAGTCCCAGTCACCTTGCTGGCGGGCGAGTTCTGCTTTTTGGTAGAAATAGCACCAGCCGTGGGTTGGCTCTGTTCCGAAGGCAAAGCCCAACGGGACAGCGGTTTCGCCTTCGGTCAGCGCGTATTCCATTTTTGAATGGGGAAAGAGTTGGACAATTTCCTCCGTATCGCGCTGTGACTGTTCGACCCAGCGCGGGTCGATCACGTGGACACAGGACTCGGCGGAAGGCTGGCTCATCACCAACACGCGGCGATAGTTGAGGAAAATAAAATGACTGCGGTAGGTGGCGCTGATCTTTTCCTTTTCTTCCACCACATTGCGGATGCCCGTTGGGTCGAGGATGGTCCCGCCCAGCGGATACTTGACCAGGTCCATGCCAGGCTGGGGATTGGGATAATACAAAAAGTTGGCGGGGCCCCAAACGATATCGGTGTCTTCGCCATAGTCGATGCCTGGATAGATGGCGGCAATGGTCGTGCCTTCCTGAATCTTCGGGATGCGCCAGTAAACCTGCCACCAAAAGTCGCGGACTGCCGATTGCTCGTCGGCGGCTTTGATCGCCAGTCCGCGATGGGTGAGGGCGGCGATCCCGACGAGGAGCGAGACGAGAATCATTTGCAATCGTTTGGAAGACAGGGCGTGAATCAAGCCGACGACCAAAATCACACCCGCAACTGAAGCAGGCAGGGCGTAGTGTGAGTATGCCTTGAAGATGACGAATCGGTTCGCCATGATGACTGGAAAAAGCCCAAAGACCGTGCCAGCCAAACCGAGCGCAATGGCTTGAAGCGGAAAGCTATCGGCTTTGGGAGAGGCTTCGGGGTTGGAATCAGGCTGGGGCGCAGACGCGGAAGCAAGCCAGCGGAAGGCAACCAGACTCAGGGCGAGGACCAAAGTTGCGAGAGTCAGACCAAGCCAGAGGCTGTCTTTTTCCACAAAGGGATAATGCATCCGCAGCGGAGTCCACCACGCGAAAAAGGAGACGTTGAGGGCGCTGTCCAGTAGCCGTTGACCCCAGAGGATGGAAGTCGCCAGCGGTTCGCGGAGCAGGTCACCGAGTTGGAAGGTGATGTCGGTGGCTTTGCGGTCGCCGTGAAAGAGGAAGAGTTTCCAGACGACGAAGAGCAGGGGGATGGTGAGCGTAATGAGGGTGGCGCGGATGGTTTTGACGAGGCGGCGCGGGGCGGGCTGGGCGAGGAAGATGCACAGAACGCGGAAGGCTTCCATGCCGACGGCATAATCTACGAGGGCGATGGCGGTCAGCCCCGTCAGGATGGACGACGCCCAGAGAGCGGCTTGCGCAGTTTTGGCTTGGGAGCGAATCGCGGCGAGGGTCAGCGCGAAGGAAAGCGTGTGCAACGCGACGCTGGCGACCATCGGCTGGTACTCGATGCCCTGCACCCACCACAGGAATCCAGGGTAGACGAGGAAGAGCAGGGACATGGCAAAGTTCGCGGCACGTTGTCGGCTCCACAGAAGGTTGAAGAGCCAAAGGGCGGCGTATGCGCCAATCAGTCGCCAGATGTAGATGCCGAGGTGATAGGGAAGGGGATGCGAGCCAAACAACCAATAATAAATGCCGAAGAAAATTCCCCGCGCGGGACGGTCGGAACTGAACATGACCTTGAAGATGGACGGTCCCGCGATGTAGCCGTCGTAGGCGTAGTACCAATCGTCGCGGTAGTACGAGAATTGGTTGACGCTCAGCAGGTAAACCAGCGCTGAGATGACGGTGAGGGCAGCAAGTTCAAGCCACCATTTGGATTTGTTTGGCAAAGACATATTATCTCCGTAGCGATAAGCCCATACCATTTGCTAACCACGGAGACACCGAGCCACAGAGTTTTTATTTTTTCTCTGTGCCTTCGTGTCTCTGTAGTTTAAATCTCTTTTATTTTACTATCGCATACATATAGCAATCTCGCGGTTCGGGACTGATGTTGGGATGTAGGCTTTCGCGTCGCAGGAGTCCTTCGCGCTGCATTCCTGCTTTTTCCAGCACACGCTGTGACGGGATATTGTCCACGTCCACGGTGGCGTAGACGCGGTAGACGCCTGGCTGTTCAAACGCCCACTGGATGCAGGCGCGCGAAGCTTCGGTCATGTAGCCTTTGCCCCATTGGGCGTACGCGCCCGTGTATCCGAAACTGACTTTGAACGGTTCGCGGTCCAGCCGCAGTTCGATCATCCCAGCCAATGCGCCGCTCTCCTTGATCTCCAGCAGGTAGCGGAAGTTGGTCTCCCCGTCCCAGGCGGCGATGGAGCGTTTCATCAACTCTTCGCTTTGCTTCACGCTTTCATGCGGACGCCAGGTCAGGAAGCGGGTCACTTCGGGATGTCTCGCCCAGCCGTCGAAAACATCAGGTGCATCTTCCATGCGCGGCTTACGGAGGATGAGTCGTTCGGTTTCGATTTGTTCAGGTGGTTTGATCATGTTTCACCCTTCTCTGCATAATGTTCAGTGCCAGCAAGCCGATGAGATTGAATATCACCGTCGCCAGCGCGACGAATAAAAACCCAAACTGTTGATAAATGTAGCCAGCCAGCAGGGCTCCGAGGGCGCGTCCGAGGGAGTGACCTGTGAAGTTGAGCGAAAGCATCGTGGCGCGCGCCGCAGGGACGAGTTCGCTTGCCAGCGAGATGTGACTGACGATGACGTACTCGAACGTGATGTAGAACAGGAACAGCCCAACCAGCGCCCCGACTTGGGTCTGACCGATGAACAGGAGCAGGATCGAAGCCAGGGCGTTGCCGACCAGTCCGATGGTCAATGCGAGCGGCTTGCCGAGCCTATCTGTGGTCAGGGCGACCAGTCCCTCGCCGCTCAATTCCGAGATGCCAATTACGGCGGAAGCTCCCGCGAGGGCGGCGATTCTCAGCCCAAACGAGTCTTCCAGCCAGACGCCAAACGTGATGCTGACCAGTTCGTTACCCGCGCTGGCGCACATGGCAATCGAAATCCCAGCCAGGGCAGGGAGCGACGTGAAGACAGCGCGGTAGCCAGCGAGCGGATTATTGGTCAGCGTGTGATGAGAGTCTTCGCGTGGGACAATGTGCCAGATGACAAAGATTACCAGCAGTCCAAGCGCCGCCAGCACGGGGAAGGGTGCCGACCAGCCGAAGGTTGCGATCAGAAATCCCATCGTTGGCATACCAACAATGAAAGCCAATGACCAGGCAACTTCGGTAATGGCAAGTGCGGTTCCACGCTCGGCATACGGGATGCGGTCGCCAAAGTAAGCCTGCATCGCGGGGTCGAACATGTATTTGCCGAGGATTGACAAAACCAGTCCCAGGGCGAAAGTCCAGAAGGATGGGTACACAGCGACGATGCCCATCGCCAGCGTGAAAATGGCGACACCGAGCATCATGCCGAATCTTCGTCCGCGGCGGTCTGCGATGGGCGCGAAGAGCGGGCTGGTTGCTCCGACGAGGGACCGCGCTGTCATCAGCACGGACATGGAGGAAATGTCCACGCCAAGTCCGCGCGCGAAGACGGACAGAAACGGATACACCATCCTGTGAGCCGTGTTCAGGATGGTGCGGAGGAAGAGGAAAGCGATGAGTTGAAGTTGGATTCGCAAGATGTTTTTATCCGCTAACACTTGCGCCTGCGCGCAGTGCAGGCGTCTTCACGAATTTGCGCCAATCTTTTTTTCGGTTCGCGAAGATTAGCGTAGATTGGTGGATTTCGTTATGCTTTTTCGTAAGTTTTACTGAGGAAGAAGCGTGTCAAAAAGTACCCCGCGACCCACGCGAAGATGTTCAAACCGATAAAGAACCCGATGATGAGATAATTCCCCGAATTGAAGATCGGCGACGGCGGCGGGTGCATGATATTTTGTGCCGAGGCGAAGATCACGCGCAGGGTGATGATGTAGGCGATGTTGACAAGCGAAGTCAACCAGGGGATGTTGAAGAGCCACAGACCAACTTGCAGCAGGATGCCCGTCACCGCAAAGATCATCGCCAGGCGGAAGCGCGGCTCGGCGAGGAAGAGTCCGTTCCAGTTGGACTGCATGGCAAACATCGAGAGCGGAAGATACGTCACCCAGAAGACGATGCCCGTGCGCCCGAGGGCGGCGCTCCACGCGTGGAAAAGCTCACGTCGCAGGACCAGACCCAAAAGTCCAGCCAGCGCGGCGGCGAAGAAGGCAACTTCCGCAGCCAGCACCCAGGCTCCGTGCAGGTAAACAATCCGCACATTCGATCCCAGTGACTTTTCTTCGGGACCAAGAAAAGTCAGCAGGGCGATGGCAAGGACGATGAGAAGGAAATAAACGAGGTGGGAGGTGATTTTTGTCATGAGATGAATTGTACTTTATCCGCAATGTTTGATACACTGCTTGACAATCCATTTGGATGTGGATACACTGCGAAGCGTTTGGGGAGTAGCCGCCTGTGTCCCCGCAGGACAAGTTGTCGTCATCCCATTGGCGCAATGCCATCGGCAGCTTGTGCGTTTTACGACGTTGGCGAGACCATCACGGAGGCTGTGGTGGTCTCCTTTTAATTGACGGAGTCAAACGTCTCCCGACGTTTGAAGGTCGTTCAAAATCAGAGTCCAAAATCAAGGAGGAGCTTTTCCATGGCACAGGAAGAAATCAAAGAACAGGAATGGCACGCGCTCAAAGCGGAGGAGGTGCTGCACCACCTCGAAGTGCAAGATGAGGGCTTGACCTCGGCGGAAGCCGAAAAGCGCCTGCAACATTATGGACCCAACCAGTTGGAGGAAGCGCCGCGTCCGGGCTTCCTCGCTTTGTTGTGGGGACAACTCAATAATTTCGTTGTGATTCTGCTGATTGTGGCTTCCATTATTTCCGCCCTGCTCGGCGATTATGTCGAAGCCGCCGCCATCATGGCAATTGTGGTGCTGAACTCGGTGCTGGGCATCATTCAGGAACAGCGCGCGGAACAGGCGCTTGCCGCCTTGAAGAAACTTGCCGCGCCCGAAGCGCAGGTGTTGCGCGATGGGTCACGAAAATCCGTGCCAGCCTACAATCTTGTGCCAGGCGACATCGTCTTCCTCGAATCGGGCAACTTCATCCCCGCCGATTTGCGCCTGCTCGAAGCGGTCAACCTGCGTGTTGAAGAAGCCTCGCTGACAGGTGAATCGCTACCCGTGCAAAAGAATGCCGCGACGGTTCTCGATAAAAACGTTCCGCTGGGCGACCGCAAGAATACCGCCTTCATGGGGACGGTGGTCAACTACGGGCGCGGACGGGGCGTTGTCACCAGCACCGGCATGAGAACCCAGCTTGGCCTCATCGCCACCATGCTCCAGAGTGTGGAAACCGAAGAGACGCCGCTCCAGCGTCGGCTCGACCAGTTGGGTCGCACGCTCAGCATCGGCTCGCTGATTCTGGTCGCCGTCGTATTCCTCGTCGCCCTCGTCAACTACACCGAAATCAACACGCTCTTCTCCGCGCCAATCGAATACTTCAAGGAATTTGCCTCCGAGATTACCGAAGTCTTCATCATCGCCGTCAGCCTGGCGATTGCCGCCATACCCGAAGGTCTGCCCGCCGTTGTGACGATTTCACTGGCGCTTGGGATGCAGGAAATGATCAAGCGCCACGCGCTCATCCGCAAACTTTCCTCGGTGGAGACGCTTGGCTCTGCCACGACGATTTGCTCCGACAAAACAGGCACGCTGACCCAGAATGAAATGACCGTCACCCGCGTCTGGTCGGACAACCAGCTGGTTCACATCACTGGGACGGGATACGCGCCGAAGGGCGAATTCCAGGTGGACGGCAAGACCGTCGAAGCGAAGCAGTATCCCGCCATCCTGACGACCCTCTGGCTGGGTGTGCTGAACAACGACGCCTTGATTGAAACGACAGGCGAGAGTGAATCTGCCCAGACCTATCGTATCGTGGGCGACCCAACCGAAGGCTCGCTGCTGGTTGCCGCCGCCAAAGCGGGGGCGGTTCACCTCGACGTCAAGGAAGCTTATCCGCGCGAGAATGAAGTCCCCTTCGACTCGGAACGCAAGCGCATGATTACCATCCATGACGTGACCCGACCGCATCCCAACGATATTTCCCCGTTCTACGATGAAAAGCACAAGAACTGGGATGTGATCGTCATGAAGGGCGCACCCGATATCGTGCTGACTCTTTGCTCGAAATATCAGGGTATGGACGACAAACCGCGCGAGATGACCGAAGCCATGCGCCAGCAAATCCTCGCCGCTAATGACGCAATGACCAAAGACGCTCTGCGTGTGCTCGGCTTTGCTTATCGTTTGGAAAAAAACGTACCGAACAACATCGAAGAGGTCAAGACTGAAGACCTTGAAAAGGATTTGGTCTTCGTTGGTCTGATGGGCATGATCGACCCGCCGCGTACCGAAGTGAAACCTGCGCTCGAACACGCACGCCATGCGGGAATCCGCACCGTGATGATTACGGGTGACTTCCCGAACACCGCCCGCGCGATTGCTGAATCCATCGGATTGCTGCGTCCAGGCAAGAAAGTGATGACTGGTGCGGAACTCGATGCGATTGACGACAAACAACTCAAGAATATCATCGAAGACACCGACGTCTTTGCCCGCGTCTCGCCCGAACACAAGATGCGCATCGTGGATGCGCTGCAAGCCAACGATGAAGTGGTCGCCATGACCGGCGACGGCGTGAACGATGCTCCCGCCATCAAACGTGCCGACATCGGCGTGGCGATGGGCATCACAGGTACTGACGTTGCCAAAGGCACAGCCGACATGGTGCTGACCGACGACAACTACGCCAGCATCGTCTCCGCTGTTGAGCAGGGACGCATCATCTACTCGAACATCCGCAAGTTCGTTTTCTTCCTGCTTTCCTCCAATGTTGCCGAGATCATGATCATCTTCCTCGCGACTCTGGCAGGTCTGCCCGCCCCGTTGACAGCGATTCAACTGTTGTGGCTTAACCTTGTCACTGACGGTGCTCCCGCGCTGGCTCTCGCCATGGAAAAGGGTGATCCCGACATCATGGATCAGAAACCGCGCGCCAAATCCGAACCGATTGTCAACCGCTCGATGGGACTTGGCATCGTCATCCAAACCATCATGCAAACCAGCGCAGTGCTGGGCGCATTTGTGATGGGACTGGTCTGGCACCTTGAAGCGGGTGCCGTCATTCCCGATGGAGCGAACGTGATCTCCTATGTCCTTGCCCATGATTGGCGTGGTGTTGATGTGCAAACCGCCGAGACGATGGCGTTCGTCACCCTGTCGCTCTGCGAGTTGTTCCGTGCCTACACTGTCCGCTCGGAACGCGCCTCGATCTTCACGATCGGATTTTTCTCAAACAAGTACATGCAGTATGCGGTTGGGGCTTCCATCGCTCTGGTGTTGATCGTGTGCGCCGTGCCTTTCCTGCAACCCATTTTCAACACCCACTTCCTCAGCGGACGTGAATGGGGCGTGGTGGTTGGTCTCGCATTGATGCCCGCCGTTGCGGAGGAAATCACCAAGTTCTTCCTGCGCAGAAGCGAGAAGTAATTGGTGACTGGTAATTCGTAATTGGAAGCCTCCGGGAGTTTCAACATCCCGGAGGCTTTTTGTAACCACCCGCCGCCTGAATTCGTGACGTTTATCCATACACCGCGCGGCTAAAAAATAATACAATCACCCCATGACTCAAGACCGCGACCGTAAAAGTTTGTTAGCCATTAATCTCGGATTGGGGATCAACATCCTGCTTGCCATCGTCAAGACCGTCTTTGGCGTTTTGGGGCACAGCCCTGCCTTGCTGGCGGAGGGTATTAACTCCACTTCGGATGTGGCGTATTACATCGCCGCGAGCATCCTGGTGCGGCTTGCCAACCAGCCCGCAGATAAGGAACATCCTTACGGGCATCGCCAGATGGAAAGCATTGCCTCGGTGGTGATTGGCTCCTTCATTATCGTGACGGGCGTCGCCGTGTTTTGGGATGCGGTGGACAAAATCTGGGATATGGCGGATGGGTCTGCCACCTCGGGAGGCGCCCAGCCTATCGCGTTGTGGATCGCGCTTGCCACCGTCGTAATAAAAATTTTCCTCACCTGGTTCGTCCGCAAGTTGGGGCGCGAGACCCGAAACCCCGTTGTCGACGCCCTCGCCTACGACCATCGCAACGACCTGTTTTCAGCTTCGGCGGCATCCATCGGCATCTTCCTCGGTCAGCGCGGACTGCCGTGGGTGGACCCGCTGGCGGGTGCGCTGGTTGCGATCTTGATCCTCCGGACGGGTATCTTCGTCCTGCGCGAGTCGTCCGCCGAGTTGATGGGAGTCCTGCCACACCGCGACCTTGCGGAGCGGATAGCGATTCTATTAAAGGATATTCAGGGGGTGAAGCAGTTGGAGGAATTGCAGGCGCATCGTTTCGGTCCCCGCATCGTGGTCAACCTGACGATTGGCATCGACGGCGCTTTAAGCGTGAGCGATGGACATCTGATCGCCTGCTGTGTGGAGGAAACCATCTTTCACAAGATTCCGCAGGTTGGACGGGTGCATGTCCATTACCATCCCGCGGAAAAACACTGCGAAAACATGACGATTGACGAAATCATGGAAGAGCCGAAAAAACGCGCCTTCCCCAATCAGCCCGAATATTACGATTAAACATCCCTAATTCTTTTTCTTCGTTAGAAACAGGTGCATCCCTTTGAGCGTCTGCCGCCACGAGGCTTCAGCATCCAGTTTGCGCTGAATGTCTGCTGAGCGCTGGCGCATGAGCGTCATCACCCGCTCGTCCTCCCCCGCATCCAGCCAGAAGCCGTGACCGTTTTCGGCGCAGGTATCCAGCCGCAGGTCGTAGAGTCGATACTGGAATTCATCCAATCCCGCGCCGCACTGCGGGCAGGGATAATTTGTCTTCGACTGAAAATGCACCAGCGACCCCTTGTGCGCGTCGTCGTCGAAGACGACATCCTCCAGTTTGTCCAGTTCATTGAAGTCCAGCCACATGCCGCGGCAATTGGGACATGAATCCACTTCGATCATCCCCTTGTAATATTTTTTGATGAGGTCGGCGTTGCACTTTGGGCAGTTCATGGCTATTCAGGCAGTATTTCGTGGATGTCTACCGGGCTTTCGCGCCCGCGCAGATAGATCGTCCTGAAGAATTTGTGCTGGTAAACCTCGTCGAGCGCCGCGACTGTTTCTATTCCGGCAAGGATTCTAAACGAGCGGGCATATTCCTGCATGTGGTATGCCACGTTGACCGTGTCGCCGATGGCGTTGAATTCCACCCGCTGCTCCCCGCCGACATAACCCACCATGGCTGGTCCCGTGTTGATGGATACGCCAATGATGTTGAGGGTGGATTCCGCAAGAGAACCGGTGGGTTTCATGCGCATGATCATTTCCCTGCCGGTCTCCACCGCCCTGCGCTCCGCGTCGGGCAGCATCTCGTGCGAGAAAACAGCCATGATGCCGTTGGAAAGGTATTTGGTCGTGCCTCCATTTTGAAAGATCACCTCGGAGGCAATCCTGTAAAACGAATCCAGGATTTGGGCATATTCCCTGAGTCCGTCATGCTCGGCAAGGGAAGCCGAGTTCGCAATGTCCGAAAAGAGCACCGTAACTCTTTCCTCTTTCAAACCCGGCAAATGGCCGTTTTTGGAATAATACTCAATCAGGGACTCAGCCTCGTGCTGGGATACAAATTTCAACAACATGCGGTGGACCTGTTCCTGGGATTCCGCCAATCCCATCAGGCGCATGCGCTGGATGGTGAGCGCCGCCTGGTGGCTGATTGCCACTGCAATTTGAAGGTCACGTTGTAAAAAGGTGCGCGTGACGGTGCGCGGGCGCATCATGCTGATCAGCCCAAGCAGTTCGTCCCCAGCCATGATCGGCACATAAATGGAGTCAACGCTGATCTCTGCGGATTTGTCCCGAATTGCCTTGCGAGCCAGTTCGGGATTGTATTGCTGCGGAACCAGGCGCTCGAAGTCCTTCTCCAGCATCACGGTGCATTGTTCGGCGTTCATGTGCTGCTTGACCAGCTCCGCCGTTTCCACAAGCGCGGTGGGGAGGTCTGTGATCGTATTGAGCTTTTGCGCAACCTCGAAGAGGAGCAGGGCATGGTTGTCCACCGATTCCAGCACCAGGGCGCGGGTGTAGCGTTGTGTGTTGACCGCCGCCGGACGGGCGTCGGTCTCATTTTCCAGGTGAAGAAGTACCTGCCCGATGCGGATTACGTCCTTGTTTTTGAGGGGGGCTGGGCGCAGGATGCGCTCGCGGTTGAGATACGTGCCGTTCGTGCTTTGCAGATCGGTCAGCGTGATCGAGTTCCTTTCCGGCTTGAAGTCGATGCAGGCATGGAAGCGGGACGCGGCGTTGTCATCCACCATGATCTCATTTGCGGATGCCCGCCCAATCCGTGTAATCCCCGGTCGAAGATTTAACCGTTTTTGAGGAGTATTCAATGCCTCGATGACCAATTGCCACATGATGGCATTATACATTTATTTTCGAGGTGTTTGCAGGTTAATTTCATTGAAAAACAAAAAAGCCCCGAACCTGCTATTTTTCCCCCGATAGGACCTCTGCGACCAGTTCCGGGGCGGAAAACCCGCCGGGCGTTAGGTCCAGCCAGACAAGGAATTCGGCATTCCCCTTCGGACCCAACAGTGGAGATTTGATCAACCCGCGCAAGCCAAAGCCCCGGTCCGCCGCGAACGACAGCACATCCAGCAGAACCTGCCTGTGGATTTCAGGGTCGCGGATCACGCCGTCGCCGCGAGCCACGTCTTTTTTCCCCGCCTCGAACTGAGGTTTGATCAATGCAACTACACCCACCTCAGAGCCGGAGAGGGGAGGGAACCAGTTTTTGATCACCGGCAGCAAAATCTTCAACGAGATGAACGAGGCGTCCACCGTGATAAATGAAACCGGCTCCGGCAGGGATTCCACGTGACGGGCGTTCGTTTCCTCCATTACCGCCACCCGTGGATGGTTTCGCAATTTCCAGTGCAAAATCCCCTTACCCACGTCGATGGCGTAAACCTTTTCCGCGCCGCGCTGAAGCAGGCAATCGGTGAACCCGCCGGTGGATGCACCCACGTCCGCGCAGACCAGCCCCTTGACGTCGATGGCAAACGCCTCCAGCGCCGCATCCAGTTTTTCGCCGCCGCGTGAGACGAAGCGCGGACCGTGGTCAACTGTCAGCGTGGACTTGGGATCGATTGCCGTGGCAGGCTTCAGCGCCACCTGGTCGTTCACCCGCACCTGTCCAGCCATGATCAACGCCTGCGCCTTCGCCCGTGATTCGGCGAGTCCGCGTTCCATCAACAAAACATCCAGGCGAATTTTCGGCATGTGGGCATTGTATCAGGTAAAATATCCCCATGCTAAAAGCCCTGATCAAAACCATGCGTCCGCGCCAATGGGCGACGAAAAATATCTTCATCTTTGCCGCACTCGTATTCGACAAACAACTGTTCATCGTCGAATCCTTCCTGAGAACACTTGCGGGGTTTGCGCTGTTCTGCCTGATCTCTTCAAGTGTTTACATTTTCAACGACCTGGCCGACCTGGAAGCGGACCGTCAACATCCCGAAAAGAAGAACCGTCCCATCGCATCGGGCAGGCTTCCCGTCTCGGTTGCATGGACGGCGGGTATTTTGCTGACCGTCATCACGCTTGTGACAGGCTACCTGCTTGCCCCGTCCTTTGGGTATGTGATCGGGGTGTACTTCCTGCTTAATCTGGCTTATTCCAAATGGTTAAAGCACATCGCCATTCTGGACGTGTTGATCATTTCAACGGGTTTTGTTTTGCGCGTCGGCGCGGGGGTCACGCTCATCGAAGTGGAACGTTTCTCCCCCTGGCTCTACGTGGTCATGACCCTGCTCTCGCTCTTCCTAGGTTTCGGCAAACGCCGTGCCGAACTGGCATTGCTGTCGCATGGCGCAGGCTCACATCGTAAAGTCCTTGAAGGCTACACCCTGCCACTGCTCGACCAGTACATCATGATCGTTTCGGGCACCACTATCGTCGCCTACTCGCTCTACACCTTCTCCGCGCCTAACCTGCCCGCCAACCACAGCATGATGCTCACCATCCCCTTTGTGGTCTACACCATCTTCCGCTATCTCTACCTGATCGAAGTCAAACATGCGGGCGGCGCGCCGGAGGAAATTTTGCTCTCCGACCGCCCGTTCCAAATCGCCATGCTCCTTTGGGCAGCCACCGTCCTCGCAATCTTCTACCTCTCGTGAAAGCATCTGCGCCCGGCAAGATCATCCTCCTCGGCGAACACGCGGCGGTGTACAACCGTCCCGCCCTCGCAGTCCCCGTCACACAGGTGCACGTGGATGTGGAAGTTTTGGATTCGTCCCGCGAAGGGATTTGGATCCACGCCCCGGTCATCGACCTGCACGCCGAACTTGGTTCCCTCCCCCCCAACCATCCAGTTGGTTCCGTCATTCGGAAAGTTTTTCAACGCTTCGGTCTTTCGACTCCCCCTGCGTTGGACATATCCATCCAGTCCACCATCCCCGTCGCGGCTGGACTCGGCTCCGGCGCGGCGGTTTCCGTCGCCCTCCTCCGTGCCCTGTCGGGACATCTCGGTCAACCGCTGGCAGACGATGATGTCAACCAGCTTTCCTACGAGGTCGAGAAACTCCATCACGGCACGCCATCGGGGATAGACAACACGGTCATAACCTACGCCAGACCCGTGTACTTCATCAAAGGCAAGCCGCTCGAAACCTTCAAGGTGGGGAAACCCTTCACCATCGTCATCGGCGACACGGGGATTCCCGCTCCCACGAGAACAGCCGTTGCCGACGTGCGCCGCCTGTGGGTGCGCGAGCAGTATGCCATCGAGAGCATCTTCAACGAGATCTCGCAGATTTCCCTCGTCGGCAGGAGTTTCATCGAAAGCGGACGACCCGAACTGCTCGGCGAGCTTATGGATCAAAACCACGAGTACCTGCAAGCCCTCACCGTCTCCTGTCCCGAACTGGATCAACTCGTCGATGCCGCGCACGAGGCTGGGGCGCTGGGAGCCAAACTCAGCGGCAGCGGACGGGGGGGCAACATGATCGCTTTGGTGGACCAGCCCAGGGCGGAGTCCGTTGCCGAGGCGCTGCTTTCCGCCGGGGCAAAACGCACCATCATCACCGAAATCAAGTAGGTCACGCTTTCAGCGTGAGTACCTCTCATGTCCGATAAAAAATGGCTTACCCCCATTCTGCCCTATCTTGCCGTGTGGGCGGGAGTGTATTTATTCAAAGATGCATGGTTCGCTTTGATCGGGTTTCACGTTGCAATTTTGCTTGTGCTTGCAATTGTGCGTCCAAACATTCCCATTAATAGTCTTTTTAAAAGCAGGTTCCCACAATGGGTTTTGATGAATGTAATTTTTTGCAGTGCAAGCGGAATTGGTTTGTATTTTCTTTGGGATCTATTTAGTGTTGTGCCTGACCTGCCCGCGCAACTTGGCTCCATGGGCTTGAACTCGCCAGTTTCGTGGTTCGTATTCATCGCATATTTTTCCCTGATTAATCCATTTATCGAGGAATATTTTTGGCGCGGGGTTCTTGGAAGCAATTCGAAAAAACTTTATATTGGTGACCTTGTTTATGCGGGCTATCATGGGGTGGTGTTATGGGGCAAGGTGCCTCCATCGATTATATTGTTTGCTCTTATTACACTCACATCAGCAGGTTGGTTTTGGCGGCAATCATCACGGGAAGATGAAGGTTTGCTTGCGGCTGTGCTGGGTCACCTGGTTGCCGATTTTTCGATATTGCTGGTCGTCCATTGGATGTGTGCTTGAAATGAACCTGCTTGTGCTGAAATTGATTCTCGCCCCTGTCATCATCGGCTCCGCCAGCCTGGCGGGACGGAAGTGGGGTCCTGCCGTCAGCGGCTGGATCGTGGGGATGCCGCTCACTTCGGGTCCCGTCATCTTTTTCGTCGCGCTCGCCAACGGCAAGTCTTTTGCGGCGACCGCGGCATTGGGCGTTCTCAGCGGGGGGCTTTCACTCGTGGCTTATGCGCTGACATATTCCTGGCTGGCGGTTAAATTTCGCTGGCAGGTTTCGATTGCGGGGAGCCTGCTGGTGTTTTTCATTAGCACCCTGCTGTTGCAAAATTTCACCTTTCCCCTTTGGATTGCCTTTGTGCTGGTTTGCGCGGCTTTGATCACCGGCCTTTGGCTCATGCCGCGGAAGGATGCTGAAAAGAGGGAAAGCAAGCCGGGTATTTGGGATATTCCCGCCCGCATTTTCATCGGCACCAGTTTCATTTTGCTGTTGACCGGGATTGCCCCATACATTGGTTCGCGCCTGACGGGGTTGTTGACGACGATTCCGCTCTACGTCACCATCCTGACGGTTTTTGCCCACCGCAGCCAGGGAGCAGCCGCCGCGGCTCATGTCCAGCGTGGATTGCTCTATGGGATGTTCGCTTTCACGGGCTTTTTCCTCGTGTTGAATCTTCTGCTCGAACGGGTCGGTCTCGCTGTCTCTTTCGGCACCGCCATCCTGACGGCTCTGGTGATTCAAGGGTTGTCGTTAAAGACCCTGCTATCAAGGCGTTTTGTGTTATAGCTGGCTGACTTCGCATAATGCACATTTCAAGTAAAATCGACAAATGAGCGATAACAGTCGGTTCAGCGAGCGTGAAAAAGAAGTAACGGAACTCCTCCTGCAGGGCAAAAGCAATAAACAAATTGCCTTGGCGCTCGGCATTTCTGCAAGTACCGTTGAATATCACCTGAAGAATATCTACAGAAAGCTTCAGGTAAGCTCCAGAACAGAGGCAGTTTTGCAATTGGGGAAATCCATAGGCGGCAATGTTACGGGTGAATTCGGGAAATCCACAGTTGAAATGAACGGTGAAACCATCGAAAATGGCGTTCAACCTATTTCAACACGGAGATTTTCCATGAACAAAAAGTTTGCGATTATCGGCGGTGGCCTGTTGACAGTTATATTGATTGCCCTGCTTGTTCTTGTCAACAAGCCTGCTCGAAGCCCGGAAGTTACGTCAGCGCCACAAGCCACCCATACACCTGCACCCACGTTGGTGCCGATCGTTTTTCCAACTTCGACACCTGTAGTCACAGGTCCCGCCCTCTTTCCAGAAGGACCATGGCTGGCGTATGCGGATGACGAACTCGTCATTGTCAATCAGGATGGCACAGGACGAACCCCCAGCCTGCTGCCCGGTTGCAATTTCGATGCCTCCCCCGTGATCGATGCAGACCCATTAAACCGCACGGTCATCTTTTCCGGGAATGTCTATCTCATCCAGCCGCTCAAAGGTATACGGCAGCTTGTTTACAGCCCGCGGACATCCTGTCATTCCGCCTTTGCGGGAGATACCAACAGCGGGCTGCTGGCAAGGCTCAATCGCGCAACCGCGGATGCCATTCCCGAGTTGTTCATTTATGACATGCCAGGCGGAAAAATCCGCGCCCAATTTCCGCTGGTAAAATGCGCAGCTCAAACCCAATGTGATTTCAGCGATGCAAACGCATGGCAGGTCCAGTGGTCTCCCAATGGACGTTATCTGGCGTTCCCGGCAATCTGGAACGGATCATCAACCGACCTGTACATCTACGACACCCAAAATGGCAGTACCCGTCAACTCACCAGCGGACCGGATAAAGTCGCCCAACTCTGGTGGTCACCCGACGGACGATGGATCGTCATGGGAGAGATTTTGCAGGGGTCAGGTGTAGTGTATCCCTCCATAACGTCACTTTGGGCTGTCTCTGTCAGTGGTAACGATATCCACTTGTTGTACACCCTTGAGAATCCATCTCCACAGGGTGTTTTGGGATGGGCAGATAATGAAAAATTCATCGTCTACGATGGCAGTTCCCTCGATAATAATCTTCCTGCCAGAAACCTCCGCATGATCGATGTCGCCTCCGACAAAATACAGCTCGTGTTCGATGGTGACTTCATGACAGCGCAGTTGGACTCAGCCAGCCAGACAGTTGTACTCTTTGGCAAACATAGCGGGGAACAGTACCAACAGGGTACCTATCTGCTCTCGATAGGGGCTTACACGGTTCGCTACCTTGGGGGCTTTCAGTCAGAATGGAACGATTTTGCGAAGTTGTTTGTTACAAATATAACCTGCGAAGGGGATCCCACAAAAACCCAGGCTTTTGACTTCAGTGGCAACATGCAATGCGTTCAACTGCCGTTGCGGGCTGACCGTTATCCATCGCCGGATGGCAAATGGCAGATTTCGTCCCAGGACGGGGTCAAGTTGGAAACTGAGGGGCAACCTCCTATTTCTGTCAGCACAAACCCGTCAACCCAGGTTACCTGGTGTCCGGATTCGACATGTTTCTTCTTCGTGGCAAACCAGATTCTTTACCGCGCTTCAGTGCCAGATCTCGCCATTCAAGTAGTGGACGAACAGTTGGGGAAGGATGAGATCGCACTTCAATGGTTGAAGTAGTTGTGAAAGCGATTAAAGCAGGGAGGCATTAAAGAACACAGTCAGTTAATACTCCTGCCGCACCATCAGTATTTCAAATATCGGCAGGAGTAAATTGAAAAATCGCTCTTTGCCGCTCCGGGTGTTTTTAAAATTTCTTCTGATGTTCACCAGCAAAAGACTAAAATGGAAAACCACAAATGAAAACCGTCTATAGAACGATATATTATTTCGTTTATTGTGCGCTGCTTGTCGCCTGCAATCAAACGATAAACGCCTCTACGCCCACTTTGAAGCCAAGCCCAACACAGACTCCTTCTTCAACGATGATCCCTACTGTCACTGCTACAGTTACGCGTGCCCCTTACCGCGAGCCGACATTAATCCCGACCATCGAACCAGAAAAAATTCCTACCTTATTGAATAATCTTTCGATTGAAACTCTAAACACCTTTAATGGGCACAACCTACAACATATCACTGGATGGGACAATGGCTTTAATGGTGGCATGTGGCATCGTGGATCGAGAAATAGCCAACAAGGCTACAAATGGCTGGATTCAAGTCACATACTGTTATTTCCAGCAACAGGGGAAACCACATCTCCAAACTGGAATACGATAAACGTATGCCCAGTCGTGATAAATATCGACTCTGGGAAAATCTGGTTACCGCCAATTGACCGCTCTCTAAATGAAGGACGATGGTTTAGCCTTGCGATTCCACGTTGGTCATCAGAGCTAGAATTACTTGTAACGGGAGAAACGCTTGACAGAAAAGAAGGTGTCAGCACCTTTACTCCTGACGGAAAACGGGTGACACACTATGAAGGCGAATTAATAGATATTTCTCCCAGCGCAGAAAGAGTATTTATTTCTGGAAACACATGGATAGATTTGAGAAGCGGTAAAAAAGTAGATTTTGGCTGGAACACTAATGGCTTAGGCTGGGATGCTGATGGTGTAGGTTCTAATACAAAACGATTTTTTCCAATTTGGTCACGTGATGAAACCCAAATATATTTTTGTTGTTACTATTATGGTAATGCTAAAACAGGTGAAAGTTACACAATCACAAATGGAGACGCTATTTTTGATGGAGGTCCCTTTGTTGATGAATATAGACGAAGTCTAGGTCATGCTTACGGTGTATGGTTAAACGACCATATAGTTATGGGAAGATCTGATGTTTGGTTCTTTTCAGACCTTGGATTTATTATGATTTTTGATGTCGTAGAAAGAACATACCACAACCTAGGTGTTGTTGCTAATCTACCAGACGCATTCAACAACTCATACTCATACAAGTCTATTTCACCGAATGGGGATTACATGTATGTGACACCAGGAGCACAGTCATCTATCGATCCGCAAGTATATTTGGTAAATCTCAAAACTTTCGAATCTCAACTTTATCATGTTAGTGACATGAGTTGGATGGCTAATGGTAAGTATGCACTTCTGCACACTTACCACCAGTTAACTAACGGAGAGTATTCCGTTGAAACGCAAGTGCTTACTTTATCAGACAAAACTTTGCGCGCATTTCCCGCTACATCAAACCTAAGCAGATCAGATTGGCTTGCCAGTGACTGGCATCTAAACAAAGATGTACATCTATCAATTTCTATAGAAAATCAATACTTGGTTGTGCAGGCACTTACCTTTCAACCCCTAATCAATCAAAGATATGAGGTGTTATTGTCATCTGATTTCAATACATCTTATCAAACGTATCCTAGAGCCGTTTTCATGAGTCCCCAAAATGACCGCATTGCATTAATAGCAGCCGATGACAGCATATGGATAATGGATTATCCTGCATTGGAAAATTTGGAGCAGGTAACACCGCCACAGGAAAACGCCAAAGATATTTTCTGGTCTCCAGATGGGCGCTATTTATCTTATATTGATGGAACCGACATTTACATTGTGGATACGATAGACACTCCCTAAACCAAAACATACTCATTGACAAGTAGCAGTGTTAGCTAAAGCATAAAAAAAACGGGACAAGCCGTAAAAAACCTGTTCCGTTTTTTCATCAAGGTCTGAGTCTGTGTTTTGCCTTCTTACTCTTACCTGCGACTTTTACCCTTGAAACTTTCTATGTTACTGTCTTCTTCGCCCTAGCATCCGCTGGCAGCTTCTCCAACAGTTTCTTGAAAAAAAGGCGGCAGTCACTTTTCGTAAGTGACTGCCGCCTTTAGCCATGTCCTTAAATGTTGACCGCCAGGGTGAGGGGGGCACCCTAGCGGTCAACGCTGGCAATAATACTATAGGGGATTAATTCGCGCAAGGTTTTTTTCCTTAAAAAACCCTTAGTGTTCTCGTAGGATATTTCGTGCAGTGCCCCGAGCAGGAATCGAACCTACATCTAAGCCTTAGGAGTGCCTTGTTCTGTCCGTTGAACTATCGGGGCGGATAACGGCATTATACACAAAAGGATAAAATATATCCATGCGCCAGATGATTTTCATGATCCTGTTATTTGTTACAGCCTGTGCTGCGCCAGCGCCCATGCCAACAGTCGTCCCTTCGGAGACGCCCCTCCCGACCAACATCCCCGCCACCTCAACCACAATCCCACCGACGCAAGTTCCTATCCCAGCAAGACCTGCGTACACGCTCGATACGACGGTGAATTATGACGCTCACAAGGTCACGGTGAACGAAACCGTCGTCTACCCAAATCACAGCGGGAAACGGCTCGACAGTCTCGTGCTTGCGATCCCCGCCAACCTCTGGCAGAACTGTTTTTATCTGGACTCGATTCATGTGGATGGCGCACCGGTCACGGATTACACCCTGACCGCGCACCGCCTGGAGATTCCGCTTCCGACTCCGCTCGAAGCTGATTCTGTTGCAGCGCTGACTCTTGGCTACAGGCTCTCCCTTCCCTACATGGATCAAGCTCATAGTTTGCGCGCGCGCATCTTCGGCTACAGCGACATCCAGATGAATTTGGTCAACTGGTATCCGTTCATTGTCCCAATCAGGGACGGCGAGTGGATGATCCGCGATCCGTGGTCGCATGGTGAATATCTGGTTTATCCCATAGCGGACTTTGAAGTGAATCTCAAATTTACCAACCCTGAAAACCAACCAGTTGTCGCAACCAGCGGATTTGCCGAACCGAACGGCGACTCTACACGTTACACATTGACCGAAGCCCGCGCCTTCGCCATCTCAGCCAGCCGCGAGTTTCAGGTCTCGCAGATGCAGGTAGGGGAGACAACGGTATACAGTTATTACCTCCCCATTTACCAGCGCGCGGGTGAAGCCGCCATGGTTGCCAGTGCACAGGCGATCCAGGCCTTCTCCCAAAAGTTCGGGACATATCCGCACAAGACCCTCTCGGTGGTCATCGCGGACTTCAAGGACAGCATGGAATTCTCGGCGTTGTACTTTCACAGTCGCAGTTTCTACGACCTGTACGACGGCACACCCGCAAACTACCTGACCTTTGTCGCCGTACATGAGACGGCTCATCAGTGGTGGTTCGACCAGGTTGCCAACGACCAGGCGCTCGAACCCTGGCTGGATGAATCGCTCACAACCTACTCCGAATCCATTTACTACGAGACTTTGTATCCCGACATGCTTTCGTGGTGGTGGTCCTATCGAATTGATTTCTTCGAGCCACAGGGCTATATCGACATCCCCGTTTACGACGGACAAAACGACGATAATTACAAACACACGGTTTACTTCAACGGCGCGCACTTCCTACAGGACTTGCGCCAGCGCATCGGTGACGAAACCTTTCAAGCGTTCGTTCAGGATTACTTCGCGCAGAACAGGGGTGGGATCGTCACTGGAGAAGATTTCTTCCGCATCCTTAACCAACACACAGATGCGGACTACTCGGATATCGTCAGCGGATATTTTCGCAGTCGCAGGTGATTTATATGATGGTAACTTCCGCGCCTTCATAGCTGGTACCCAGTTCAAAGGTGCGCGATTGAAGCCCTGCCTGTTCGAACGCTCGTTTCATTGCCAGACCCACGGCGGGGTCTTCCTTCGAGGAGAAGGCGATCAGGCTGGGACCCGCTCCCGAAAGCGCCACCGCAGCCGTCCCCGCATGGTGCGCCGCATCGATTGCCGCCTGCGCCCCCGGAATCAGCGGGATGCGATACGGCTGGTGCAGTGCATCGCTCATGGCTTTGCCGAGCAGCTCCAGATCGCCGGTGCGCAGGGCTTCGGTCACCAGCACGGCGCGGCTGATGTTATAGATGGCGTCCTTGCGGTCCACCTGTTTGGGCAGGATGGCGCGCGCCTGTTTGGTGGGGAAGTCAAAATCGGGCAGGACAATGGTCACATGGATTGGGGAGCGGTTGGCGCGGGCGGGCAACTTGAGCGAAATGACCCGGTCTTCATAGACGATGGATGCCACTAGGCCGCCGAGCATGGCGGGAGCGACGTTGTCGGGATGTCCCTCGGTTTCGATTGCCAGCTTCAGGATTTCCTCGTCGGTGAACGGATTACCCAGCAGGACGTTTGCGCCCAGCATCCCCGTCAACAAAGCCGCGGAACTGGAACCCAGCCCTGAGCCGAGCGGCACCCGGTTCAGGCAGCGGATTCTCAACCCGTTGCAGGATTTCCCAGCCCGGTCAAAGATTTGCAGCGCCGAATCCACGATGGAGTTATTCGCATCGCAGGGCAAAATTCCCGCCCCTTCGCCTTCGATGGCGACCTCGATCTTGCGGTCATTCGTGGCAACGAACTCCGTTTCGTTCCACAAATTCAACGCCAGACCCAGGGCGTCGAAACCGGGACCAAGATTGGCGGTGGTGGCGGGGACTTTTACCAGGACTTTCATTTATTGCTCCTCTGAAACGATTGTTTCCCGAAAAAATTTTGCCAAGTCTAACATAGAATACCCTCGGTCACCCACCTGCCCTGGCACGCCCGCAAATCGCGTATCCCCCAAAATTCCCGCCTCCCGTGCGGCATGGTATACTCGACAAAGATACCAATTAGAAAAGTGTAGGGAACGATATGCGTATTGCCAAAAATTTTCGCACAGACCAGGAAAACATTGGTCGTTTTGTTGCCGCGCTTGGCAGCGGTTCCGTCATTTTAAGTACAACAAAATATGCCCGCCCGGATTTCTTCATCACAGCGCACAGCTTCATACGGGATTACATCGAAGAAGGTCTCTACAAGAAAGAGGAAGTGCTGATCAGGGTCCTGGAGGAAAATGGATTCCAACCCGACAGCGGACCGATCGGCGGGATGCGCAGCGACCAGAAGAAAAGCCACGAAGCCGCTGAATTGATGTTCAATGCCGCCAAACAGTGGGAGGCAGGGGACGAGATCGCGCGCTCCGAAGTGGGCTGGGCAACCAGTCAGTTTACAGGCGCGACCCGCCAGCATCTCGAACGGCTGAAAAGTTTGATATTTCCCCTGATCGAACAGACCGTTTCCATTGACGATGAGAATAAATTGTCCGAAGAGATCAACAGCATCGTTTTCGAGGGCGGCTTGAAGGATGGTGTGGAAAAATACGTCAAGCTGATCGTGGCGCTCGAAGAAGAACTAAGCGACTGGCGATAGGAATCAAATAACCAACTGGTTTTTGGAGTCAGGGAGCCTGCTCACGTGATTTCAACAGCACCCACAGGTAAGTGAGCTGTCGGATTCCAAAATATTTTTAAACTAAAAAGCCTGTCGCGGGATTGGGGTAAAATCGCCGCCATGTCCAACGAACAAGAATATCTCCCAAAGATTGCCATGTCGATTGTCGCCCATCCCGACGATCAGGATTTTACGATTGCAGGCACGCTGGCGAAATGGGCGAAGGCGGGATGCAGGGTCATCTCAGTGCTCGTTACCAGCGGGGACTCTGGCTCGAACGACATTGCCCATGATGCGGAGCATAAGCCTGTGCTGGCGAAAATCCGCGAGGCGGAACAGCAAGCCGCCAACGCCGTGCTTGGTGTTGCGGAAACCATTTTCCTGCATTATCCCGATGGGGAACTTGTCCCAAGCTTGGAATTGCGGAGGGACCTGACCCGCCTCATCCGCAAGTACAAGCCTGACGTTGTCGTCACAGGCGACCCTTCCGCCCGGTTCTATGGAAACGAATACATCAACCATCCCGACCATCGCGCTGCCGCCGAAGCTGCCACCTACGCGGTCTTCCCGTCGGCTGGGACCAGGCTCATTTTCACCGACCTGCTCGAAGCGGGGTACGAGCCGCACAATGTCAAACGGCTCTACATCCACGGGGCGGAAAAATCCGATACGTGGGTCGACATCCGCGAGACCATCGACATCAAACTCGAAGCCTTGAAGAAACACGTCAGCCAGACCGACACCCACGAGGTCGATAAGTGGATTCGTGAATGGGCGAAAGAGGAAGGCAGGGAGAAGGGACTTGAGCTTGCCGAAGCCTACAAGGTGATGATTCTGCAAAAGGACGAATAGATGCCGGAGAGAGTAAAGCATCAAGATATATTGATCCTGGTCGCAGCATGGACGGCGCTGTACCTGCCTTATATCCTGTTCGGGGGATTGCTCCGGGACGATTTGGGGTTGTTGTTGATCGACCGGTCTCCATTTGCAAATTACTTCGATTATCAATGGGTTGTGTCGTCGAGCATGAATATGACCGCCCGCCCGGTAGCTGCAATTCTTCAAGGATTGTGCAACTGGTATTTTGGAACTGCGGCATGGAAATATCATCTGGTCAACTTGGCTTTGTTCGGCGGATCAGTGTTGTTTTTTTACCTGACTCTGCAGAAGCTAATCTCGCGCGACGTGGCGTTGTTAGCATCTTTATTTGCCCTTGTTTATCCGTGCGCTTCGGGAACCGTTTTTTCATCGACCATGATGAACTCGAACCTGGCGGCGCTTTTTTGGAGCGGCGCATCCTATATTCTGGCAAGGGATTTCAGGGGCAAGTACATCCCTGCCGCCTTTTTGCTTGGTTTGTCGTCACTCTCCTACGAATCGTTCATCCCTCTTTTTATATTCAACGCTGCGATCATTCTGCTGGTTGCGAAACCGGATGGGCAGGGACGGCGGCGGCTGTTTTTTGACGTTCTACCCGTTTTTGCCGCAATCTTCATCTATGTCCTTTACCGGTGGGTGGGTGAAAAAACAATATTTCACGCGCAGTTTTCGAGAATACTGCTCGTTTCCCCGCTGGAAGCGCTGGTCAGGTTCTTCATGAGCCTGGTGCTCGGGTTCAGAATTGCCCTTGTGGACTCCTTCGAAATTTCGTTACGCGCCTTGAACAACCTGGATTTGGTGTCGATCCAATACCTGGCGGTCGTTGTATCCGGGCTGGCGCTCCTTTGGTTTTATCTATCAGGGGGGAAGTCCCTTGAAACAGCGGATACGGAGAGCTCGAACTATATTCGAAAATTCGCCAGCCCTCATACCGCTTTCCAAATCGAAAGAGTCCATTACCTGGATTTTTGCATTGCCGCGCTGGTGTTATTTTGCTGCGCCCATCTTATTTATGCCATCTCCTGGTACAAGCCGGACCCGTCTGGTTTTGAAAACAGAACCCTGGGCGGGATGCGGTTTGTAACGGCGCTGTCCATTGCGGTTTCCATCAAGGCAGTTGACAGTTTTCTGGCGCGCAGGACGTCGAAGAAAATCATGCTCGCCCTGACAATTGGATTGCTGTCCTTTTTTTCGTTTTCCATCATTGGACAGCGCGAAGCGTGGAGCGCGGCGGCGCACTACAACGAATTCCTTGCAGGCAGGATTAATAGCGCGCTCCGTGAAAAGCATTTGGAAAACGAAAAAACACTTACCCTGGTTGCCGTGCTTCCAACCACGTTTCCCGATCAGGTCAACCAGGAACCCATTCTCGGCGCGTCGTGGGATATTACCTCCCTGATGTCGTTGAGGAATCCCGGCATGACCGTAAAAGCGGGCGTTTATAATGCCGATGCCACAGCCACTGTTTATCCAGACAAGGTTGCGTTCGTCATTCTGAAGCATAAATGGGACGCCCCCTACCCCTTTTGGTTGTACAAGTTTGACGGGAATGAACTATGTCGGATTGACTCCGGGCAGGATTGGTATTCGCACACAAACCAGGAGGGTGAATAGGCATCCTGCTGCGTTAGATGCGGTTGAATAGTATAATTTCGTTCACACACGAAAGAGTTGGGTTTGGAGGCTGGCATGTTGAAGAAAAACGTCGAAATCGAAATCCCGTCGAAGGACCCGTTTCAGAATGACCTGTTGGAACGCAGGAAGATTGCCGAGAACCTGACCCTTCTCGTCCAATCGGCGCGGGAGCCTTTCGTGCTCAGTGTTCAGGCCCCCTGGGGCTGGGGGATGACCACCTTCATCAAAATGTGGAAGGCCTATCTGGAATCTTTGGGGCATGTTTGCTTTTATTTCAATGCCTGGGAGAACGATTTCGTCGAGGATCCGCTGATCGCCTTCGTGGGGGAGATCAACAGGACGCTTGCCGAAAAAAGCTCGAAGGGACAGCTCAGCACACAGATTCGGAAACTCCAAAACGTTGGTGGAAAGATCGTCCGCCGCGCCCTGCCGCTGACCATCCAGATCGCCACACAGGGCTTGCTCGGACAGGAGTCGGTCAAGAAAGTCTCCGATCTTCTTTTCAACAGCGGGAGCGACATCGCCAGCTTTGCGTCTGAAATGGCGGAAGAAAAAATGAAACAGTACGAGAACGACAAGAACGGGGTTCAGGAATTCAGGAATGAACTCGCCAAGGTCACAAAGGCTTTCTCCGAGGGAGTGGGCAGGAAATCCCCTGCCGTGTTTTTCATCGACGAACTGGATCGCTGCCGCCCCGACTTCAGCGTCTCCCTGCTGGAGCGCATCGCGCACGTATTCAGCGTCAAGGGCATGGTCTTCGTTCTGGGAATCGACCGCAGCCAGATCGAGCAATCGGTCCGCTCGAAATATGGCGGAGGGATGGACAGCGACGGCTACCTGAGAAGGATCATCGATTTCAGCCTCAACCTGCCCGAACCGACCGTCGAGAGATACAGCCAGCTTCTTTATGAGCGTTCCCAGTTGCAGGAAGTGTTCGCCAGGCGCAGGGACGGGGTCAATGAGCGCGATGCGTTGATGCGCGGATTCGTCAAGCTGGCGAAATCCTATCACTTCAGCCTGCGGGTGATCGAGCAGTGCTTCACTGAAATCAACCTCGTTCTGCGAACGACCCCGACGGACGTGAGGCTGTACTCGTACCTGCTGGCTTTGCTGGTGGTGCTGAAAACGGTCAGACCGAAATCCTTCGCCCTGTTGTTGGACGAACTTTCCCCGCTCGACGTCAATACGCTTTTGGATGAGATCAAGCATGAACTGGATGTCAGTGACCGCGTCTGCCGCTGGATGCTGGCTCAGTTCGAGGCGTATCTCCTCTTTGGATGTCTGGACTCCGAACGCCGCGCGGAATCCGTTGCAGTGTTGCGAGCAAACGCCGGCAGCCAAAACCCTGTCGAACGCAGTTACGCCCAGCAGGTGCTTCGCTTTGCGGAAAAAATCCAATACGACCTGTATTACAAAGAGGTCAGGAGGCTGATCTCGCAGATCAGCCTGATCGAGGAGTTGACAATAACAGGCTAGTATTCATTCTGATTCCATCTACGTTCTTTGCCACTTCGTGGTAAAAGTGGGGATATGAAGCTTTTGAATCGACTCGATTTTCTTTGGATTCTGCCGCTCTCGCTTGTGGTTGGGGCGGCTTTATCGTCCCTGCAAGCTGGTGACTGGCTGATCGGCTGGCTTGGTTTTTCCCTTTTGCTTTTTCTCTGCCTTTTGCTTTTGACTCTCGCCACGAAATGGGCTGGCGCGGATAGCATCCTCGTCTGGATGGTTGCGCTCGCGTTTGTATTGCGTTTTGCCGGCGGGGTCGCCACCTACTTGATACTACCCATCAACGGCTTTGACGATGCCGACGACAGGGCGGGTTTTGTCTACAAGGACGCCCATCGTCGCGACGACCAGGCATGGGATCTGGCGGCATCCGACCGCAGCATCTTCGGTGGACTCAACCAAAGCTATGCCTACGATCAATACGGCGGCTTGTTGACGATGAGCGCCTTGATCTATCGCTCCCTTTCGCCCGATGTCCATCGTCCGCTGATGCTGGTGTTGGTCTCTGCGTTCATGGTGGCGCTGGGACTTCCATTTTTGTGGAAGGCCGCGAGTCAACAATGGGGTGGACAGGTCGCTGTCGCTTCGGGATGGGTGTATGCGCTGTACCCGGAAAGCATCCTGCTGGGCGGCTCCGCCATGCGCGAACCGTATTTGATGGCATTTAGCGCGTTTGCCCTGTGGGGATTTGCCGGCTGGCTGGACAAGCGACGCAGTTCGCTGTGGTGGCTTGCGCTGGGCATTGTGGGAATGTTGTTTGTCTCGCCGGTGGTCGCCCTGGTGACTCTGGCCATTTTGGCAGGGTGGATGTATTTTGCCAGCGAACGAGGACGCATCTCGTGGTGGGTGATCGCAATTGCCATTGCCGTCTTCGTCTTCGGCTTGTTCACGCTGTCGTCTGCGCTGGACCGTCAGGGGAATTTGGGAGGTAACACGCCGGTTGCCGTCATCAACAACTTCATCCGCGAGTCCTTCAAATGGAACGCGTTCAAAATCGAAGAGGGGTCCGGATGGGTGCAAAAACTCTTCGACGAAATGCCCGAATGGTTGCGCCTGCCGTTCGTGATGGTCTATGGAATCTTTCAACCCGTTCTGCCTGCGGCAATTGCCGAGCCGACAACTTTGATCTGGAAGGTTATTGCCATCCTACGGGCGCTGGGCTGGTATGCGCTGCTTCCAGTGTTGATCATGTCTTTCGTCGTGGCATCAACCGAAGGGCGGCATCCTGAGCGCGTCGAAGGGTCGGAAGCGAAGCGCAAGGTTTTCGCCTGGTTAAGTTTTGCCGTCTGGGGCTGGATCCTGTTCACTGCTCTGCGCGGCGGCGGCGACCAGTGGGACAATCCCCGCTATCGTGCCATCCTGTTTTTGTGGCAGGCGATTCTCGCGGGAGCGACATGGGCATGGTGGCGTGAGACGCGGAACGCATGGCTGGGGCGTATCGTTTTGATGGAGATCATTTTCCTTGCGGTCTTCGGGCAGTGGTACTTGAACCGCTATTATCATCTTGGCGGACAGTTGCCGTTTGGACAGATGGTAGTCGTTATTCTTGGGTCATGGGCGGCGATCCTGTTTGCCGGCTTGTGGCTTGATCGAAGAAAATGCGCCTGACTTGCGGGTAAAATCAACCCGGTGTATTGCAGTGTAGTGTATAATTCAGCGACTGAATTTTGATAAGGAGTTACTATGCCCACAGCTTTAATTACCGGCATCACAGGACAGGACGGTTCCTACCTAGCCGAATTATTGGTTAAAAAAGGGTACCGGGTCATCGGAATGGCGCGCCGTTCCAGCACGTTAAACACTGAACGAATCAAACACCTTCTGGACGACATTACCATTGTCCAGGGTGATTTGCAGGATCAGGGTTCCCTGCTTGCTCTGCTGGAGGAATACAAGCCCTCCGAGGTATACAACCTTGCGGCGCAGTCGTTCGTGCCGACCTCGTGGAATCAGCCCGCCCTTACAGGTGATGTGACCGCCCTGGGCGTGACCCGCCTGCTGGAAGCCATCCGCTTTGTCGACCCGAAGATTCGTTTTTACCAGGCATCCTCGAGCGAAATGTTTGGCAAGGTACAGGAGGTCCCGCAAAAGGAAAGCACGCCGTTCTACCCACGCAGCCCCTACGGTGTGGCAAAGATGTATGGGCACTGGATCACCGTCAATTACCGCGAATCGTTCAACATCTTTGCCTCTTCGGGTATCCTGTTCAATCACGAAAGTCCGCGACGCGGATTGGAATTCGTCACCCGCAAAATCTCGGACGGCGTGGCGCGTATCAAACTTGGAATGGCGAAGGAAATACGCCTGGGCAATCTCGAGTCCCAGCGTGATTGGGGCTTTGCCGGCGACTACGTGGAAGCCATGTGGCTGATGCTCCAGCAGGATCACGCGGACAGTTATGTGATCGGCATGGGAGAAACTCACGCCGTGCGCGAATTTTGCGAGATCGCCTTTGCGCATGTTGGGTTGGACTACAAGGAGTATGTGGTGCAGGATGAAAAATTCTACCGTCCAGCAGAGGTGGACCTTCTAATCTCTGATCCGTCCAGGGCGCGCGCGGTGCTGAAATGGGAGCCGTCGGTCTCCTTTAGGGAACTTGTCACCATGATGGTGGATTCAGACCTGGCGCGGCTCAAAAAAGGATGATTCCCACCCCAAATCCATGAACGGACTTTTGAATTTCCAGAAGCGGGACTGGCACGCCTGGGCGGCAGGTATAGTCGCTTTTATCGGGCTGGCGGTCTATTTTATTCAAGCCGTGGCGTTTGCTCATACCACCGTTTCAAATCTTGACGAAGGGGCTTATTTGCTGAAAGGGTATCTGTTCGCCAGCGGGGAATATCATCCTTTCGAATCCGGAATTTGGACTAATAAAGCCCCTCTTTCATTTTTGATCCCAGGATATGTTCAACTATTATTTGGACCTGGGCTGCGTACAGGACGTTATCTTGCGGTCTTCTTTGGGATGATGGCTGTAGTGGGGACATGGGTTGCTGCCCGGCGCATCGGCAACAGATGGCTGGCGGCAGGAGCCGTGTGGGTCTTTGCTCTCAGCCCCATGGTCATCAAGATGTATAGTGGTGGAGCCACCCAAAGCACAATCGCCTGTTTGCTGGCATGGTCGCTTGCCTTATCTCTGGGGGAGAAACGTCCGCTTTGGCAACTGATGTTGGGTGGCTTTTTTGCGGGACTTATGATGACAGTGCGTGAAAACACGATGCCCGTGCTTCCACTTCTGGCTGTATATGTTTTTTGGCAACATGGCTGGAAAGCAGCAGCCGGTTTGTTGGTTTCCGGTCTGGCGATAGTGGCGGTGGTCCATGCCGTCTATTGGCCCGAAATTCTCGGATTATGGTACTGGTTGCCGCTCATACAACTCCCTGTGGATGCCGCGTATTCCGGGGGAGGTGCCAACAATTGGAAACCGGAAATTTCCCTCGATTCGCGCATGCTTTCGATATTTCAGGCGGTTCGTTTTCATTTTGCACCCCTGTTTGGCGGCGCTGTGTCCCTGTTGTTGATGCCCAGACCAAGCTCATGGAAGTCGCGCACCGATTTCCGCGCGGCACTCTTCCTGTTTTTGCTGTTTGGGGGATTGCTCTACATGCATGCAATGGCTTCGGTTGCCAGAAATTATTGTGTTTTTTGTTTTACGCCATATATCGCATTTTTCAATGTCGCCGGCATTTTGTTTCTGGTTGTTGCAATGAAATCCTGGAATTGGCGACCATCCATTGCCGTGCAGATTCTACTGATATTCGGGGTGCTGGTTGTAACTTCCGGAATGGGTTATTCCGCTTTTGAAGAGATTGGGGACTCGCTTTTGAATTTGCCCGCGCCCCGGATGCGGGACTTTAGAATCCTGCCGGGTTTTGTAACCTGGTGGGATATCTTATCCAACAAATTTCACATCAACTATAATAGTGCCCTGAGGTATGCCTCTGCGGCTTTTGGTCTTTTTGCGGGCGCTTTGATCCTGTTACTTTTTTATCTGGTCTGGCGTCGCGTACGGCGTGATTCATCGATCAAGTTTGGAGCTTTCCTCGCATCTGCCTTTCTTGCGCTAGTACTTGCCATCTCGCCCGTCCTGCACGGAAGTCCTGCAGCCAGAGACTGCTCTTCGGATGTCATTGCTGCAAATGAGCAAATAGGAGAACATTTGCGAAAGGTCATTCCGCAGGGCAGCCTGGTCTACTGGGGAGGTGGACTTTCCGCTGCGCCTCTTTTGTACCTGCCAGGTGTGAGGATTATCCCTGCCCAGATTAATAATGGATATGCTTTCCGCAGCAACGGCGATACGGCGGAGCTATTTAAATTTGGGCTGTGGAACGAAGAGATGAACAGGGAGTGGAAAATAAACGCCGATGTCTTTATCATCGAAGGCTGGCGTTACAGCAATTGGAAGCAATTTTTCGACCCACAGCAGTTCGATGAACTTGCGCGTTCCCCGCTGGGGACATCCTGTTTGGAAGGAACTTCACTGCGTATTTTTCTAAGGAAGTAAATGGACCTCTCACTGATTATTCCCGTATACAACGAGCAGGACAACCTGCCGTTGCTGTTCGAAGCCGTCTACAAAACCATGAATTCGCTCCCCCAATCCTGGGAGGCGATCCTCGTCGACGATGGTAGCCGCGACAATAGTTTATCTCTCCTCAGGGAGTATGCCCAAAAGGATCCGGGACGTGTTCGTGTGATCTCCTTCCGCCGTAACTTTGGGCAAACCGCCGCCATCGCCGCCGGGCTGGACTATGCCCTGGGCGGGACCATCATCCTGCTCGATGCTGATCTGCAAAACGACCCAGCCGACATCCCCATGCTGCTGGACAAACTCAACGAAGGCTATGACCTTGTCAGCGGCTGGCGAAAAAGTCGCAAGGACAATGTGCTGACCCGCAACTTTCCCTCGATGGTTGCCAACTGGCTCATTTCGCGCGTCACAGGTGTTCATTTGCACGACTATGGCTGCACGCTCAAGGCATATCGCCGCGATGTGCTGGAGGGATTTCGCCTGTATGGCGAAATGCACCGTTTCATCCCTGTATATGCCAGTTCCGTCGGCGCAAAAATCACCGAGATGCCGGTAAACCACCATCCGCGAAGGTTTGGCAAAGCAAAATATGGGCTGGAACGTACCGCCAAAGTTGTGCTTGACCTGTTCACAGTGAAATTCCTCGTATCCTATTCCTCCAAGCCAATATATCTTTTTGGCGGCGCTGGCGGAATGCTCATGATCATTAGCACGATCATGATGATCTATCTGTTCGTGCGCCGCTTTGTCTCCCTAATCGGCGTTACCGGCTCCCCGCTGTTCCAGGTCAGTGTCATGCTTTTCATTCTCGGCTTTCAATCCATGCTGATGGGCTTGATCGCGGAGTTGCTTGTCCGCACGTATCACGAGTCGCAACGCAAGCCCACCTACACCGTCCGCACAATGATCAACCTGGAGCAGGATCCCCGCGACTAGCGGTGGACGGATTGACGGCAAGATGCGCATCCTCACATTGATCTATGAATTTCCGCCCGTTGGTGGCGGCGGAGGCAGGGCAGCCTATGATATTTGCAAGGGACTTGCCGCACACGGACATCAGGTTACCGTGTTGACCGCGCACATGCAGGGATTGCCCTTTGAGGAAAGCAAGGATGGGATTCGTCTGGTGCGGATTTCCTCCCTTCGACGCGAAACTTTTGGTGCAAGTTTTTCGGCGATGCTGGCGTACGTTCTTGTTGGGTGTTGGGCTGGATTACAATTGATTCGCCTCGAACGTCCCGACATCATCCATACACATTTTGCGGTCCCATCGGGGGCGCTGGCATGGATACTGTCAGCCTTGACAGGTGTTCCCTACATTCTCACCGCCCATCTGGGCGACGTGCCGGGCGGCGTCCCGGAAAAAACGGGGAAATGGTTCCGCTGGATCAAGCCTTTTACATATCCCATTTGGAAACGCGCAAAAAAAGTTATCGCGGTCAGTGAACATACACGCCAGCTGGCTTTGAAACATTATCCCGTGAATGTTCAGGTCGTCCACAATGGGGCGGATGTAAGCCATCTGACCCCCTCACAACTAAAAGTGGGGACTCCTCCAAGGCTGGTCTTTGCCGGACGTTTTGTCCCACAAAAAAATCCGTTCGCCATCGTGCAAACTCTTACCCAATTGAAAGACCTGGACTGGCATTGTTCCCTTTTGGGCGACGGACCTTTGCTGGAAGACGTAAAACGCAAAATCGAAGAAGCAGGCATGAGCGAACGCTTCGACCTGCCCGGTTGGGTGACGCCTGAAGTCGTACTGGATTGCTTTTCAAGAAGCGACATCCTATTCATGCCTTCGCTATCCGAAGGGCTGCCAGTTGTCGGTGTGCAGGCTCTGGCAACGGGACTGGCAATCGTCGCCAGCGACATCGGCGGATTCCTGGATCTGGTCGACAGGGAAAGCAACGGCTATCTAATCGACGCGCACGATGTCCCCGCTTTCGCCAACGCCCTTCGCGGGTTGATATCCAATCCTGAAAAACTGTTGCGCTTTCGTGAAGCGAGCGTCGAAAAAGCAAGTGACTTTGATATTCAAAAAATTGTGGACCAATATCAATCGATCCTGCAAGATGTGTTGAGCGGGAAGTAAAACTATTTCTGGAGCATCTTATGTCTGCTTCGTCAGGCTTGTCGGTTCGTAACGGCTGGAATATCCTTTTCGGCTTGTGGACTATACACGGGCTTTTTGCATTTGTACAATTTCTGGCATCCCAAAAGGACCTGTCTGTGGAGGAGATTGTTTTGGCTGGAGCCTTGCTGTACTGGGTCCTCCTTAATATATTCCTGCTCTTTTCCCTCTTCCGAAAATCCGAATGGCTGTTTCGAAGGTTGGACTTGTTCAAAAATCCAACCGTGAAAGACCGTGTTTTTCTCTTTGCGGCAATCGCGTTCTTCCTGTTGATTTGCCTTGGCATTTTCCGATCCATCGCGGACAGGGATATCTTTCGGGTTGTCGGATATCTCAACCGTCTCTCTCCCCTGCTCGACCTGTTGGCTGTGGTTTTTGCAGAAGTCATCGCGCTGATTCTGTTCTCGACCTTGCGCGAAAAAATCGAAGACAAAGAAGCCCTCACATCCTTTCTGGCAAAGCTGGCGATTGTTCTGGCGTTGCTTGGAGTCGCGACAATTTACATTTCCAAAACGGGCATGGGAATCGCGCTAATCTACAAGGGTGACTGGGCGCGCGGCTTGCCCGCCGTGCCGTTGCTCGAATGGCAGATTTTGCTGGCTTGTTTGTTTTGCGTTGGGATGGTCGTTGTCGAGTCCAACCAAAAGATACTGACCATCCCCCGTCTGGATTTTTGGATTTCGCTATTGATCTGGATCGCAACTGCCGCCATTTGGCTGAGTCAGCCCACCGTGCCGAATTCATCCGCGTTGGAGCCGATTGCGCCGAACTTTGAAATCCATCCCTTCAGCGATGCGCAAACCTACGATGAATATGCCCAGTCCGTTTTGGTCGGCAACGGGTTTGGAAAGAACGAAATTCCCCAACGCCCCCTGTACATTGTGTTCCTTGCTCTGTCACATGTTTTTGCCGGACAGAATTATGCCAGCGTGATTACGCTCCAAACCCTGGTCTTTGCATTCTTCCCCGTTCTTCTGTATCTCTTTGGCAGGGAGTTCTTTGGGCGTCCGATTGGTATCTCCATTGCCCTGCTGGCGATTTTGCGCGACTACACCTCCAACCTCGTTTCGCCGTTTACGGGCAACATCAGCTACTCGAAACTGTACCTCGCCGAAATCCCAACCGCCATGTTCCTGATTCTATTCCTTTGGGTCGGGATGCGCTGGATCAAGTCGGAATTTCCCGCTTTTTCCAGCTTCATCCTCGGCGGGATTTTGGGCGTCGCCATGTTGATCCGCACCCAGGTGGTGGTGGCTTTTCCCATGCTGTTGTTGTTTGCCTTTTTCAGCCAGCCGAAGAAACTCATCCCGATCATCAAGGGAGCTTTGCTGACAACGGTGACGATGCTTCTGGTGATCAGCCCCTGGCTTTGGCGGAACTGGCGGATGACGGGACAGTTGATCTTCGACAACCCAGAGTCCCAGATTGCCAACCTTGCCCTGCGCTATAACCGGTTGAACGGTGTGGATGTGGATATCACGGCGCAGCCGGACGAATCCAACGCCGAATACAACGCGCGGTTGTCTGACCTTGCCTCCCAGGCATTGAAACAAAACCCGGCGGGAATCGCAAAAGGGATTGCGAACTCGTTCCTCAACCACGGGGTTAGCAACATCCTGCTCCTTCCCCTGCGGAATTCCCTCACGGACTTTGGCGAGCTTTGGACTCCCATCGAACCCTTCTGGCAAAAATGGGAGGGCACGCCCACCGCATCACAGTCCATGCTGTTGACTTTTTATGTCCTGTTGTTTGGGCTGGGATTAAGCCTTGCCTGGCACAGAAACGGCTGGCTGGGACTTCTGCCCCTGGCTGTCAACCTGCTCTACAATTTGTGGACTTCAATTGCCCTGCTTTCGGGACAGCGCTTTTTGCTGACGATGGATTGGTCAATCTACCTGTACTACATGATCGGATTATTTGCCCTGCTGGGAGTTTTCCTCTTCTCGCTGGAGCGCGGACGGTCGGTCATCACCAGATGGCTTGGAGTCAACACATCCCAGCCAACTCTACAGCCGCTGACCGGGAAGTGGCAGAGCTATCTCGTCGCCGGCGTTTTATTTTTCGCGATTGGCGCATCCCTGCCGCTGAGCGAGATGGCGTTCCCTGAAAGATATCCACCCGTTAAGCAGGCTGAAGCATTGGACAAAATCATGGCGTCCAATGTCTGGAAAAACTCAGACATCGATCCCGCCTGTTTCGAGAAGGACCGGTTGATCGTCTCGCAGGGCAGGGCGCTCTATCCCCGTTATTACGAAGCCAAAGGTGGTGAATCCTTTACCGATTCTGTCGGCTACAAAGTCTCGGACGAAGGACGGCTGGTGTTTCAAATCCTGGGGCAATCCAACGGGCGGATCATTTTTCCAATGTCCATGCCTCCGGAGTTCTTCCCCAATGCGTCCGATGTAACCTTGTTTTTTGCCCCCGACGGAAATTTGTGGTTTATTCTTGTCGAAAAGGATGGAGAACAGAGAATGTATTTCTCTGAAACACAGATTATCCCTGCTTGCAAATAGAATCAAAACAGCGCTCCAACCTGTTGTCAGAGTGGGCGCTGTTTTGATTTATGGAAACAAAGACTAAACAAACTTGATTCTTCTTGCGGCGAACGCCACCATCCGAAGAAGCAATAGACCATGTTTCCAGCGTGAGATGTTGGTGGTGCCGTAGGTACGGTCGCGATAGCGGATGGGGAGATCGACGATCTTGAGGTTCAGCTTGGCGGCGCCGAAGATCAGGTCGAAGTCGCCAAAGGGATCGAAGTCTCCAAAGTAGGAACGGTTGGCGGCAATCTTGGCATAGTCCTCCCGCCACATCACTTTTGTCCCGCACAGGGTATCTTTGATGGGCTGTCCCAAAAGCCAGGAGAAAGCCATGCTGAAAAATTTGTTGCCGATGAAGTTGAACAGGCGCATGGCTTCCTTTTCCATTGGGTAGACCAGGCGAACCCCGTTGATGAATTCACCCTTGCCGGAAGCGATGGCATCGTAAAAACGCGGCAGGTCTTCGGGCGGGACGGTCAGATCGGCGTCAAGGATCATCAGGATGTCGCCGGTTGCCTTCTCGAAGCCGAGTCGAATCGCATCAGCTTTGCCAATGCCCGGCTGGCGGAAGAGCAGGCTCGGGGTCGATGGGTGGAGCGGAATCTCCCGCTCGATGGTCTCGTAGGTGCTGTCGCGTGAATGTCCCTCGACGAAGACGATCTCCGTCCGGCTTCCCATCTTTGGCACGCGCTCGAAAATGTTTTTGATGTTCCCCGCCTCGTTGCGCGCGGCGATGACCACCGAAACGCTGGGCTGCCCGAAGGGTTGTGGGGCGGGGCGGGCGACGACGAGGTTGGAAAGCGCGAGGTTGCGGAAGAGTCCCAGCTTGACGAGGTAGCGGTTCGCCAGTCCGCCAAGCGGAAGCGGCGCGAGGATTTCCTGCATGGAGCGGATGCGCTCGAAGCCGGCAAGGCGCAGCATGTTGTCGATGTCTTCGGGGGTAAGCCAGTTCTGACGGAGCATAGGCGCGGCGAGGTTCAGGCTTTGGGTAATGGCGAGCGGCAATTGCCAGAGATGGCTGTAAAAGTTGAGGATCAATCGCGTGTACGGTTTGCAAAAACGGCGCAACTGTTCGAGGGCGCGCTGTACATCCCAAAGGTCGTTGACCGTATCGGACAAAATGACCACATCGAACTCACCTTCGAGGCTGGAAAGGTCGTGCGCGTCGATTTGATGGAATTCAAGTTGGGGATGTTTTTCCCGGGCGCGTGAGATCATCTCCGGGGAAAAGTCCACGCCCACGCCGCGGGAGGGTTGCAGGCTGGCAAGCAGGTCGCCTGCGCCGCAGCCGATTTCCAGCACCCGCTGGTTGGGATTGACAAGGTATCGGTAAATTTCGGAAAGCCGACGGTGATACCATCCGCCCATGCCGCGCCAGCGGTCGCGTTTTTGGGCAACTTTATTCCAATGTGATATGCGGGTCTCTTGATACTTGACGCCTGCTTCGTCAAACGGTGGGGTTACATTCATGGTGGGGTGATTTTACCTGAATATTTCCTTTCCCCACGCCAATGCGCCCTGTTCGATTACAATGCAACAGATGGATCATTCCCTGGAGCATTTAAGATGTTGAAGAATTTTTCAAATTTTGTTTCCCGTCACGAAGTCCTCATTCCGTTCTTGATTTTCCTGCTCTTCATGCTGGCTGCCCTGCCCGGCGTGCAGTGGGGCGCGCCCGCCTTGTGGAACCCGGATGAACTGGTCTGGCGAGCATCCAGCGCTTTGCGCGGAGAAATTATTTTTGACGAGACCGAGCCGGACTTCAATTACCCATCCCTGCCCAAGTATGTGATGTATGGCATTGGACTGGTCACCTATGGCATGGGTTTTTCCGACTTTGCATTCATCGTTGCGGCGCGCGTGTTCGCGGCGTTTTTGGGTGGACTGGGCGGCATGTTGATCTATTACCTGGCGCGACTGATTGGCGCGCGGAAAAGAATCTCCGCCCTGGCTGGATTGCTGTATGTCCTGAGTGGGGTGGCGGCTGCAAACGGACGTCTGTCACACAACGACTTGTATTTGCAATTGTTCACCATTTTGAGTGTGTATTCGGTTATCCAATACCAACACAGCGGGACGAAATCCTGGTTATACACATCCTTCTTCGTGGTGGGACTGGCAGCCTCGAGTAAATTCACCGGCGGAAGCCTGATCCTCCTGCCCGTCGTATCCTTCCTCATCCTGCATTGGGCGGAGATCCGCTCGCGGTGGCTGTCCATGATTGGGAACATGTTCCTCGGCGGATTGGTTTCATATTTGGGATACGTGCTCGGCACGCCCAAGTCCCTGCTTGCGCCGGTTTATTATTTTTCTCATGTGATTCCCGCCCTTCAAAATTATCCGCAGTATGGGTTTAACTCCGGGGCGAAGATTGGATTGTTTGGTCAGTGGGCGGTGCTGGAGAACGCCGTCGGCACATTTGCCTATTATCTTTTTATCCCTGCCTTGCTTTGGTTTGCGGTGCGATGGATTCTGTGGAGAATGGGCAGGACACCCCTCGACGACAGGCGTGGACAGGGTGTGGGCATCCTCATCCTGACTGTGCTCATTTTCGACCTGCCGTTCATGATTTCCATCAACTACATCGAGCGGTATTTCATTCCCTTTGTCCCGTTTTTAGCGATTCTGAGCGCATTCTTTATCGAAGAACTTGTTGAATTTGCCAGAGGACGGGGATGGAAGTTTGTGCAACCTGTGATCCTTGCCTTGCTGGTTATTGGAATCGGTTATTCCGCCCTTCGTCTCGTGAGTATTTCACTGCTCTTTTTGAACGACTCGCGCATCCCTGCCGGCGAATATATCGAAACAATCCCAGGCTATCAGAAGAGCATCGAATATACGTTGTATCCGCCCGCAATAAAAAAGAGACGTTTTTCCAGGGCGCATAACTACCCCATTTACTTCGTCAAATACCCCACTGACGTTGTCCCAACCGGGGGACGCTATGAGTACAATCTGGGGGAACAAGGCTTGCTGGATCGGGACACGGATTATTTCGTCGTTGACAGCTATACCTATTGGCGGTTTTACACCGAGTCGGTGTGCGTGACCAACCCGGTGGAATGTAATTTCTTCAAACATCTGTTGGCGGGGGAAAACACCAATTTCCGTCTGGTAAAGAAATTTACCTACCGCCTGCCGCCCTGGCTGCCAAATGTGGCGGTTACCGCGGTCAACCCGGATATCCTGATCTACGAACGCGTCCGCTGAGATGATTTGACAAAGTTGCCCACCGTGTACACCGCCCCCGCAATGGGCGGTGTGCTTTTCATTTCGATCACATGCCCCTTGCCGAATGCCTTGTAAGCCGCAGTTGCGATCTCCTTCTCCGTTGAAAAATGTTCGTGGCGGATGTCGTGTCCCAGCAGGCTGAACATGAATACCATAAAAGGCTTTTCGACGGGCGTCCCGTACACCATCTGTCCGCCCGGTTTGAGCACGCGCTTCACCTCCGCCAGGGCTTGTTCCAGCTCGAAGGGTTTCAGGTGTTCGAGAATACTGATCAACAAGACGGTGTCGAAAAAGCCGTCTTCGTACGGCATCTTCAGCACGTCGCCTTTTTCGAGGAACAGCGGAATCCCCATCGGCTCGAACACGGATTCAACTGCCTTGATGTCCACCGTCAGGTCGATGCCGTGAATTTCCCTGTAAATGTCGTGCAGGTTTGGGAAGGCGAGTCCCGTCCCGAACCCAACTTCGAGGATGCGTTCACCGCCTGTACATTCGCCCAGCGCCAATTCCACGCGCCGGCGGTACATTTTCCCAAAGACGGGCCAGTAATAATATTTGATTGGATCGAGGTCGTTTACACCCCTGTATTGGTCGATGGGCAGCAGCTTTAATTTCGGAAGCATTAAAAATCCTCATGCAAAATTGATTTGTCTGTCGCGATGGGAGATGGCAAATGCCTTCACGTTCGCCGGGGCATGATTTTACCTGAATATTTTTGAAGTGAGTCCCCAGTCGCCTTTTGCAGACGTATTGATTTGCCGCGGCAATGTCCCGCTGAAGGAACCTGGGTCAAATGATACAACTTCCGCGAACGGGCGATTCAATGGAAAATGCATGCTTGTGAAGTGGTGTACAATGTCTCCAGCACAAACAAAGGAGCAAGTCATGAATGATATTGTAAAAACCATTCGGGTTGGGACTGTCGATTTCTTTGGTGTCATTGTCCCCGGCATTTTGGTGATTGCCATGTGCGGACTTGGCTTCCTTGCGCCCATGCTTTCGCTCATCATGGACATTTCCGATGTATCCTTCGATCCGTCATCCGTTGCCCCGAATGTCGTAATCATTGCCATAATCTCTCTTGTGGTCTTTGCCTACGTGCTTGGATACATCCTGCGTTTATCATCGCCAGATGAGCTCGATAGAATCAGTGCAAGACACGTCATCGCCGAGGAAAAAAAGATGGGGACAAACCTGTCCGCAGATGACTGGCCCTACAATCCGGAGGACAGGAATGATAAATATCCCTACTTTAATTTCCGCAATTACCTGATCCGCCGTGGACATGAGCACCTCACCCGTGAATTGGTCACCTGGGGACATGACGATGACTCATCTGCTGGAAATACCTGGCTTGACAAGGGGGTGGATAAAAAACCGGTCAAGATCACAAAAAGGTCAAAGTCCACTGTCAACAAGATGAAGATGAGTGTGCGTTTACATTGTCCTGAACTAAACGGACTGCTGGAGTCAAAGGAGGGTCACATCCGCCTGATGGCTGGCGCGTGGGCGGCGTTTTCGCTTTCCATGCGTTTTGTCGGGCTTTCGCTTGTCGTTCTTGCCGTTGCCATTGGGATTCGCTATTCGAGTCCGTTCTTTTTCACGCGATTTAGTCATCAGGATTATTTCGTCTATATATTCATCGACCTTTGCCTGACGGCTGTTATGTATCTTTCGAACCGTCGTATCGAAAAGTTATTCCACTACCGGCGTGTGAGTGAGTTGTTCCATATTGTGCAGGCAGCCTACTTCGCGAAACAGGCACAGGAAGATAAAAGAAAAGTCGCCGTCAACCATCCAGCAAATCCGCAAGGAAGCTGACCAGCCCGCCGTTTCCTTCCTCGTCCTTCTGTGTCCTGTCCAAAATATCGCTGGAGACCACACCGTTCTGACCGTTGATCAGCACCAGGTGTTCGCGCCCGTCGAAGGGGAGTTCGGTCATCCACACGGGAAGCAGGTTGAGTTTGAACGAGTCAATCGCCAGGTTCGCCGACGAGGTGTGCACGATATTCGAATTGTTGACCAATGACGGCAGGTCGCGCTTGTATTTTTTGTAGACCTGACTTCGCGCGTCGAGCGAGGCATCCGCCATTGGCACGTCGTAGATTTCGGCGGGCCAGTCTGCAAGAAAACGCGGATCATACGGCTTGATGGATGCCATGTCGAAGGAGTCAATCAGCTGCAAAAAAACAGCGGACGGTTTTTTCGAGGCGGGCAGCGGCAGGTCGTTGATCATCACGGGGTATTGGTCTGAAAAGCGCCTGACATGGGTTTGTCCGCGCCCGCCGAATATCTCATTCTCAGATTCGACAATTTCGTAGGTGTAATCGATCCCGCCGCCCACGTCGAAAGTCCAGAGCGGGAGGTAGAGCCCACGCGGAAGTTCCACCTGTTTTTCAGGCTTGAAACCGTTCCCCTCCACCCAGTCAATCAACAGTTTGGTGGCCCGCCTTTGATTGAAGGTGTGCGGGATGATGCCGTCGGGCGCGAGCAGGTCCTTTGTCTTTTCCAGGCTGACCACGTGCGGCGAGGCACAGTAGGCGCAGGACGATGAAATCTTCTTTGGAGGCAAAATAAATTCCGCGCCGCAGCCTTTGCAATGGAAGACCTGTTCCTGCAATGGCTTGCCGTGTCCGCGCGCGGTTGCCATGGCGACGATGAAATCCTTCTCCTCAACTTCCTCGGACTTGAACCCAAGCGCCTGTCCGCGTGTGCAATAATCGCAGACGAGAGTCTGACCATCGGGCGCGAACGACATGCGTCCGCCGCACTTGGGGCACATGAATCTGTCCGCATCGGCTGTCCGCTGTCCGTTGGGAGCGGGGGGCAATTTATCGGGGTTGACCACCTCGTCCGCTTTGAGCTTGCCGTCCACCAGCGCCAGCGCGCGTCGCGCCCGCGAATGTCGCATGTCGTGGGCGATACAATTTTCCAACGCCTTGCGCTTTTCAGCGGGGTCGTCGGTGACTTCACCCATCCAAAACCATGCCTCAGCCAGCACGTCATGCGAGCCAGACATGTAAATGGCGCGGTCAAGATAGCGGCGGGCGGACTCTTTGCTTCCAGCCTTTGCCTCGATAATTCCAGAGCGGAGGAGTTCCTTTGCGTAATCTTCCTGCATATTGCCCTCAACTTCTCACAATCGCATCCGTCATCTTCGCCACACGCGCCATTTCCTTCACGTCATGCACGCGGATGATGTCCGCGCCGCGTGCGATTCCCACCGCCACCGTCGCCGCTGTGCCTTCGACTCGCTGGTCGGCGGGCAGGTCGAGGGTGAAACCGATGAACGATTTGCGGGAGGCGCCAAGCAAAATGGGATATCCCAACTCGCGGATTTGATCCAGCCGATTGACCAGTTCCAGGTTGTGTTCCCGCGTTTTGCCAAACCCGATGCCTGGATCCAGGATAATGAGCGAATCAGCGATTTGAGCTTTTTTTGCAATCGCCGCGCAGTCGAGCAATTCCCGTTTAACGTCGTCGATCAGGTTTTGATATTCCGCGCCGACGTAGGCATTGCCCAACTTCTCGCGCACTTCCACGCTGACGGGGTTGCTGCGGTTGTGCATCAATATCACGGGCGCGTTATATTTCTTTGCGACGAATGCAAGTTGGTCATCGGCGCGAAGTCCCCACACGTCGTTGACGATGTGCGCGCCAGCCTTGAGCGCTTCCTCCGCGACCCGCGACTTGTACGTGTCGATTGAGATGATTGCTTCGGGAAAGTTTTGACGCAGCGCCTGAATGACGGGGATCACACGCTCCAACTCTTCGCCGGCGTTGACGGGTGCGGAGCCGGGGCGGGAGGACTCGCCCCCTACGTCGAGAATATCCGCGCCGTTGGCGAGAAAATCCCGCGCCTGATTCACTGCGGCGTTGACCACATCCCCTTTGGCGATAATGCCGTCGCCGGAAAAACTATCGGGAGTAACATTCAGGATTCCCATCACGTACGTGCGGGAACCCCAGTTGAATGTAAAACTCCCGATCTGCAAGGAAGGTGATTTCATGAAAATTACCAACCACAGACCTGACAGGTTTCTGAAAACCTGTCAGGTCTTTTATTAAATTTGATCCAACGAACGACCCAGCCATGCCTCGGCTTCGTTGATGTCGGTAAAAATCTTCAACGCCGAAGCCAGACCCGCCTCCGCCAGCGCCGCCACCTTGATGATTGCATCCGCGACGGATTGGTCAGCCACCACCACCGCCACGCGGATGTTCCGCGCCGAGGGGTCGCTGTTCGCGTCCACTGCCATGCGTACGGCTTTCTCAGGGATTTCCTTCACGGCGCGCAGGTCGTACAGGTTGCGCGTACGTCGGTCGGCGCCGAGCAGATGCTCCAGCGCAAACTCATGCCAGTGGGCAAGGGTGGCATCCGACAGGTCGGTAAATGTCAGGGTCATGCCGCCATCGCCGCGTCGGATGACGGAATAGCCGATGCCGGGTGTTGGAGTCCAATTAAGTGGTTTGGGTTCAGTCATGGGTTCTCTCCTGTTTATAAAGTGATTATAACGCAGGCAGAAAAAATCCTCCGTTTTATCGATCCCATGCTATAATGCTGAAATGTTGGGCGCTTAGCTCAGTTGGTTAGAGCGTCTCGTTTACACCGAGAAGGTCAGGGGTTCGAGTCCCTTAGCGCCCACTCTTTTTATCGGCGGATTGCGGCTATCTCTTCAAATAGAAATGGAGTAATCTGCCATGACTTTATTTACACCCACCCACAGAAAAACCATGCCAGACCTTGCAGAGTTTATGACGACCGAGGAAGCCGCTAAAGAATTAGGCTTTACTGTTATGTCTGTTCGTCATTTGGTTTATAAGAAAAAAATCGAAGGCATAAAATTTGGGCGTTCTTTGTTGATACCTAAAAAGGCTGTAAAAGAATATCTTGAAAAGACAAAAGGCATGAGCAAGAACGACCCTAGACGAAGCCTGAAATAGAAAGCATTTGCCGCTTGACGAATGCTTTTTTTAGATTTATACTGATACTGTCAAAGTGTCAGTATATAGCCCGACAAAGGGCTTATTTTTTAGAATGTACTGACACTCTCAAAGTGCCAGTACATTACCAACCGAATAACCGCCGTCGTGTACCGCGTGACTTAAAGCGCGGGGAGTGACAGTGCGGCAAAAATTTTGAGGGGGAAACGAATGATTTTATCCATTGTGGATGAAGATTTTGGAGGTCGAATGAAAAAGAAGATCAAACAAAAAGGTATTGCGATAGTTTCACTTTCGCAAAAACAAATCGTCGAATTTGGCAGACAGGCAAACGCGGCAGCAGAGCGGGCTACCTTCGCAACCTATCAGAACCGACGCCCGATCAATACCCAGCGGTCACAACGCGCGGCGCTTTCCCTCTTCGCCCAGTTCATGCGCGGTGCGGGAATTGGCGTACCTGATTTGTATGCCAATCCAAGGGCGTGGCAGGGCATTACCTGGGGGCTTGTGCAAACCTTTCAAGCCTGGCTTTTACAGCATGGCTACAGCGTCAAAACAACCAATGACCGCGTATCCACTGTCAAGGTTTACATGTCGCTGGCAAACGCGGCAGGCGTCATCCCCGACGGCGAGATTATCCGCCTGCGTGCGCTGAGGGGCTTCACACGCAAGGAATCCATAGACCAGGACTCCAAACGAGAAAAGCAGGGTGTAGCGACTCGCCTGGGGGCAAAGAAGGGCACTGCAACGACGATCACCGAAGAGCAAGCCCGCGCCTTGTGTAAGGTCCGCAATGAGACACCTCAAGCGCGGCGGGATGTGCTTCTCATGTGTCTACTGCTCGATCATGGTTTGCGCGTTTCAGAGGTTGCCGATCTGCGGATCGAGAACATCGACCGAGAGACAAGGCAGATGACCTTTTACAGATGTAAGACGGGCAAGACCTCACGCCATAATTTGCGCGGGCGCGCCTGGCGTCTTTTGGATGAATATCTCAGCCATGAAAACCAGACACAAAGCGGCGTTTTGCTTTTGGCAAGCAGCAAGAGTGGGATGCTTATCCCCGGCAAGGGACTGACCACCCGCGCGATCTGCGAAAGGGTAAATCAATTGGGGCGCGCTGTTGGGATCGACAATCTCAGTCCGCATGATTGCAGACACTATGGCGCAACCAAAGCGGGCAGCGATCCGAACGTAAGCCTGGCGGCGCTTATGTCCTGGGGCGGATGGGATAGCCCACAAAGCGCAGCCCGATATATCAACCGAGGGCAAGCCGACAATGATGGCGTGTCCCTGGGCATGGATTGAACGGAGAAAAATTATGGACGAAAAAGAATGGAAGGTTTACGAAAGATTGATGAAGGAACTCTCGACGGAGGACCTCGACGATGTTCTGATGTTTGTAAAGATGCGCGCATTTGCCTTGAAGGGCAAGTGTAAATGCCCGTCAAACGTTGAATGGATGATTTCCAAGCCCTGGCAAAAATATTGGCATTACATCCGGCTTCGCTTTTTGGCTGGCTTTACTCCAAAGGTCGCAGGATTCAAAAGGGTGATATGCGGGGCTGTCAACCCAAGAATATCCTAGTACGTAGCGCGATGCTACGCCTTCAAAACGAGGCGCAAAATGAAAAGACGATGTACGCCCCAACTTGTTAGAAAAACCCACCGTAAAACCCGCTCGTGGAGGTCGGCGGCTCAAGAATTGAATTTGCTCTATGGCGTGGATCTCCCCCATCTGACGTGGAGAGATTACGCGGTCGGCCGGCGTGACATTTCGGATGTGGAGATACGTACGGCGCTTTTGTTGGGACCGCGGACCTGCCCAGCTTGCGGCGATAAGCCCAGCGCAAACTTTTCGCGCTTGCTAAAGCGATTGAAACCAAGGGACCTGACACACTGGCAAACCCTACGTAATCAAAAACGATACAAGGCGGCAAAACATTTTCTTGATGAAGTGTACAGCCGCCCGATCACAAAACGGAGGTGCTAAAGATATGAGCAAGACGGGCAATAAAAAGCTTGCAAAGTGGACAGCCGAAATCACGGTGGAGTTCGTGTCGCTGCCGCCAGAAAAGGAAAAGACATATTGGGCGGCACTTGATTACTTCGCTGGTAAGATGTCCAAATATATGATTGAAGAGGGTTTGATTTTGAATCCCAAAGATGGCGCAAAAGATATAAAAGAGCCTTCATCCCCGGCGAAGGAATGAAGGCTTACTACTGAGGCGGCATAAGTGAAACAAAAGCACTTATGCCTTTTTTGATTCTACTACATTGGAGGTCTATGAGGAAAATTTTCTTGATGTTTATCCTGCTCGCCCTGGCTTGTACTTTGACGAATGCGCCGGCAGCGATCAATACACCAACCGCGCAGGCAGTCAAATCGCGCCCAATCTTCTCCCCTTCCCCACCAGCGACACAACTCACCGCCACTGCCTGCACTATCACGGCGGAATCTTTGAACGTGAGATCGTCGCCCGGTACAACTTCCGTACTCGCCTGGATTTACAAAGGCGAGATCGTCACCATCCTGGAAACAAGCGGCGAATGGTTTTACATTCAAGCTGAAAACGTCACTGGATGGATCAATAAAAATTACTGTGAGGTAAACCAATGAAACAATTTTGGAAAAGCACTGCAAGTATTTTGTTTTACGTCATCGCCGGCGCATTGCTGATTTATGCCGCCTCCCGCTCCCTGGACTTCATCACCGCCACACTGCCGCCCGACCAGCGCATTATCGGCTACTTGGGACTTGCGGCCACGTCTGGCGGAATGCTCGCCTGGTTGATGCTGTTCATGTTCAAAGCCGAAGGCATAGGGCAGAAAGTGACCGCAGGGATTATGACCGTTCTCGATATGCTTGGCGAGTTTGCCCTGTTCACAATGGACACGCTTTACCAATCAGCCAACAGCGGCATGATCGAGAAACTGCAAGCCGATGAGATTCGGCTCGTCCTGCTTGGGCTGAGCGCATTGATAGCCGTCAACATTCTGGCAACTGTGGCATTTCACCTGCTCGATCCTGAGACAATAAAACACATGCGCGAGTCATTCGTGCGCGATCACCTGGAAGATCAAGCCCTGAAAGAGATCGAGCGGCGCGGCGAAGAGATAGCCGTCAGACTTGCCCCGCAAATCGCAGAGCAATGGGCGAAGCAGTTTGAAGCCCGCTTTCAAGATATGCAATCGCTTGGGCTTGGGCAACACACCCGACCGCAGGAAGCCCCCGCCCAGGCTGGACCTACCCCAACCCGCCCGCAGGGACCCGCACAGACCGCCCATGAAGTCCAGGAGGTTGATATTGCCCATGTCCCTTTATCGGGCTTCAGCGGCAACGGACACAGGTAAAGCGGCACTATACCTGGACGTGTCAGTTTTGCGGGATGGAATTCGAGACCGAAAACTATAGCCAACGTTATTGCAATCCGTCCCATAAACAGCGTGCCTATGAATTGCGCCGTGAACAGCGCGCCAGAATGCCCGCAGATGTTGAAATCTCGTGACGGATTGACCGTCACACCTTTGGCGCATATCCAGCCCTCACAATGGACACGTACCAACACGGGCATTGTGAGGGCTACGGGGGACGGGAGAAAAAATTTTGGTGACCTCAATTTTTCCACCACCTTTTGAGGGGCTTAGCGTGAAAATAGAACAAATGTGCTTTGCTGTTTCTCCTTACTATAGCAATAAGGGAGGGGAGGGGGGATTTCACTTCTGCAATAGAGGGAGTGCCCGCGGTAGGAGGGCTTCAAATGCTGAGCAACTCTACAAAAACGTCGAAAAATTCTGCCAGAAAATGCCTTGAGAAATCGCATCTACAGGATCACTCGTAAACCCGCCCTGCTTTTTCTTATGGAATTTTGAAATGTTCGTTGCTGTGACCTCGCCCCGCCTTACTACCACAGAGTATCAAAGGTCCGCAAGAACTCCACCCTCAACAATAAATTCCCCCTTGACAAATTACATCGTATGCGATATAATTTCTATCAAGATAAGAAAAGGAAAAAGACATGAGACACACAAACGACCTGAAACAAAAGAGCAAGTCACACGAAGTAAAGCAGACCGGCACCACCTCCTACACCGTGGCAAGTGGACACACTGGAAAACAGTATTTCATCACTGTTTTGGAAAATGGCGCTTCCTGCACATGCGACTGGGCAAAATATAGGCCGGCAGATAATAACGGTCGCTGTGGCTGCTCTCACGTCCTTGCAGTTATGGCATATATTGAAGCTGAAAAGGGACGCACAATTTCAGCTTTCCAGACATTTGAACAAGCCGACCGCCAACATCGCCCAGTTATGGATATTGGTGACGGAATCCTACTCACCACCCGAAAGGCAACATAATGAACACCATTACCAACATCCTGCTAGGTTTGATCCTGCTTGCCATTCTTGCCCGAATTTGGCAGGCGCATGTAAATCACCGGCGTCTGAGGGAACTCATAGATTCCTTCGCAGACATGACCGGTGATTTTTTGCGGTCGATTTTGGATGCTTTGAATTTGAAAAAGTGATGCGAGGTAGTGAATGAACGAAAAACTCTACACCACAAAGGAAGTGGCGTCCAAGCTCGGCAAGTCTGTTGTCACCGTGCGAATGCTTATAAGGACTCACGGCATCGGGCAAAAGATAGGCACAGACTACATCCTCACTGAAAAAGACATCGAAGCGCTTATGAAAATTCCAGGACCTGGGCGCCCGAAGGGAACGCGCAAGAAGGCATAGCATGGAGGTGCAAGAATGTTTTCAGCTTTTGAGAAGGTTCTCAAAGAACACGGCGAGATAAGATGGACATCTCAATCCTTTATTCTTGATGTTACAAACGCAATTCGGATGATCGGCACGGCTTGTGACACATGGAATATTCGGTTTAGCCCAGGGAACGACTACATACAATTCAATGGTTTTAATATTACTTTCACTGAAAAGAATTATGGATGTGACCTGAGTGTATATATCTGGAAGGACACAAAAGCCGTGTGGACTTTTCTTGCTTTATGGGCATATATGCAAAACAAAGGAACTGCAATCAAAGGTGGAGGATATAAAAAGGAGTTTGAAGATTTGTATCAGAAATTAGAAATGAAAAAGATTGACAAGGGAGAGGTAAAAGAGGAAAAACAAAAGCAGGAAACATCTACAATCAAAAAACCCTGGGAACTCATGCCTGAGGAGAATGAAGACATGGTGAAAATGGTCCGGTTGTGGTGTACCACTGATATGAGCGGAGCGGAAATAGCGAAAGAAATTCCAATTGGTGAAACGACTTTTTCAAACTATCTTTCCGATTTACGAGAGAGACATCCACACGCAGGGATACCAAAAGGCGCAAAAGAAAGATCAAAATATCTGCGAGAGTGGGAAAAATACAATCAACATTGATTAACTCTAGATTATCTTTATGAACTAGTCTAGCAAAATAACCTTTGGTCAAATTGGCGGCATGAATAGCCGTCAATTTTTTGTTAAGTATGGAGTGAGACTATGACACGAATCACTGTCAATTTGACCAACCAAGAAAGAGAAGCCTTGATTGCTCTGGCAGGGAAGGAGCTTAGACACCCGCGCGCGCAGGCTGCTCTTATTATTCGCGTGGAATTACAGAGGCAGGGACTTATAGAGGTCATAAAGCCGGCGCTCGCTGTTACCGCTGAAATCACTCAGCCTTCAATGGAAGGCGACGGCAAAGTCGGCACGGCTCAGGAATAATGGGACGCCCAAAGGGTGGGCAGGCAAAAAGCTATAACCATTCGCCTGCAACGGTTCAAGAAGCTTGGTTCCATCTTGCGTCATCCGTATTGATCTACGCCATTGAGGATGCGAGAAGTAATCCAGACCCTAGAAAACGAGCCTGGGCAAGAGAGTGGCTGCTTTCAAAGGATGCGCAATTTTTGTTTGAGATGGTCATGAGCAGGATAGACATGATCAAAATCCGCGAATGGGTTTTATCTGGTTGTCCGGTGATTGACTCAAAGAAGAAAAACAGTAGTTGAAATGATACCCGAAGAGACCAACACAACCACTTTGAAATATGCAGCGCATGTCCTCAAACGTTTGACCGATTATGGGGCAAGTGATCCGACTGCTGAGGATGTGAAGCGACTGAGCGGCTCGCCTCTCTTCGAGATTGTGTTATCAGTGTTGGGAGAGGGGAGAGACAAGGAAAAACGCAAAAGCCGCCTCAATGCTGAACTTACCGCGCGCGGCTTGGATATGGTTTTGCAGCCTGAAATTTTCAACGCGGATGTAAGAGTCGACCTTTCTTCGCTTTCCTTGTCTTCAGGCTGGCAGCCATTCGACCTGGCAGACGTGATGAACGAAGACATCCCGCCTATTGAATGGGTAGTGAAATATTTCCTGCCGCGCCCCTCGGTGGTTGTCTTCTTTGGCAGACCAAAGCATAAAAAGACTCTTGTTGTTTTGGATATGTGTCATCACATTGCAAGCGGCTTGAATTGGATGATAAGCCCAGGCGGGAATGACGGAATTGAAGTACGGTCGGCGCGTGTGGTGTGGGTGGATTTGGAAAACGGAGCGCGCCTGCTCAAACGCCGCATGAAGGCATTTGGGAAAGCATTGGGTGCGGCTCCATCACGTGGCGCTTTTATGGCATACAGTATGCCCGATCCGTGGCTGGACCTGAGCAAGCCTGAAAATATCCCCGCAATGATCGAGCGTATAAAGGCATTGGGGAATATCTCTGTATTGACGATCGATCACCTGAGCCAAGTCTTTGGAACGATAGACGAAAATTCCGCCTTGGCTTCTCAGGTCATGGGCGCAATTCGGCAAATCTCTGAAGTCTGTAATGTGGCAATCATCCTGATTCATCATGCCAAAAAGGGAGCGGGCAAAGATGGGGGATTGCTTGAAGACATGCTAAGAGGCAGCGGTGCGATCCTTGCGGGATGTGACGCGGCTTTCATGGTGGAACGTGACCAAAGCGACAAAAACCAGGTGACCATAAAGCCGGTAGCTGTGAGAGGTCCCGATGCACCGAACATATCCGCAACTTTTTCTTATGAACAGGATGACAATTTAGATCTGACATTGGCGCGTTTTTGGCGGATTGCTTACAGAAGTGTAGCCGCTCGCGCGCATGACGCGGTACTTCGAGCCTTGCAGGAAAAGGGGAAGTTGAATCACACCAACTTACGAAGCGAAGCAAAACGCATTGATTCAAGTTTGAGCGATCAAAACATACGGGATGGAATTGCGGCCCTTGAAGGAACAAGGGAGATCGTTTTCATAGTCGGCTCGAAGGGCGCGAAAATCTACGAGTTGAAAGAGGAAGCCGATGAATAAAAAAATGACGCCCAAAGAGATCAAAGACCTGAAAGCAAAACATCGCCTTGAATTGGTGATGCAAGAGGCTGGGGAACGCTTCGAGGCTGATCCTAAAAGCCCTGACATCTTGCGGAGCGCGTCGGGCTTGGCGGTAAATACGCGAATGCAAACCTACGAGATCACGCGCCCAGGAGCGAAGGTTGAATCGGGTGATGTGCTTGCATGGCTGCAAGTCCGTTATTCATGGTCTTTTGCTATGGCATTGAAGTATCTGCAAAAACGCGCACCCGATCCAAGGCAAGAAGTGCATCCAAGACCCGCAAGGGGAAAGCGCAGCACGATTACCTACCAACAAAGCGATTATGTGACAGTCTCAAACATTTACACAGACCCTGAGACAGGTGCGCAGTCATACGGCAGCAACTACAACTATAACATCATGGATGAGTTGCAAAAACATGCGCTTGAACTTTGGAGTGGGGTGGTCAAGTATTTTGACAAATCCAGTGATGAGGTGTGGCAAAAGATACTCGATTATCCAAGTCGCTTCAAGCCCGTCATTGATTTTGATGTGGAAAAATGTGCGAATTGTGAAAAGCCTTTCAACTGGCAGGCGGGTGCTATAGGTTATGCCCAGGAAAAGGCGGAATATATCAGCGTCGTTGGATGCAGCGATGTTGACAAAGTAGACATCACCGGCAACCTTGCTGAAGTTGATGAACTTTTTATAGACCAGGATTTTGTTATCTGTGAGTCATGTTTGCGCGGGATTTTCGCACCGCGCTATAAGGCTTTGCGTTTGGTCTATCGTTCAGCTCGAAGGCGAAAGAAAGCCGCTGAGGAAGAGCGCAAGCAGATCGAACGGGAACGCGCTGAGGAAGAAGAGCGCGAAAGGGAACGGGAAGAAGAAAGGATGAACATCGAAGCCGCATGTCTGTGATAGTGCGGCGCGGTGAAAACACAAAAAGTCTTTATCCTGTTTTTTCGTTAGAAAAGAAATTCCCATAATTCGCCTTTTGCCGCATTCTCGCGGGCATGGCAGAAAACGCCTTTTCTGTGTGATGTGGCGATGGGGTAGGGGCTGGCAGTGTGTGATGTGTGTGTCTTTTAACACACATCACACACACTCAGAGACCCGTCATCATGGTGCAAGACTGAACCTTACCAACTGAATAATGCTGTCGGATTGCTACCGATAGATTACTTCCGATAGTGAAGCCTATCGGCAAATGGGACTGTTTTGAGGATGGCAGCGGCTGCATTGTGGACCCACCCGGGCGCGTCATTCTTAGCCGTCAATAATCGCGATCCGACATGTCAACCGCCAATAATTCCCCTACCCCACAGTGGATATTTTGCGTGCGCCCAACCTGGTGCGGCAGTAGCGAGGCAGGGCGTAGGGAGGGGAGGGGGGATTTCACTTCTGCAAGACAGGGAGTGCCCGCAGTAGGAGGGCTTCGAATGCTGAGCAACTCTACAAAAACGTCGAAAAATTCTGCCAGAAAGTGCCCTGAGAAATCGCATCTACAGGATCACTCGTAAACCCGCCCTGCTTTTTTCTTATGGAATCTTGAAATGCTCTTTACTGTGACTTCACCCCGCCGCACTATCACAGAATATTGAGGGTCCACAAGAACCCCACCCCTAGGTAGATGGGGCGTAAATCCTGGAATTACACGGGAACGCCACTTTCAGGATACCCCCAACGGAAAAGAAGTAAAACCGACACGGTCAAAGCCGTGACGGTGCAATACCGATACACCAAACCGATACACCAATGACTTTTCAGAAAGGAACACGGAAATGACAACGCAAAGCAGGAAACAAAATGCCCCAGGGCAAGAACCTGAGGCACGTGCGGGAGCAGCTGCTCCCGAAACAACAACGCAGGGAGATTATACCCCCGCGCTTGTTGAAGGACAAGAAAAATTTTACAAGTCCATGGAGTTTTTGCCCGCTGAAATGCGGGAGAAATTGACGCGTGAATATCACGAGCTTTTACGCGAAAGATTGAGTGGGAAAGACGCCGACGCCAAGGGCGCAAATAATGGCGAAGGCGATTCGGTTGCCGAATACCTTGCCTACAGCAGCGCCATGCCAGAGTTGCCGAGGGTCGCGCGCCTAGCGGACTCTGAAATAAAGCAGGGCAGGAAAGCCGGCAAGTTCGTTGATGATTACATGGTATTTGCCATGAAAGATGCTCCGATGTCACCGCCGCTCTTTCACCAAACATACGCCCTGGCGATCCTCTCCACTGCCATTGCGCGGCGTGTCTATGTCAGCGCAGGGACAAGCGCCATTTATCCGAACCTGTATATCCTGCTCACCGCGCCTTCAACGCTTTACACAAAAACAACTGGCTATAAATCCGCGATGAAGGTTCTTGAAATGGCTGGCTTATCTCACCTGCTTTTGCCCGACGGTGTAACCCCACAAAGCCTGATTACTGAATTGTCGAACCGTCCGCAAGAGAATTTCAAGGATTGGGCGCAGGATGACAAAGACGAATGGCAAAAGGAAAGGCTGTTCGCAGGGCAGCGCGCCTGGTGGATCGACGAAGCCGCACGCCTGCTTTCACAGTTTCAACAAAAGCACCTGGCGGAGCTGCTGCCGATTGTGTTGAGGCTTTACGAATGCGAACAAAAGATAAAGGTATCCACTCAAATCCGAGGACGTGAGACCGTACGGAATGCCTACCTGACCATTTGCGGACCTACCACACCCGCCGCTTTGCGTCCGCACTTGAAGACACCCGATTATTGGGGCAGTGGTCTTTTTGCACGATTCCTGATGGTGACACCTGATACTGCTCCCGTCAGAGTCTTTTACCCTGATGCGTTTCCAGTTCCTCCAGAACTTGCAAAGCATGTGAACAAGCTGGCGTTTGAACGTCTCGAAGCACCAAAGGAAAATGCCCTTGGACCAACGCCGCCACCGCCCGCGGTCGAAGCAAAGGTGACACCTGAAGTCAAGACCCACTGGGACAAATATCACGAAGCGATGTTTGACATCATAAGCAAAAAGAACGTACCCGAAAGGCTTCATCCCAGCTATGGGCGTATGCACGAAAAAGCGATCAAGATCGCCATGCTCTTGGCGGCAAGCGACTGGGTAAGGACTGCAAAAGGTAACCCGCTTGTAATTCATCCTGCTCATTGGTTTAGGGCGCAGGAAATGATCGAGGGCTATCGGGCAAGCCTTCATCGAATCATCGAAGATGCAAGCCTTCCAGTTGAAACCGAAGAGGATGAACTTGTTTCAAAGATTATCAGCCGCTTGCAAACTTCAACGCGAAATTCCCGCCGTGAGATTGCGATTGACTTCCACATGCAGACAGGGATAAAGCGTGAAAGGCTGAATATGGTCCTGGAACAACTCATTGCAGACAGCATCCTGGTCGAAAAAGAAATCAGAGGAGAGCGAGGACCCGCAACAAGACGCCTTTATGTGAATGTGACCAGGAAGTCATAAAAAACCCGTTGCAGATTGCAACATGTTACGTGTTACGGGTTTTATTGCGTGTAATAACTCGAAACACGTAACACGTTGCACGGGTGCTACAGGTTTTTGAACAGCACATAATTTTGACCGTTTGCAAGGTGAAAAATGAACGCACAAGACATAAATCAAACCTTTGACCTTTTGGGACTTGCCCAGGGAGATACCAAACTGAAAAAGTCTGGCGCCTTTTACATTGGCGCATGTCCATTTTGTGGCGGGCGTGACCGTTTCAATCTCACCCAGAAATCAAATGGCTGGAGATGGCATTGCCGCCATTGTGCAAATGATGGGTACAAGACATCGATTGATTACGTCATGCGGCGCGAGGATTGCACATTCAAACAGGCTCTTGAAACGATGGGCGGAAGCATTGACCTTGCTCCCCACCCCAGGCAGGACCCGCCTTTGCAGCTACCCGACAATCCACCGTCTGAATCATGGCAGGCGCGGGCTTTACAGCTCGTTGATCGCGCCCAGGCTGTTTTGTGGGATGCACGTGGTTCAAAGGCTCTTGCATGGTTGCGCACTCGTGGCTTGTGCGATGAAACCATCCGCACAGCAAAACTGGGTTATATCCCCCAGAGCTACAGTGAGAAGCCAGAAGCCTGGGGAACGCCGAACGATGACTCTGAACCCATCTATATTCACAAGGGCATTTTGATACCTGGAGTTATAGCGAGCAAAGCATGGTATTTGAAGATCCGCATTCACAACCCAGCCGACCCCAAAGACAAATACAGAGGCGTGAGAGGCAACAAATCAGCATCCTTATACCTTGCCGACTTCATCACTGTCGACCGTCCCGCTGTTTTTTGTGAAGGTGAATTTGACGCGCTCTTGCTGAAGCAGGAGGTCAAAGACCTGGCAAGCGTCATCACTCTGGGGGCTTCAACCAATAAACTCAACCTTGCAACTTGGGGCATTTATCTATTGCGCCCATCCTCGTTTTTGATTGCATACGATGCCGACGAAGCGGGCAAACTTGGCGGTGATGATTTGACCTGGCTCCATGACGCACAACGGTTACAGGTCCCTGCATTGCGAAAAGGCGACAAGGATTTGACTGACTTTCATAAGAGCGGAGGGAATCTCTACAGCCTGATCGAAAGCGCCATAAGACCCGACGCACCAATCTTCATAACATGGCAGGCAGGCGTAAATCCAGCAACGATACGAGGAAAGTATAGGCGTAACCCTGACAATACCATTGAAGCATTTTATTTACGCGATGAACTTGATAGCTGTTTATTGGCGATGGCATAGAAACAAGTTCAAAATCTACAGAAAGGACAAAACCAATGGCAAGGACATCACCCGACATTGAGGTCAAAGAGACTTATAGTGACCTTTCCGCAGCACAGCAAACTGCGCCGGTGATGCTTGCCTGCGATATGGCTGAGTTGATCAAACAGATGATAGAGCAAGGCAAACTTGAAGTGAAAGACGGTCAAATCGTACCAAAAGGAAGGTGAGACAATGAGCGACGATTATATATATCCTCCTCCAAAGACCTTAGCCGCCGGCAGCATAGTTATTGCCTATTGCAGAGACAGTGGAGGGGCAAACCAAGGTGAGTCCATCGGTCAACAGGAAAGAGTTATCAGGAAGTATTGCAATGAGCATGGACTCACATTAGTGCAGGTCTACACAGAAACCGCAAGCGGGCGCAAAACGAAAAACAGAAAAATCTTTTTACAGATGATTGAAGACGTAATGAGAGCACCCAAAGAGAGACGCCCTCACGGTTTATTGGTTTGGTCTATCTCACGGTTTGCGCGCAATTTGACCCAGGCAAGCAGGCATTTTTATACCCTGCTTGACGAAGGCTTGATTGTTCATTCCCTAACAGAACACTTCCCTGAAGGAATATCAGGGTATCTGCTTTTCACAGTGGCAGCATACACTCACGAGAAGTATTCTGAAGACATGGGAAAGAATATCAAGCGTGCCACAGCTGAAAGAGTCAAAGCCGGTTATTGCAATGGAGGACAAGCACCCAAAGGCTACAAAATTGTAAAAGTACCTGCTGGCTTTCGACGCAACGGTAAAGAGCGCGAGGGAATCAAATGGGAAATTGATGACGAGCTCGGGCCGCTGGTGCAGCTTGCCTGGGAGATGCGCGCCCAGGGAAAGGGTTACACAGAAATTATCAAAGCGACTGGTGGCAAGGTGTATACCAATAAAGGATCGTGGGTCAGTCACTTTAGAAATAAGAGCTATTTAGGCATTGGGAAGGCTGGCGATCTTGAAATTCCCGATCACCATGAACCGCTAATTACCTGGGATTTGTGGGAAGCCGTACGGACCGTTGAAAAGGAACGCGACTCGCAATATCATCATAAGCGAATTCGCTACCCTTCGCTTTTAGCAGGCTTGGCGCGGTGCGCCTATTGCAATGCAGCAATGGTATTGCACACTGCCAAAGATTACCGCTGTTATGTCTGCGGCAAGCGAGATCGGCAGCGCGGGTATCAGGACTGTACCCAAGCACGCAAGGTCAACGCGCGAAAGGCTGAGCGGGTTATCTTGGATGCGATCCGAAATCGAATCCTATCCGATGAATTTATAGAATCATGGGTAGCCGATATTCAACAGCAGATGACGAATACCGGCGAGTTAGACAAAGAAATCGGAAAGGCGACAAAGGCGCTTGTCAATGTGGATCGATCTGTTACCCGCCTGTTGGAACTGGCAGAGAGTACAGGTGACATCGAAGAGATCAAAACTCGATTGATAAATCACAAGCGCGAAAAGTCCGAACTTGAAAAGAAGATAAAAACATTGAAGGCTCGGTGCGATACAGAAATCCCACAGATTACAACGGAAGCGCTTGCCCTCGTATTTGCTGAAATTCGCGCGCAGCTTGATGCGGCTATTGAGAGCGGCGATATGCCGACAGCAAAGAAAATCATTTCACAGTTTGTCGAGAAGATAGAGCTTTCAAACAAAGCCGCTATAATTCATTACGTTTGTCCACTGCAATTCCAGCCGAAAGATGGAAAGCTGTTAGCGCCCACAGAGTCCTGCGAAAGCGGGACTTTTGTTTTTTCAGAGGTTCGAGCGCTTCGCGTTAGCGCCCACAGAATCCCGCTGTTACGGGACTTTTTGTTCCCATTTTCCACCTCTGCTATAATCCCATCCATGATCCTCATCACAGGCTCGACCGGCTTCATCGGGCGCGCGTTGATTCGCCAATTCTCCGCCATCGGGACTCCCGTCCGCGCGTTGATCCGCCCTTCGCCGCGGACTCCGCGCCTGCCCAAGGGCGTTTCAGTGGAAGTGGCTGTGGTCAGCCTTGCGGACACGCGCGGTCTGCGCGCCGCCCTGCGCGACGTGGATACCATCATCCACCTTGCCAGCGCCGAGAATCAGGGCAGCCGCGGCAGCCTGTTGGCGACAGACATCCAGGGGACGGCAAATCTCGTCGAAGCGGCATCCGATGCGGGCGTGGACCGGTTTGTGTATCTCAGCCACATCGGCGCGGGACCATCCTCCGCATATCCCGCGTTCAAAGCCAAAGGACTCGCCGAAGAGCATATCCGCAACGGGAAAACGCCGTACACAATTTTGCGTTCATCGCTGGTATACGGACCCGAAGACCATTTCACCAACAACCTCTCGCGGCTGATTCGCTCATCGGTTGGTGTGTTCCCCGTCCCCTCCGGCGGGCGGACGGTGGTGCAGCCTGTGTGGGTCGAAGACCTGATTACCTGTATCTTGTGGGCGCTCGAAAGAGACGATACCCTGAACCAGGTTTACGAGCTTGGCGGCAGCGAGTTCTTCACCCTGCAACAAATCGTCGAAACCATCATGGAGGTGACGCATCGCAAGCGCACCCTCTTCCAAATATCGCCGATCACCCTGCGCGCGCTCACCGTTTTTCTCGAAGGCATGATGCCTAACTTTCCCATCTCGTCCTTCTGGCTCGATTACTTCGCCGTCAACCGCACCTGTGCCGTGGATGCCATGCCGCGTATCTTTGGGCTGATGCCCGCGCGCTTTACCTACCGCCTCGATTACCTCATCCGCAAGCCGTGGTACCAGCGCGCTTGGAATGCAGTCAGGGAAAGAATCCCTGCGCTTCGCCCGCGCTAGACTGGCGACTTTCGACCTTTGACTCTTCATGTTCACCATCCGCCTGATCGAAACGCCCGAAGAAATGCCGCTTGTCGAGGAGATGCAGCGCATCGTTTGGCACGGCTCCGAGACCGACGTTGTACCGCTGCACATGCTTATCACCGCCGTCCACAACGGCGGACTTGTCCTCGGCGCGTTCAACGAAGGAAAGATGATTGGCTTCGTCTTCGGCTTTCCCGGTCTCGACTCCACGCCCGACGGTCCGCGCCCAAAGCATTGCTCGCACATGATGGGCGTCCACCCCGATCACCGCGACAGCGGCGTGGGCTTCGCGCTCAAACGCGCCCAGTGGCAGATGGTCCGCCATCAGGGACTCGACCACATCACCTGGACCTACGATCCCCTGCTCAGCCGCAATGCCTACCTCAACATTGCCAAGCTTGGCGCGGTTTGCGTCACCTACTGCCGCTCGGAGTACGGCGACATGCGCGATGGTTTGAATGTCGGATTACCTTCCGACCGCTTTCAGGTGGATTGGTGGATTCAAACCCAGCGCGTGCAAAGACGACTGGGCAAACGGGCGCGACCAACCCTCAAACTGACTCACGCCACGAGGTCTGGTCTGCGCCCGTTTTATTCGCTTCGCGCCGACGACCGGGGGCTGATCCATCCGCCCGAGCATGTTCCACCCTTTGACAGCCGCCTGCTGATGGCGGAGATCCCCGCCGACTTCATCGCCCTCAAATCCGCCGACTTTGCCCTCGCCCGCGACTGGCGCTTCTTCACCCGCGAGCTTTTTGAAATTGCCTTCGAGAAAAAATACATCGTTACCGATTTCATCTTCGATTCAGGAGAAGGCTCCCCGCGCGGATTCTATGTCCTGACCCACGGCGAAAGCACGCTGGATGAATTTGAGTAGGGGCGTGGCCATCGCGCCCATTAACGCATGAGACACCCTTGCGGGTGTCCCAGCGGTTGGATGGATGGAGAAGCGAACAGTGGAAACGGAAAGCGGCTGGTCACCTCCGTACAGAAGAATTTTGTTCACTACGACCCATCGCGGTCATGCCGACGGGATGATAGGTTGGCTCGGGACGATTGACTGCGTAATTGGGCATGGGAGCAGGGCGGGGCTTCGGAGCAGGACGCGGATAGTTTGCGGATGGAATGCTTGAAGGAATGTTATGTGTTGGTCGGGCATAGGTCTGATTCACTGGCTTCGGCTGGTTGTAGTAAGCCGGGCGCTGACCAGCATCCGCGAGTGTGAATAGGCGTTCGCCTGCAATCGAGAAGGTACCGATAATCAACACACGGATCAACCAGACCATCGCCGCCACGAAGATTGGCACGACCTTGGTCATTACTTGCTGCCCGACGAGTACGCCGCCCACCGCATTGTGATTGACGATGGCGACCGAAACGCCCCACCAGGTCAGCATGGCGTTGAACGCCGCAGCAAGCAGCCACGCGCCAAACAGATACCAGACTTCGGCTGGTTCGTCGCGACCCTGTTCAGGCGTGAAGATGCGGGCGATGCCGGCAAAGTCCATGCCACAGAAGGCAAAGGCAAGGATGCTCGACCATTGAAGTCCCGCAAACTTCAAATTGCCGAGCATGTCCTGCAGGGCAAACGAAGTTGTGCCGTAGTTGAACAACTCAAAGGAAAGCAGGGCCGCCACCAGAATGCTGCCGAAGATGGCGCCGCGTTTGAGCGAGGCGCTCTTCAAAAAGGGGAGCAGTTGAATGTTTAGGGAACGGTTCATGGGAAATCTCCTTTTTGGAACCAAATGAGGAAAACAACATCCTCTTCTAATATAGAACAATTGTTCTAATTTGTCAAGAAGAATCCGTTGCAAATTCGTCATCATCGCCCCAGGTCGGTATGCGGGAAGGATTGAAGTAAAATTGATTAAAATCTTTGACACGATTCCACTACGGAGGAAAGATATGAATGACAAACAGCCTTCCATTTTGAAAATCATCAGGATGGATTTTGGGGCGATGATTTCGACGATTTTTTTGGTCGTATCTCCTGCCCTGTACTTTTACCTGGCTTACACCGAAGAGAACTTTTCGCAACAACCTGCATGGATTCTGTGGGGGTTGTTTGTCCTCGCCATCTTTGGATTGGTATCCCGCTGCATTTCCATATTCTCCCTCTTCAACGGCGGGCTTGAAGCCAGGGCAACCATCAGTGATATTGGATTTTTCCGCGACAGGGGATTTATCAAGTATGTCTATTCCTTTCAGGGTCAGAAATATGCCAGTCAAATGCGGGTGATGAAAAACAAGACAACCACAAATTACCAGATCGGAGATGTAGTTAACGTAATCGTCGACAGGGAAAACCCCAGAAAATCCATCATCAGGGATTTGTTCATATAGAGGTGGGGATGGAAATCGAGTTCAGCGGCTCCTACAGCAGGGACGTTTACTCCAGTGCGATTCGTTGGATATACAGACCGTCCAACCGTTCCCTCCTTCTTCGGTTTTTGACGTTTGTGGTTTTCACCGCGTTGTACGTGGCGACGATCGTAAATGCCTTCCAAAAAGGTGGCGCTTCCCCTTTCGAACTCACAAGGATTTTTCGCCACCTGATTACCTTTTTTATATTCGCCTACATTGTCGTTCAGCCCTACATCGGCTCCTGGAGAAAAACATCCGAGCTGTGGAACGACCCGTTGACGAGAAGGAAGCTTACGGGGAGGGTTTCGACCATTGGCGTGATCATCGACCCCATGAAGGATTGGATGCCATGGGACAGGTTCGACAAAGTCAACAGAACACCCGAAGCCATCACCCTGCTTACCTCGTCGAAAATGTTCGTTTTACTCCAGCGGGATTTCTTCAAGAGCGAGCAGGATTGGAAGAGGGTTCAGGACATCGTAAATTCGCGGGTTCAGGAAGTGATTGAATAGAGGCGAAACAATTGCAGTTTGTTGTTGTATTCGGGGTCGATTACTTCTCCAGCAGATAGTCATCGAAAAAGGCGATGACACGTTCCTCATATTCCGTCGGGAAGTAGCTGTATGTCGCCAAATGCGGTATTCCATCCGCCATCCATAACTGTCTGGGTTCGCCCGCCGCATCGTAGAGACGCTGGGGCGAGTTCATGACCACCGCCGCGCCTGCCCAGCCGTCGATGATGAAAACCGCGCGCGGGCTGATCTTCGCAATCTCGTCCACGGGACGCACCTGATCCAGATCGAATCCGCCTTGTTGTTCGGCGAAGAACAGGACAAAGGGCTGCATGATTCGGATAGGTGTGTTCAGCCGGATGACATCCTCCAGCGAGGGGAAGGCGCTGTCGCTGACGGTTGCTTCGATTTCGGGATGTTCCGCCGCCGCCAGAATCATCGTCGCCGCGCCCATCGATCCGCCCCACGCGCCGACATGCTCCACCCCAGGCTGGGATAAGGCAAACGTCAGCGCGGCTTCGGCGTCGAGTTGCTCATAGAATCCCAGCGAACAGGTTTCGCCGCCGCTCTCACCGTGCGCGCGAAAATCCCATGCCAAAACGCCGTAGCCGTTCTTTGCAAACATTACATACATATCTTCGGGACGACCGCTGTTATAGCCATGCGCGACCAAAATAACTGCCCCGTTTTGCGGCGGCGTGTACCACGCGGCAAGATCCACCCCGTCTGTTGTGGTCAGTTTGACATCCTGGTACGGAATATCATTTTCCCTGAGCCACGCGCCTGTTGAGACGTTTCGCGCGGGATAACGATGGCTTTGCGCCCAGCGGTTGCTGGCATAAAGCACGAGGATGAAAAACGCAAGCGCCAGCGAAAGTACCGTCATCGCGGTCAGATTGAGCCAGTAACGGAGACGGGATGGCTTGCTTTTCATTGCTTTTACTCCAGCACGAAGTTATCGATCAGCCTCGTCCTGCCGATCAGCACCGCCATCGAAAGCAGGGATTTGCCCTGGACCATTTCCAGCTCTTCGAGGGTGTCGTAGTCGGCGCAGGAGACGTATTGGGGCGTTGCCTTCGGTTCGGCAGCGAGGACGCCCTTCATCGTGGCTCGCAGCTTTTCGGCATCCCGCTCCCCGCCCTCGTGGGCGGATTTGGCGGCGCTCAGGGCGCGGAACAAAACCGTCGCCGCCCGCCTGTCGTCCCCTTCCAGATATTTGTTGCGGCTGGACATCGCCAACCCGTCCGCCTCGCGCACCGTCGGGCAGACGACCATCTCGATGGGGAAGTTCAGGTCCCGAACCATCCGACGGATGACCGCCGCCTGTTGGGCATCCTTTTGCCCGAAATAGGCTTTGTGCGGCTGGATTGCGTTGAACAGTTTCGCCACAACGGTGGTCACACCTTTGAAGTGCTCCGGCCTCATCGCGCCCTCCAGCGGATGGGTGAGAGTCTTGACCTCGACCCAGGTCTGGTAGCCGGGCGGATACATGATCTCAGGGGTGGGATTCCAAACCAGGTCCACGCCGAGAGGGTCGATCAGCTTCAAGTCGCGTTCCAGGTCGCGGGGATACTTGGACAAATCCTCGTTGGCGCCGAACTGGGTCGGGTTGACGAAGATGCTGACCACCACCCGGTCACATTCCTCACGCGCGAGGCGGACAAGGGAGAGATGTCCCTCGTGCAGGTATCCCATCGTCGGGACAAGACCAACCGTCCCGTCGAGAAGGCGGCGGGCAGCCCGTAATTCGTCTAGACTACTTACAATCATCATGCTATTTCTCCTACAACTGCCCCCGTTAGGGGGTTGACAGCCTAGAAACTTTGTTCTACACTTTGATTACCAACCATAAAAAAGGAGATTCGAATGGCTTACGGATTCACAAATTCAAAGGGCGTTACCTACTACCTGCACGGCAAGAAGAGCGTTACCTCCACCGGCAAGGAAAGGCAGTTGTTCTACTTCTCGAAGGAAGTCAAGGAAGGCGCGCTGGACACAGTCCCCGCCGGCTATGACGTGGTCGAGATGACAACGGGTCTGCCCGTCCTCAAGAAGAAGGGCGTGGCTGAACAAGTATAACCCTGACGAAGATGCCATGCCAGTACCGGCATTCGGGCTGGCATGTTGTCCTGCAAGACACAATCCACAAATCTTTTAGATTAAAAAGGAGACTGATATGACACGTAACACTGCATCTAAAAGCACCGTAATCAATGGAGGGGAATCATGCCTACACTAAACCGCGTTCAGTTGATCGGGCATCTGGGCAGGGACCCGGAAACCAGGTTCACTCCCAACGGCAAAAAAGTGACAACCTTCAGCCTTGCCGTCAGCAACCGCTGGAAGGACAAGAGCGGCGAGGCGAAGGAATCCACCGAATGGGTCAATATCGAAGCCTGGGGACGGCTCGGTGAAGTCTGCCAGGAATATCTGAAGAAAGGCAGTCTCATCTTCCTCGAAGGTCGCTTGAAGACCGATAAGTATGAGGATAAGGGCGAAACCAAATACTTCACCAAGGTCGTGGCGCAAACCCTGCAATTCCTCGACAAACGTCCCGCAGAGGAACCCATGCTGGTGGTGGATGAAGACGCGGGAGAATACGAGGCCTAGTTCAGGCAATGTGAACATAGAAGACGCGGATCGCATATGCGGTTCGCGTTTTTGATTCCCCCATAGGTCATGGGATTCCGAGCCGTTTTCTTATTGGATATTAATGCTGTTGCCGTATCTCCTTTGGGTTTACAACGACATATCCTACATAAGTCAAAAGGAGACACATATCATGAGAAAAAGCACATTGTTCATTTCAGTGGTCCTGACCACCTTCATGCTGGCTGTTTTGTACGGAGTCGTTTCGGCCTATCAGAGCATTATCGGCTCGACTGAAATGGCGGCGCAGCCCCAGGCAACTGACGTGGCGATCAACCAGCCGGTCGCTGCTCCTCCCACCGAGATGGTTCCACCTGCGGTTGTGAATCTTACCCCCGAATCTGCCGCCGCTGTGGCTGGCAAGGTGATGGGACGTACAGACCTGTACAGTGTCGAAGTTACCCAGTTTGAAGGCGTGGACGCTTACCTTGTCACGTTTTCATCCGGTGACCTTGTGTACCTTAGCCTGGATGGGCAGGTGTTGTCCATCTCCAAATTAGCTGTCACAGTGATTACCCAGCCAAGCGGCGGCGGTGGTGGTGGTGGGGGAGGCGGTGGCGGCTCCAGCAACTCCGGTGGCGAACATGAAGATGATGATCACGAAGAACACGAAGAAGGCGACGATGATTAACTCCAACCTGCTTATTGGGAGTCCTTGTCATGGCAAATAAACCCGCACCCCGGAATTGGAATGATGTCCAGCTCATGATCGCCACAGGTTCGATGGCTTTCACGCTTGTCTTCTGGAACCTGTTCGCAGGACCAGATCGTGAAACCGCCATAAGACGCGCACAGGAACAAGCCGCGCTGCCCCCTTCACAGCCGGTACAGGAAACCGCTCCAGCGGTTGAGCCTCAACCGAGTACCTTGCAGACTACTGGCCCCATTCTGCTGGGTGGAAGCGCCCCGCAGACTCAGGTTATTGTCAAAGTCAACAGAGGGGGTGGAGGCGGAGATGGGGGCGGTGGGGGTGGCGGTGGCGGTGGTGGATCTACCTCAACGAGTTCATCGTAATGTTGCACCGTTTGTCGTTTCGCGCCATGGGCGGCGACATGGTCGCCCTGTTGGAGGATGACTCCGCTTCCCAGCCTTCCATTTTGGAAGAAGTCCCCAACTGGTTCGAAGGCTGGGAGCAAAGCCTTAGTCGATTCCGCGCCGACAGCGAACTGTCCCGCCTGAATCAGACGTTTGACCAGCCCGTGAAAGTCAGCGACACGCTATGGGACGTTTTCCAGTACGCCCTGTCGGCTGAGACAATCACGAACGGCCTGGTCACTCCGACGGTTTTCGACGCCGTCCTCGAAGCAGGCTACGACCAGAGCTTCGACATTCTGCCGCGTTACCAAAACCATCATGGATTGCGGGTCATGACGGTTGTAAATCCGCTTTCCATGGTTATCTGGGATGAAAAGTCCCAAACGATCTGCCTGCCTTATGGCGCGCGCCTCGATTTCGGAGGCGTCGCCAAAGGCTGGGCGGCGCATCAAACGGCGGAACGGTTGAAGAACCATGGTTCCGCCGTCATGAACGCCGCCGGTGACATCGCCATCAGCGGACCGCTTGCGAACGGAGAACCCTGGAAGATTGGCGTGAGAAACCCGTTTGAAAGAGATACGGATTTCGAAACCCTGGAGTTGGGGCGATGCGGGGTCGCCACCTCCGGTAGGGATCGCCGCCGCTGGAGTCAGAACGGCATCCCGCGCCACCACATCATCGACCCGTACACGGGTCAGCCCGCCGAAACGGACGTGATGACCGCCACCATCGTCGCGCCAACCGTCATGGAAGCCGAAGCCGCCGCGAAAGCCGTCCTCATTTTGGGCGGCGAAGAAGGGATGAAGTGGATCGAATCCGATCCCACGCTGGCTGGGATCATCGTTCTCGAAAACGGGCACACGTACTACAGCCAGAGAATGAACAAATATTTGTAAGGAGAGCACCATGTCTTTAAATTCACCCCAACCCAATGAGTATGAATCATCTGTAAACATCCAATCATTTTTGACTTTTTTCGTTGCGATCACGCTGGGCTTGCTGGTTGCAGTGTTGATCCTGCCGTCGTGGCTGCCGAATATGTCGTTCTCACTCGGCGGCGATGCCCCCAAGGCCTACTGGTATCTCTCCCGCGCAACCGCCTTCGTCTCGTTGACCTTGCTCTGGCTCTCCATGGCGCTCGGGCTCAGCATCACGAACAAGATGGCGCGCCTGTGGCCCGGCGCTCCCGCCGCCTTTGCGCTCCACGAATACGTCAGCCTGCTGGGGCTGGCGTTTGCGGTCTTTCATGCCATCGTCATCCTCGGCGATGAATATATCAACTTCACCCTCCTGCAGCTTTTCGTTCCGTTCAGCACGGTGGATTACCGTCCGTTTTGGGTGGGTGTGGGACAACTTGCGTTTTACGGGTGGGTCGTTCTTGTAGCTTCGTTCTACATCCGCCCCATCATCGGTCAGAAGTTCTGGCGCTTTCTTCACTATGCGAGCTTTGGCATGTACCTGCTGGCAATCTCCCACGGCTTGTTCAGCGGCACAGATGCCGGCGCGGACTGGGCACAAACCTATTACTGGATTTCCGCCGGCAGTCTGATCTTCCTCTCCATGTACCGCATCCTGGCTATCGTAATTGACGGGCTCTTCCCCCAAAAAAGGAAGCCGATCCAATCCCCTGCCCCACGTCCGACTCAGGGATAGTTGGTCCTGTTTTCTAAAAAAAGTGGACAGCCAGGAAATTGGCTGTCCACTTTTTGATTACTCGTCGCTCAAACTTATTCTTTCACTTCGCCGTCGATCACGTCGCCATTTTGCGGACCCGAGGACGCCGGTCCGCCGGTTTCAGGTTGACCCTGTTGCTGTGGCTGTGGCTGTCCCTGCGCGTACAACTGCTGGCTCAACGCGTGGAAGGCGTTTTGCAGGACTTCGGTCTTTTGCTTGATGTTGGCGAGGTCGTCGCCCTGCGCGGCTTGCTTCAACTCGTTGATCTGAGTTTCAATGGAACTGCGCTCGGAAGCCGGGACCTTGTCACCGAGTTCGCGCAAAGCCTTTTCGGTTTGATAAACAAGGTTATCGGCGTCATTCTTGACTTGAATCACTTCGCGGCGTTGTTTATCCGCGGCTTCGTTCTGGCGCGCTTCCTGCACCATGCGGTCAATATCACCTTTGTTCAGGTTGGTCGAAGCGGTGATCGTGATCTTTTGTTCCTTGCCTGTGGCTTTGTCTTTCGCGGTCACATGCAGAATGCCGTTGGCGTCGATGTCGAAGGTGACTTCCACCTGCGGGATACCACGCGGAGCCGGTGGGATGCCATCCAGACGGAAGCGTCCAAGGCTCATGTTGTCGTTTGCCATCGGGCGTTCGCCCTGCAACACGTGGATGTCCACCGCAGTCTGGTTATCCGCCGCCGTCGAGTAGGTCTCGGTCTTGCGGACGGGGATGGTGGTGTTGCGTTCGATCATCACGGTCATCACACTGCCCATGGTCTCCACGCCGAGTGAGAGCGGGGTCACATCCAGAAGCAGGATGTCTTTGACTTCGCCGCCCAGCACGCCGCCTTGGATGGCTGCGCCGATGGCAACCACCTCATCGGGATTGACGCCCTTGTTCGGTTCCTTGCCGTTGGTCAAACTGCGGACCAAATCCGCGACCATCGGCATACGGGTCGAACCACCCACCAGAACCACTTCATCCAGCTTGTCGGCGGAGAGTCCCGCATCCTTGAGCGCGGCCTCGAACGGTTTACGGCAACGGGCAAGCAGGTCGCTGGTCATCTGCTCGAACTTGGCTCGGGTAAGTTTCAATTGCAGGTGCTTCGGTCCGCTGGCGTCGGCGGTGATGTAGGGCAGGTTGATCTCGGTTTCCATCATCGTGGAAAGTTCGATCTTGGCTTTTTCCGCCGCTTCACGCAGACGCTGCAATGCCTGCTTGTCGGTGCGGAGGTCGATGCCCTGGTCCTTCTTGAATTCGTCCGCCGCCCAGTTGGTGATCTTCTGATCCCAGTCATCGCCGCCGAGGTGTGTGTCGCCATTGGTGGATTTGACTTCGATGACGCCTTCGCCCACTTCCAGCACAGACACGTCAAACGTGCCGCCGCCGAGGTCGAAGACCAAAATGGTTTCGTTCTTCTTCTTGTCGAGACCGTACGCCAAAGCGGAGGCTGTCGGTTCGTTGATGATGCGCAGAACTTCCAAGCCCGCGATCTTGCCCGCATCCTTGGTCGCCTGGCGCTGGCTGTCGTTAAAGTACGCTGGGACGGTGATGACCGCCTGTGTGACGGGTTGTCCCAGATAGGCTTCAGCGTCGGCTTTGAGCTTGCCCAAAATCATTGCGCTGATTTCCTGTGGGGAATATTCCTTGCCGGTGACAGGAAGCTTGACACGTACGTCGTTGGATGGTCCCTCGACAACTTGAAATGGAACCATGCCGCGTTCGACGCTGGTTTCTCCAAAATGCCGTCCCATGAAACGTTTGATGGAATAAACAGTGTTATCTGAATTTATAACAGCCTGTCGTTTTGCGGTCTGCCCGACCATGCGCTCGCCGTTCTTGTTGAACGCGACGACCGAGGGGCAGAGTCGCCCGCCCTCTGCGGTGGTGATGACGGTGGGGGTTCCGCCTTCCATCACAGAGACGACGCTGTTGGTTGTTCCGAGGTCAATGCCGATGATTTTTCCCATGAGGGTACTCCTTGCAGATAGTATTCAATGGCTACATATTAAACGATGTGTGCAAGAATTCTGTTAACGCTTCATAGAAATTGCAAAAGACCTCCGAAGTCTCAGGACTTCGGAGGTCTGGGTCATTGAGCAGGCTCTTCCACCTGTATCCAATCGAAGGTGGCGGTCATGGGGACTTCCTCAAAGGAGGACGCGTTGATGCCGATCTTGCCTTCGGTCAAGCCGTAGCGGCTGACGTCCACTTTGCGGAACAGCTTTCCGTTGATGTGAGGGAAAAGGGTGTCGTCCCGGCAGATGAGTCCAATCTCGTAGTCCAGTTTTCCCGCCGTGAGATATTCGGAACCGGCGGTCGCTATGGGCGTGTATTGCGCAATTCCCTGCGCTAGCCATTGTCCAAAAAGGATGCTATAGGTCCCATCGCTGGCGATGTTGAATTCAAACCAGCCCTTTGACTCGTCGTAATTGCAGATGACGCCAAGTGAGCCTGCGGGTGTCCCCGAAAATTCCGCGCGGACGAAGACACTCGAATATTCGTGCGCGTTATGAATGGCATAGTACCAGGTGTTCGGCGACGGCAGGTCGATCCGCAAGAGGTCGTTCTCGAGCTTGACCGATGGCGCCTCCGCCCCGCCGGTTTGGAAGGATACCCACGCCCCGAGGTCCGAGTTGAACTCATCGGTAAAGAAAAGCGGCACAGGCGTGGGAATCAGGGTTGGGGTGGAGGTCATCACCGCAGTGGCAGACGGAGTTTGAGTCGCGGGAATCGGGGAGGGTCCCGATTGAGGAGGAACAGGTGTTGCGCAGGCTGAGAGAAACATTATTCCAACTGCAATTTTGAGAAGAGAGGTTTTTTTGCTCATGACTGAATTGTAAATGAAAAAATACAGTCCACATCCCGGGATGTGGACTGTATAAAGTAATCAGGGCAAAATTTATGGCTGGCTGATTCTTGCCCAATATAGATCAACTGTCACCGGGGCATCTTTCAAGGACGACACCGATATGCCTACCTTGCCTTCAGGCAAAAGATATGTTTTGTCCTCCAACCTACGGGCTTCTGCGCCATTGATGTTAAGAATCAGCGTGGTGCCCTGACATACGATCCCATATTCGTTTTCCTCCCAGCCGGTTTTGATCTTGTTTGATCCACCGTCGGCGATTCGCGTTCGCTCAACTGCGTCGCCAACAGGTTTGGCGACAAATATCTCGTAAAGCCCATTGCTGGCGATGTCGAATTCATACCAGCCGGCATCGCTTTTACGGCATATGAGGTTGATATTGTTGTTGTTGGTTCCGCGGTTGCCCACCTTTATATCGAGACGGACATCAGCGTATGTGAACGGTCCATAGGTGGCGTATCCCAATGCCCCCTTGCTTTTCAAGTCGAAAACAAGAAGCCCGCCAGCTGTACGCATCGGCATTGTGCCGGTGCTGCTGTCTATGATTTGCGTGGTCGATCCGTTCACGATTTGATACTCCCAGTTATTGCCTTCCGCGTCGAATTCCTCGGTGTAAAACTGTTCGGCATTTGCGGTGGGTTGGATGGCGACCTCGGTTTGTTCGGGCAGCGCAGACGGTTCAGCGGCGGACGGCGCGGGCGTGGGCGTTCCGTACAAGTCCACGCTGCAGGCGAGACTTGCCAGCATCATGACTGTAAAAAGAAATATCAAAGGTTTTGCGGTTTTTCTTTCCATTTTTGACTCCATGTTGTTTTGCGGTTGCACGACTGCATTTTTAATGCAGTCGTGTCCTTTGTAATAAAGATACGGTTTAATGGGGGAAAATAGTACTTAAGAACATTCAACCAGCAATAACTGCTGGTTGAATGTGTGTGGAGATGGCGGGAATTGAACCCGCGTCCGAAAGATTCGACCCTCGGAAATCTACGAGCGTAGTCTGCCGATATTAGTCATCACAGGCATCTCGGCGGACAGGTAAGCCTGTGACCATCCGCTGGTCTTGGGCGTATTTAGCGGAGTCATACGCGGCATCCTGCCTTTGTCTCGCCCGCTCCGTCACCCGGCAGGATTCGGTGACGGCGGACGCAGCCTCATCTATGGAGGCTGACTGTTACGCTCTCACCTTAGGCGGCGAGGGGCATAGCAGCATATGAAGTGCGGTTGGCACTTAATATTTGCGCTGATTTTACGAGTTCGGCGCGCGCTCGGCTCGCATTCCGGAACCAGCCTCTCCCGTCGAAGCCTGTCATCCCCAAGGCATGGAAAGGTATTCCGATGCAATTTCATTATAGCACAGGGCAGGGCGAGCCCGCCCCTACGATTTGACGATGTTCACAAAGTCTGCGAACAAACCGTAGGCGGTTTCAACGGGACCGCCTTTCATGTCGTCACGCTCGGTTTCGATAATGGAGTAATCGAGGATCACGTCTGTACGGAAGGTGATGCCGGTACTGGAATTCATCATGTTGTAAAGCGGGGAGGACGGATCCACCAGTTGCGGGGCGACGCTTGCCGTGACCTTGTCCCCAACCTTTTCGGCGGAGCAGACCAGCTTGTAGCGTTTGCCCTCGGCTTTGGCTTGGGCGATCATCTTCGAGGTGATCTTGCTGATGCCCGTCGGGTTGACCTGTTGCGGGGTGGTGGGGATGTCCCATAGAACCGTCGCCAGCGCCGCAACCTTGATCGCCGCATCCCAGCCGTCCACGTCATTGGCGGGATCGGTTTCTGCCACGCCGATGGACTGGCAGTATTCGACGGCGTCTTCGTAGTCTTCGCCGTTTTCCATGCGCGAGAGGATGATGTTGGTGGTGGCATTGAGGATGCCGCTGAACGAGGAGAGTTCCGCCAGCGGGAAGGTTTCGCGGAAGACGGAGAAAACGGGTGCGCCACCCAGGACGGTTGATTCAAACCTGAACTGCCTGCCCTTCGATTTGGCAAGCGCGGTCAACTCGCGGTAGCCATGCACCACGAGACCTTTGTTCGCGGTGATGGCGTGCATTCCCAAATTCAACGCCGCGCGGATGTGGTCGATGGCGGGCTGACCTGTCTGCTTGTTGACAGGGGAGTTTTCGAACATGACATCGGCGGCGGAGTGGCTAATGGTTTCGAGGGAATTGGTTATCGGGAATAGGGAAAGTGAGTTGATGGATTGTCTGCTTTCGACGAATTCCAATGCTTTGACGATGTCCAGCCCATCAGGGTTGACTGCGCATCCATGCCGGCCGGTTGAGATGCCTGTGAACGAGAAGGTGATGCCCTGCGCTTCGAGCGCTCCCTGCTTGCGGAGGAAGAGTCTTGCCAGGGCACGGGCGACGTTGCCAAACCCGATGAAGGCTAGTTTGTAGTGCATGGCTATTTTCCGAAGCGGCGGTGGATTGCCAGCAAATCACCCAGGACGGCGTAGCCTGTTTCGAGGCGTCCCGCGCCGGGACCGATGAGGGTGACGTCACCGAGCAGGTCGGTGGTGAAGGTAAGGGCGTTGGTCGCGCCGCCGACGGAGGCGAGGGGATGCGTGACGGGCAGGCGGGTGGGCTTCACACTGGCAGAGACTTTCCCGCCTGACTTTTCCACCTTACCGATGAGTTTCCAGCGTTCGTCCTTTGCCTTCGCGGATTCAATATCCTGCAGGGTGAGACCGGTGATGCCGGTACGGTCTACGTCGTTCATCGTGAGCGTTGCGCCCATGAGCAGGTTGGCGAGAATCACGGCTTTGCCAGCGGCGTCGTAACCTTCCACATCGCCGGTGGGGTCTGCCTCGGCATAGCCCTTGGCTTGGGCTTCGTTCAATGCGTCGGCGTAGGTCATGCCTGATTCCATTTGGGTCAGGATGTAGTTGGTCGTCCCGTTGATGATGCCTTGCACGCGCGAGACCCCAGCCGCCGCCAGCAGCTCCAGACCGAGGCGCATGGACGGCGTGCCGCTCATGACGGTCCCTTCCGCGCCGATTTCCATGCCTTTGGCGTCGGCGAGTTTTTTCAGTTCGGCGTAGTGCAGGGCGATGGGTCCCTTGTTGGTCGTGACGACGTGCTTGCCCGCGTTGAGCGCGGCTCGCAAATGGGTGAGAGCGGGTTCGCCTGTTTTCAGGTCGGTGTAACTTAATTCCACGACCACATCCGCACCAGATTCGGCGATGGTTCGCAAGGCGTCCCAGCCATGATGTGGCGCGGACATCGTTTCAATCTTGCCGGTTGCGGCGACGACATCGAGCAGGGTCGCAGGGTCGAGTCCGCTGGGATTGCAGACACTGCCCTTGAGCAGGTCGCAGATTGCCACGATGCGAAAGTCCGCGCCGAACTGTTTGGATAGCTCCGTGCCTTTGTCGCGCAAAATTTGAACCAGACCTTGTCCGACGTTGCCGAAGCCGATGATTGCGAGTTTGTATTGCATGATTTCTCCGTTGAAACGTTGAACGTTTGACGTTCAACGTTATTAAATGGGTGGATATGGAAACGCTCGTCTATCCTGGGGCGGGCGAGGAAAGACTTTTTTTGCGAGTAATCTTTTTGCGCGACGCTGGAGGGCGGTGATTTCCTCCGGGCTGAGATAAGGCTCAAGGGTTGCTGACCAACTTTCAGCGGCGGAGAGGGGGGCGAGCAAGTCGTCGGGGATGGATTGCCCGGCAAAGTCCCAAATCACGGTGCGGAGTTTATCATCCGCATGAAAGCAAAGCCCGTGGTCGATGGCATAAAGTTTGTGGGTTCCATCCTCGAAAAAAACGTGACTGCCCTTGCGGTCGGCGTTGTTGGCAAGCAGATCGAAAAGCACGACGGGTTTGAGCAGTTCGCGTTCTTCGGGCGTGAAATTGAAGTAATGATATTGAACGTCGTAGTGGATGAACTGCTGGAGCGAGCCGCGCCCGAAGTGACCGTCCTCGCGCAGGGCAGTGACGGGGACAAAGCCAAAGCCGAGTTGCTCGCTCAAAAGATACGCGGCGACTTCGCGCTGCGCCAGCGTGTTTTCGGGAAAATCCCAAAGCGGCTGTTCGCCCTTGCTCGGTTTGTAAACGGCTTGATGGGTTTCGCCTTCGTATTTCACGTCCACAAGGAAGGTGTAATTGGAACCGAGCATGAACTGCCCTTTGAGTTCGTAGGCGCCGAGGGCTAAGGCGGTTTGAATTATTTCGTGAGGGGAATTCATAAAGAAGTCGAAGGTCAAAAGTCGAAAGTCATTGACCTTTGACCTTCGACTTTTGACAATGTTTTAATGCAAGTGCCCGTTCTTCTTGGGACAAAAATGACCTTCAGGTTCCATCGGCTGACCGCACTGTGGGCAGATGGGACGTCCGCGAGTGACTACGTCTGCGCTCCAGCGCGCCAGCTTTCGCATTTGGTTGCGGGTTGCCCAAAAGCGGATTTGCGCGGCGGATTCGGGGTCTTCCTCTTCGGTGAGCAGTTCCTTGGTGAAGACGACCACGCGGTCGCGTTCCTTGTCGTAGCCCAAACCGATCTCACCCGCGCGGAAGAGCGGATCGACAGGTGGGTGGATTCGCATCTGCGCTTCGACGAATTCCCCGTCGGCTTCTTCGAGGTTGGGATTCTGGCGATGGATCTGCGAGAGGAATTGTTCGATGCCGATGGCAAGTGATTGCAGTTGGGTCTTTTCGATCAGGATGGTGATGGTGCGCTGGTCCTGATAGGCTTGCAGGTAAAAGACGCGCTGACCAGGAGCGCCAATGGCGTCGGCGGTGATATGGTCGCAGGGGTCAACATCGATTTCAAAGCGGGGCATAGGTCTACCTGTCTTTAGACCTGACAGGTTCGTTTCGCGAAAACCTGTCAGGTCTTGTTGATAATTTTTCGTAGTATACCAGACTGCCGCTCATGTATAATCCGCGCAAGCCAAAGGAGAATCACATGTATGACAGGAAAAAGCTGGATGACTTAAAGGGTTCACTCGAAAAATGGGAGGAGACTTCCCTGCAAAAGGCGCTGATGCAGATGCCCGAACGCAGGGAACAGTTCGTCACAACCTCGTCTGAGCCGATCAACAGGTTGTATTCCCCGCTCGACGTGGCGGAGCTGGACTACGCCGCCGATCTCGGTCTGCCGGGCGAATATCCCTTCACACGCGGAGTCCATCCGACACTTCACCGCAGCAAGTTGTGGACGATGCGCATGTTCGCAGGCTTCGGCACTGCGGAGGAGACCAACCAGCGATTCAAATATCTGCTGGAGCAAGGGCAGACGGGTTTGAGCATCGCCTTCGACCTGGCAACGCTGATGGGCTACGACACAGACCAGCCCGAAGCATTGGGCGAGTTTGGCAAGTGCGGCGTGGCGATCTCCTCGCTGAAAGATATGGAGATTTTGCTCGACGGCATTCAACTGGACAAGGTCTCTTCGAGCATGACCATCAACTCACCCGCGGCGATCATCTGGGCAATGTATCTTGCTGCCGCAGAAAATCAGGGCGTGCGTCCAGACCAGTTGCGGGGGACGATCCAGAACGATATCCTCAAGGAGTTCATTGCGCAAAAGGAATTCATCTTCCCGCCCGAACCGTCCATGCGGCTGGTTGTGGACACGATGGAGTTCGGCGCGCAGAAAGTTCCGCAGTGGAACACGATCTCCATCAGCGGCTATCATATCCGCGAGGCAGGTTCGACTGCCGCGCAGGAACTTGCCTTCACGCTGGCAGACGGCATGGAATACGTCCGCTGGGGAATTGCGCGCGGCATGGATGTGGACAAGTTCGCGCCGCGCCTTTCGTTCTTCTTCAACGCGCACAACGATTTCTTCGAGGAGATTGCCAAGTACCGCGCCGCAAGGCGGATTTGGGCGCGCGAGATGCGTGAAACGTTCAAGGCGAAGGACCCGCGCTCGTGGCTGCTTCGCTTCCACACCCAGACGGCTGGCGCCAGCCTGACGGCGCAACAACCCGAAAATAATGTTGTCCGCGTGGCGTTGCAGGCGTTGTCTGCTGTGCTGGGCGGGACTCAAAGTCTGCACACCAATTCGATGGACGAGGCGCTTGCCCTGCCGTCCGAGCAGGCGGTGACGATTGCCCTGCGCACCCAGCAGATTATCGCCGAGGAATCGGGTGTGACGAACACGGTCGATCCGCTCGGCGGCAGTTTCTTCGTCGAGGCGCAAACGGATCGAATCGAAAAGCAGGCGTACGATTACTTCCGCAGGATTGAAGAAATCGGCGGCGTGATTCCCGCCATCGAGAAAGGCTTCTTCCAAAGCGAAATCGCCGAAGCCGCATACCGCTATCAGCGCGAGATTGATTTGGGTAAGCGCAATATCGTCGGCGTGAATGCCTACGTGGAGGACAAGCCGCTCAACGTCCCCATCCTCAAAATGGACCCAGACGGCTACGAGCGACAGGTCAGCCGCCTGAATGAAGTCCGCAAGACGCGGGACAACGGGCGGGTTGGTCAAACGCTCGACAGGTTGCGCATCGCCTGTGAGGGAACGGAAAATACCATGCCCCACATCATGGAATGTGTCCATGCCTATGCCACGCTTGGTGAAATCATCGGCGTGATGAAGGTGGTCTTTGGGGAATATCAGGAGTCGACGGTGATTTGATGGAAATAAGAAAAGCCTGGCGGGTCATAAACCAGCCAGGCTTTTTCTCCTGCCCCCCAGGCTTACTTTTCGGGAACGACGCTGATCAGCACAGCGCGTACCATGCGACGATACTTGTAGAATCCGCTCTTTGCGTCAAAGTCTTCGCAGGTGATAAGCGTGACCCAGCTGTAATTTTCGTGCTTGAAAACGGTGGAGATGTTGGATGGGGATATCTTCCTGTTCTCCTGAACCTGATAGACATACTTCTGCCCGTTGAAGTGGATGTAGATCAACTGTCCCGTCTTCATGCCCTTGATGTCGGAGAAGGGCCCGATGTTGTTGCTGGCGTCCGTCACATGGGCGCTCAGCACCGTGTTGCCGACCAGGGTTGGATAGGCGGAGCCTTCGAGGTAAGCCACGCTGTTTTGCAGCCAGGTCAAATCCCAACTATTGTCAGAGACCATGGCTCCCACAATGGGGAAGTTGATGCCGAGGGTTGGAACCTCTATACGCAGTTCATCGAGGGATTTGTAGGCTTTGCCGGCTGGCTGGTGCGGCAGGGCAGTGACTTTCCCCGGTGCAAAGCCTGTGGCGGGGATGGTAAAACTGCTTGTCTCAAATGTCGAGTCGTTGCCCCCGCGGTTGGTGTTGCCATTGTTGACGACAGCAACCGAGAAGTTCCGTACGAAGTCGGTGCCGGGGTTGGTGCCGTCGCCAGCCAGTTCGAGGGTGGGGTCTGCAACATCCACAATGGAGGTGGTACCGCAGACGAACAGGCGGTAATTTCCATTGGACAAGGGCAGTCCACCATTGATGTTGACCGTTGTGACGAAAGGCCCCGCTCCGCTGTAGGTCGCTGAGTTGACGGCGATGGCGGTATCAAGCACGTCGACGCCCGTGTCGCAGCCTGTGGTCTGGAATCCGTCACCGTTATCGCGGACGAGCAGGTAGTTGCCCGCATACGTGACATCGTGGGGGGGAACATCGCCCGCAGGATTGTAGACATTCTGGTTGAACGTGACGAACAGCCGCGTTACATTGACCGTGACGACTTCACCTTCGGTCAGTATGCTGTCGCCTGTATTGGCTAGTGTGTTGATGCCATTGTTCGCCACCTGGGGAGCCGTGTTACCGACGGTGATATTAAAGTTTTGAGTGCCGGTCAGCGAGCCGTCACTTACTGCAAGGGACACAGGAAACACGCCAACCTGACTGCTGTTGGGAGTCCCGCTGAGGGTTGCGGTGCGGTCGCCGTTGTCGGTAAAGGTCAACCACACTGGCAGGGTGGGGGCGGTGATCGTTAGTGTGTTCCCAGTGTCGGGGTCGTTGGTGACGATGTTATAAGTGTAGAGGGTGCTTTCGCCGGCGGTTGTTACGGGTGCGCTGGTGAAAGTCGGTGCATCGTTGACATCAGTAACGGTAACAATAAAGGATTGCTCTACAGGGACAGCAATGACGCCGTCTGTGACGCGCAGGACAACAGTGTGTGGACCAATGTCGGCATTGGTGGGAGTACCAGCCAAAGTAGCAGTGCGGTTTCCGTTATCAGTAAAGGTCAACCAGGTTGGCAGGGTGGGGGCGGTGATCGTCAATGTGTCAGGGGCGTCTGGGTCGTCGGTAACGATGTTGTAAGTATAAAGTGCGCCCTGAGTGGCGGCTGTCACTGGGACACTGGTGAAGGATGGGGTGTCGTTGGCTGGGGCAATTGTCACGGTGAAGGTCGTCTCAACGAACAAGCCGCCGGTGTCTGTTGCGCGAACCGTAATGTTGGACGCTCCGTTTTGGTTGGCGGCATAATCCAGTACAAGGAATTGTCCACCCGGAGCGGGCGCGGTTACCGAAGTAAACAAGCCGGCGTTCGTATTGCCCGTAACAGTATAGGTAAGCTGGGCATCGGTGTCTTGCAGGTCCACAAAGGAAGTCCACAAGTCGATGCTGGTATTGGCTGCATCTTCGGCGACGTTGACATTGGCAATGCCCGTCGTGGTGGGCGCTGAATTGGGAAGACCGTTCCCTGTCAAGGCGAAGTTGTAGGGAGTTTCGCCAACGTCATTGTTTACAAAGCTGATGGTGCCGTTCCTGACGCCTGCAGCAGCTGGCGTAAAGCGAACCTGCACCGTGGTCGAGCCGCCAGCGGCAACCGGTGATATCGGTGCGGTTGCCAGGCTGAAGTCGCCTGTGAAAGTGGGAGCTCCAATGGTAAGGTTATCCGTGCCATTGTTCCTGATCGTGTAGGTGACAACTGAATTGCCTCCCAGCGGGACATCCCCGAAATTCGTCCCGTCGGCAAGGTTGGGCGTCGCGTCTCCATCATCGATGGTCAACGCATTTCCCAAAACTTCGATCTCCGGCGCGGCGGCGATGCGGGTTCCCTGAATGGCGAAGTCATAAGGATTTTCATTGATGGCGGTGGTGGCGATGTTGACGGTCGTATTGCGAAGTGCGCCGCCCCCTGCGCCAGCGGTCAGTCGTATGGTGAAGGTTGTTGAGCCGCCCGGAGGAACCGGTGAAGTCGGATTGGCAACCACGCCGAAATCGGCAGCCACCCCGCCGACGAAGGTAATTCCGGTGATCGTAAGATTGGCTGAACCGGTGTTTTGGATTGTGAATGTCCTATCCACGGGGACACCCTGCCCCACGTTTCCCCAATCCGTGCCATCGGTGGTGATGGGAGCAACGTCGCCGTCGAAGATGGTGACGCCGTTCCCCTGTACATTGGCATCCTCCATAAGGCGTGTGCCATGCACGTCAAAGGTGTATGGATTCTCGTCGGCGTCGTCGGTGGTTACGGAAAACGTGAATGTCTTACTGTCGCCGCCATTAACGTTCGGGTCAAAGCGGATTACAAAATTGTAGGACCCTCCCGGTGGAACTGCGGTGGGTACTGGCGCCGGATTAAACGTGAAGCCATTGCTTGCCCCTGTCAAAGTGAAATTGCTCAGGTTGAGGGGGGTAGTTCCTGTATTGTATATCGTGAAGGTGTGCTCCACAAATTGCCCAACCACATAGACGCCGCCAAATTCGGTGCCATCTGCCACGACCGGGGTGTTGTCCCCGTCGAGGATGGAGATGCCGTTTCCCTGTATGTCAATTTCGGGGACAGCCTGTCTTTTCAGGGAGTTTGCGTCGAGGCGGAGTTCCACATCATCGTGGACATTGTCCGCCGCCGACACCTGACTTGCAGGCAAGGCTGCCAGTGTCAGCATTGGGACCAAAAGCACAGATATTGCCTTGAATAACCATTTGGTTTTCATATTTTTCTCTCGCTTTCAATTTGGGAATAACGTGCCGGTACCAACTCGCAACACAAACGCCGCTTTTCGCAAGTTGCTCAGATTTATGTCATTGTCCTTGAAGTCGTTGAATCGTTCGTAGTCCCCCCGCCAAATCTTTAGCGCAGTCGGTTCGCTGCACTTTCGCTTGCGCATCTCCCCGATGAATTCGTCGCATGACATCTCTAATTTTTCCGCCAATTCCTGAACTCTGCTTTTCATTTGCCTGTTCCTCCGTTCCTTGCTTATTTTGGGTGGTGGGTGAAAGGTGGTTTCAAATAAAATATTAAACGCGTAAAAAAATATAATTTTAAATAGGATTTATTTTTTGACTAAAAAAATATCCTTTTTCAAACCTTTCTTAAAACTTACAAAGCTTTCAATTTTGTTAGGAACTTGCGTGATTTTAATCAAAAATTTAAAAATGTCAATAGTGAAAAATAGCCCATATTGCACTTTCTACCGGCTAAGGAATTTCCTTGGAGTTCAAACCTGTAAGTGACTCGAAAGCTAACTGGTTCTGCCTGCATTCCGCTAATCACTAATTTGCCATTGGCTCGTATAATAGGCGCGGGACGGGAATCCTTCGTCCCGCATTTTGTTTGGCATTCCAGGAGAAACATGAAAATCGTCCGTTACCAAACCAATGATGAAGCCGTCAAATACGGCTGGATGCTGGAGGATAAGATCGGCGAGATCCAGGGTGACATCTTCGGCGAGTACCGCAGGCGGGAGGCAAAGACCCCCATCGCGGAAGCGAAACTTGTCGCGCCATGCGCGCCGAGCAAAATCCTGTGTGTGGGACGCAACTATGTGGAGCACGCCAGGGAACTTGGCAACGAGCCTTCCAAGGTGCCGCTCATCTTCATGAAGCCGCCGTCCTCGATCATTGCAAACGGCGACTATATTGTCCTGCCGCCACAGTCCAAACAGGTGGAGCATGAAGCGGAACTGGTCGTGGTCATCGGCAGGCGCGGACGGAATGTCACGCCCGAAGCCGCAAAGGAATACATCTTCGGCTACACCATCGGCAACGACGTCACTGCCCGCGATCTGCAAAAGACCGACGACCAGTGGACCCGCGCCAAAGGCTTCGATACGTTCTGTTCCTTTGGTCCCTGGATCGACACCGAGTTCGACGCCTCCGACGCTGTTGTAACCTGCCGCGTCAACGGGCAGATGCGCCAGATGGCTTCCACCCGCGACATGGTATTCAACGTCAGCACGCTCATTGCTTATATCTCTTCTGTGATGACACTCGAGCCTGGCGATATCATCTTCACCGGCACACCTGCCGGTGTCGGTGTCCTGAAAAACGGCGATGTGGTGGATGTGGAAATCGAGGGACTTGGAAAGTTGAGTAACCGCGTCAAGGCGTAAAAAATCAACCGTGGAGATACCATGTCTACAAACGAATTCGAAACCTTCCTTCAAAAATATCCCACCTACAAAGGAACCGCCTTAATCGACGAACTCCGTAAAAAAGACTATGCCCGCCTCGACGCGGGCGAGCACGTTTATCTCGACTACACGGGTGGCGGCATCTACGCCGAGTCGCAGATTCAAAAACATCAGCAACTGCTGCGCGAAAATGTCTTCGGCAACCCACATTCATCCAACCCCACCTCGCTTGCCGCCACCAAAGTCGTCGAAGGCACACGCGAGTACATCCTCAAATTCTTCAACGCCGACCCCGGGGAATATCTCGCCATCTTCACCTCCAACGCCAGCGGGGCGCTCAAACTGGTCGGTGAGTCTTATCCCTTCCCGAACGGGCGCTACCTGCTGACCTTCGACAACCACAACTCGGTCAATGGGATTCGGGAATTTGCCCACGCTCGCGGCGCGGAAGTAACCTACATCCCGGTCATGCTGCCAGACATGCGCGCCGATGCTTCGCAACTGGACCTCGAACTGGCTCGCCCATCCCAAAGCGGACACAACCTTTTTGCCTTCCCCGCCCAATCGAACTTCTCCTCAGTCAAACATCCGCTGGAGTGGATCGAGAAAGCGCACGCCCACGGCTGGGACGTCCTGCTCGACGCGGCGGCATACGTCCCGGCCAGCAAACTGGATTTGAGCAAGGTCAAGCCTGATTTTGTGCCGATCTCATTTTACAAAATCTTCGGCTACCCAACGGGACTCGGCGCACTGATCGCGCGGAAATCCGCATTGGCGAAGCTGCATCGTCCCTGGTTCGCGGGCGGAACCATCACCGTCGCATCGGTTCAAGGCGACAAATATTACCTCGCCGACGGCGCTCCCGCCTTTGAAGACGGCACGCTCGACTACCTCAACATCCCCGCTCTTGAGATTGGTCTGCGACACATCGACTCCATCGGTTATGACGTTATCAGCGAGCGGGTCAAAACACTCACAGGCTGGCTGCTGGAACACCTGACTGCCATGAAGCACAGCACGGGTGTGCCGCTGGTGAAGTTGTTCGGACCCAACTCCACCGAGGGGCGCGGCGGCGCGGTCACCGTTAATTTCTACGATAGGAACGGCAAAGCCTTCGACCACCGTTACATCGAAAGCGAAGCCAACAAGGTGAATATATCGCTGCGCACGGGATGTTTCTGCAACCCCGGCGCGGGCGAGATCGCCCTAGGCATCTCCCGCGTGGAACTGGACGTCTGCTTCACACAACTCGGTCACGAAGAGCGTCTCTCGATTGACGACTTCCGCCACTGCATTGACGGCAAATCCAGCGGCGCGGTGCGCATCTCCGTGGGCATGGTCACGAACTTCAACGATGTGCAGGCGTTGTTGTCCTTTGCGAAAGGGTTGTTGAGTTAAATAAAAAAGGATAATCTTATGATCGGCAGAATTTGGCACGGATACACAAACCACGCAAATGCGGACGCCTACGAGGCGCTGTTAAAGAGCGAGATTTTCAGCGGTATTCGTGGGCGCAACATTCAGGGATTTCAGGAAATCCAGTTATTTCGCAGGGAGCTTGGGATGGAAGTGGAGTTCATCACCGTCATGTGGTTCGACTCCATCGAATCCGTCCGCGTCTTTGCAGGAGCGGACTACGAAGCGGCGGTCGTCCCGCCAAAGGCAAGAGAGTTGTTGTCCCGCTTCGACGAACGCTCACAACATTATGAAGTCCGCGAAAGGTTGAAGCAATGACCAGCGGACAAACCCGCTCGAACATCAAACCCGGCATGACCGTGCTCATCGTCCTCAAACAGGACCAGCGCACGGGGAAGCTGACCAAAGGCGTGGTGAAAGACATCCTCACCAAATCGCCCAACCATCCGCACGGCATCAAAGTCCGCCTGATGGATGGACAGGTGGGGCGCGTGAAGGAGATTGTCGATGCAGGCGGGTGACCTTGTGATTCGGAATGTGCTGCCGCACGACCTCGACGAATGTTATGCCGTCGAAATATATGGGTTCCCGCCAGACGAGGCGGCGTCCAAAGAAACGATCAAGCTTCGCATCGATACCTTTCCGCAGGGCTTCTTCGTCGCAGAGATCGGTGGAAGGGTGATCGGCATGGTCAACGGCGGGTGTACGAACAAGGATGACATCAGCGCCGAGGAACTAAAGCGGTTGATCGGTCACGACCCGGACGGCAGGAACATGGTCATCTTTGCGCTGGCGGTTTTGCCTGAGTTTCAAAGACAGGGGATAGCAGGACGGCTGGTGGGACGCTTCGTCGAAGAGGCGCGGCGGAACAAAAAGGAAAAGGTCTTCCTGATGTGCAAGCAGCACCTGATCGCCTACTACGAAGGGATGGGCTTTGTTCACAGGGGATTATCCCGCTCCACGCACGGCGGTTCGCAGTGGCATGAAATGTGCTTCTCGATAACGGATTAAAAAAACAATATCTAACCATGGAGATACGAAGACACGGAGAAAAACAAAAAACTCCGCGTTTCGGTGTCTCCATGGTATGGAAATCATGGGGAATCAAAACAATGTAGCCAAAACAGCCCATGCACTCGAAAACAATAGAACAATCGCGCCGAAGACTGCAAAGACCAGCCGCATGCGTCCTTTTAGCGCCTGAGCCAGACCAAAAAGGAAGAATGCCATTGCCATCACCGTCAACACGCTGACGTAGACGTCAGCCTTGTCGTCCCAGCGGTGATATTCATCTGCTGCCTTGTTTTGATCTGCGGTAATTTCGTTCGCTTTTGCGAGCGCGTCTGTAAGGTATGCTTCGGCATTGGGAAGTCCGTCGCTGGTCTGCGGGGCATAGCGCGGGTCTGTGAAGAAAACGGAATAGGTCTTGAGCTTGTCCGCGCGGGTTTGTGCGCCCAGAGCAGCCAGCTCGGTTGCCGCGCGGTCATCTTCATCTTCGAGGCTCAAGGCTGCGATCTGCATTACCAATGACTCCTGCGAAAGCCGTAGATATTCGGTCATGGTGGCTGTCTCGTAGTTGCTTTGCAAACCCTGACGGTGAATCTCGCCGGATGCCAGTACGGCGTAATATTGCGAATCACGGTTGGCGTTGCTGGCGCGAATACCTGCATCTGCTTGAAGTCCAGCCACAATGGCGGTGGCAATGCTTGTGATCAACATCAACACAATGATCAATGTTTTATATTGATCCGGCTTGCCCTGTGGTTGATCGGGAGATTGAGTCTTCGGCTCGTCAACGGGATTGGGAACGGCTTGAAACTGGTTTTCGGTCACAGCACACCTCCGCGAGTGCTGATAAATATAATCTCGACGACGCCAAACCACGCAAGGCTGAAGAAATAAACGCCCAAGCCGATGGTGAGCGTGATGGCGCGCGAATTCCCTGAATTCAATTCGGCAAGGGCAAGCCAGAACAGGCTGACCGCCAATATCACAATGCCCACCGTAAGCCAGCGTTGTTCGGCTCCGTAGCTATCCGATAATTCAAAAGACGCTTCGGGGTCGAGCGCAGCCAGGTCGGGCGCTTCAGACTGGATGTCCGCAAAATACAATTCAAGATCGTAGGCGCCGTCTTTCTTTTGATATTTCTCGTCCGTGCCGAGCGGCTCGGCTAGTAAAAGCAAGCTGGGCAGAAGATATTGGCGCATATTCTCCGCCTGCGCCTTGCCCGCCTTGTTGCTGTCTGCCTCGTAAGCCTCCACCTGAGCAAGTGTGACCGTATACGTTTGCGCGTAACGCGCCTGTTCGTACACCCGTCTCCAGCTTTCGTTTGCAGATGCCTGCTTTTTAACCGCGTCGATGAGTCCTTGACGGATGGCATTCCCAGCCTCTGAATTAACACTGCTGGTCCGCCAGGTCACAAGCGCGGTTGTTGCAGAGGCAAGCGCGATCATGACCGCAATGAAAATCTCCAGGCGCGGCGAGTTGATGATTCGTTTGAGCATGTCTCCTCCATATGTATATAAGATGAGTTGTTTTGTCCGATTATGCGGCACGAGAAGCAGGACGAAGTTACACGCGGAAAAGTTCCACATCACACGCGGGGTTTTGGCAATTGACGGCTCGAATAGTAAGAAACAATCGAGCGGGAGATTCCAAATAGCATGACACATCCGCGATTGAATTACGACAAGATTTCAGGCGATTACAACCAGCGTTATCCCTCCGCCTTTCATTGGGATCGCGGCGACGCCCTGCTCGAACTTGCCCGCCAACTCGACGCCAAATCCATCCTGGAAACTGGCAGCGGGACGGGCTACTGGCTGAACCTGTTGAATCGGGTCACGTCCCAACTCTACGGGCTGGATTTTTCAGCGGGGATGATTTCGCAGGCGAAGAGTCAACCCGCGCCCCTCAAGCTGACTCGCGGAACCGCGACCCGACTTCCCTTTCGGTCTGGTTCCTTCGACCTGCTCTACTGCGTGGACGCCGTCCATCATTTTGGCGACCACGCGGCTTTTGTGGAAGAAGCCTTCCGCGTGTTGAAGCCCGGCGGCGCGCTGGCAGTCATCGGTCACGACCCGCATGGCGACGATTTCGACTGGTACTTCTACGACTACTTCGACACCGTCTACGAGACCGATCTCCGCCGTTATCCCTCCAGCAATGCGCTGGAAGAGATGATGAAGCGGTCGGGCTTCCACGATATCGAACGGCGGAATGTGGAACACGTCATGAGTGTTCACGAAGGCGGACAGGTGTTCAACGACCCCTTCCTCAAACAGAACGCCACGTCACAACTGGCTCTACTCAGCAGGGAAACCTATGACGCGGGCATCGAAAAAATCAAGGCGGACTTGAAGAAGGACAGCCGCAAAGTTTTCAAATCCGATTTTTGGGTCAGGATGGTTTTGGGGATGAAGCCCGAACACGTTTGATTTGTTTCGGTTGCACAATTGTCCGGTCAATTTTGTCGTGCTATACTCGTCTCCGCCGGCTTTCGGCAAATATGAGGCGACATGAAACGACAATTATTTTTTCTCCTTGCTGTTGTGTTTACTATTTCATCCTGCGGGAAGCCCGCCGCTGTTCCTTCAACGACGACCGCGCCTCCCCCATCCCCCACGAAAAGTATCGAACCGTCCGAAACACCGCTTCCCACCGTCACCCCCGCCTGTATTTCATCTGAACCGGCGCAGAAGGATATTGACCGCGCCCTCGCCTTTACCGGGGAAATATTCAATACGCCGAACTGGATGCAAAGTTACACAGTCAACGAATCCAATGTCGCGGTGCTATGGCAGGACGCCCCGCAAAGCGCGTTGGTTTATCTCGAAGCACGTATCATGCCCTGCGGATATGAAGAACCCGACCTCAACAGGGAGTTCAGCGATGAAAACTGGAGAGCCATCTTTGCAAATTACGAAAGTTATAAATTGCTCGCCGAATGTCGGAATGACGCAGGGCTGAGGCTGTACCAATTCGAGACGCAAAACCTGGGTTTGCAATACGGCGTCAACTACTGGGTCAAAAACGATACCGATACGCGCCTGATTGCCGCCATGCTTGTCTTCCCCCTCGAGTCGAAATTGCTGCTGGATGAATATTCCTCCATGTTGTTCCCCGGCTACTCCTCCTGCCCGTAAAACCTTGGACCCTAAAGTGTTTTGAAAATCTTTAGGGTCTTTTCTTCAAAGAAAAGGAATCCCCATGACCTCTCGTTACGATATCCTCTTCCAACCGGTCAAGATCGGACCTGTCACCGCGCCGAACCGTTTCTACCAGGTGCCGCACTGTAACGGCTTTGGGTGGAGAATGCCCCAGGGTCACGCCGCCATGCGCGGGCTGAAAGCCGAAGGCGGCTGGGGCGTGGTTCACACCGAGGAAGTGGAAATCCATCACACCAGCGACCTTTCGCCCTACTTCGAAGGACGGCTCTGGAACGATGACGACATCCCCGCCCTGCAACTGATGACCGAAGCCGTCCACAAGCACGGAGCGCTGGCGGGCATTGAACTGGCGTACAACGGACACGACGCCTCGAACCTGTACTCGCGTTCCGTTCCGCTTGACCTGCGTTCGCGGGGAATCGTCGGCGCGAGCGGATACGAACCTGGTCAATCCCGCGCCGCAAGCAGGGACGACATCAGGCAAATTCGTAAGTGGCACCGCAACGCCGCCATCCGCGCCAAGCGGGCTGGTTTCGACATCATCACCTGTTACGCCGCGCACAACCTGGCGCTCGCCTTCCATTTTCTCTCGAAAGAAAACGATCGCGCCGACGAATACGGCGGTTCGCTCGAAAACCGTGTGCGCTTTTTGCGTGAGATCATCGAAGATACAAAAGGCGCCGTTGGCGATACATGCGGAGTCGCGCTGCGCTTTGCGGTGGATGAACTCATCGGCAGCACGGGGATGGAATCCACGGGCGAGGCGCGGGACATCGTTGGGATGCTCGCCGAACTCCCTGACCTGTGGGATGTGAACGTCAGCAACTGGTCGAACGACTCCTCCACCTCGCGCTTTGAAAAAGAAGGCAACCAGGAAAAATATATTTCCTTCGTCAAAAAACTCACCACCAAACCCGTCGTCGGCGTGGGACGCTACACCTCTCCCGATTCGATGGTCTCCGCCATCCAGCGCGGAGTCATGGACATGATCGGCTCGGCACGCCCAAGCATTGCCGACCCGTTCCTGCCTAACAAGATCAAAGAGGATCGTATCGAAGATATTCGCGAATGCATCGGCTGCAATATCTGCGTCACCGGTGACACGCGCTATGTCCCGATCCGCTGCACGCAGAACCCGACCATGGGCGAGGAATGGCGGCGCGGCTGGCACCCTGAAATCATCGCGCCGAAAAAATCCGAAGATGAAATCCTCATCGTCGGCGCGGGACCCGCAGGCTTGGAGGCGGCGCGGGCGCTCGGTCAGCGCGGCTACTACGTCATCCTCACCGAAGCCAAACGCGAAGCGGGCGGGCGCGTGGCGCTCGAATCTGCCCTGCCCAACCTCATCGAGTGGCGGCGCGTGATGGACTGGCGTCTGACGCAAATTAACAAAATCGAAAACGTTTATTTCTATCCCTCCAGCCCGATGACTGCCAAAGACATCCTCGAAGCAGGCGCGCCGCACGTCCTCCTCGCCACGGGCGCAACCTGGCGGCGCGATGGCGTGGGACGTTACCTATCCCAACCCATCCCCGGCGACGCCAAAATCTTCACCCCCGATGATTTGATGAACGGAAAACTTCCCACTGGCAAAGTCCTCATTTACGACGACGACCATTATTACATAGGCAGCGTCCTTGCCGAATTACTCGCCGAAAACAGTTGCGAAGTGACACTGGTCACGCCCGCACCTTCCATCTCGTATTGGACTCAATTCACCCTCGAACAGAATCGCATCCACAAGCGACTCCGAGCCTTGAACGTGACCCTGCTCCCAAGCCATTTCCTCGCTTCGCTTCACACGACGACTGCCACTGTTACGAACGTCCTGACAGCCGCCGAAAGCGTTTTGCCTTGCGACGCCGTCGTGTTGATTACCGACAGGCTCCCCAACGATGCCTTGTACCACGAACTAAAACCAGCGCTGAATGAAGGCAAACTCAAGTCCCTGCGGCTCATCGGCGACGCCGAAGCGCCCAACATCATCGCCCAGGCGATCTTCTCCGGTCATCTTGCCGCCCGCGAATTCGATGAACAAATTGACCCGGATGCGACACCGTTCAAGGTCGAGCGGGTTATCTTGTAGTGGCAACTTAGCTGGACTTTATCCGTTTGAAACGTTTTGTAAGGTACGCGCAGAGCGAAAAAAATCGGCACATTCACGGATATAATGCCAACATCCCAACATCAAAAGGTCCAACCATGAACGAATTTTCCCTGAAAGAGATCGTGTCCGCTGAAGATATCCAGGTCCGCGTGAAGCAATTGGCTCAAGAAATAGACGATCACTGCCAAAAGGAGGGAATCGATAACCTGTTATTAATCGGAATTTTGCGCGGCGCCTTCATCTTCATGGCTGACCTGACCCGCGAGTTGAAAACCCCGCACATCGTTGACTTTATGGCGCTGGCAAGCTACGAGAAAAGCAAGTCGGGTGACGTCCGCATTTTGATGGACACGCGCGAGCCCGTCAGCGACAGGCACATCCTGGTCGTGGAGGATATCTTCGACAGCGGGAACACCCTCAACTTTCTCCATCACACGCTGGGGGAACATAAACCCGCCTCGCTCCAGACCTGTGTCCTGCTTCAAAAGAAGGTCAAGCATCCCATCCAGCTACAGAAGCCGATCGATTACCTCGGCTTTGAAATCCCCGATGTTTGGGTGGTGGGCTATGGGTTGGATTACGACAATCAATATCGCACCCTGCCGTACATCGCGGAGATGGTGAAAAATACCAGTGGAAACACGTAAGTTTCTGTAATCGGCGAAGAACACAAAAGTACACGAAAAAAAAAGCGGACAAACCTGTCCGCTTTTTTCATCCTTCATCCCTTATCCTTTCCCGTTTATAATCCCCCTAAACGTATCCAATTCAGGAGAGAGTAAATGCCCAGTAAAAAGAAGGGTCCTATTCCGCTTCCTTTGGAAAAAGATGAGATCATAAAAGATTATCGCCTTGCCTATCAAAGCAGGCAGGCTTCGCTTATCGGGCGCAGGGAAGTCTTGAGCGGCAAGGCGAAGTTCGGCATCTTCGGCGACGGCAAGGAGATTCCCCAGCTCGCCATCGCCCGCGCCTTCCGCAAAGGGGACTGGCGCTCCGGCTACTATCGCGATCAAACCTGGATGTTCGCGCTTGGTGCGACGAGCATCCAGGAATTTTTTGCCCAGTTGTATGCTCATGCCGACGTTGCCCACGACCCCGCCAGCGCAGGGCGACAAATGAATGCGCACTTTGCCTCGCGCAATTTATATCCCAACGGCACATGGCGCGCACAGACAAAAATGTATAACGTGGCAAGCGACATTTCCCCCACCGCCGCACAAATGCCACGCACTGTGGGACTCGCGTACGCGTCGGTACTGTATCGCAAATTACAGGAACTGCAAGACCTCAAAGACTTCTCGTATCATGGCAATGAGATCGCCTTCGCCACCATCGGCAACGCATCCGCTTCCGAAGGCTTGTTCTGGGAATCAGTCAACGCCATCGGTGTGCTCAAAGCCCCAGCCATCGTCACCATCTATGATGACGGCTACGGCATCTCCGTCCCCAACCAATTTCAGATGACCAAGGAAAATATCGGCACCTTGCTCAAGGGCTTCGAGCGTGACCCTGAATCGCCGCCCGAAACCATCGAGCGTGGCTTCGACCATTACACCGTCCACGCCTGGGATTATCCCGCGCTGGTCGAGACCTACCTCAGCGCCGCCGAAATTGCCCGCGAGTATCACATCCCCGCGCTGGTGCATGTCATCGACGTCACTCAGCCTTTGGGGCATAGCACATCGGGCAGTCACGAACGATATAAGACGCCAGAGCGACTCAAATGGGAGGAGGAATTCGATGGGATTCGCAGGATGCGTCAGTGGATACTCGACAAGGGGATTGTGTCCGGGCCCGAGCTTGATTCAATCGAGCAGGCGGATGCCAACGCTGTGGAGGGATTCCGCAAAGCGGCATGGGACAACTACTTGTCCCCGATTCTGGAGGAACGCAACCAGGTGCTGGACATGCTCGACGAGATTGCCCCCACTTCGAGTCAAGCCGCGGGGTTGAAGAATCTCCGCGAGCGGCTGTCCGCTCTCCCGACGGTGGCACGGCGCGACATTCACAGCACGGTACACGAAGCACTGCGGATTCTGCGCGACGAAGCGCATCCCGCAAAAGATACCCTCGTCAAGTGGAAATTCGAGAACAACAAAATCAACCTGGAACGCTACGGTTCGCATCTGCATTCTGGCACGGCGTTGAAAGTGACCGAAGTCAAGCCCACATATTCCAGGTCATCACCGACGATGTTTGGCTTTGAAGTTGTGAACGCTGCGTTTGATTCCGCGCTGGCTCGTGAACCGCGATTGATCGCATTCGGCGAAGACGTAGGCAGGCTCGGCGATGTCAATCAGGGCTTCAGGGGGATGCAGGAAAAATACAGCGAACACCGCGTGACCGACACCGGCATCCGCGAGGCGACGATTCTGGGTCAGGCAATTGGCATGGCAATGCGCGGGTTGCGACCGATTGCCGAAATTCAATATTTGGATTACGTTTTGTACGCCCTGCAAATTATGAGCGACGATTTGTCCACGCTATACTGGCGCACCGCGGGCGGACAAAAAGCCCCGGTCATTGTCCGCACCCGTGGACACAGGCTCGAAGGTATCTGGCATTCCGGCTCACCGATGTCTGGCATCCTCAACCTCGTGCGCGGCATGTACGTCTTGGTTCCGCGCGACATGACCCGTGCCGCTGGCTTTTACAACACCTTGTTGAAAGCCGACGAACCCGCCATTGTTGTCGAAGTGTTGAACGGCTACCGCATGAAGGAACGTCTGCCCGACAACATCGGGGAAATGACATTGCCCCTGGGCATACCTGAAATCATCCGCGAAGGAAGGGATGTGACCGTCGCCACCTACGGCGCAAGCTGCCGCATCGTCATGGATGCCGCCGACAAGTTAAGTAAAGTTGGAATCGAGATTGAAGTCATCGATGTTCAATCGCTTTTGCCATTTGACATTCGCGGCATGATCGTCGAATCCCTAAAGAAAACAAACCGTATCCTCTTCGTGGATGAAGATGTTCCAGGCGGGACAACTGCAACCATGATGCAGGAAGTCATCGAAAAACAAGGCGGCTACTTCCACTTGGATTCTCCTGCAAAGACTCTCTCTGCCAACGCACATCGTCCCGCCTACGGCAGCGACGGCGATTACTGGTCCAAACCAAATGCGGAGACGGTTTTCGATGCGGTGTACAAAATAATGAATGAAGTTGATCCAAAGCAGTATCCAGTATTCAAGTAATCAGTGTTCAGTAATCAGTAGCCAGTGAATAGTAAAGGAGGAAGCATGAGTGAGTTGCAGTATGCAAAAAGTTTTCGTGATTTGGTGGTGTATCAAAAGAGCCGCCAGTTATCAAAAGAAATCTTGAAGCTTACAAAATCTTTTCCAAAGGAGGAGATGTTCTCGCTGACCGATCAAATCCGCCGCTCATCCCGCTCTATCGGCGCAAACCTGGCGGAGGCATGGGCAAAGCGTAGGTATGAAAAGCATTTCCTTAGAAGCTGTTATGCACTTTCAAAGGACATGAGCAATAGTTTTGACGAAAGCTTGTAACATCAAGATGGCAAAAGCCAGAAAGTGAAGGCTTCGGAACGTTTCAGATAATCTCTCGAAATCACGTGCCAAGCGACGGAAAC
>JACRBJ010000031.1 GCA_016234555.1 Chloroflexota bacterium | reverse complement strand
GGTCAATTCTGTGATCAAACGCAAGTTTGGTGATACCATCCGTTCTCGAAAGACACAACTTCAGAACCGCGAGCCGATTATCAAGGCCTTGGTCTACAACATTCATCGCTAGTTCACATTATCTTTGCAACAGAGCATTTTCATTTTATCATGTCGATTTCCTGGTGGATTCAGCCACTTGTACTACTTCGGCATTGCAGCAAAGACCCCGGCGCGGGGCAACGTTTAAGGCGGAAAGCTCAATTTCTGACCGTGGGTAATATATAATCGCCGCAAAGGATGCCGCCATGAAACTCGTCAAACCCTTCCTGTCCCTCTGGGTGATTGTCCTCGTCTCTTTCCTCGCCCCAGCCTGCCAGCCCGCCCTGACCGAATCCCCGCCCCAGCCTTATCCCGTCACGCTGGCTCCGCTTCCCGTATCCACGCCCACCAGCGCGGACGTTTCGCCCTCAGAGCAGGCTCCCGTTTCCCCTCCACTGGTGCCGAACTTCTCTCATATCGTCATGTTCGTCTTCGAGGACAAGGAATTCGATTCGGTGGTCGGCAGCGGCAAGATGCCTTATTTCAACCTGCTTGCCAGCACCTACGCCCTGCTGACCAATCATCACGCGGTCGCGCATCCCAGCCTGCCGAATCATCTGGCTCTCATCGGCGGGGAGACCTTTGGAGTTGTCGACGATTGCGAGAATTGTTATATCGCCGTCCCCAGCCTGCCCGACTTCATCGAGCAGAGCGGACGCACCTGGAAGACTTATCAGGACGACATGCCCGATCCATGTTTTGCGGGCAGCACCCTGCGCTATTTGCAAAGGCACAATCCCTTTATTTATTTCGACTCCATCCGTTTGAATCCCGAACGCTGTATGAGAAGCGTCGTCCCGCTGACACAGCTTGAAGGCGACCTCGCACTGAACGACCTGCCGAATTTTGCTTATATTTCCCCGGATATCTGCTACTCCTCCATAGATTGCGACCTTGAACTGGCTGATGGCTGGCTCAGGGAACAACTGGACAAGCTCTACCCCGTGCTGGAATCGTCGGGCGAGCCGTTCCTCATCATCCTGACCTGGGACGAGGGGCGGAGTTCCCAATCCTGTTGCGGACTCCCCGAATCCGCCGGCGGACGGGTTGCCACGGTACTCATCTCCCCGCAGGTGAAGCCAAACTTCAAGGACCCGACACCCTACTCTCATTACTCCATCCTGAAAACCATCTCTGAAGCCTGGGGATTGTCCCAGCTCGGTCACGCCGCCGATGCGGAGACAAATCTCATCGCCGCGCCGTGGAAGTAGATGACACAAAAAGTGACAGCATCTCGAAGATGACAGTTACCTCAACTTTTGCTTCCTTCTCGCCTCCAACACGTGACCCACGCTTAGGTCAAGCTTTGCCCTTCGCGGCGTGGGCGGTTAGTGTCAAGGAACGAGAGAACCAAGATCTGACAGAAATCCCGCCTTATACTCTGCCGCCTTTTCAGGCGAATAATTTTCGTCAAGGATGTTCCATGCTTTTTCTGTTTGTCCTGAAACCAGATATGCGGTAACCAGGTAGTAGACTTTACATAGTGGCACTTCGGTATTGGGGTTTTCTAATTTATAGGAGGATAAATAATCTAAACCCCATTGTATGTTTGATGAAAGTACTTCTTTGTATTTACTTGTTTTATTGATATACCCAGACTCCGTGTCATATTCATACACCAAGGGAATCCCCCCTGCTTGACAGTAACTAAACTGCGACCATATTTTTACGTTGGCAATAAATTCATAGGATTGATCGTTGTTTAAGTTTTCAAAACGCACGAAGTCACGACTCCAAACATCCATGATTTCCTTCAATGTATTGCCAGCTTCGAAAACCCTTATTTCCGCACCTGCATTGCCATTTCCTGAAACGGTCACGATATTTGGATAACCTCTCCCTGTCAAATCAGTTCCTGTTTCTGTCGCCAACAAAACGGGAAAACCTCAGACCTCAACTTGTTCTTCCCCAAGTGAAGAAATTGTTATTGCACAATATGATTTGATAGATTCGTCCACTTTGCACCAATTCCGTAAAACATACTTCCCGATATATAAATCATGAGTTGAGATGTCGGCTTGTTCAACGGGAACATTTTTCGCAAATGGATCTAATTCCACTGGCATCAGAGGAGTAGGATATCCAGGTACAGTCTCTGGAGTCGGGGTTTCCCACCAGTTATATGGAGTTGCGATAGGTGCGTTTGTAAGATGTGGAGTACTGGTTTGAGTGGCAACCCTGGGAGTTGGCGTTTCTGTAATTGGCACAGGGGTAATGCCGCCGCAGGCGGTAAGGGCAATGCTCAAGAGAAGAAAGAGTGAGGTTCTCTTTTTCATGCGAAATCCAAATTTACTTCTTCCTCGCTTCCAACGCTTTGACCAGCAACTCCTTCGCCACATTCGGGTCGGCTTTGCCTTTGGTGGCGCGGGCGACTTGTCCCATGAGCCATTGGACGATGGTCTCTTTGCCCGCGAGGAATTGTTCCACTTCTTTGGGATTATCGTTCAAAACTTTGTCAATGGTTTCTTGAATGAAGCCTGTATCTGAAACCTGAGCGAGATTTTTCTCTTTGACGATCAGCGTGGGATCGCCGCCGTTCTTGAATAGCTCGTTCAGCACGACCTTGCCCGCGTTGCCGCTGATGACTTTGTCCGTGACCAAATCTACCAGCGCGGCGAAGGCTTCGGGGGAGACGGTGACAGCTTGGATGTCCGTGCCTGAGTCGTTCAAAATTCGCATGAACTCGCCAGCCAGCCACGAGTGGACGGTTTTGGCGGGACTTTTGGTTGTTGCCACCACGCGCTCGAAGTAGTCCGCGAGGGAACGCTCGGCGGTGAGAAAACGCGCATCGGACAGAGTCAGCCCAAAGTCCGAAACGAAGCGGGCGGTCTTGGCTTCGGGCAGTTCGGGCAGTCGTCCGCGAATCATCTCGATCCATTCGTCGGTCAATTTCAAAGGAGGCAGGTCGGGGTCGGGGAAGTAGCGGTAGTCGTGGGCGTCTTCCTTGCTGCGCTGCGAAACGGTCACGCCGCGCACGTCGTCCCAGCCGAGGGTTTCCTGCAAGACCGTTCCGCCTTCCTCGTAGATTTTCGTCTGGCGTTCGATTTCATATTGCGAGGCGCGGACAAGTGCGCGGAAGCTGTTGAGGTTCTTGATTTCGGTGCGGGTGCGGAACTCGTCACTACCGACGGGGCGCACGGAGACGTTTGCCTCGAAGCGCAGCACGCCCTTTTCCATGTCGCCAGAGTTGACGCCGAGGTAGCGCAAAATGGCGCGGATCTTGGTGGCGTAATCGAGCGCGGCTTCCACCGTGTGCATGTCTGGCTCGGAGACGATTTCAAGCAGAGGAACGCCTGCGCGATTGAAATCCACCAGCGCGGCGCCTTTTTCGTGCGACAGTTTGGCGGTGTCTTCTTCGATGTGGGCGCGGCGGACTCTAACCCGAAGCGGGGTCTCTCCATCCTGAACATCGAGCCAGCCTTTTTCCGCAATGGGGAGTTCAAATTGCGAAATCTGATAGCCTTTGGGCAGGTCGGGATAATAATAATTTTTGCGCGCAAAGGTGTTGTGCTTATTGATGGTGCAGTTGAGCGCAAGTCCCACCAGCGCGGCGAGTTCGGTCATCTTTTTGTTGGCGACGGGCAATGCGCCAGGCAGCGCCGTGCAGACGGGACAGATGTTGGTGTTCGCCGCAGGCGCGGAGCCATAGTAGGCGGAACAACTGCAAAACATCTTGGAGTTGGTCAGCATTTCGCCGTGAATTTCAAGTCCGATAACGGGTTCGTATTGGGTCATATTTGGGCGTCCTTTGCGGGAGAGGGACTAGGTGATTGGGTAATCAGGTAATTAGGGATTAGTCGCCTAATCACCTAATCCCTAATTACCTATATTTCAGGATTTTTCTTATGCCAATCTGTCACTTGTTGATAAGCGTGACCGACTTGGAATAAGGTTTGTTCGTTGAGGTGTTTGCCGATGAGCTGCATCCCGACGGGCATGTTGTTCGAGAAGCCAGCGGGGACTGCAAGTGATGGAACGCCCGCGGGGTTGGTGGCGACAACGTAAATATCCGAGAGGTACATTTCGAGCGGGTCGCTGGTTTTTTCGCCGAGTTTGAAAGCTGTCGTCGGACAAGTCGGGGCGATGAGCACATCAACGGAAGAGAAAGCCGCTTCAAAGTCACGGCGAAGAAGCGTGCGGACTTTTTGAGCCTTGAGATAGTATGCGTCGTAGTATCCAGCCGAGAGGGCGTAGGCTCCGAGCATGATGCGGCGTTTGACTTCGTCGCCGAATCCCGCGCGACGGGTCTGCAAGTAAATGTCGATTACATCCTTCGCGCCATCTGCGACCGAAAGCCCGAAGCGTGTGCCGTCCATGCGGGCAAGGTTGGAACTGGACTCAGCAAAGAGCAGAAGATAATAGACGGGCAGCGCGTACTTGGTGTTGGGCAGCGAGACTTCGTGAATTTCCATGCCGAGTTTCTCAAACTGGCGGATGGCTTCCTGAATGGCGGACTCGACGCCCGCTTCCATGCCTGCCACGAAATATTCCTTCGGGATGCCGAGTTTCATTCCCTTGACTGGTTTGTCAATGCTTTCGGTGTAATGTGGCACGGGCGAGTTGTAGGTGGTACTGTCGTGCTCGTCGTGACCTGCAATGGTTTCGAAAACGGTGGCGCAGTCGTAAGCGTCGCGGGTCATGGGACCAATGCCATCGAAGGAAGAAGCGAGCGCGATCAGCCCGTAGCGGGAGACACGACCATAAGTGGGCTTCATCCCTGTGACATTGCAGAAGCCTGCGGGCATGCGCACCGATCCGCCCGTGTCCTCGCCGATGGAGAATCCGCACAGCCCAGCGGACATTGCCGCCGCTGCGCCGCCACTCGATCCGCCTGGGACGCGGTCCAAATCCCACGGGTTGCGGGTGTTGAAGAAGGCAGAGTTTTCGCAGGATGATCCCATGCCGAACTCATCCATGTTGGTTTTGCCTAGCAGCACCGCGCCAGAGTCTGCGAGTTTTTGAGTGACGGTGGCGTTGTACTGCGGGACGTAGTTTTCCAAAATTTTGGAGGAGCAGGTCGTGCGCACGCCGCGCGTGGAGATGGCATCTTTCATCGCAAAGGGAATGCCCGTCAGCGGGGTGACGTCGCCCTTAGCAATGCGCTCATCGGCTTGCTTTGCCTGTTCCAGCGCCACGTCATCTGCAATAGTGACGTAGGACTGAAGTTTCTTGTCTACTTCATGGGCGCGTTCCAAGGTCGCCTTGGTCAGTTCGACAGAAGAAACCTTTTTAGTGACGAGCAGTTCGTGAAGTTCACGGAGGGTGAGGTTGTGTAGTTGCATATTTTCTAGCCCAGATATTGAGATCGCAGCCTTGCAAATTCCGACTGGAACGAAGTCAGCATTTCCTGCTTGCGTGAGTCGGTCAAAAGGCTTGCGCGTATGGCGTTCAAGGTCAACTTTTCGAGCAGTTCCGAATCCCAGCCGAAATGTTTTTCGAGTTGGAGGAATTCGTTGGTGAGGGTGGTGTTGAACATCGGCGGATCATCGCTGTTGATCGTGATGTACAACCCTTCCTTCAAGAGTTGCGGCAGACAGTGTTCCGCTATTGAAGGATAAACCTTCAGGCAGATATTACTCGTCGGACAGACTTCAAGTGGGATCTGTTTCTCCCGCAGGTGGGCAATCAGCTTCGGGTCTTCGATTGCGCGCACGCCGTGACCGATGCGCTGGCTGTCCGCCACTTCGAGCGCCTGCCAGATGCTTTCGGGTCCCTGAGTTTCGCCAGCGTGCAAAATGCAGGGGATGCCTGCCTTGCGTACCTTGTCAAATGCGGACTTGAACTTGATGGGTGGGTGTCCCTTTTCGGGTCCGCCCAATCCCATCGCGATCAGCATCCCATCGCCGTATCGCTCGATAAGCCAGTCCGCGATGATGTCGCCTTCTTCAGAGGAGATCAAACGCGGAATGTCCACGATCACCGCCATCTGCACGCCGAGTTCCTTCTCAGCCCAAAGCCGCGCGCGGTTGACCGCATCCATCTGCTCGTGGAAGCCAAGTCCGCTGTTGACGAATTGGCTGTATGGCGTGAAGGTCACTTCGCTGTACTTGATGTTCTGCGCCGCCTGCCCGATCAGGAATTCGCGGGCGATCAACTCGATGTCATCAGCGTGGCGGAAGCAGCCCGATATCGCCATGTAGACTTCGATGAAGTGGTCGAAATCTTTGAAGGTGTACCAGTCTTTGAGTTCATCCAGATTTTTGGCAGGCAGCGCGACGTTGTACTTCGTCGCAAGCTGAATCAGCGTCTCAGGTCTGACCGACCCTTCGAGGTGGACGTGCAATTCCACCTTTGGCATCTGGGTGATAAAACCTTCGATCGGTGTGGACATCGCTTACGACTCGTCGCTCAAGACAGTCGGCACTTTGACATAACCGCGCTCTGAATTTGGCGCATTCTTGATGAACTCTGCGTGGCTCATGGACGGCTTGACTACATCCTCACGCAGAACATTTTCGGCGTTGGCGATATCCGAAGCGGGGATAACGTTTTCCGTATCCACTTCGTTGAGCATGTTGAAATAGTCAATGATCGAGGAAAACTGTCCGCTGAACTTTTGGGCTTCTTCTTCCGTAATGCCAAGCCGCACCAGGTTGGCAACGTGCTTGACGGTTTTGGTGTCGATGGTTTGAGTCATAAAACCTCTTTACTTTTTATGCGTGATGCTGAGTCATCGTTTGCAAAAACTTAATCCCAGCTAATATTTGATTGATCCGTCCTTCGGTGAGTGTCCCGATGTATTCGCCCAGCTGGGTCCTGTCCACCGCGGATACTTGCGAAACAACCACAACACTTTGTTTGGGTAAATTCCCTTCGCCTTCTTCGAGCAATACATTGCCAGGCGCTTTTGCCCGTTTCAGGTTCGTCGTCAACGCGCAGACGATGATTGTGTTTGGCGTATCGTCCTGAATGACCACATACGGATGGGTGTAGCCAGACGCTATCTGGTTTACTTCGTTTGGCGAAATCCAGAAGATATCGCCTTGTCTGACTTCCATCCGCGCTCCCGCTATTTTGTCGCCTGTGAGCGTTGAGATTCGTTGTCTTCCAGTTGCTTTCGGATCCAGCGCATCAGGTTGATCGCCTTGTGTTCGGGCATGAAGCACGCACCAACCGTCTCTGAAAACGGGACGGGAAAACGAAAACCATCAACCTCGTACCATAATGCACCGTCTGTGCAGTATGCGAACTTTGCTGTTTTATTTACGACGAGGTCTTTTATATTCATTCTATACCTTTCTGTTGCTTGTAGTGTCATCCTGAGCGCAGCGAAGGGTCTCTAATACAATTGTAGAGGTTCTTCGCTCCGCTTACATCGTCCCGATGCTCTTTCGAGAGAACGACACTGTGTAAGTTATGAAAATTTGATATGTAACTCTTTCAACTGCTTCGGCTCGACTTCCGACGGGGCATCCGCCATCACGTCGCGTCCAGCCTGATTCTTGGGGAAGGCAATGACTTCGCGGATGTTGGGTTCGTCCGCAAGGAGCATGACGAGGCGGTCGATGCCAGGAGCCATGCCGCCGTGCGGGGGAGCGCCGTACTCGAACGCTTCGAGCATGTGACCGAACTTGGCTTGAATTTCCTCGTCCGTCAGACCGAGCATCTGAAACATTTTCATCTGGATGTCGCGGCGGTGGATACGGATGGAGCCTGAAGCCATTTCGTAGCCGTTGCAGACCATGTCGTAGGCGTCGGACATGACCGCGCCAGGGTCGGTGTCGAACTTGGGCAGGTCTTCCAGCTTGGGCATGGTGAACGGATGATGTTCCGATTCCCAGGCTTGGTTTTCTTCATTCCACGCGAAGAACGGGAAATCCACAACCCAGGCAAACGCCATCATTTCCTTGTCGGCAAGATCGAGCTTATCGCGGAACCAGAGTCGCAGTCCGCCGAGGGTCTTGTTGACCACGGCGCGTTCGTCGGTGGCGAAGACGATCAGGTCGCCTTCCTTCGCGCCAATCCTGGACTTGAGCGCATCCACTTCCGCTGGCGTGACAAATTTCGAGATGCTGCCTTTCACGCCCTCGGTGGTGATTCCAAGCGTGGGCATGCCCTTCGCGCCAAAGGTTTTGGCGACCTCGGTTAGCGCATCCACTTCCTTGCGTGACATATCCGCTGATCGGGGGGCGACAATGCACTTGATCACGCCACCCGCTTCCAGTGCGGATTTGAAGACCTTGAATTCGCTCTTGGCGAAGACCTCGCTCACGTCCACCAGTTCCATCCCGAAGCGCAAATCGGGTTTATCCGAGCCGTAGAGTTCCACCACCTCGCGGTAGGAGAATTTTCGCCACGGGGTCGAGAGCAGTTTCTTGTGTGGCGCGACGGCTGGAATCATTTTGGTGAACAGGTCTTCGACCAGGTCAAGCACATCATCGCGGTGGACGAAGGACATCTCAAGGTCGAGTTGGGTGAACTCAGGCTGACGGTCGCCGCGCAGGTCTTCGTCGCGGAAGCAGCGCGCGATCTGGAAGTACTTGTCCATGCCAGCCACCATCAGCAATTGCTTCAACTGTTGGGGTGACTGCGGCAGGGCGTAGAACTGTCCAGGGTAGATGCGCGAGGGGACAAGGTAGTCGCGCGCGCCTTCGGGGGTCGCCTTGAACATGATCGGCGTTTCGACTTCGATGAAGCCTTTTTCATCGAGATAGTCGCGCATGAACTTGATGACCTTGTGACGCAGGACCATGTTGCGGGTCATGCGTTCGCGGCGCAGGTCGAGGTAGCGATATTTGAGGCGCGCGTTTTCGTCCGCGAGGTCGGTATCCGAGCTGACCATGAAGGGCAGGGTCTTGGCGGGATTCAGAACGGTGATGTTCTTGGCGATGATCTCGATTTCACCTGTCTCCATGTTGGGATTCTCGTTCCCAGCAGGTCGCTTGTGGACCAAGCCTTCGACTTGCAGCACCCACTCGAAGCGGACACTCGCGACGAGGTCGAGCGCCTCTTTGGGCAAATCTGGGTTGATGGTGACCTGGACGATGCCCGCGCGGTCGCGCAGGTCGAAGAAGACCACCCCGCCGTGATCACGCCGACGATTGACCCAGCCCGAAACGGTGACAGTTTGTCCCGCATGACTGGCACGTAATTCTCCACAAGTATGAGTTCTGTACATAATGCGCCTCCAAAAGATTCCTCCGAGACCTGACAGGTTTCCGCACGCAGTCATTCCGACACGTCGCGTTCCTGTAAAACCTATCAGGTCTGTTGGGTATATATAAAATAAATCGCCCTTCGCGTTTGCGTCGGGCGATTGGTTTTGACCTGGATTTTCTTTCAACCAGCCGTGCTTCGCCCAACGATACGGAGATCGTCATTATTGTTATTGGCGAAGAAGTGGTTGCGGTTGAACATTGGCGCGGATTATAGCACAAAGTCGTTTGTTTGGAGATTTTACTTTTCTGCGTTTGACCTTCTGCTAATTTGACGAGTTACATTGCGTTCCCTGCCACTCTGGATGTGATACCTTCCACGCCCCGACGGCTGATTCCATTTTGGCGACAGCTTCCTGCCAGGCGGGTTCGGGGGCTTTGGCGCCAAGCACAATTTCCTGCAACATCGTGTCAATCATTCCTGGCTGACCGAAGACCTCCCAGACCCAGGGCGGGGCGGTTTCGGAGCGTTGGAAACTTCCATTGCTGACCGAGCCCATATTCATGGCGGGGTGATTGGTGTAGGCTGACCATTCGTAGAAGGATTGAATCCAGTCACCATGGGCGAGGACGTAGGGCGAGGTGTCGTTCAAAGTTTTGGCGCGTACTGATTCAAGCGGCGGAATCATGTGCCCGGGCAGGGTCATGTCGTAGCGCAGAAGCCTGTCGCCGCTGACCAGCCATTGCAGGAAGGCTTTCGCCTCTGCCTTGTTGCGCGTGCCGTTGGCGATGGCAAAGCGGCTCCAGACTCCCAGCGTGACCTGTTGCTCGCCAAAGGGCGGGAAAACCACAGTCACGTTGTTGGCAAGCTCGGGATTGCTCTCGTACAGTTGTGCTCCCAACCGTCCGCCGTAGACTGCTATTGCCACGCGCCCGTTGAGGAAGGAATCGATTTGCTCGCCGTAGCCCCAAGTGGTGTAACCGGGCGGGGCATATTGCGCCAGCGCCTGCCAGCGTTTGACCGCTTCAAAGGCTTGAGGTTCGCCAAAAGCGACATCCCCATCGCAGGTGAAATAATCTCCGCCGTTTTGCCAGAGGAAGATGGAAAAATAATTGACGGTGGCGATGTTCTGTCCTGCGGGCAGGGCAATGCCGTAGGTGTTGCCGCTGGTCAGGGTTTGAGCGGCGGTCAGGAGCTGGTCGTAGTTTTGCGGGATGGACAACCCTGCCTGCTGGAGCAAATCCTTCCGCACCCACAGCCCGTACACGCTGACGGCGTAGGGCAGGGCGTAGATGTGTTCATTCTGGCGGAACAAACTGCCCGTGACGAAATCATCCTCGCCGATGGCTGATACCACGTCGTCGAGCGGAAGCAGATAGCCCGCGTCCACCCACTGCGATATGAGCGTGGGTTCGATTTCGAAGATGCCCAAATCGGCGCCGGAGGCGAGAGCCGTCAACAGGCGGCTGCCACGTGAGGCCGGCGAGGCGAGGACGATATCCACCTCCACGCCGGGGTTCAACTGCTGATATTCGAGGATGAGTTCCTGCAAAACAGCCAGTTGGGCAGGATCGCTCTCGGTGGTGAAGAAGGGAATCACCTTCGGGTAGGATGAATCTGGGGTCGCGGTATCAGGCGTCGGGTCGGTGGGCTGGGCGGCGGAAAAGCTCGGGGCGCAGGAAAGTCCTGTGGGCAGAGTCAAAATGACCAGCAGGATGAGTCTCATCCATTTGGTCATTTTGAAAAAACGCTGACGGGAAGCCATGCGCTTATTGTATCCGATATAAAACTAAACAGTTTGACGCGCAAACATGCGGCGGAAGAATGCGCCGATTTGTTTCCAGTAGGGGTTGGTGATGGACACGGCGGCAAGTATGAGCAGGATGACCGAGATGGGGCGGGTGAAGAAAATGCCCAGCGAGCCGTCGGAGATGATGAGTGACTGACGCAGCGCCTGTTCCATCAAGTCGCCCAACACCATGGCGAGGATAATGGGCGCGGCTGGAATGTCGAGCCGCCGCAAAATGTAGCCGAAGATACCGAACCCAACCATGAGGAGCAAATCCTGCACGCTGTTGTTGACGGTGTACACGCCGAGGAACGAGAACAGGATGATGAACAACACCAGCAGGTAAAGCGGGATGTCGAGGATTTTAACCCACATGCCCACCAGCGGCAGGTTGAGGACGAGCAGCATCACGTTGCCAACGTACATACTGGCGATGAGTCCCCAGACGAAATCGGGTTGCTGCTGAAAGAGGAGCGGACCCGGCTGAAGCCCAAGCATGAGCAATGCGCCGAGCATGATGGCGGTGGTGCCGGAGCCAGGGATGCCGAGACAGAGCAGGTGGATCATCGCGCCGCCGGCGGCGGCGTTGTTTGCGGATTCAGGTCCCGCCACGCCTTCGATGGCTCCGTGACCGAGTTCATCCTTGTGCTTGCTGGCGCTCTTTTCGAGACCGTACGAAACGAAGGAAGCGACTGCCGCGCCCGCGCCTGCCAGTCCGCCGACGAAAAATCCCGAAAGCGTACCGCGAATGAACGCGGGAGTGGCGCGTTTCCAATCCTCTTTGGTGAGCCACAAGCCACCCTTGATGGAGAGTCGTTCCGAGACAGCCTGACGCATGTCCGCCAGGTTGGTGATGACCTCGGAGAGGGCGAACAAGCCGATGGCGACGACCAGAAATTCTAGACCGTCGAGCATTTCCAGGTTGCCAAAAGTGAAGCGCGAAACACCGCTTTGCAGGTCGATGCCGATGGTGGAAATGGCAAGCCCAAAGGTGGTGGCAAGCAGGGCTTTGACAAGGGATCGTCCCGCCAGGCTGGTGACAACCGTCAGACCGGCGAGCATGAGGGCAAAGTATTCCGGTGGACCGAAGTTGAGCGCGAATTGGGCAATAGCTGGACCGAGAACCATCAACATGACGGTGGCGAAGGTCCCAGCGATGAAGGAGCCGATGGCGGCGGCGGCAAGCGCGGGACCCGCGCGTCCCTTTTTTGCCATCTCGAACCCGTCGATACAGGTGACCACACTGGAGGATTCACCGGGTGCGTTGACCAAAATGGAGGTGGTCGAGCCGCCGTACATCGCGCCATAATAAATTCCCGCCATGAGGATGATGGCTGAATTGGGCGGCAAGCCAAAGGTGATGGGGATGAGCAGGGCGATGCCGGTCATTGGACCGATGCCGGGCAGGACGCCGATCACCGTGCCGAGGAATACGCCGATCAAAGCCAGCAAAAGATTGAAAGGCGTCAGCGCAACGCTAAAGCCGAGGACAACGTTGTTCCAAATATCCATGACGCCTCTCTTTACCGGAACAGGAAGGAAAGAATCCCTATGGGCAGGTTGACCCGCAGGGCATAGCGGAACAGAAAATAGATGCCGAAACTGGCGATGAGCGCGATGATCAGGTCGCGTGTCAGGTGATTGCGATCCAGCACAAAAATCCCGGCGGTGAACATCAACAGGGTGGCGAGCGGATATCCAAGCGGCTCGAACGCAAACCCGTACGCGAGCATCAGGACCAGCATAATGCCGATGGTTTTGTAATCCACATATCCACCCAGTTTTTCCTCCGCGCCAATGATCGCTGCGCGTTCCTCGTCGTCATGGATAGGTTGCTTTTGGAATTGCTGGCGGACATAGAGCAGCGCAAGAAAAAGCATCAACACGCCGATGGCTTTTGGGAAAGCTTCGGGTCCGAGTTGCTGACGGAGCGGGGGCTCTTTAATGAAAAACGCTCCAATGAGGTAGGTAGCGGCGAGGGCGGTGGATGCCAGACTGGCAATTTTTTCAGCCTTCATAACAGGCTCCTGAAAGAGTGAGACCCTAAAGGTTTCAAAAACCTTTAGGGTCTTATCATTTGATTTACTTGGCAAATCCGAGTTCGGTCAACATGGTGGTGTAGCTCTCGGTTTCCTGGGCAAGGAAAGTGGTGAACTCTTCGCTGCTGGCATAGGCATCGCTCCAGTTGAGTTTTTCCAATTGGGCTTTCCAGGTGGGCGATTCGACCATCTTCTTGATGGTGGCTTCCCAGTAGGCTTTGGCGTCGGGAGACATATCCGCCGGTCCAAAGACGCCGCGCCAGATTTCGTATTCCACATCGTAGCCGGCTTCTTTGACAGTGGGGACATCCTTCAGCAGGTCGCTGGTCAGGCGTTCGGGGGCGGTGATTGCCAAGGCGCGGATGGTCCCCGCTTCGAGCTGGGCAACCGATTCGCCAATTCCGGTCGAAAGGAAGGCAACATCACCACCGAGCAGGGCAGTTGTCGCTTCGCCGCCGCCTGCGAAGGCGATGTAATCCATGGCTTTCGGGTCGATGCCAGCCGCTTTGGCGATTTTCGCAAAGGCGACATGATCCATGCTGCCGGGGGAGGAAACGCCTGCAAACTTGAGCGCCTTCGGGTCGGCACGGATGGCGACAAGCAAATCTTCGAGGGTCTGGTAGGGGGAATCCGCCCTGACGACGATAATCTGGTAGTCGGTGATGAGTTTGGCAAGCGGGGTCAAATCCTTGTAGGTCTTGCCTTCGAAGGTGCCGTTGATGGCGTTGATGATCAATGGGGGCGAATAAACGACCAGGGTGTAGTCGGTGCCTTTTTGAGCAGCCATGAAAGCCAGACCCACGCCGCCGCCACCACCGGGTTTATTGGTCACGGAAAGGGGCTGGGAGACCAGCTTTTCGGTTTCGAGGCTGATCTGGATGGTGCGCGCCAGGGTGTCCCATCCGCCTCCGGGGTTGGCGGGGGCGATGATTTCAATCGACTGCTCGGGATAGTTGCTGACCGGGGCGGGAGGCTCGGTCGGCTGGGCGGGAGCCTCGGTGGGAGCGCTGCCGGAGTCAGCAGGGGCGCTTGTCGCAGCCGGCTGAGCGGGAACCGAGGTCGTGCCGCCGCAGGCGCTGAGTACAAGGGAGAACAGCACAATAACGAACACAAAGATACGTTTCATGACAAACTCCTTTGAGTAATTTGGATAACGATACTGTATCAAAACAGGCAGGGCGGACGTAGCACCGAATGGCGGGTTTTCTTCCCCCCGTTTGGGAGGGCGGCGGAGTCAAACATCACCCTACTTGTGACAGCCAACGACTCCTATCGTTGGACTCCGGGAAGCTAACTTCCAATCGCTTCCCATTCATCAAAGCGGGTGAGTCTTTGACGTTCGCCCCAATCCAACATTGCGGAGAGGAGCAACTCGCTGGAGCGGGTCTTTTGCAAAACCGCCAGCGCGGATTGCACAGCCCGCGCCGCAATCCTCGTCATCAGGCTGGGGTGGATGACCATCTTGTAGCCCATTTGCCCCAGTTCATCGTGGGACATCATCGGGGTTTGAGCGCCCTCAGTCATGTTGAAGACTAGCGGCGCGCAGATTTCCTTCGGCAGGTCGGCGATTTGGTCTTTGGCGGTGGGCGCTTCGATGAGGATCAAATCCGCGCCCGCGTTGGCAAACAACTTGGCGCGTCGCGTCGCCTCCTGGAAACCATGCATGGCGAGGCTGTCGGTACGGGCGATGATGAGCATTTCATCTCGCGCGCGCGCCGCTGCCTCAATTTTTCTGCTCATCTCCTCGGCAGGGATAACTTCCTTTCCGTTGAAATGTCCGCTGACTTTGGGTGTCACCTGGTCTTCGACTTGCAGCGCAGCCACCCCGGCTGCTTCGTATGCCTGCACCGTGCGAACGACATTTCGCGCTGCGCCGTAGCCCGTGTCCGCGTCGGCGATGAGCGGAATCCCAACCGCCGCCACAATGCGGCGGATGGCGTCGGTCATTTCGGTCATGGTCAGCAAGCCGATGTCGGGGATGGCGAACTGGGTGTTGGCAATTCCCGCCCCGCTGACGTACACCGCCGCGAAGCCGGCATCCTCCACGAGGCGGGCGGTTAACGCATCCGCCGCGCCAGGAACAACCAAAATGCTGGGCTGGTCGAGCAATTTTTTAAAATCAGAAACAGACATGAATGCAGGATACATCCCCCGTCAAAATAAAAAAACTGCCATCGGGAGGAATTTTTCACCTCCGAATGGCAGATGGAGATTTTAGAGATTAAACCTTAACTTATCCCAAAATGATTCTCTGCTTGACTTTTCGACTTGAAATCCTATAATGAAACTGTAGTCAACCATCAACAGTAAACACATTTTTGAAATGGAGGAGATATGTTTACAAACTCAAAAGAAGGGCGGGAGCTGATTGAGGCATTATCGCGGCAATTGGTCGAACAGATTGCCCCTGAGGAAATGGAAGTCTTCGACGATCTATACCAAGAAGCGGCTGCGAATTCCTTCCAACCCGCCAAGAAAAAAGGGGAGGATGATGCGCTGGGTTTTGGAGTGGCTGAAATTATGATAGCAGTCACGCCGGTTGCCGGGACGGTTATCAGCGCGGTGATTTCCTTTCTGGCAAGCGAAGTGCTCAAAGTCACAAAGGATGAAGCCTCGGCCGTGATCCAGAAAAAGGTCAAAGCCTTGTTTAATCCTAAAAAACAAGACGGGGTGGAACCACTGACACAAGCGCAACTGGGGCAGGTGAAAAAATTGGCAGTGAAACTTGCCCGTCAAAGCGGCATGAAAGAGGAGGAAGCCGACCGTCTGGCGTTGACGCTAGTGGGGTCTTTGGCGCTTCAGAAATAGAAGGGGAGGATGAAAAAGCTTAACCCGTTTGCGTTCCCGTCGGAAACATCCGCTCGGTTTTCCCTGTTGGTCTTTGGTGCGGCAATCGTGGTTGGCAGTCTTGCGTTAGTCACCCTGGGCAAACTGACTTTAAATTCCCTTATATCGGTCAGCTTCCGCGTGGACGCGGACTTCATTCGGAACGCCGACTTAAACATGGCGTATCTTTATTTGTGCAGTGCGCCGGTGGTGATCGCGGCATCGCTCGGCGCATTGTTTGGGGTTGCCTATTTTACATATCACCGCCATCCCAAGCAGATTCAACATAGCAAAGATCTGAAGGCGCTGGATAGTACGCGGGATCAAAATTTCCTGGCGGCATTACGCGGTTTGGCCCAACGGGCTGATATTCCCTCGTTTCCTGAAATTTATCTCGGACCGCCCGGTGCGCAGGATGGGCAGGCGTTTGGCTTTCGCTCACACCCCATGCTGCGGCTCGGACCGGGTTTAAAGGTCATGCGGATTAAAGAAAATTTCGCGGCGCAGTTTCGAGCCGTTGTTCTGCATGAATTGGGGCATATAAAAAACGATGATGTGCAACGTTCTTATTTTGCCGAAGCAATCTGGAAAGCGCTGCTGTTATTGACCCCTCCATTAGTTTGCGCGATTTCCCTGACAACCATTTACGTTTATTTTAATCTGGGTGAACGATCCGTTTTATCACCCTTCTTTGTGCTTTTCTTGGTTGTGATTCCCTTTGCGCTTCTTGTCCTGATTGAACTGGGCTTGATTGTCTGGGTTGTGCATTATATCCGCCGTGGTATGTTGCGTGTCCGTGAAATTTATGCGGATTGGCGCGCCGCTCAATGGGGCGCGCTGGATGGTTTAACAAGCATCTTAAGCGCTGCCAAGCAAGATTCACTCCCCTTTTGGAAACGGCTTATGCGTGTCCACCCCAAGCCTGAAGACCGCTTGCGCGCGCTAAATGACCCTGGTGAATTATTTCGTCTTACCTTTGACCTGCCCCTGTTCACCGGATTTTTGTTAGGATTTGCCTTCTCAGGAATTGGTCCGTTATTTGGACTATTTTCCATTTTCCGTTTGGTGCCGCTGGGAAGTGAGCTATTCTCCACCTTGGGGTTATCATCCATTGCGTTTTTTTTGACGCTTGCCCTGCCCACCTTTTTGTGGCTCCTCGCCAGTGCGGTGGGACTGCAAATTCAACGTGAAGCGGCGGCAGATTTGAGTAAAGGAATGGGTGGGCTTTATCCCTATTTGCGTTTATTCCCGCCGGCAATCCTTCTGCACATTGGGTTTGAGGCAGGTGTGTATTTAATGCCATTTGAAAATATTCAGGTTGATCCATTGTCCATGGAAATTGGCGCAACACTGGCTTTTCCATTTTGGATATTGGGAATTTCCAGCATGACCTGGCTGTGGATGTCTGCGATCCGTTTTTTCACGCGGCGGTGGATTGGCGCTCATGGCGGACCGGGATCGCCAATAGCAAAGATCCAAACCATGACAATCCTGTCCATCCCAACATTGTTCTCATTTTATGTTCCCTTTGCATTGACGCGCGGCTGGCCCGCCGTCTCCGAAAACATGTTATTGCCCGCTTTTCTTGTATTGCTGGCTATGGGATTCCTCTTTAGCTTATCCTGCCTGATGGGATGGTTGCTCCTTTCCGTCCTCTCTCCGCTGCCCAAATGTCATCGTTGCGGAGCGGTCCATTCTGTCCGCCAGACAATCGGTCAAGTCTGTGCCAAATGCGGCACGAATCTGGCGGAGTGGCTGTATGTGACATAATATATAAACTCCCTCGACTTTGTCATTCTTCATCCCAAGGCTGTATCTGGGTTGCATTACTTCACCAGCCCCAACCGTATCGCCTTGACCGCCGCCTGGGTGCGGTCAGTGGTGTCAAGTTTGTGGATCACGGTTTGGGCGTAACCTTTGACCGTTCCCGCGCTCAAGCCGAGGACGTCGCCAATTGCCTGGTTGGTCAAGCCTTCCACCATCAGTTTGAGAATGTCCATTTCGCGCGCGGTCAGCGGCTCCACTAGTTCGGGCGACTCTTCCTTGTTCCCTTCGGATTCCTCCAGCGAACGCAGAACATCCTGCAAGAAATGACTGTCCACCAGCGACGAACCGTCCGCCACCGAGTAGATCGCCGCCAGAAGCTCCTCGCGCGAAATATCCTTCAGCACGAATCCCGCCGCTCCCGCCGAGAGCGAACGCAGCAAATACGACGTGGAGCGATAGGTCGTGACCATGATGATTTTCGTCGGCAGCTTTGCCGCGCGGATCGCCTCCAGCGCCTGAATGCCATCCACGTTGGGCATGCGGATGTCCATCAGCACCACCTGCGGCTGGAGCTTCTTCACCATCTCCAGCGCGCCCTGCCCGTCGCCCGCCTCGCCCACCACGTTGATGCGCGAAGCCGCCAGCATACTTTTCAGCCCCGCCCGCACCATCGGGTGGTCATCGGCGATCACCAAAGTAATTTCACTTTTCGACATCGTTGCTCCTTCCAGCCAGCGCCGCGCGCGGAATTTTCACCTCGACCAATGTGCCTTCACCAACCTTGCTGTGGATTTGGGAGACGCCGCCAAGCATCCCCGCCCTTTCCTGGATGGAAACCAGCCCGACGTGCGGCGACTCATCTCCCAGTTCTGACGGCTCAAACCCCCGACCCCAATCTTGGACGCTGAGCGACAGGTTTTGGCCATCCTCTGACAGTTCCACTCGCACCCGTTGAGTCTGGGCGTGCTTGCTGACGTTTGAAATCGCCTCCTGCGCGATGCGGAAGATCGCCGTCTGCACGGACGGCGCAATCTCCAAGCCGTTTATCTCGGTGATGATTTCATACGACCAATGATGCGCCTCGCAAATTTCGCTGACGTAACGGCGCAGACCTTCCTCCAGCCCAAAGTCCTCGACCACCGTCGGACGCAGTTCGGCGATCACCTTGCGGGCTTCGTCGATGGATTGCTTGACCAGCGAACGGCTGACATCCAACTCCTGCAGGGCTGATGGCTCCAGCCTGGAACTTGACAGCGCGTTGAGCGCGTTGAGATGCATGTTGGCGGAAATTACCAGTTGAATCAAACCGTCGTGCAGGTCAAGCCCGATGAGGCGGCGTTCCTCATCCTGAATCTGCGCCATGCGCCCAATCATTGCCCGCAGACGATCCTCGCGGTTGAGCAATTCGTCCATCATGCGGTTGAACGAATCCGCCAGCCGCGAGAGTTCATCCCTGCCTGTCAGATTGACAGCGGTGCGAAGATCGCCGCCCGCTACACGATCCGCGCCACTGAGCAGGGCATCGATGCTGACATTCATCTGCTGTGTCAGGCGATAGACCAGCAGTCCCGCGATGAGGGTCATCAGCACGGGGAGTCCCACGCTGATAATTGTCGCCGTGCGGACAGCGTCCTGCACCGACTGCTGCGCCTGGTTCAGCAACTCCACTTCGTGTGGCTGGATTTTTCCCACGATGGTTTGCTGTCCCGCGTTGAAGACGATGGAGATGAAGTTGGCAAACTGCGATTGCTGCAAATCTCGCGCGCCGATAAGTTGCGAGCCAAGCCTTTGCAGCTCAAGAGACGTGGCTTGCAGTTGGGTAAGCCATTCCTTTTCCTGATCTGTTTGGGCGAGATGTGAAAACTGGCTGATGTTCTGGCTGAGCGAAACCGCCGCCTCGGTGAACTGTCCGCGTTTGGTTTCGTCGGGCGAGGCAACGTACAACGTGACCGAGGTCAGCATGGCGCGGGAGGCTTCGTACATCCCTGTCACCGCCGACTGATATTCGGCGTCGTCGGAACGGGCAGGCTTGACCGTGTTCAAAAGCAGGTCGGTGAGATTCACCTGTTGGTCGAGAAAAGTTTGCAGGTCAATGGTCTGGCTGTCGCGCAGGTCGATCAACTGCCTGCCTGTGACTTCCGCCTGCAAGCGGGATTGGTCGAGTAACAGCGCCCAATTACGTGAAGTTGGGTCGTCTGCCAGCGCCTGATAGCGTTGGATGTCCTCGGCAAATAGATTGATCTTCACCCAAAACTGATCTGCAAATCCGCGCTCCCCCTCGAACTGATAGCGATACAACGCCGCCTCCGCGTCCCGCAGGTGCGCGTCCATTTGCGAGGCGGTCAACTGTCGCTCGCGCACGCGCTCAATTACCCCCAGCGAGTTTGACACCGATCTCGTCAGGTACACCAGCGCAAAGATGTTCAACGCCACAGCGGTCACAAACAAAAGCGCCAGCGTAAACAATCGGGTGCGGATGGGCATGGACGTTAATATACCATCAAACAAAGTCCCTGCTTGTGAAGGATGTTTGTTGGCAAAACCAAAGCACAATCTTGCCAATTACCCGACTTTTGACCTTCGACTACTGATCACTGATAACCGCCCCTAATGTGACTTCTCCGAATCAGGATCATCCGCCAGCAACTGGATTGCGTGGGGGAGGACCGACAGCACGGTCTGTAAATTTTCCACCGCCCCCTTCGGACTGCCCGGCAGGTTGACGATCAACGTCCGCCCGCGGATGCCTGCCACAGCGCGGGAGAGCATCGCGTGCGGCGTCTTCTTCAAACTCTCGGCGCGCATCGTTTCGGCGAGACCCGGCGCCTCGCGCTGGATCACCTTGCGGGTGGCTTCGGGAGTCACGTCTCGCGGGGCGAAGCCGGTGCCGCCTGTCGTGAGGATGATATCCACATCGCCGCTGTCAGCCCACTCCGTCAGCGCGGCGCGGATGGCGGATTCATCGTCGGGGAGAATCAACTGTTTGGCGACCGACCAGCCCCGGGCGCGGATCAAATCTGCCAGGGCAGGACCCGAAGCATCAGCCCGTTCCCCTTTCGCGGAGCGGTCGGAGAGAGTCAAAATCCCAAATCGCAGACTCATGGGAACTCCTTGCCAAAGATGCGGTTCCCTATCATCTCGGACCAGCCGCGATGCTCATAAAAGCGTGCTGCGTTATGGTTGTCTGCAACGATCAGCAGGTAACATTTGACACAGCCCTTGTCTTGCAGTCGTTTTTCGACTTCGCTGAGGAGCAGGTCGCCGACACCCTGCTTGCGGAAATCCTGCCTGACGGCAAGATGATAGACCATGCCGCGCCGCCCGTCGTAGCCGCCGATGACCGTGCCGATGATTTCACCGTCCGCTTCGGCAAGCAGGAACAGGTCGGGGTCGCGCTGGATTTTTTTCTCGATCTCTTCGAGCGAGTCGGAGCGACCCACCTTGACCCCCGTCTCGATGCCCTGCCAGAGTTTCAGCGTGGGCGGATAATCATCTGGAAAACGAAATTCGCGGATTTTCATGTTTTGGCGCAGATAAAAAAGATGAACACAGATATGGGAGGGATCAATTTTTATCCGTGTTCATCGGTGGTGAATGTCGATTTATGGTTTCAGGCAGCCTTGATGGTCTGCTTCAGGATCGTGATGAGTTCATCGGGCATGTAGGGCTTCATCAGAAAACCGTTCGCGCCGCTGTTGATGCACTCCTCCCGAACGTTTGCCCCGGAAGACATGACCACCCGCGATTGCGCGATGTCTTCGGAGTTTCGGATTACGCTGAGAATCTCCAGCCCGCTCTGGTGCGACAGATGGACATCCATTAAAAGCACGTCGGGTTTTTCGGCGCGGATTGCCGCGGGCACATCGGCGTCGGCGCGCAAAGCCACCACCTGAAACCCCTCCATTTTCAGCAGGGTCGTCAGTAACGAAACCATCGTCGAGTCATCTTCAGCGAGCAGTACTTTTAACTTTGTCATTCTTCTTTGCTTTCGTTTTTGTGGATTTTTTCGCGGCGCTTTTCGCGAGTGTTTTTTTCGCGGGTTGCTTCTTTTCGGCTTTCTTTTTTGCCGGCGTCTTTTTCGTGGGCTTTGCCTTTTCCAGCGCGGCTTCGATCACGTCCTCCACCGTCTCGGCGAAGATGAACTTCATTGTGTTGCGGATTTCCTCCGGCACGTCGTCCAAGTCCTGCTCGTTGCGTTTCGGCAGGATCACCGTGGTCAACCCGTTGCGATGCGCCGCCAGCACTTTTTCCTTGACGCCGCCGATTGCCAGTACCTGACCCCTGAGCGTGATCTCGCCGGTCATCCCAACCTGCGGCTTGACCTTGCGCCCGGAGATGAGCGACACGAGCGAGGTTGCCATCGTCACCCCGGCGGAGGGACCATCCTTGGGCTGCGCGCCCGAAGGAATGTGCAGGTGAATGTCGAACTTGTTGAAGAACTCGTTGGGGATATTTAACGAGGCGGCGCGCGAGCGGACGTAGGATAGCGCCGCGCGGGCTGATTCCTGCATCACGTTGCCGATGGAGCCGGTTACCTGAAAGCCGCGTCCGCCGGGCATGGCGGTGGCTTCGATAAAGAGAATATCGCCGCCGAAGGAAGTCCACGCGAGACCCGGCACCACGCCCGGAATGGAGATGCGCTTGTTCAGTTCCTCAGGTCCAAAGAAGATTGGATGGTCGAGGTACTCCTCCAGCAACTCCGGAGTGATATCGGCTTTTTCGAGTTTGCCTTCCGCGATCTTTGTGCCAACCTTGCGGCAGACCGCGCCGATCTTGCGCTCCAAATTGCGGACCCCCGCCTCGCGTGTGTACTGGCGGATGATCATCTTCAAGGCGTCGTCGTTGAACGAGATTTCCGCTTCACGCAAACTGTTCTCGCGGATCTGGCGCGGAATCAAATAGCCGCGCGCGATGGCGAGTTTTTCGTTTTCGGTGTAGCCCGAAAGGAAGATCAACTCCATGCGGTCGAGCAGCGGGCGCGGAATCGTCTCCAGCGTGTTGGCGGTGGTGATGAAGAACACCTGCGAGAGGTCGTAGGCGACTTCGAGATAGTTGTCGCGGAACTCGGCGTTCTGTTCGGGGTCGAGCACTTCCAGCAGGGCGGATGCGGGGTCGCCGTGGAAGTCATACGTCAGCTTGTCAACTTCGTCGAGCATGAAGACCGGGTTCCTGGAATCCACCCGCCGCAGCGATTGCAGAATCCGCCCCGGCATCGAGCCGATGTACGTGCGGCGGTGTCCGCGGATCTCGGCTTCGTCGCGCACACCGCCAAGCGAGGCGCGGATGAACTTGCGTTCCATCGCGCGGGCGATGGATTGTCCGAGCGAGGTCTTGCCCACGCCGGGAGGTCCCACGAAACATAAAATCACGCCCTCGCGCTCGCGGCGGATCAGGTCTTCGGACGGCTTTTTATCCTCATCCTTGCGGTCGAGGCGCAGTTTGCGGATGGCGAGAAATTCGAGGATGCGGTCTTTCACATCCTCCAGCCCGTAATGGTCCTTGTTCAAAATTTCGCGGGCATGTCCGATGTCGAGGTTGTCCTGCGTGGCGTTCGACCAGGGGAGCGTCACCAGCCAGTCGAGGTAGGTGCGTATGACGCCGTACTCCGCCGCCGCGGTGGGCAGGCGCGAAAGGCGCTCCAACTCGCGCTTGGCTTGCTTGTGTGCCTCTTCGGGCATCTTCGCTTCCTCGATCTTCTTGCGGAATTCCTCCGCCTCCACCGATTGCTCGTCCTTGTCGCCCAGTTCGCGCTGGATGGCTTTCATTTGCTCGCGCAGATAGTATTCGCGCTGCACTTTTTCGATCTCGCCGCGCGCTTCGTTTTGGATCTTCTGTCCGATTTGTAAAACTTCCGCTTCACGCACCAGCAGGCCGATCAGCTTCTTCAGCTTCTCGTAGACCGAGTCGATTTCCAAAATTTCCTGCGCGTCCTTCAGGTCGATCCGCTGGAAGTTGGCGATGGTGTAGGCGGTTTGCAGCGGGTCTTCGAGCGAAGTGATCGAATTCGCCAGCTCTTCCGGGAAGGACGGAATCATCTGCGTGATCTGCTGGAACTGGTCGCGGGCGTTGCGAGCCAGCGCGCCGGTTTCAAAATCGTCCTCTGTGGTTTCGGGGATGAGGTGGATACGTGCCTTGAGGTAGGGTTCTTCCTCGATGAATTCGCCAAGCTTAAAACGCTCCATCCCTTGAACCAGCAGGCGGACCGTCCCATCCGGTGCGCGCAGCAGGCGGTGAACGGTGGCGATGGTGCCGACCCGGTAGAGTTCATCGGGACCGGGAGTTTCCTTTTCCGGGTCGAGGGCGGCAACCAACCCGACGAGTTTGTCCCCGCCGACCACGTCGTCCACCAGCTTGATCGAGCGTGTTTGTCCAACCGTCAACGGGACAGCGGTGTTGGGGTAGACGACCACCCCGCGCAGCGGCAGGATGGGCAGAACGTCGGGGAATTTCTGTCCTTCGTTCTTTTCGTCATCTGCGCTTGAAGATTTGTCGTGAGAGTTTTGGGAACGCGATAACACCGGCGACACGACCATCTTGATCAGTTCGTCGTCGGTTTCTCCAAATGTTTGGATGAATTCGTTGATTCCAGATTGCCAACGTTCAGCGGGCATGTGTTATTTGACCTTGACTTCGTTTGGTTTTGCTTTTGGGATGACGACGGTCAGGAAGCCGTCCTTGTATTCCGCTCGCGCATGTTCCATGTTGACGGGTCCCGGCAGGTTGACCGATGTGGAAAACTTTCCGAAGCGGATTTCCATTTGCTGGTACGCCCGCCGCTCCGTGAGGTCGGGGCGTGAGCCGGAAATCAACAGGGTGTTGTCTTCGACCAGCACCTCGAAATCGTCTTCGCGCATCCCGGCGATTTCCACACGGGCCACGTATGCCTTTTCCGTTTCATAAACATCCGTGGGCGGGCTCCACACGCTGGCGCGGACGTGCCAGCTCACCGCGTGAAGGACCTCGCGGCGGGTCTCCAGAAGGGGTGTGCCTGATTTGCGAACGATGGTGGGCATGTTTTTCTTGCTCCTTGCGTGCGCCTCCGCGGGAAACCTTTAATTATGAGTTACAGTAATTTTGCGGCGGGCATCTTCTTTTGTTGGAGTACCCCTACCAGGAATCGAACCTGGATCGACGGTTTAGAAGACCGTAGCTTTGTCCATTAAGCTATAGGGGCATTGTGAAAGGAAACCGGGCCTAATTCTCTATGCGAGTTGGCGCGCCTGACTGGTGGGGTCTCAAACCTCGATACACGCGCGGACCGGAGATTGTTTTCAGGATCGTATTCGCGGGTCTTTCGAGCTTTTTCGAAAGGTCTTCGGCGGACATGGGGACGTTGCCGTTTGCAAGAAAGGTGCGAAAGACGGCTTCCACCAGTGCGGTGTGTGAGTCGGTAAACTCGGGCAGTGAAGCGCAGTGACTGATGAGGGTATGCTGAACGCCGTCCACCGACTTGACTTCCGCGGTCCTCGGGTCGATCCAGTCTATCATTTCACCTTCCTCGACTTCGGCAAAGGCTTCCTGGTGTTCGGGGCACAACAGCGAACGCAGAAATACGTGCCAGTCCCGTTCGTTCTTTTTCCACCAGTCGAAGTCGATGTGGAAAGGGGTCTTGGTCGTGGGTTTTAGCAGGCTCATTCCAGGTCCTCGTTGAGTCGGAAGTGAAGGTCGCCCACATGCTTGTAGGCGGGACTGGTCGCCAGCAGGGCGAGAATCGGCGCGGGCGGTACGCGGCGCACGAGGTTGACCGCGGCGTAAAGTTCCTGCGCGTGCACGTGACCCTGCGGGTTGGATTTCGTCAATTCGCGCATCACCAGCATCACGAGGTCTTCGAAGGATTGCCTCTTTTCCCAGACGGGGTCCAGCGATTTGAAATCGGGAACATGGATGACCATGCGCTCGTTGAATTCGGCGCTGATGGGTTGTTTCAACGTTGCAAAGACAAAGCCGCCATCCTTGCCGACCAGCACGGTACGCACCCAATCCTTCGAGGAGCGCTGGCTTTTCACTTCCACAACCACTTCACCGCGATTCTCTCCACGGCGCACCTGTACCAGCGAGCCCGGAATCAGTTGGTGCGACTTGTACCATTCGCGCAAGCCGAACACATATCCGTGTGAAAGAACAACCCAGGCGGGGATGCGCTGTTTGGTCTTGCCGTCCACCAGGGTGAAACGCACGCGCTCGGTCTCATAGGCGGTGGGGAACAGCTTCTTTGCCCGCGCCGAGATGGGCAGCGTGCCAGCTCGCAGGTGGGGATAGATCAACGGGATGGTGACGGAGGAAACGTCCTCGCGGGAATCGCCTTCGTTGACCGGGGTCAGCTCGTCGTCCAGTTGGGCTTCGAGGTTGAGCATTGCCGGATTCATGTTCTCGCGGTCATGGGCGATCTCCGTGTACCGCAGAAATTGGGGAACCTCGCGCACCTGGTCCGGTTCGAGACGTCGCAGGCACCACAGAATCTGTCCCGCAGGACCAACTTCATCGAAGCGGTCATCAGATTGCAGGGCGTAGTTGACTGAGAACTCCGCCAGCTTGGGGTTGATCCCCGCCGGCAGTTCGATATCCTTGATCAGCGCTTCGGTGGGAAGCGGCTCGCCGCCGGACATGTCCAAAACGGCTTCGGCGAGATTCAACTGTCCCTGACCGATATCCACCAGCAGGGCGCGTGGGAACCAGCGTCCTGCAATTTTGACCAGCCCTTCGTCGTTTGCAAAGGCGGCTTCCAGCTTCCTTTCGATCAAGTCGCCGTGCTGGCTGGCGATTTGGGCGGGGTCCATCTCGTCCCGTTCGGGCTTCTCGATGGGCGCATCGTTCAGAAAATGTGATTCAAGCCCCGCGGCAAACATGCGCTCGGTTTGATCGTCCATCTCGACGGTAAGCACATCGAACTCCTGCATGGCGGGATTAACTCCCGCGCGCAAAGCCCGCACCGTTCCCTGTCGCCACTGTAATGCCGGAAAAACAAGCTCGTCGCCGATCTGGTATTTTTCCTTTGGAAGGAAATTTTTGCCGGCGGTTTTTTGGCTGTCTTTCAACGCCGCGCGCTCCGCTTTGATTCGCGCTTCGATGAATTCAGCGCAAAGATCGCGCGCGGAAAGCGGCGTCTCGCGCTCGAACAAAACATTGTGTAGATTTTCGACGTCTTGAGGGGTGACCTGAAGGGACGACCAGTATTCGGTGGGAAGTGATAATGAGCCTGACATACTCAGCCTTGAAATGAATTTACGTTTTACGCAAACTTAATTATACCTTACCTTGCACGCGCTTTCCATGTTTTGCGAGGGATGAATGCACATGTAAGAAAATAAATGCCTTTCGCATCCTTTCATGATAAATGTATCACGGATAAATTTTATCGACTTGAAAAGGATGAAAAATGAAAACAAAATTAATCGTCAGTCTGACTATGTTGACCCTTGTCCTCGCCGCGTGTGGCGGACAATCAACCCAGACTCCGCCCGAACCTGCCGCTCCGACCCGGGTTGAATCCACTCCGACAGAGATTCCCACCCTGACAGTTCCCCCGCCGACGGAAACAACCGCGCCAACCGAGACCGCTATTCCCGCAACGGAACCTCCCGCAGTTGCCGGCGTGAGCTTTGCAAATGACATCCTTCCCATCTTCGAAGCCAGCTGTAGCGAGTGTCATGGTGGAAGGCAGACAAAGGCGGGACTCGATATGAAAACATACGAGGGACTAATGGCTGGTTCCTTTGACGGCGCGGTGATCGTCCCGGGCAGTTCCGCCGACAGCCTGCTTATTCAAATGGTGGAGAGTGGCAAAATGCCCAAGCGCGGAGACAAGTTGACCGCCGAGCAGATTCAGGTTATCAGCGATTGGATTGCGGCGGGTGCGTTGAATAATTAGCCGGTAATATAAAACGTCCCGAAGGTTCCAAAACCTTCGGGACGTTTCTGTAGTGACGACTTAAGTCGTCTCAATTCAATTTACCACTCGCCGGTCTTCAAATACTCATCGATGGCTTTGGCGGCGATCTTTGCCTGACCCATCGCGAGGATGACGGTTGCACCGCCGGTGATGATGTCGCCAGCCGCGAAGACGCCTTTCTTGGAGGTCTTCATCGTGGCATTGTCGGCTGTGACTGTGCCGTTCTTCCTCGTCTCCAGTTCGGGTGTGGTATTGGCGATCAGCGGGCTGGGACTCTGTCCGATGGCAATCACCATCACGTCGGCTTCGATCATGAAGTTGGAGCCTTCGATTGGAACAGGTCGGCGACGTCCCGAAGCGTCGGGTTCGCCCAACTCATTGCGGATGCACTCCAGTGCGGTGACGCGTCCATCCTTGCCGTGGAAGGCAATGGGCGTGGTTAGCAGATTGAATTGCACGCCTTCCTCTTCCGCGTGGTGGATTTCCTCGGCGCGGGCGGGCATTTCAGCGCGCGAGCGGCGATAGACGATGATGGATTCCTCCGCGCCGATTCGCAGGGCGGTGCGCGCCGCATCCATCGCAGTGTTGCCGCCGCCGATGGTCAGCACCCGCTTTCCGCGTGAGACGGGGGTGTCGTAGTCGTCGCGGTAGGCTTTCATCAGGTTGACGCGGGTCAGGTATTCGTTCGAGGAGTAAACTCCGCCCAGGTTTTCGCCGGGCAAGCCCATGAACCAGGGCAGGCCCGCACCTGTTCCCAACAAAATGGCGTCATATTTTTCGAGTAATTCATCCAGTGTGGCAACTGCGCCGACAACGAAATCCACATGTACATCCGCGCCCAAACTGCGGACGTAATCCACTTCGCGTTTGACAATGGCTTTGGGCAGGCGGAATTCGGGGATGCCGTAAACCAGCACGCCGCCCGGTTCATGCAGGGCTTCGAAGATATCCACCTGATGACCCAATTGTGCCAGGTCGGCGGCGGCGGTGAGACCGGCAGGTCCCGACCCGACGACAGCCACTTTCTTTCCGCTTGGCTGTGGCGCTTGCGGAATTTTGATCTTGCCTTGTTGTGCCTCCCAGTCGGCTACGAAACGTTCCAGCCGACCAATGGCAACCGGCTCATATTTTTTGTGAAGCACGCAGACGCCCTCGCATTGAACTTCCTGCGGACAGACGCGCCCGGTGATGGCGGGCAGGGCGTTGGTTTTTTTGATGGTCTCCACTGCGCCTTGAAAATCGCCGTCGGCAACCTGCGCCAGGAAGCCGGGGATGTTAATGTTGACGGGACAGCCGTCCATGCAGGTGGGTTTGGCGCACTGCAAACAGCGGATTGCCTCTTCGATGGCTTGTTCTGGCGTGTAGCCATAGGGGACTTCCTGATAGTTGTGGACGCGTTCACTGGCAGGTTGTTCCTGCATTTTCACTTTGTTTGGGACGATGGTTTTCTTAGCCATGTTAACCTGCCTTCACCTTTGCGTCGAATGCGTCGTCGAGGTTGCATGTGTGTTCTTTCCATTTTTCGACGGCTCGTTGTTCCTCAGCCCTGAAGAAGGACAGGCGGGAGAGGAGCAGGTCCCAGTCCACCTGATGACCGTCGAATTCGGGTCCATCCACGCAGACGAATTTCGCGCCTTCGGTCATCACCACGCGGCAGCCGCCGCACATGCCGGTTCCGTCAACCATGATGGTGTTCAAACTGACGATGGTCGGCACGTTGAAGGGCTTGGTGGTGATGGCGGCAAACTTCATCATGATCGATGGACCGATTGCCCAGACCTGGGCCACATCCTTGTTCTTTTCCAAAATTTCCTTGAGCGGCTCGGTGACCAGAGACTTGCGTCCGTAGGAGCCGTCGTCAGTGCAGACGATGACCTCGTCGGTTTCAGCGCGCATCTTGTCCTCCCAAAAGAGCAGCGACTTGTTGCGCGCGCCCATGATACAGGTGACGTGGTTGCCAGCCTGCTTCAATGCGCGGGCGATGGGGAAGATGGGCGCAATGCCCACGCCGCCTGCAACCATCACCACCTTGCCATAGTTCTTGATCTCGGTGGCGTGTCCCAGTGGACCGACCACGTTCTCGAAAGCGTCGCCCTCTTCCAGCATTCCCATTTGCATGGTCGATTTGCCGACTTCCTGGAAGATGATGGTGAGCGTGCCTTTTTCGGCGTCGAAATCGGCGATGGTCAGGGGGATGCGTTCCCCTTTTTCGTCGATGCGGACGATGACGAACTGTCCCGCTTTGGCTTTGTGCGCGATCAACGGCGCATCGAGAACCATCAGTTTGACGGTTTCGCTAAATACTTCCTTGTGCAGTATCTTGTACATGAGGATACGCTTTCCTTGTGCATTAATGGATGAAGGTGAGTAGACCCGCCATTTTTACCATAAAACAGGTTGAATAAACCTGAAATTTCGACGTTTTGAGAAAGTCGGGAGTTTTATAACGCCGGTTGTATGAAGAAATTCCTAAGCAGACGGGTGAAAATCATACCGCCATACCCTTGTAGGTGTGACTGAAAATTTGGAGACGATTCCCAAACGGAAAGCCCCTCTTTTCGACTTATAATTGCTCTGTTGCAAACATCTGAGTGAGCTGGTAGATTTAAGGGCATGAACCAACGAGAGAGCCGCTATGTAAAAGTCGCCAAAATTGCATATCGCCTGACCAAACAGGCATTGCCAAAGTATTCACACGCCAAGAGTCC
>JACRBJ010000029.1 GCA_016234555.1 Chloroflexota bacterium | reverse complement strand
TTCGATGGTGTGAAGGTCGGCGTCTTCGAAGGAGTGAACGTCGCGGTGTTCGAAGGAGTGAAGGTGGGTGTCTTAGAAGGAGTGAACGTCGCAGTGTTGGACGGAGTAAAGGTCGGTGTCTTTGAAGGCGTGAACGTCGCGGTGTTGGACGGAGTAAAGGTCGGCGACTTTGAGGGCGTGAACGTTGCGGTATTGGACGGCGTGAAGGTGGGCGTCTTTGAAGGCGTAAACGTCGCAGTGTTCGATGGTGTGAAAGTCGGCGTCTTTGAAGGCGTGAACGTCGCGGTATTGGATGGTGTGAAGGTCGGTGTTTTCGAGGGAGTAAACGTCGCGGTATTGGATGGCGTGAAGGTAGGCGTCTTTGAAGGTGTGAACGTCGCCGTGTTGGACGGGGTGAAGGTGGGTGTCTTTGAAGGTGTGAACGTCGCCGTGTTGGACGGGGTGAAGGTGGGTGTCTTTGAAGGTGTGAACGTCGCGGTGTTAGATGGCGTGAAGGTCGGTGTCTTCGAAGGTGTGAACGTCGCCGTGTTGGACGGTGTAAAGGTAGGCGTCTTCGAGGGCGTGAACGTCGCAGTGTTGGTCGGTGTGAAGGTGGACGTGAAAGTCGGAGTGATGGTGGGTGTCGGGGTGAAGATCACATCCAGACAGACGGGGGCGGAGTCCACATTGCCGTAGGGGGAACGCGTATCGCCGAACTCGTCATACAGCTTGACGAACTTGACTTCCGGGAACTGCTTGAGCGTGGCGGACAAAGGCTGGGCAATGGAATAGCCCGTGCCGTTGGGCTGGCACTGACCCTTGAGGAAGATGCGCAGGACGCCATTGGTGAGCTCGATGCGGCTATACCCGACAAAACCGTTCCAGATGGCGGTCACCCCGGCATTTTGTTCGGCGGCGGAGGGACCGTTGAAGTACTCATCGACAACCGCATGAATGGGATTGGCGGAAGAGAGGATTTGTCGAGTGACGGTTTTCTCTGTGGGAGGCTCACCGCCGATGACGGGTTCCTTGTCTGGGAAGACGATGTTGACCTTGACGAGGAGCGGGGTGGCGGTGGGTGTCGGCGTGAAGGTATTGGTTGGAGTGAAAGTGTGCGTGAACGTCGCGGTGTTGGACGGCGTGAAGGTTGGTGTCTTCGAAGGTGTGAATGTCGCGGTGTTGGACGGAGTAAAGGTCGGCGTCTTCGAGGGAGTGAACGTCGCGGTGTTGGATGGCGTAAAGGTCGGCGTCTTTGAGGGCGTGAACGTTGCGGTATTGGATGGCGTGAAGGTGGGCGTCTTCGAGGGTGTGAATGTCGCGGTGTTGGACGGTGTGAAGGTCGGTGTCTTCGAAGGCGTGAACGTCGCGGTGTTGGACGGAGTAAAGGTCGGCGTCTTCGAGGGCGTGAGAGTCGCCGTGTTGGACGGCGTGAACGTGGGCGTCTTGGAGGGAGTGAACGTCGCAGTGTTGGACGGTGTCGCGGTAGCGGTGGGCGTCTTCGAAGGCGTCAACGTTGCGGTATTGGAAGGAGTAAAGGTCGGCGTCTTCGAGGGCGTGAGCGTCGCGGTGTTGGACGGGGTAAAGGTTGGCGTCTTTGAGGGAGTGAACGTTGCGGTATTGGACGGCGTGAAGGTGGGCGTCTTTGAAGGCGTAAACGTCGCAGTGTTCGATGGTGTCGCGGTAGCGGTCGGTGTCTTTGAGGGCGTGAACGTCGCAGTGTTGGACGGCGTGAAAGTCGGTGTTCTGGAAGGCGTGAACGTCGCCGTATTGGTCGGCGTGAAGGTGGACGTGAAAGTCGGAGTGATGGTGGGGGTTGGGGTGAAGATCACATCCAGACAGACGGGAGCGGAGTCCACATTGCCATAGGGGGAACGCGTATCACCGAACTCGTCATACAGCTTGACAAACTTCACCTCAGGGAACTGCTTGAGAGTGGCAGATAAAGGCTGTGCAATGGAATAGCCCGTGCCGTTGGGCTGGCACTGACCTTTGAGGTAAATGCGCAGAACGCCGTTGGTGAGGTCGATGCGGCTGTACCCGACAAAGCCATTCCAGATGGCGGTTACCCCGGCGTTTTGTTCGGCGGCGGAGGGACCGTTGAAGTATTCATCGACAACCGCATGGATGGGATTGGCGGAAGAGAGGATTTGTCGGGTGACAGCTTTTTCGGTGGGAGGCTCGCCACCAACGACGGGCTCCTTGTCCGGAAAAACGATGTTGACCTTGATAAGGAGCGGGGTGGCGGTGGGTGTCGGGGTGAAGGTTGGGGTGAACGTTGCCGTGTTAGACGGCGTGAAGGTGGGGGTGAATGTCGCGGTATTGGACGGTGTGAAAGTAGGCGTCTTGGACGGCGTGAACGTTGCAGTGTTGGACGGTGTGAAGGTGGGCGTCTTCGAGGGCGTGAAAGTCGCAGTATTAGTTGGTGTGAAAGTATGTGTCTTTGAAGGAGTGAACGTCGCGGTATTGGATGGCGTGAAGGTGGGCGTCTTGGACGGTGTGAAAGTCGGCGTCTTGGAAGGCGTGAAAGTCGCCGTGTTGGACGGTGTGAAGGTCGGTGTCCTGGATGGAGTGAACGTCGCGGTATAGGTCGGCGTGAAGGTGGACGTGAAGGTTGGCGTAATGGTTGGGGGTGGGGTGAAGATCACATCCAGGCAGGCGGGAGCAGAGTCCACGCTGCCATTGGGGATGCGGGTATCGCCGAACTCGTCGTACAGCTTGACGAACTTGACTTCCGGAAACTGCTTGAGAGTGGCAGACAAAGGCTGGGCAATGGAATAGCCCGTGCCGTTGGGCTGGCAATGACCCCTGAGGAAGATGTGCAGGACGCCATTGGTGAGTTCGATGCGGCTATACCCGACGAAGCCGTTCCAGACAGCGGTTACCCCGGCGTCTTGTTCAGCGGCGGAGGGACCATTGAAGTACTCATCGACGACCGCATGGATGGGATTGGCGGAAGAGAGGATTTGTCGGGTGACGGCTTTCTCTGTGGGAGGCTCACCGCCGATGATGGGCTCCTTGTCCGGGAAGACAATGTTGACCTTGATGAAGAGCGGGGTGGCGGTGGGAGTGGGGGTGAAGGTATTGGTTGGAGTGAAAGTGGGCGTGAAAGTCGCTGTATTGGACGGCGTCGCGGTAGCGGTCGGCGTCTTCGAGGGTGTGAACGTGGGTGTCTTTGAAGGCGTGAACGTCGCGGTGTCGGACGGCGTGAAGGTCGGTATCTTTGAAGGCGTGAACGTCGCAGTGTTGGTCGGAGGGCGTGAAGTGGGTGTCTTTGAAGGCGTGAACGTCGCAGTGTTGGTCGGAGGACGTGAAGTGGGTGTTTTTGAAGGTGTGAATGTGGCCGTGTTGGACGGTGTGAATGTGGGTGTCTTTGAAGGCGTGAACGTCGCAGTGTTGGTCGGAGGACGTGAAGTGGGTGTCTCTAAAACCGTAGTGGCACTAGGCGACACCGAAATCGTGGGTGTGTGAGTAGCTGCCGGGGCGGGTACAGGCGTAGGGTCAAGGCAAACCGGATATGAGTCAACTTTCCCATACGGGGTACGAGTGTTATGGTGTTCATCGTAAATTTTTACGTATTTCACAAACGGAAATTGTTTGACGGTCGCTGTCAGTGATTGAGCGATGGTATAGGAAGTTCCATTCGCTTGACACTTGCCCTTCAAAAATACATGCAGGACGCCGTTTTCTATCAGCTCGATATGTTCGTATCCGACAAAACCGTCCCGGTATGCCACCAGCCCCGCACCCTGTTCAGCCGTATCTGGTCCCTTGAAGTATTCATCGATTACCGCTGTGACAGGGTCGATCGAGGAGGAAATATTCCTTACAACAACTTTTTCGAATGCAGACGCGGGCGCGCCGCTGTTCAATAATTGCCTGTCAACGAATACGATGTTTACCCTGACAAAAAGCGGGGTGGACGTGACTGTGGGTGAAGAGGTCGCAGACGGGGTGAATGAATTTGTGACAGTGGGCGCTTTTGTGGCTGTTGACGTGGATGTGAACGTGGGAGCCTTGGTCGAAGTTGCGGATGGGGTAAATGTAAACGTGGGGGAAGGCGTAGACGTTTGAGTGTAACGACGAGTGGCAGTCGCGGAAGCAGTTGGGACCGGAGTCTTGCTTGGCGTGTTTGATGCGGTCGGAGCGGGAGTTTCGCTTGGAGTGCTTGAAGCCGTCGGGACGGGAGTCTTGCTTGGTGTGTTTGTTGCGGCTGGGAGGGGCGTCTTGCTGGGAGTGTTTGATGCAGTTGGGGCAGGAGTTTTGCTTGGAGTACTTGAAGCCGTCGGGAGGGGAGTCTTGCTTGGCGTGTTTGTTGCGGCTGGGAGGGGCGTCTTGCTGGGAGTGTTTGATGCAGTTGGGACAGGAGTCTTGCTGGGAGTATTTGAAGCAGTCGGGACAGGAGTCTCGCTTGGTGTGTTTGTTGCAGTCGGGAGGGGAGTTTCGCTTGGAGTACTTGAGGCAGTCAGTGTGGCGGTTGGAAGCGCGCGCGGACTGCCAGTTACAGTAAAGCCTCCCGAAGCTTTCCATTGGTTGCCGATAAATATCCGCACTTCATAATCACCTGGCTGCCATTTTTCTGAAGACTGTTCCCATACAGAGTTGGCGACGCCGTTGCTATTTCCATCCCAGACTTTGGTTTCATAATATTCCAGCGTTCCATCGCGGTACCAAAGCGCGGTCCATTGCGCGCCATTGTCCAGCCCATCGTATCCAAAGGAGACCTGCATTTTTGTGATCGGGTTGCTGAAACTTGTTTGGGAAATTGCCGGGGAGCCATTCGCGATTTGCGTCGAGAATTTTATGTCTTTTATTTCGGCGTCGGCTCGCGGTGTAACCTGACCCTGGAATAGCGTTTCCAATGACAATGGGATGGATGGCAGCGGCGTTTCTGATGGCGTGGAAGCAACCGCCAGCGTGGCTGTTTGGGGGAAACTCGTAGGGGAAATTTCCGGTGAGGCTGCTGGCGTGGATGTTTGAGCGAACTCAGGGGATGCCTGTGGCGCCTGGACGAATTGAGAAAATGATGGCAGGTTGAATCTTGATATCTGGGGGGAAAGAAGGAACAAAATCCCGCCCACGACAAAGACGCCCATGGCGAATAGGGCTTTTCGGGCGCGGGCAATGCCTCGTTGACGCAGGATGTAATTGGGGGTCTGGCGTGATTCTTGAAATGCGCGAATGGCAATAAAATAGCTGGCGATAATCCCCAGAGCTATTACAATTCCTCCAATAAGCAGCGCAGTCGTTGACATTGAAACACGATTATATCATCGGCTGTTTTATTGAAAAAGTTGATATCGTGGTTTTACGAGGTCAAAATCCTTCACACGGGGCACTTCGAGAATAAGGCTCGCTTTTATTGACCGAAAAGGCTCAACACCCACACGATCAGCGGAGCGACTGCCAGCGCGGGCAGGAAATTCCCCACGCGGATTCTTTTGATGTCCAGCAGATTGCTGATGCCAACCCCGATGAGCAGGATTCCGCCCGTGGCGGTCATTTCCGCCATCATTGGGTCGGTGATGATGGCGCTGAGTTGATTTGCCAGCAGGCTGACTCCGCCCTGATAGACGAGGATGGGGAGCGCGGAGAATAGCACCCCAACTCCCAGTGTGGACGCAAAAGCTATGGACGCGAAACCATCCAGGGTGGATTTCACAGCCAGCAGGTTGTAATCGCCCGTCAAGCCGTCCTGGATCGAGCCGAGAATGGCGATGGGTCCGATGCAATAGAGAAGCGACGAGACCATAAATCCGCGCACGAATTTGGAGTTGGCTCCCGACTCGGATTCGCTGGAGAATCGTTTTTCGAGGGTCTGTCCCAACTTTTGCAGCCAGTCCTCGATTCCGATCCATTCCCCGATCAATGCGCCGATCAACAGCGCGCCGAGGACGATTAACTGGTTCTCGCTTTCGAGGAACATCCCCATGCCCATGGCTCCAGTGAAAATCCCCATGCCCGCGATGACCGTGTTTTTGAACTTTTCAGGAATGCGCGAACCGAACAATAACCCGATGGTCCCGCCAATCAGAATGGCGGCAACGTTGATGAATGTGCCTGTCATGTTTTACCTTTTTTCGGAGTCCAAACGCTTCGCGCCTGACTTTGGCTATGATTTTGCGAGCGTGGTTTTCTTTCCCGCGTGTTGATTTTCGAGCAGTTCCAGCACGAAACACAGGGACGAGAGACGGTTGAGGTAGCGCTGTAAATCCGCGTTGACCACTTCCTCCTCGTCGAAGAGGCTGACCACCCGCCGCTCCGCCCTGCGGACGATTGCCCGCGCCAGCGAAAGAGCCGCTCCGCCAAGTGTATCCCCTGGCAGGATAAATTCCTTCGGCATCTCGACGATGGCGCTCAAGCCATCGGTCTGCTGTTCGAGCCACTTCACCCGTGCTTCATCAATGAAATGAAAACGTTTTGCGTTCTCAGGCGTGGCGGCGACCTCCGCCATCAACTTGTAAAGGTCGCGCTGTACTTCGACCAAAATGGGAGATGTCTGCGGGGCGCTGCATTGCGCGCGCGCCAAACCCAACGCGGCAGACGCCTCGTCCAGCGCGCCCACCGCCTCCATACGAATGTGATATTTCGGCACCCGTCCCTCGCCGAGCAAGCCCGTCGTGCCGTCGTCGCCTTTTGCCGTGTAAAAAGTCATGGACGGGATTATAGCATTAAGGCTTCATGTATAATTTCGTCATGCTTATTCCCGTCCACGATGAAATGACCATGGAAGCCCTCGGCTCGCGTTTCAGCCCGCGCGCGCTGGAGGTCATCCTCGCCGCCAACCGCAAACAGGACTCCCTCCGCAACCAGATCGGTCACGACGAGATTCACTTCGACAACAACGCCATCGAAGCGGGCAACCGCTACATCGTCGAACAGCGCGGATACGTGATCGCCTCGCTGCTTTCGCCTGGAGCGCTTTCCGCGTGGATCGCTTTTGGCAGGCTGACTCACACCGCCCAGGATTTTTACTCGCACACGAACTACGTCGCTCTCTGGCTGGATCAGTTCGAGGGAGCGCAACCAGCCCCGCCCGAAATTGATCCTGTCCAAAAGAGCTTGATTCAAAGCCCAAGCCTTCACTCTGGAAAAATCCACTTCCCGTTGGACGCGCTGTACTTCATCCCCTTCCTGCGCACTTTTGCGCTTGCCCTTTTGCCAGACACCTCCCACGGAAAGATGAACCTGGACTCGCCCGCACAGGGAGAGAAGTTCGCCTACGCCCGCGCTGCCGCCGTCAAGCGGACGATTTACGAGTTCGAACTGCTGGAGAAAATCCTCACGCCGGAGATGTTCGCCAAGTTCACCGATTTGTAACCGAGTCACGTCAAGGATAAAAGGTATAATCAACTTATGGATATAAAAACTCAACTAACAGAATCAATGAAAGATGCCATGAAGAGTGGCGATAAAGTTCGCAAACTCACCGTCAGCATGGTGCTTGCTGCGATCAAGCAGGTCGAGGTGGACAAGCGCACGGCGCTCGACGACCTGGCTGTGACGGCGCTTATCCAAAAGGAGATCAAGAACCGTCGCGAAGCCATCGAGGAGGCGAAGAAAGCCAACCGTCCCGACCTGATCGCCGACAACGAAGCGGAGGTCAAGGTGCTGGAGGTCTTCCTTCCCAAAGCCATGCCCGCCGAGGAATTGCGCGCGCTGGTGCAAGCCGCCATCGCCGAGGTGGGAGCCTCCGCCCCCGGCGACATGGGCAAGGTGATGAAGGTCGTCATGCCCAAGGTGGCGGGACGCGCTCCGAATGACATGATCAGCTCCACGGTCAAGGAAATGCTCACGAAGTAAACTTTTAGCTGACAGTCACCTCCGCGTAGCGGGTGACTGTCAGCTTTGATCTTATGCCCCCTCGTCCTCCCGCCACCCTCCGCCTTCGAGTCCTGCAAATCGTCTTGATTCTTGCGGTCAGTCTTGTCTCGTTTGTGATTCTGACCATGCCCATCACCTTGCGCCCGACCACGCAGGCGTTGGACGTTGGCGTGGTGCTGCAATACACCATGCAGTCTCCGCGCGACATCGAATACGTCAGCGAGGTGCGAACCGAGGAGGCGCGTAAGGCAGCCGAGAGCAAAGTCGAGTCCGTGTACACGCAGCCCGACCCAGCCATCGCCCGTCAGCAGATCGAACGGTTGCGAACCGCGATGCAGTACATCACCTCGGTGCGGACAAATCCCGAACTGTCGCTCGAGGAGAGGAAATCGAACCTGGTCGAACTGAGCGATGTCCGTTTGAAGCTGGAGACGATTGACTACGTGGTCGGCATTTCCGACACCCGCTGGGAGTCCGCGCAGTCTGAAGCGCTGCGAGTGTTGGAACAGATTATGCGCCGCGCAATTCTCGAAGACAAACTCGAAGCGGCGCAGGCGGGCGTTTCCTCTTCCGTCAGCCTGACCTTGAACGAGCAGCAGTCCACGCTGGTGACCGAACTGGTGACAGCCTTCGTGGTGCCGAACAGTTTCTACAGCGAGGAATTGACGGTTGCGGCGCGTCAGGCTGCGCGTGATACCGTGAAGCCAGTTGTGCGAACCTACAAAGCCGGGGAAACCATCGCACCCGCGGGGGAGATCATCACCCCTGCCGACATGGAAGCCTTCCAACAGCTTGGCATGATCAGCACCGGTCAACGCTGGGAGGATATGCTCGGCGCGACGGCAGTCATCGTGCTTTCCGCCGTCTTCGTGCCGATGTACTTCTATCGCCGCAAACGCACGGTGGTGGTCAACGATGCGCGCAGCCTGATGGTGATCGCACTTATCTTTATTGTCTTTTTGCTTGGCGCAAGGCTGTTTACAAATCGCACGCTCGCGCCTTATGGTTATCCCCTGCAAGCGGCTGGACTGTTGATCACCGCCCTGTACGGTTTGGAAACGGGTCTGGTGATTGCCATCCCGTTGAGCCTGCTGGCGTCGTACGGTCTGTCGAACACGCTCGACCTTGCGCCGTATTACATGTTCTCGTCGTTGATTGGCTTGCTGGCGCTGGGGCCCGTCCGCCGCTTTTGGGGATTTGTGCGGGCGGGGGCCGCCATCTCGCTTTCGGGCCTGGTCGTGCTGATGGCGTATCGCCTGCCCTTTTTCACCCTCGACCTGTTGGGCATTGTCCAATTTGTTATCGCGTCCCTCTTTGCTGGATTCTCCGCCGCCAGCATCACCCTCCTGCTTCAATATCTCCTCGCTCAAACTCTCGGTCTGACGACCGTCTTCCAACTGCTCGACATTTCCCGCCCCGATTATCCGCTCCTGCAATTCTTCCTGCGTAATGCCCCTGGGACCTACCAACACAGCTTGCAGGTTGCCAACCTGGCGGAGCAGGCGGCTGAGAAAATCGGCGCCGACCCGCTCTTGACCCGAGTCGGGGCGCAGTTCCACGACATCGGCAAGGCGCTCAACCCGACCTACTTCATTGAGAACCAAATCCCGGGCAACGTCAATGCCCATCACGACATCCCGCCCGAAGAATCCGCCGCGACCATCATCCGCCACGTGACCGACGGCGTGCAACTCGCGAAAAAGCACCGCCTGCCTGAGCGGCTGCATGATTTCATCCTTGAACATCACGGCACGTTGATCACCCGCTATCAATATGGACAGGCGATGCAGGCGGCTGGCGGTGACCCAACCCGCGTGGACATCGAGAAGTTCCGTTACCCGGGTCCGCGACCGAGTTCGCGCGAAACCGCCCTGCTGATGCTGGCGGATGCTGCCGAAGCCCGCGCCCGCGCCGAACGTCCCGCAGACGATGACGGATTGCGCGCCCTTGTCCGCAACGTGATCGAGACCGTGCAGAAATACAATCAACTCGACGACACCCTGCTCACGCTCCGCGACCTGAACCTGATCACCGAGTCCTTCGTCACCACCCTGCGCGGGACCTATCATCCGCGTATTCAATATCCCAACGCAAAGACTTCCGACCAGGATACCACTTTGATGTCTGCGAGAAAAGAAAATGATTCACATTGATCAACGGCACGCAGCGCGTTTTTCTGACACGTCTCTTTTGGAACGCGCCGCCGTGCTGACGCTGGAAACTGAATCTGCGGATTTGGATTCCGCCCTGACGATTGTCCTGACCGACGATGCCCAACTCCACGAACTGAACCGCGACTACCTTGGAGTGGATGCGCCTACCGATGTGCTTTCCTTCCCTGCTGACGAGGAAGATCCTGAAACGGGCATCCGCTATTTGGGCGACATCCTCATCTCGATTCCTCGCGCTAAAAAGCAAGCCAAAGCGGCGGGACATCCCCTCGAAGCTGAAGTACAGTTGCTGGTGGTGCACGGCACGCTGCACTTGCTTGGTCACGACCATGCCAAGGCAAGGGAAAAAGCCCGCATGTGGAAGGCGCAGGCGGAGGTCATGTCAAAGCTGGGGCTTGGACACATCAAGGTGCAGGAAAGCTGATTCACTGCGAAGCACGCCAAGGAACGCCAAGAAATCTTTTTTGTTTGGAAGCTTCGCGCTCTTCGCGGTAAAAAGACAATGAAATCCTTTTTCTCCTCCCGAATTGCCTCGTTCCGCTACGCGTTTCATGGCTGGCACTACGCCCTGCGGACGCAACAAAATATTTGGATTCACACTGCGGTGGCAACCGCTGTTCTAATCGTTGGACTCTGGCTGGGACTCCCCGCCCGCGATTGGGCAGTTCTCATTCTGACCACTGCAATGGTCTTTGCGGCGGAATTTTTGAACACGTCCATCGAAGCGGTGGTTGACCTTGCCAGTCCTGAAATCCACCCGCTGGCAAAGATCGGCAAGGACGTGGGCGCGGCGGCAGTGTTGGTTGCCGCCCTCGCCGCGATTCTGGTGGGTCTGCTGATTTTAGGTCCGCCGTTGTGGGCGAAGTTGACTTTGTTATTTAATTTATGACCGCCCGAAGGCGGTTTTATTTTATGCAAATCCAAATTGATAAACTCATCCGCAGTAAACGCAGGACTATTGCGCTGATCGTCGAGCGTGACGGGACATTCACCGTCCGCGCGCCGCTGCGCGTGCCTCAAGCGGAAATCGACTCCTTCATTCAGCAAAAAACGGATTGGATCACACGCACGCGGGAGAAGATAAAGTCCGCGCAGCCTGTTTTGAAAAAACAATATGCCGGTGGCGAGACCTTTCTCTTCCTCGGTTCTCCTTTTGAGTTAAAGCTGGTTGAGAGGCAAAAGCTTGCTCTGCAATTCAACGATGGCTTCACTCTCAGCCAGTCCGCGCGGGAGAGGGGTGAGGCGTACTTTGTCCACTGGTACAAGGAGCGGGCGTTTGAAATCATCTCCGAGCGGGTCAGGGAATATTCACAGCGACATGGCTTCACGCCCAGTCAGGTGAAAATCTCGTCCGCTAAAACGCGCTGGGGTTCATGCAGTTCCACTGGCACGTTGAACTTCACCTGGCGGCTGGTGATGGCTCCGCTGGAGGTGATCGATTATGTCGTTGCGCATGAACTCGCCCACCTGCGGGTGAAGAATCACTCCCGTAAATTCTGGAAGCTGGTCGAGACGATTTGTCCCGACTATAAACGTCACAGAAAGTGGTTGCGGGAGAATGGGGAGAGGTTGAGTTTGTAACCGCACGGGAATAAATCCCCGCGCCATATTTACGAAGCCTGCTGCGCAGGCTTAGCCGCCGCGGGCGGCTTTGTAACTGTGCCCTGACGTTCCATGTCGGGGCGGGCATGTTGGTTTATACTTCCAGCATGAAACAAATCATAACCAGCCTGCGTGACTTCCAAATCAAAATTGCTGGGGAGAAAAACTGGCTTGCAGATGACCTCGAACTCCTTCATTCGTCCATTGCCTTGTTCGCGGACGTGATGGGCGGACGTGAAAACTTCACGCGCCTGCTCGGGGAGGTGTTGATCGAAAGAGCGGATGTGGGGTCAAAACTTGCGCTGGCTTACAAGGACAGGATTCAATTGAGCGCAACGGGTCGACTCAGCGCGTGGTCGGTGATACACGAATTGGCGCACGTCTGGGATGCGAAAAATGGCTGGAAGTTGTCGCTGAAGCTGGAGGAGTTCACGGGAGGACTGACCGACCTGAAACTGTCCGAGACGAAAAAAGGAATCCCCGAGGAATGGGATGCAGGGTTGAAAGGTGCGGAGTCCAAACCTGGGTTTTACGGCAGGAAGCCCGGCGTCAATGCCTATGGTTATTTCTACGGCGACAAGCCCAGCGGCTCGAACTGGAATTTCAATCGCAAGGAGGACTTCGCTGAATCAGTCGCGATGTATTGCGGCTGGGGACGGAACAATCCGCTTTCGCGGACGGCTCACGGTCGCATCGAACGGTATCTTCTCCCCAACAGGACAAAAGACCCGATCTACGGCATCGCGGACAACTGGTCTGATTATGCGCGGTATTTTTATCCCGAAGGCGGGGATTACACAAAAACCAAACGGTGGGAGTTTGTTGAGTCAGCGATTCAGCGAGTCAACGGGGGATGAACTCAAGCGACGGCATGCCCGTGACTTTTGTCTCCACCTTGAACAGCCCGCCTGAGAGCGGGTATTTTTTCAGGTCCACTTCGCTCATACCTTTTCTTGCGGACGTGACGTATAGCTCGTTCATATCTTTTCCACCGAAGATGCAGGATGACGTCTGCAAGGCTGGGACGGGGATTTGCTCCAGCAGTTTACCCGTTTGCGGATTCCATTTTGTGACTTGCGCGCCGCCCCAGAGCGCGATCCATAGCTTGCCGTCGGTGTCGGAGGTCATGCCGTCAGGCCAGCCCAAAGTATCGGCGATGCGAATCGCTGTGCGCGGATTTGCGATTTGTCCCGTGGCGAGGTCGTAGTCAAAGGCTTGGACTTTGCGAGTGGGCGTATCAATGTAGTAAAAAGTTTTGTGGTCGGGACTCCAAGTCAAGCCGTTGGAGATGGTCACGCCGCCAAATAATTTTGTCACCTGCTTGCCGTTGAAGGAATACAACGCGCCAGTGGGGTCGCTCTCGTTCATTGCCATTGTGCCAGCAAGGAAGCGCCCAGCGGGATCACACTTGCCGTCGTTGAAGCGGGTATTGGCAGATTCATTTACAGCCGCGAGAACGCTCTGCTGGGACGAATCAGGCTGGAGGTCCACGAAGGAAGAAAGCCCTTCGCCATCGCTCAAGGCGGTGAGGAGAGTCCCGTTTGGATGAAGGGCAAGGCATCCGATGAATTTATCCAACTGGGCGATGACCTCTGTGCCCGCATAGATTCGCTTTTTGAGGATGTCGATCCAGTAGAGGGTTTGGGATTTTGCATCCCACACGGGACCTTCGCCGAGGGTGGCTTTTGCGTCGAGAAGTAATTCGGCTTTCATTTAGAACCAATCCCGTTTGTAGAAGATGTAGGTGGCTGTGGCGGTCAATGCGAGCGAGATGCCAAAGACCATGAGAAATGCGTACGGATGTCCTTCGCCAGGCAGGGCGACGTTCATGCCGTAAAACGCGGCGACCAGGGCGGGCATGTTGACGATAATGGTGAGCGCCGCCAGCGCTTTCATTACGCCGTTGAGGTTGTTGGAGATGATCGAGGCGAAGGCGTCCATCATGCCTGAAAGAATTTCGGTGGCGATGCTGGTCATTTGGATTGCCTGCTGGTTTTCGGTGAGCACGTCTTCGAGCAGGTCCTGGTCTTCCTCGTAATAATTGAAGAGCTGGGTCTTTTGGACGCGTTCCATCATCACCTCGTTGGAGCGGAGCGCGGTTGCAAAGTAGGTGAGGCATTTCTGGTACTTGAGGAGTTCGAGCACTTCGCGGTTGCGGGTGGACTTTTGCAGCTGGTCTTCCACAAGGTCGGTGGCGCGGTTGATCTCGCGCAATAAGTTCAGGTAGCGGGATGCGGTTTCCAAAAAGATGTAAAGGGCGAGGCGGTAGCGTTTGCCTGTCTTCAGGTAGCGATGCTTGCCGTTGGTGAGCGGGATGAAGATGTCGCTGTTATAGCGGCAGACAGTGATGATCTTGTTGCCGAGGATCATCATTCCGAGCGGGACGGTGTTGTAGGGGATGTCGCTTTCGGGCTGGTACATGGGAATGCGAAGCAGGATGAAGGTGTATTCTTCATCGCGTTCCATACGCGCCATTTCGTCCTGGTCGAGGGAATAGTTGATGTAGTCCATATCCATCCCCCAGTTGATGAGCTTTTCCATCTCATCGGGCGTCGGGTCTATGGCATTGACCCAAGCGCCGTTTGCCATCGTTTCCAGCGTTTCCAGCCCTTGTTCGGTTGTTTTGTAAATGGTCAGCATGGCAGCCTCCTTGCGTGAATTAACATCACGCAGGGGCGCGCACGCGCCTACGTGACGGTCGATCTTGAATTAAACACGTCCTGTGCCCAGCGTCCTATACTGGGCGGGTTATTATCTGATGAACTAAGGTCACTCTCGTCTGTGGTGTACATCTTTTCCTTGCCTTTGCGGCGTGGCTATTTTACGCCCGATGAGGGGATTGGTAAATGGTTTTATCGAGGGAAAACAAATTCGCTGGTAAAGGTGACGTTGAATTCAGACGTAACTTCGAGAGCAAGCGAGAGGGCGGGGGATTTTCCTCCGTAGTGGCGGGAGACCCAGCCTTCGTAGGGGAGGACATCACGTTGACCGTGGAGAAGTTCACCTGAACGAACTAATGATGAATGATGAATGATGAATGATGAATGAAAAGAGAGCGTAATCCAACCGTGAGGGGATTTGAGTCTTAACCTGACAGTTGATTTTGTTTCTTCGAGTTGATATTCCCAGTCGGGCAGGAGCCAGTGCAGGCGGTAGGCATGTGGGTGGCGGCGGGGTGATGTTAATTTATCTTCGACCAGCCAGCGTTCATCTCGGTAAACGGTGACGGAGCGTTCGTGTTTGACGTTGCCATATCCGCGATGGTGGGCGCGGACTCGCCCCAAAATGTTTTCGTCGGTTTCGATGAGATTCTTCGAGTGAGCGTTTGCCCAATCGAGGACGAGGAAGCGACCAGCGCGGGTCATCTGGTCGCGCCCGTCAACGGTGACCGTGTTGTGGACTCTCGTCGTCACCAGCGGATTATCCCAGGGCGGTGGTGCATTGTATAAATAGGTGCCAGCGTCCTGCGTGATGTTCAGTCCGCGCCACCAAAGATCAAGATGCAACTGGTCCATGTGCGAGAGGCGGCTCTTGAAATGAGAAGCGCGCAGATACGCCCAGGAGTTTTGTCCACGCAGGTTGTCGGTCAGGTAGGCGCTTGAATCAGCCACGCGCGCGGCGGTTTTCAAGCCAAACCATAGTGCCAGTTCGTCCCATGTGCCTGACGGAAGGCTTGTCCGCAGGAAGGCGCGGGCGGCGGCTTGTACGGTTGGACGATAATCTTCAAAGGTGGAAGAACTCAAAGGGAAGATCAAAGCCCCGTCATTGGCTCCCAGATTGGGGGTAAGTCCCGAAGTATTATCGAGCAGGGAGAAAAGCCAGTGGGCTGAGCGTCCAATCGCCTGTGACGTTTTCGTCGGGAACGCTTCACGCTTGATGAGGTTGATCCACAAGGCGGTTTGCAGCATCAGGCGGTGATAGTTCGCGCTGTGTTGGATGTATTCTCCATAGCCGCCGATTTGATTTTGAAGCGCCCAGTTGAGCCACTTCCAGCCGAGTGCGCGCCAGTTGGAGTTGTCCAAAAATAATCCTGCTGTGTAAAGCGCGGCGGCTTCGGTGACGAGGTGGTTGTTGTTTTGCGAGCGGGCGTAGGGAAGAGTGGAGGGGATGCGGGAGGCGTGGTGATGGAGAGAAGTAATTAGTTGTTGGTAATAGGGTGATTGGTTTGGGAAGACGTGGGCACACCAGACGAGGGACATTAACCGGATGGCGACTTCCTGCCCGTTCATCCAGTGTGGACCGAGATTCGCAGGGTTGGCTTGGGTGAAGGCTTCAAAGTATTTCCAAAAGGATTCGGCGTACTTTTTATCTTGCGTCAGGTGATAGGCGCGTCCGAGGGTAAATGCCCAGCCGAAGCGGGCGGGTTCCCAGAGGAATTTGATATCGGAGTGAGGGACGAGTGACGAGAAACGAGAAATGAGGGCATGGTTCGTTTCGTACTCCGTCCAATGGCTAAGAGGTTCGGAGTGGGTGAAGTCGAGCGGGACGAGTTCGCCGAAGATGCGGACTTGTCCATTCACGATTTCATCGGCTTCTTTGAGGAGCGCCGCTTTGCCTTCTTCGCCGAGGGTTTGGGAGAGTTGGTTACGATTGGGAAGAGCAAAGAGCGGGTTAAACGTTGAACGTTCAGCGTTTAACGTTTTTATTCGTTTGTAGTAACCTGTGATTAAGCCGAACTTGTACAAAGCATACAACGCCAGCGGACGGAGTCCAAACTGGAAGACGTATTTGAGTCCGACGAGAAGTTTTGATTTCATAGATCAGATGCGGTTGAGGTAGGCAAGGGCATGGAAAAGCACGGCAACCTGCAATCCGTTATCAAACTCTCCGCGCTTGGTCATGGCGATTAATTCATCGAGCGGGACGAGATGCACTTCAATGTCCTCGGCGTCGTCGAGTCTTTGGATGTCTGTTTTCTCGGCGTCGAATGCCAGATAGCCATACATCAGGTTTGTTTGCAGGGCGGGGTTGGGATAAAACTTTCCAACCTCAATTAGTTTGGATGTTGTGTAACCTGTCTCTTCCGCCAGTTCGCGCCGCGCCCCTTCGAGCGGACTTTCGCCGTCGTCCACCACGCCGCCGGGGAATTCCCAAACGACTGCCTGCGCGGCGTGACGAAACTGCCTGACCAGAACCACTTCCTGGTTTTTGGTCAAAGCCAGCACAGAAGCCCAACTGCGAAACTCGAGCGCGACTGCCTCGAATGTTTTGCCGTTGGGAAGTTCGATTTGGTCAAACCGGTAGCGCGGACGCACGTACTTCGATCCCAGGATTTTCCATGATGTGAGCGCCATGAGTTCAAGCCTCCAGATTGGGCAATCATACCGCATGGGACGGCTGAACGGACGCAATTTTGAAGTAAAATCCCCGCCTGCAGGAACCATTCCCGAAAAAGAGGATGAGACATGGAAGAAATCATCACCCAGCTTTCCAATTTCATTGTCACGAAAATTCTCAAACAGCCCAAGCGCGTGATCAGTGCCACTGAACCGCTCATTTCCAGCGGATTGATCGACTCGTTCAGCCTGATGGATGTCAGCCTGTTCGTCGAGGATACTTTTGGCGTCCGCATTGAGGATACCGAACTCAATGCGGATACTTTCGATTCGCTGGAAGCTCTCGCCAAATTGATTATGTCGAGGCAGTAAATTCGCTTGGAGCATACGGAGTCCAAAGTCTCCCGACTTTTGACAGCCAACAACGGGCGCGAAGCGGTTGGACTCCCTCAGTTTATGACTACACTTGCCCACCTCATCCATAAGAATTATCAAACCCAGCCGCAAAAGACAGCCATCGTGATGCAGCATGCAGGGAAGGAAGACCTCCCGATTTCGTATCACGACCTTGTCCTCGGTTCTGCGCGTTATACAAAGGCGTATGCCTCCGCTGGGATTCAACCTGGTGAAGTTGCCGTGCTGATTCTTCAGCATGGCGAAGATTTGGTTTACGCTTTTTGGGGCGCGATCCTGCACGGCGCGATTCCCTCAATCATGCCGTTCCTGACCGAGAAGCTTTCACCCGAACGCTACCGCGCCGACCTCTCCGCGTTGATTGCTGTTACCCAGCCTGCGGCGATTGTCACCTACCCTGAGTTTGAAGCGGATGTCCGCTCGGCGTTGAAAGCTGGAGACTCGGTGCGCCAGGTTTTGCTCACAAGCCAACTCGAAGCGGAGTCCGAACCGGACTTCGATCAATTATCAGGGCTGACTCAGTCACCAGAAGAAATCGTCCTGTTGCAACATTCGTCTGGGACAACGGGTTTGCAAAAGGGAGTCGCACTTTCACATCGGGCGGTGTTGAATCAACTTGGAGCGTACACCCGCGCCCTTGCCCTCACCAAAGCCGACGTCCTCGTCTCGTGGCTCCCGCTCTATCACGACATGGGATTGATCGCAGGCTTCCTCATGCCGATTCTTTCGGGCAACACTCTAGTTTTGCTTTCGCCCTTCGATTGGGTGCGCGCGCCGCACAAACTTTTTCAAGCCGTCAGCCGCTACAAGGGGACGCTTTCGTGGCTGCCGAACTTTGCCTATAACTTCTGCGCCCACAAAGTCCGCGAGCGCGACCTCGAAGGTGTTGACCTCTCTTCGTGGCGGGTCATCACCAACTGCTCTGAGCCCGTCAAATGGGAGAGCCATCAGGCGTTTTATCAGCGCTTCCAAAAATACGGCTTGCGGATGAACGCGCTCCAATGCAGTTACGCGATGGCGGAAAACGTCTTCGGCGTCACCCAAACCCCATTGGCAACTGACCCAGTCACAGACGAGATCGACCGCGAGTCCTACATCAACGAACGTGTTGCCAAATCTCCAGTGGATGGAAACCCCACGTTGCGGATGATGTCCTCCGGACGCGCGCTCGACAATACCCGAATCAGGATTCTGTCCGAATCGGGCGGGGTGCTACCCGACAGAGTCATCGGCGAGATTGCCCTGCAAAGCGACTGCATGTTGACCGGGTATTATCATCGCCCCGACGCAACCGAGAAAGCTCTGCGCGACGGCTGGTACCTAACCGGCGACTACGGTTACACTTTGAACGGGGAAGTCTTTGTGGCGGGACGCAAGAAGGATATGATCATCGTTGGTGGCAAGAACGTGTACCCGCAGGATTTGGAATCGCTGGCTTACGAAGTGCCGGGCATTCATGCCGGGCGCGCCGTCGCCTTTGGCATCGAAGACCCCGAAGCCGGTACCGAGGAAGTTGTCATCGTCGCCGAGGTTGATACCGAAGACCCCGCCGAACGCCAGAAAATCGCCGACGCTCTGCGCCGTCACATCTCGCAGAATTCAGCCATTGCCCTGCGCCACGTCCACCTCGTCGACTCAAAATGGATTGTGAAAACCTCCAGCGGCAAGACCGCCCGCTCCGCCAACCGCGAGAAGTTTTTGAAGGAAATGGGAATGTAATTTCGACTTGTTGCTGAAATGTTTCGGGACAGGCTTTATATGGCTTGTCCCGTTTTTTTATTTTGTGAGAAATGGCACTTGAAACCGGAACGGGATGATTGTATATTAGTTACACGGTGGCCCAAGTAAGCTGTAGTGGCTTGATCCAAATAATTTAGAAGTCCGGGTGGCAGGAGATTTGCAAGCACTTGATCCATGGAATGGGGTAAACCTGGTTTGGTGTATCTGTACATGAAGGAGACTGCAAAATGAAAAAACGATTGCTTGTAACCATGGGCATCATCCTGACTTTGTTTGTCGGGAGCGGCATGAATACGGATATCTCGGCATCTGCCCGGAGTGTAGCAGCGGATGTGATTCCCCCCACTGTGGCTGGCATTGACCCTTCGTCTGCTTTCAACGACTTGAGTACTCCTGTGGTCATCACCGGCACCAGGTTCACTTTTGAGCTATCTGAAGAACTGACCCCAATTCCCCCAACAGCCTATCTGGGTAACACTGCCCTATTGGACATAACCTGGGTCGACAGCAATACTTTGACCGCTACCGTACCGTGGGGAATAGACCCTGGATTATATACGCTCACCGTTGTTAACCCGGACGGAGGCACAGCCAGCCTGGCGGACGCTTTCACTGTCAAGACAGGTATCGGGCAATGGAACGGCGGCGACTTGTTTGGTGGACAAGGGTTTCAAGTCCTGATGAAACCCGGTGACTCTAATACCCTCTACACACTAGCGTATGAAGTTGGTTTATTCCGCAGCCGGGATGCTGGTGAGAATTGGACCTTTGTCAACGGGAATGTAATTGGGAATATCGATTTTGTGATAGACCCATTGCATCCCTCATGGTTATACAGTTATGCTTACAATGGTCTTTACCGTTCGCTAAATGAAGGCGACACCTGGAGCAGATTGATGATTTCTTGGCCCGACGGGCGTTCCGTCGTCCGTGGGCAGGTGTATCCTTCGCTTCATAATTCCAGCGTTCTGTTTGTACGTTCGACGATCGAGCCAGGGAATCCTCCCACTGGGGCTTTGGGATTGATCAAATCGACAAACAGCGGTACATCCTGGCAAATTGTGACGGATATGGAAGGCATACCCGTTCAGGATGTGGACTTTCATCCCACAGATCCTTTGCGGATGGTGTTGGGAACCCAGGATGGGCGGGTTTTTCAATCCGCTGATGGAGGTAATCATTGGAATGAGGTTAATAAGCCTCCCGTTACATTCGTTGGTTCGATTACCTACAATCCATACAATCCCAATGAAGTATGGATCACAATTGGTGGAGATGCGGGAATATATAAAAGCACGGATGCGAACTTTACAAGCTGGGAAAATGTGACGCCAAACAATTATCAAATAGTCGACTCCGTGGACTTTGCCAGTGCGACATCAGTTTATTTGGCAATCCATTGGGGCGGAGGATACCATTCCAGTAACAGCGGTTCATCGTGGGAGTCCTTTGGTCCCGCAACAGGCGGATATGATATTGCATTCTCTCAAAGCGATCCAAATGTGATTTATATGGGCGACATACAGTATGGGGTACAAAAGAGCATAAACGGCGGTCAGAATTGGGAGATCAAGAACCAGGGATTGTCAGGCATGAGGGCATCTTCGATTGAAGCCTCCCAGGAGGATCCACGACGAGTCTACGCAATATTCGATCGGCCCGGTATTTTTCGCAGCGATGATGGCGCCTACAATTGGAGATATCTTCCCATTGACGGTTCTTGGAATGTGCGAAGGGTTCGTGAAGACCCATTTGATCCACAGCGTATCTACGTCGCAGCTGATGCTGGTTTCTACCTGAGCACAAATGAAGGGGCGAGTTGGTCAGACTCGGGATGGAATCTTGGGCCGTCTGGAGATTCAGGCATGCCCTATGCCATGGCTGTGGATCCTTACCAACCCGGTCACTTGCTGGTCGGTTTTCGATATGGCTCCGATGGATTTCACACCAGTGATACAGGCAGGCTGTATTCCAGTCGTGATTATGGTGCTTCCTGGCAGCCGGTTACCGTTGCACAGGATTTGGCTTGGATATGGGAGATTGTCTTTCACCCTGAAGTGTCAGGGTTGGTCTATCTTTCAACCGATGGAACCGGGGTATATCGGAGTGCTGACAGCGGCGATACATGGGAGCGGGTGGATGACCTGCAACAATCGGGTATGCAGAATGCAGGCCACATGGCAATAGCCACTCATCCCCAACGCGTACTGGTTGTTGGGGGAAACAATCTTTACCGTTCACTGGATGGCGGCGAAACCTGGCTGTCTGCGCACTGTCCACCCACGGGTGGCGTAAGCGCTTATATGTTTTTGGATGGAGATTCCACCCGTTTGTATGCAGCCACTTTCTTCGGGTTGTTCTATTCAAGCAATTTGGGAACATCCTGGACACGGGCAGCTGGGAGCATTGGCTGGCTAAATGTCAGTCAATTGGATTATTCCGTTGGCGATAACTACTCAATTCTTTATGCGGCTACATCCGGCGGCAGAACGGGAGGAATTACTGGAATGGCTGCCAATGCGTCGCTGGAGTCTCTTGCCACAGGGAGCGAACTGGTGGAAGCGGGCATTTATCGGTATGTTAAACAACAAAACGTCCCCAAACTTCCCGGTGTTCCATTTCTGGTTGCACCAGCCAATGGTGCCCTGACCACTGATTACACACCCAGACTAGATTGGAATACCGCGGCGTCTGCTGACCATTACCAACTCCAGGTATCGACCAGTAACACATTTGCCACGATTGTCATGGACAAACCAAACGTCACTTTATCGGAGTTTACACCCACAAGTGACCTCACGCCCAACAGCCGATATTACTGGCGTGTTCGGACCTACAACCCTCTGGGGAAGGTAAGTGTCTGGTCGGTAGTGCGCAGTTTCCGCACTGCCCTGCCGCCGCCATCCCTGCTTGCGCCAGATGATTCCACCGACCAGCTCACCAAACGCCCGAGCTTTGATTGGAGTGACATAGACGGAGCAACCGGTTATGCCCTGCAGATCGCAAAGAACAATGGCTCTTCAATCATCGGCACATATAGTTCTATCACATCCAATTACACACCCATCAAAGACCTGCCCGCTAACATGACCCTCCACTGGCGTGTACATAGTAAGGGAGTCAACGGACCTTCCATCTGGACAGAGTGGCGCTCCTTCGACACACCAAATCCGCCGAGCACCCCAACCTTGGTCTCACCGGTAAACAACGCCCTGACCACCGATTACACTCCCAAACTGGATTGGTCCAACTCCACAGTGCCCACCGGGAGCCCCCTGTTCGATCACTACCTGCTTCAAGTGGGCACCATTCCCGACTTCTCGGATGCGACCGACATCCCCGTCAGTGGATTGGCCAACTCGCAGTATGAATTCCTATCCGACCTGCTGCCCAACACCAAATACTACTGGCGGGTCAGTTCCTACAATGAAAATGGAGAATATAGCGCCTGGTCGACAGTCCGATATTTCCGCACTACCCTGCCGGCACCTGACAGCCTAAGCGCGGATGTCACCATCCAAAACCTGCGCCCTGTATTTGCCTGGAATATGCCAGCTTATCCATTGCCAGCAGTAACCAGTTATACAGTGCAAATCTCCAGGAACAGTACCTTCACCCAAATTGTACAAACCGGAAGTTCCAAAATCATGAGCTATGTCCCCGCCAAAGACCTGCCACGTGGACTAACCCTTTTCTGGCATGTGCGTGCCAATGGTGTCAACGGTCCAGGCGCTTGGTCAGACTATGGGACATTCAGCACCGGCAATCCGCCAGGCATCCCTGCACTCCTTACCCCGGCCAGCAATGCCCTAGTGACCACCTACACGCCCACCTTGGATTGGGGCCAGCCCAACCTGATGGGTGGCATATTCAAATCCTACCGGGTTGAAATCGCTGCCGATCCGGCTTTCTTGAGCATTTCCAGAAGCGCCGTAGTCGATGTTTTGGAAAGCCACTTGTGGGTTACAGATCCGGCTCTTGGCCCCAACACAAAGTACTACTGGCATGTACAGGCTTGCAACACAAGTGACGAATGTGGGACCTGGAGCGTGGCGCGAACTTTCCGCACACTCATTTCACCTCCCATACTTTTTGGGCCGGCGGATGGATCAATTGTCACGAATCGAAAACCAACCTTCGATTGGGATGATGCGTTTGGAGCCACAGGCTACACCATCCAGGTCTCGAAGAACGAAGACTTTACGTTACTGGTGGGTACATACAACGTAACTGTTTCTACTTACACGCCAGCCGTTAACCTGCCAGTTGGGATGTTATACTGGCGTGTGCGAGCTAGGGGATTGAATGGGCCAAGCTTGTGGTCCACGCCCTGGACGGTGATCGAAGAATAATGTAGGTTGGGTTCGCCACGTAAAGGAATCAGACAGTAGACAAAAGACCCGTCTCTCATCGAGACGGGTCTTTTGTCAAATCCAAAGTTTTGCGTTTTGCCAGCCTGTGCATGCACTCTCCCCAAATCTCCTGCGGATAGACGATGTTGTTCGTGCCGGGCAATTGTTCGATGGACAGACCGGTATTTAAATCGATCCCAACCTGCTGGTAAGCCTTGTAGATCAACTGACTGCAATAAAAAGCCTCCTCGGTTTCAGCGTTGAGGAAGTTCAGGTTGTAGGGTTTGCCGACTTGTGCCAGGCAATACTCCGCGACCGTGGCGCGGATATGAAGTTCCTCCTCTTCCGAATAGCCCTGACCGTCCAGCGGGGAGGCGATGCCGTAGAAAGTGTCGAAAAGCAGACCGCGCTCACGCGCCATACGTTCCGTATTCCAGGTTGAGTCGGGCATCTCGAAGGTGATCACGCCGCGAGACCCCGCCTCGACACAGCGTCCGCCCGGACCGACGTACATGAGCACGTGATCCACATCACCGGGGACGAGACGTCCCACCAGACGCCAGAACTCACCCGGCAAAATATCGGGCTTGCCGTTCGTCGTGCAGATGACGTCGCCTGTTTGGATTGCCAATCCTTCGACTTCAAAAGTGTGGATTGTGTTCATCGTGTTCATTATACGGGCAATTGACTGAAATGTTTCAAAGAAAAAATCCCGCCTCATGGAGACGGGACTTGGGAATAGGGTGGGCTGTTGCGGACTGCCAGACGTAATTTACCGCGCGTTGACGAATTCCGCGCCCCAATCGAACTCAGCCGAATCTTCATACCACTGGGGCCAGTGCTGACACCACTTCGGCATCTTTACATCGCGGATGCGGTCACTGGACGGGTGGTAGGGCTTGATGTCGAGAATGGGTGTGCCATTTTCCGCATCGATCCACGGGACAATGACCAGCCCCTTTTCGACGTCCACGCTGATGACTGCCGCCGTCGAGACACAGATGGGATTTGGTCGCAGGGGCGAACGCGTGGCAAAAATTCCCAGCGTGGACGGCCCCTTCGCGTATGGCTGTTCAGCTTCGACGACGCTGCGATGTTCGGGCGCATCCAGGTAATGGCTCCACCAAATGACGTTGATGTGACCAAATCCATCCAACCCCTTTAGAGCGTTGCGATACTTCGGCGCAATTTTCAACATAAAGCCATCCTGCCCGGCTTGCACCTTGCCAACAGGCGACAACTTATATTCCTTTTCGGACATGGTTTACTCCTGAACTTTACAAATATGGATTTTCAAAACAGCGGCCGCTGATCGATCACTTGGAATAAAATTTTCAACCCTTGATCACTGGGACTTGCATTTCGGTCAACGCATTCGGGTCACTGCGACGTTGACCCTCTTCGGGCAGGCGCAGATATATTTGGCGATCGGGACCGTTGACCTGATATCTATTGGCATCGATCCATTTCAACAGGTCGGCGTAGGCGCTGGCGAATCCCGTAAACGGTCCCTTGTGGATGGTGCTTGCCATGCTCTCAACTGCCGGCAGGGTGTGAACCAGCCTACCCTCTGCCGCGTCGGTTGAAATTGCGATGCAGACCTCCACGTCGATCTCTGGCTCCCCAGCATGGTACATGGACAGGCTCGGCTCGCAGGTCTTGACTCCCGTCCGTCCTATTTGATTTACCAACTCGATCCACAAAGGTTCTTCATCCCAATACGTGGGGATGATCCCCCGCACCGATGCAACACGCAATGGTTCAACCCGCTTGATGATCACCTCATGAGACGGAAGTCGATTCTCTTGCTCGATCATGCCGAGGCGGGCTTCCAATCTTTCGAGTCGGTCGAGCTGATCCTGTACCTGCTGGCGCAGTTCACTTTGTTTGAGTTTGAGCATCCCGCGCAGCTCAAGAGGGGACAGGTCATCTTCAAGCAGGCGTGAAACCTGTTCGAGTGAAAAGCCCAAATCCTTGAGCGCCAGAATGCGGTGCAGGCGCGGCAACTGGTCGAGGGTGTAGTAGCGGTAGCCGGTCAACGAATCCACCTCGATGGGTTTGAGCAGTCCCATGTCGTCATAGTGACGCAGGGTCTGCACGGTGACCTGTCCGATGCGCGCGAAATTTCCAATTCTGATTTTCATTGCGGCTACTATACACCCTCTGGTAACCATAGAGTCAAGAGGGGAAATTCGTTTTTGTAATACCCTGTGCTTGTATATGAGTTCTACCTCAACGACCCGCAGACTGTGTAGCCAGCGGAACTACAAACCCAGATTTACTTCCCGTTGAAGTAATATTCAGCCATCACGATCAGACAGAAAGGGCGTGCAAACGCTCTTCCTGTCATTAATGAGCGGGGTATCCTGATGGTCTTTTTACGTTACAATAGGCGGGCTATACTTGAAATGAAAGCCTCCTTTTTCCCCTCCCGATTCTCCCAAATTGCCGCGCTCATCCTGCTTTTGACCTTGGGACTCGGCATCCGTCTCTACGACCTGACCGATCTCCCGCTCGACTTTCACCCCACGCGGCAGTTGCTCTCCGCGCTCAAGGCGCGCGGCATGTACTACGAGACCCTCACGGACGTTCCCGCCGAGCAGCGCAGTTTTGCCATTCAGCAGTGGAAGTTCCGCGCCGCCATCGAGCCGGAAGTCATCGAGCGTTTGACCGCCTTCACCTATCAATTCACAGGCGAGCAGTTGTGGGTCGCGCGGATTTATTCGTCGCTGTTTTGGGTGATTGGCGCGGTCTTTTTGTTTTTGCTGGCGCGGCGCCTCACCTCCGCAGACGGGGCGCTCGCCGCCACAGCGTTTTATCTCTTCGCGCCGTACGCCGTGTCAGCCAGCCGCAGTTTCCAGCCCGACCCGCTGATGGTGGCGCTCATCGTCATCTTTTGGTGGGCGGTTTCCAAATGGGCGGATGAGCCAACTTCCTACAAGTGGGTGGTGATCGCAGGGTTGTTCGGCGGACTGGCGATTTACGTCAAGTTCGTGGCGGCATTCTTCGTCATCGCGGGCGGACTTGGATCAGCCCTCAGACGGGATTCGCTTCGGGATGTCGTCCGCAGACCGCAGATTTATGTCATGGCTCTTTTGGGGATTCTGCCCGGAGCGGCGTACGTCGTCTACGGGGTGTGGGTCGCAGGCTTCCTCGGTCAACAATTTGGCGGACGCTTCATCGCGGATTACTTCCTCAGCCCATCCTATTACCTCGGCTGGATTGGGATGCTGAATCTGGTGGTCGGTGCGATGACTCTGACGATGAGTTTGCTCGGCTTGTTCTTCTTTGAGACTGAAAGCCGCCGCTTCGCGCTTGGACTGTGGGCTGGGTACTTCATCTTCGGGCTTTATTTCAACTACCATATTTCCTCCCACGATTATTACAGCCTGCCGCTCATTCCCGTTGTGGCGTTGTCGCTTGCCCCGCTCGCGGAGTGGCTCTTCTTGCAGTTGAATCAACTCACAGCCTCGCGCTTTGCCCGCTTTGCCGCGTATGGATTTCTCCTGCTCGGACTTTTTGCCACGCTTTGGAATCTGCGCGCCGAAATGAAGCGGGTGGACTACCGCCCCGAGGCGGCGATGTGGGCGGAGATCGGCAATCTTATCGATGGCAGAAACACGGTCGGCTTGACCCAGGACTACGGCTCCAGCCTCGCCTACTGGGGTTGGATGAATCCCATTCCCTGGCAGACCTACGGCGACGTGGTTTATCATGCCGACCTGCGCGGCGCGGATAACGATTTCGAGGGGACCTTTGCCGATGTCACTTCAAAAAAGGAATTATTTCTGGTCACAGACTTCGACGAACTGAAACGCCAGCCGCTCTTGAAGGAAAAACTATCGGGGGTTCCCGTCTTTGCCGAAGGCGACGGCTACGTGATCTATGACCTGACTTCAACGGATTCGCATTAAATGCCCAACTCAACAAAACTGACTTCCAAACTTTTTACCTTTTCGCTCTGGCTGATCGCGTTTTTTTCCGGCTCTGTGCTGGCGATCTATGCCTACCTCGGAACCTTCTCCCGCCATCTCGCGGACGATTATTGCGCCATCGATTTTCTCTCCACCGATTTTCCCACCGCGCTGCGGATCAACTATGAGAACGTCTCGGACCGCTTCTCCAACTTCATGCTGATCACCCTCAGCGAAGCCATCGGTCCCTGGACGGTTTCCATTCTGCCCGCGCTGATGCTTTCGCTTTGGATTTTCGGCATCGCCTGGCTGATGTTCGAGTCCAGCCGTTTCAGCGGACGAGCCTGGGACAAACTCCTCATCGGGACCCTGACCTTTTTGCTGATCTTCCTCGCCCTGTTGCAGGCTCCGAACCGCTTCCAGATTTTGTACTGGCGTTCCTCGATGTCCGCACATTTCGCTCCGCTGGTCTTCATGCCTTATCTGGCTGTCTCCATTCTGCGCTCGATCCTCGCCGCGGAAAAGAAACCGACAGCCTTTTGGGTGCCTCCGCTTCTTTTCCTGGCATCGTTCATCCTCGGTGGATTTTCCGAGCCGACGGTGCTGGTGATGATTTCTCTGCTGGCTTTGGGGATCTTCTGCGCCTGGCTTTGGATGAAAGGTCCCTCCCGCAAAACAGCGTTGATCCTTTTGACGGTGTCCTTCCTCGGTGAGTTGTCGGCGCTGGCGGTGATGGCTGTTTCTCCCGCCCATGCCTTCAGGTTGGAGAACGCCGCGCCGCCGTCCATTCCTGTCACGTTTATGCGGGCATTCGACTACGGACTTGAGTTCATCCTCAATTCATTTCGCACCCTGCCCCTGCCGACGCTTTTCACCATCCTGATACCTTTCCTTATTTTCTACGGACTGTATGCCATGCCCGCCGTCGCCCTGAACTCGGTTCAGCGCAAGCGGATTTACCTCCTGCTGGCTGCAATTCCAATTCTTTCCTATCTATTGATCGTCGCCAGTTTCCTGCCCAGCGTGTACGGACAATCCTTTCCCGTGGAGCGGGCGCGGTTCACGGGGCAACTCTGCCTGGTCGCGGGGTTGATGATCGAATCCGCTTTACTGGGAAGTCTCGCCGCGCAGTTCAGGTCGCGCATTCCATTCAAACTGGTTGCGTCGCTTTTGCTGATGCTTTCCTCTCTTTACCTGTTGCGCGCAGTATGGCTCACCGTGACGGATGTGCCGATTTATCGTCAACGTGCCGAGTGGTGGGACATGCGCGAAGAGATGATCCATCAGGCGATCGAGCAGGGACAGACCGATCTCATCGTCCAGCAGTTCGACGGCGTGGACGGAGTGAAGGAAATGGATGTCAACGACAAACACTGGGTCAACCGTTGCGCGGCAAAATATTACGGCGTCGATTCCATCCGCGCCTATCCCGATGTGATGTTCCCATGAACAAACAACCCATCCTTGTCACAGGCGCGCACCGCAGCGGGACCACCTGGGTCGGCAAAATGCTCGCCGCCAATCCCGCCACCGCCTACGTCAGCGAGCCGCTCAATGTCCTGCACCGTCGCGGCATTTATCGCGCCGCAGTCAAACGCTGGTATCAGTACATCACGCCCGAAAACGAAGCCGACTACCTGCCAGCTTTTCAACAACTTTTGAACTTCCGCTATCATTTCTTTGCCGAACTTGGCTCGTTGCGCTCTCAAAAGGATTTCCTTCGCATGGGACGTGACCTTTCGATTTTCGCCAAAGGCAAACTGCTCGGTCAGCGCGCCTTGCTCAAAGACCCGTTCGCGGTTTTTTCCACGCCCTGGTTTGCGCAAAAACTCAACTGCAAGGTGGTCATCACCATCCGTCACCCCGGCGGATTTGCCAGTAGCCTCAAGCGATTGGACTGGCGCTTCGACTTCCGCGATCTGCTCGACCAGCCCATGCTGATGCGTGACCACCTCGAAGCGGATCGTGCCGACATGGAGTCGATGCCAGCGGACGACATCGTCGGGCAGTCTGCCCTGCTCTGGCGGATGATCTACCGCTCCGTCCACGCCATCCGACAGTTGTTCCCCGACTTCAAAGTTGTCCGCCACGAAGACCTTTCCCTCGATCCCGTTGCGGGGTATAAATCGCTGTACGAGTCTTTCGGCTTGACCTTCGATGATAAAGTCCGCGACACGATTTTGAATTCCAGCAGTTCCGAAAACCCGACCGAGTTATCGAAAAAGAAAGTCCACTCGGTCAAACTGGATAGCCGTGCTAACATGAGCAACTGGAAGAAACGCCTCTCGCCCGAAGAGATCACCCGCATCCGCAAGCTCACCGAAGACGTGTCCCACCTCTTCTATGCGGACGATGAATGGTAAATTACCAATTACCAATTCCTGATCACTGCCCTCTGATTACTGATGACTGAATCCCCCCTCGTCTCCATCATCACCCCCTCCTTCAACCAGGCGCGCTACCTCGAAGCCACCATCCAGTCCGTGCTAGGGCAGGACTATCCCCGCATCGAATACATCATCGTGGACGGCGGCTCGACCGACGGCAGCGTGGAAGTCATCAAAAAGTACGAGGACAAACTTGCATGGTGGGTGAGCGAAAAGGACAAAGGTCAGACCGACGCCATCAACAAAGGCTTCAACCGCGCCACCGGTGACATTCTTGCGTGGCTCAATTCCGACGACACCTATAATCCTGGCGCGGTTAGTCAGGCTGTGAATTATCTGGTTGAACACCCCGAAGTGGGGATGGTCTATGCTGACTGCAATTTCATTGACGAAGAAGGAAGGGTCATTGGCACGTTCAATGCTGCGCAGACCGATTACCGCAAACTACGCGAGGGCTACGTCCACATCCCCCAGCAGACGATGTTCTTCCGCGCCAAATATTGGAAGGAACTGGGACCTCTCGACCCGTCGTTTTACTTTGCCATGGACTACGACCTGTGGACCCGCATCGCCGCCCATGCGCCGCTGAAATACGTTGCTGGGCAAACCTGGTCGAACTTTCGCATTCACAACGTCGGCAAGACCTCCGCCGCCGATGACCGCTGCTGGCCCGAAATGCTCCGTGTCCACTACCGCGATGGCGGCAGTTTCTTTTCAGTGATCGTGGCAAAATATTATTTGAGAAAGATTGTTGGACCTTTGTGGAAATGGCGCATCAAGAAAACAGGTAAACACGCGCAAGCGAACAGGTAAACAGGTTTTATTCATCCTTCATCATTCATCCTTTTCCCTACCCCATGAACTATATTTTCTCCTCCCCCTCTCTCGATGACCTCATCCGCCTGCTCAAGGCATGGCGTTTTTGGATGCTCGGCGCAATGCTAGGCGCTTTGCTTGGCGCGGCAGTTTACTTTGTCGTCCCGCCGCCGTTTCGTGCAAAAGCCACCGTCAACGTGGATTTCAACCTCGAAGAAGCTTTGCCCACGGATACCGACCGCCAGCATTTCTATTATCTCGAACGCGAATCTCGCAAGCTGGAGGAAATCGCCTGGTCTGACGATTTGATGAATCAGTTATCTTCGGAGTTTGGATTTTCAGTGGAGGAGTTGCGCGGCGAAAAACTGCAACTGAGTCAACCCGCCGAGGCTGGCTGGCATTTCTACGCTGACGATGCCGACCCGCAAACCGCCGATGCGCTGGCTTCGGCTTGGTCAACGGCTTTTGTTTCCGAGGTGCAGGCACAAATCGAATCTGGAAATATCAACGAGTTCGTCAAACTCGAAGCCACTCAGGCGAAAAACCTTCCTAAAGAACGCAGCATCCCCCTCAGCGGATATTTACTTGCTGGCGCTGTGGGCTTCCTAATTGTTGCTGTCTTTGCTGTGCTGTTCGTAAAGCCAAAACAGTTGGGACGCAGATAAACGCAGATGACGCTGATGTTTTGATTGGAGGATGGATGGATAAGAAGCCTTTTTATGGCACGGGTCTGTACAAGCACTCCGACCTGACCGAACAGATTATTGGCACGTTTTACGCCGTCTATTCGGCTCTGGGCTATGGCTTTCTTGAGGATGTTTATCTGAAGGCAATGGAAATTGAATTGAAGAGGCGGGGACTCACTCCAGGCACGGAACAGCCCATCGATGTCTATTATGCCGAGCAGTTGATCGGAAAATACTATGCCGACATTGTAGTCAATGACCTTGTCATCCTGGAGTTGAAAGCCGTCAAGACTCTTGTCGCCGAACACGAAGCGCAATTGTTGAACTATCTGAAAGCCACACCTTACGAAGTCGGCTTGTTGCTCAACTTTGGACCCAAGCCCGAAGCAAAACGACGGTCATTCGACAACAGTAGGAAGGAATGGCTCGTCGCCAAAAACAAATCCTGAATCAGCGAAAATCAGCGTTCATCTGCGTCCAACATAAAATGAAATTATCCACCTTCAACTTAAACAAAATTATCCGCATCCTGTGGGGTGCGACTTTGCTCACCCTGCCGGTGACCAGCTTCCGCTGGTTCCCATTTATGGGTGAAGGCACCTTTGTCCGCCCGCTGGCGTTGTATCCGCTGGCAGGGTTGATTCCGCTGCTGCTAATTCAGTGGTGGCGCGGAAAAATCAAACTCAACTGGGCGGGGGCGTTGATTCCGCTTGGGGTGTTGGTGCTGTTTATCGTCGCAGCGACCAGCTTCGGGGCGTTGATCGATCCCATTCCGTTGCGCGGACAAACCTATTCGGGTCGTTCCATCCGTGCGCTGATGACTCTCTTCATCGGCATCGCCTTTTTCGTCTCCGCCGTGTGGATGAATAAAGATGAAGATGATTTTCGATTCACCGTCCGCTGGCTGCTGGCGGGCTTGTGCCTTGACCTCGCGTGGAGCGGCTTGCAGGCGGTGACCTTTTACACGGGCTTGCTGAAAAAGGAAATGGTCACGCACTGGCAGCTTGCGTTTTCGATGCGCGAGCTTGTCCGCACGAACCGTATTTCGGGGCTGGCGTATGAACCCGCCTGGCTTGCGGGACAATTCGCCACGACCTTCATTCCCTTTCTGTTCGCCGCCGTGTTGACGAATTTTAGAATCTCGCGCTTCAAATGGCTGGAGCCGATTTTGCTTGGGCTTTCGCTGTTGGTTGTTCTGGCAACCTACTCCCGCGGCGGACTGCTGACCACCCTCGCGGCGGCTGGTCTGACCTTTTTGTTTTTCGGCTTCGACTTTATCCGCTCGGCGTGGAAATGGTTTGCGGGCGGCTTTCGCGGACGCGCGTTGGACCTGCTGTTCCGCCTCGGCATGGTCGCCGCCGTGCTTGCCGTTTTTGCTGGCGCCTTCCTCTTTCTCGGACAGAAAAATTTCTTCCGTCGCATGTGGGAGACGGATGCCGAAAACCTGAGCGAATATCTGGTGGATATCAACGCCGGCGCGCGCGGCGCATACACTGCCGGGGCGTTATCTGCCTTCGAGGAATATCCGCTGACGGGTGTTGGGCTTGGCGCGAGCGGCTTTTACATCTACCAAAACCTGCCCGATTGGTCGCTGACAACCGTGCCTGAAATTGCCAAACAGATGAATCCCGAAAATCGCCTGTACCCTAACCCGAAGAATCTCTACGTCCGCCTGTTGGCTGAGACGGGGTTGATTGGCTTCTTTTTGTTCCTTGCATTTCAATTGCACGTGCTGGGAGATGTGCTAAACTTGTTGCGCCGCGGGCAACACTGGGCGCGCTTTGCCGCAGTCGCCGGAGTATTTGCATGGCTGGCAATCGCATTTTATAATTTCACCCAGGATTCGCTCACAACACCAAACATCTGGCTTGTGCCGGGGATATTGGTGGGGCTTGCGGCAACGCCTTCCGCAACGTCCGGAGACGTTGCACTCCCGGAAAATAAGGAAATTAGATGATCGTTCTCTCTGTTGGTATGCCTCGCGCCGGCTCGGGCTGGCACTACAACCTCATCCACGATTTGATGGAAACCACCGGCTGTGCCGACGCGCGCGACATTCGCGAGCGCTACCATTTGCAAAAAATCCTCACCGAGGTCAACTGCAATATCGGCGTGCTTTCCGCGAGGAGGCTGGGGATGGTGGCGCTGCCCGGTCTGTTCAATACCTTTGTGATCAAAGCCCACGCAGGACCGTCGCCCTCGTCCCGTCTGCTGGCTGGCTTGGGGATGCTGCGAATCACCTACATCTACCGCGACCCGCGCGACGCCATGCTCTCCGCCTATGATTTTGGTCAACGTGCCCTGACGAAGGGACGCCCCAACGCCTTCTCGCATCTTTCCAACTTCGAGAAAAGCGTGGACTTCATGATGGAGTACGTCCAGATTTGGGAGAAGTGGATGGAGGAGAAAAACGTCCTGATCGCCCGCTACGAGGATTTGTTGACGAACTACGAAGTCGAATCCGCCAAACTGGTGGATTATCTCAAGCTGGACGGGACCAGCCCCAGGGTCCAGGCAGTGGTTGACAAATACCGCCCCGGTGCGGCGGAAGGTCAACAGGGTCTGCACTTTTTCAAAGGCAAAATCGGCCGCTTCCGCGAAGTCTACAGCGGGGAACAGCAATCGGTTTTGAAGGAGAAATTGCATCCGTATCTACCACGTATGGGCTACGATGAATAAGATGTAATCCATCTGTAACTTGCCGTCTGCGGCTTTTTTCGTTATCATAGGAAAATCATGTTACGCAAGTTCGATACACCCTACATGGCGGACTGGTTCGCCATATCATTACGATGGGTTGTGCTGGTGGGACTGGTCGTTTCACTTGGACTTGGGGGGAAGCTCGACCTGTATACTTCATGGCCTCTGGGTCTGCTGATTGCATGGAACCTCGTGATGACCGCGTTTGCGGGCTTGAACATGCGTATCCCATACCACCGCCTGATCAGCATGGTCGCCGACCTTGTGCTGGCGGGTGCTTTTTTTGCGGTGCAGGGAGGGCTGCGCGGTCCGGCTGCCTGGGCGGGGTTGCTGCCGATTCTGACGGGTTCGATTTACTTTGAATTGCTGGGGGCGGCGCTTTCCTCGATCTTGTTTGCGGCATTCACCATTTTCCTGGGGACGCGGGCGGAGGGGGATTTGGTTCTGGCTTGGGTCGTTTCCGCCACGCTGGTGATTCTCAGCCTGATGTTTGGTTTCCTCGGACGACGGTTGATCGTGCACATGCGAAAGAACCGCGCGCTGTGGGAGGATTCGGAGGAAAAGAAAAGAGCCATGCAGGCGGAGCGCATGCGCGCAATCTACGAGTTGACCACCACCCTTTCCTCCACATTGAGCTATAAACGCGTGCTCGAATCCGCCATAAATTTGAGCGCAACCACCCTGAACCCGGACCCGGACCAATTGCTCACCGATCCGCTTGCGGGCGCGGTGATGTTATTCAACGGCGGCAAACTGCGGATTGGCTCGGCTCGTCGGTTTACCACCGCCGACATGCGCACCTCCTTCGACGCCGCCGAAGGCATCCTGAAGAGGGCAACCGACGAGGGCGACCCCATCCTATTCAAAGACATCGGCTACGACCCGGAACTTGGGCGCGTGGTCGGCTTGCGAAACTGCACCAGCGGATACTGTTTCCCCCTCCGCAGCGGACTCAACGTTTACGGCGTCATGTTGTTTGCCCACCCCGATCCCGATTACTTCACCCCGGAACGCTGCGACCTGCTTGATATCATCGGTCGCCAGGCGGTGATTGCCATCCAGAATGCGCGTCTGTACCAGGACCTGGTCGAGGAAAAGGAACGCATGATCGAGATCCACGAAGAGGCGCGCAAGAAGCTGGCACGTGACCTGCACGACGGTCCCACCCAGTCGGTGGCGGCGATGGCGATGCGGTTGAACATCATACGGCGCATGATGGCAAAGAATATAGACGGCGCCGCGGACGAAATTGTCAAACTTGAGGAACTGGCGCAGCGCACCACCAAGGAAATCCGCCACATGCTCTTTACCCTGCGCCCGCTCATTCTTGAATCGCAGGGACTGATCGCGGCTGTCCAGTCCATGGCGGACAAGATGATGGAGACCTACGGTCAGAAGGTTACGCTCAACATCGAGGAACGGGTGACCACTCAACTGGAAATGGGAAAGCAGGGCGTGATCTTCTATATCATCGAGGAGGCTGTGAACAACGCCCGTAAGCACGCTTCAGCCCCCGTGATTGCAGTGAGTTTGAAATTGGTTGAAACCGGGATATCCCTGCTGGAAATTGCGGATAACGGTTTGGGCTTCGACGTGAAGGCGATGTCGGAATCGTACGACAAGCGGAAGAATAGCAGCCTCGGCATGGTGAATTTACGCGAACGTTCCGAACTGGTGAACGGTTTGCTCCAGATCGATTCCGCGCCGGGCAAGGGAACCAGGGTGCATGTGTACATCCCGCTTACCGAGGATGCTGCCGACCGCCTGCATCATCCCCGCGCGTAATCAATGATCCTGAGTTAGGATCTTCCGAATAAATTTTTCAAAATAGGAATTGCGTTCATCACCGCCCTTGCCCGATGGCTGAGGCGGTTTTTTTCGTCCATTTCCAACTCCGCCATGGTTTTGTTCAATTCGGGGAGCAGGAAGATGGGGTCGTAGCCAAATCCGCCCGTGCCGCGTTCTTCAGGGATGATCTCGCCGCGACAGTTCCCATCCACCAGTTGGACATTCCCGCCGGGAACGGCAATCGCAATCGTCGCGTGGAAGTGTGCCGTCCACGGGCGAGGCTTCCCTTGCAGGTTTTCCAGCATGTAGGCGCGGCGGTCTGCGTCGTTTGCGCCGGGCTTGGGGTGGTAGCGTGCGGAATGCAAACCGGGCGCGCCATCAAGGGCATCCACTTCGAGACCGGAGTCGTCGGCAAGGGAGACCAGTCCGCTGGCTTGGGCGAAGGCACTCGCTTTCTTGGCGGCATTTTCTTCGTAGTTCGCGCCATCCTCTTCCACTTCCAGTTTGAGACCGATGTCAGTGGGGGTGACAAGTTCGATGTCGAGCCCTTTGAGCAGGTCCTGCAATTCCTTCACTTTTCCCTTGTTGTTTGTTGCGATTAAAAGTTTGTTCATTCTCGTTTCCCGTTTCTTATTTTTCGAATTGCCCATTGTGCGTGTTCGCGGACGAGTGGTTCGTCGGCTTCTTCGAGGAGGGGGACATCGGCGGCGCTGCCAGTGTTCCCGATTGCGACAGACAGGTTGCGGAGATAGCCCCGTCGCTTGGCGCGTTTGATCGGACTCCGCTTGAAGCGTTGATTAAACTTGACGGATGACAGGGTCAGATCCAGGGCTGAGGGGCGAAGCGCGGAATCAGCCTCGAGGGCGGAATCAGCCGGAGCGGAGAATCGATTCCACGGGCAGACCATCTGGCAGATGTCGCATCCAAAAATCCAATTCCCGATTTTGGGTCGCAGTTCTTCGGGGATGTCGCCTTTGTTTTCGATGGTGAGGTAGGAGATGCAGCGGCGGGCGTCGAGGGCGCGATCCGGGAGGATGGCTTGGGTGGGGCAGGCGGTGACGCAGCGGGTGCATGTGCCGCAGTGATCGGTGACGAGGGCTTCGTTGGGTTCGAGTTCCAGCCCAAGCAAAATCTCAGCCAGCAAAAAAGTGGAGCCGGCTTTGGGGTTGATGAGCATGGAGTTTTTGCCGATCCAGCCGAGACCGGCGCGTTGGGCAAGCTCGCGTTCGAGGATGGGACCGGTGTCGGTGTAATACCGGTTGGGAACGGGATGCCCGACTTGTTCTTCGATGAACTCGATGATTTGTTTCAGGCGCGGGGGGATGACTTCGTGGTAGTCGTCGCCCAGCGCGTAGGAGGCGATGCGGAATGGAGAATGCGGAATGCGGAATGAAGAATAAGGCAGGGCGAGGATGAGGATGGATTTACATTCGGGGAGGATTTGCTTCGGGTCGGCGCGGCGGATGCGGCTGCGCTCGGCGGCGAGGTAATCCATGCCGGCATGGTTGCCCCGTTTCAGCCAGTCTTCAAAGATGGGGAAATGCGCGGGCGGCTCGGCAGAAGTAACGCCAGCCAGGATGAATCCCAGCTGGCGCGATTTTTCCTTGATGAGTTGTTTGAGGCTGGTCAACTTATTTGACAAGGATTTTCACATAAACTGCTTTGCCAAATGGCAGCCCTGCGGCGTTTATCATTTGCCAGGCGCTGGTGTATTCACCGATTGCGGTTGGCGCCTTGAAGTTGACGGATACTTCCACTTCCTGTCCGGTCTCGACCAAGCCAATCGGCACAGGCTGACCGCTCATTTTTTCACCATATATATATATGAGTCCATATCCTTCGCCCCAGGTGCAGGGTCCAGTATTTTTGATTTTCCAGGTCTTTACGAAATCCTGTCCGGGCGTCATGGCGGTGCCGTCCAAAATGGTCACATCCACTGTTGTGGGGTCGAAAGACATGTCATCGCAGACCTCCGCCGGGGTGCCAAGTGCGACCTGGGTCGGGTCGGTTGCAAAGGCGGTGGTCGGGGTGGCAGTCGGCGGTTCGGGAGTATTCGTCGGTTGCGGAGTTTCAGTGGGCATGGGAGTGGGAGTGAACGCCGCGGCAGTGAGCGTGATTTCCGCCACAACGGTGTACGCCGCCGAAGTGCGGATGGCAGCCACATCAGGGGTTGACGTAATCGGCGTCGCCGGCGCGCAGGCGGCAAGGATCAAGCCTGCTGTTACTGTGATGATGATGAGTTTGAGTTTCATGAGTCCTCTCCTTGTTCGATTATTTAACGACTGTGAATTTAACCCAGACCATGGAGCCAAAGTAATTGCCCCCGTCATCCCTCAACTTCCAACTGCCCTGATATTCTCCGGGGGCAAAAGGCGCATTCAACTTGACGATGAAGGTGATGCCCTTCCCCGGTGCGGTGTAGTCCTCGGTTTTCCGGAAGACGATGTCGTAGCCTTTGAAGCCAGCGGTGGAATATGTGGGGAGGAAGGCGAAAACATACCCTTCGTCCCACGCGCAGGAGCCTGTGTTCAAAAACTCCCATTCTTTTTCATAGGCCTGACCGGCTTTCAGTGTTGCCCCATCGAGGGGAGCGCCTTCGCTCATCAGGAGTCCGTTGTTGCAGCCGTTTTCGGTGGTGATCGTGGAGAGGGGTCCCGCGACGGTTGGCGCAGCTGCCGGGAGAGTCAAAACGGGAGACGGGGTGTTGAAATTAAAGGGTGTGACCGTGACGACCCCGTTGTCTATTGGCGCAAACGTGGCGGGCTGCGGCAGGGTGGCTGTCGCCGGCGGCGTGTTGGTGCTGGTGTTGGTCGGCAGCGGGGTCGGGGAACTTGCCGCCGCAGCCTGGGTCAGAACCTGGTTAAACGCCTGTGTTTGGATTGCGCCAACATCCTGCGTTGGTGCCGGGGTTGCGCCAATATTACACGAGCTTAGGATGATGGCGGATAATGCGTAGACCATCAGCCACGGGAATTTGTAAGACTTCATGTGCACAAACCTCCAAAAGTAGTTAACTTATTATAACGCACCTATGGAGTGGGTGTATCCGTCGCTGTGGGGGTCGCGCTAGCGGTTGGAGTTGGCGTGGCAGTGGATGTCGCGCTTGCGGTTGGCGTCGAGGTGGATGTTGGGGTTGGCGTGTACGTGGGCGCGGAAGTTCCTGTCGCGGTAGCGGTCGGCGTGCGAGTCGGTGTGGCGGGTGCGGTTCCCTGGCGGACGATGTGCGGATTCAGCCAGATGGCGAAGTCTTTGTTCGGCGAGCCGTTCGCGCTGACCACCAGGATGAGCTTGACCGTTTCCCCGTCCAGGGAGCTCAGGTCGAGGTCAACGGGATAGTATTTGCCCTCGTACACCTCATGCCAGCTCCCCAGTGTCCGAATCTGCCCGTTGTTCTTGTAATCGAGCCGAAAGATGACGTTGCAATTCTTTGCCTTGTACTCGCAGCCCACAATCGTGCGGAAGCGGTCTCCCGATTGGATCGTGATGGACGGGTATTGACCGCTGATGATGCCGTTGTTCTTTCCCTGCGGCAGGGTGAACAACCCAGGCTCGTCGTCGGTGACTCCGTTTTCCAGGTCGGGCGCATTCACCCGTATGACAAAACCCGTCTCGTCGTTGTCGTCCCCGGGGCAGGGGAGCGAGCCGTCGTTGTTTTCCCAATTCGCGTTGCAATAATTGTCCACAAAACTATAGGCGACGTATTCCGATTTGTTTACGTTGATGTCCACCCAAAAGGCGGTATCCGCCTGCGAGCCAAACCCGAACAGCGCGCCGGCGGCATTCCGCAGCTTCCAGTAGCCGCGATAATTTCCGCCCTTGTTGGGCGAGGTCAGCGTGACCGATAGTTCAATGGTCTCACCCGGATTGACGTTTCTGGGAAGCGCCACTGCCGAAGCCCCGCCCATCGAGTCGCCGCCGACAAATACAAGCGCGTAGGACGGAGTCCACGAGCAGGTGCCGATGTTTTGAAGTCGCCAGGTTTTGACGAAGCCGCTGTTTCTCGAAACGAGACTGCCATCGGGATAGGTGACATCACCGAGGAATTGGATCGCGTCACACTTGGAGGTTACTGCCGCCGTCGGGATGGGTGTATTCGTCGGCGTGGCGGGCGTCCCGCTGACGGTTGGCGGCGGCAGTCCGGGCGTGGAGGTGGAGCCAGCTTCCATCGTCTGGGCGGAGACGGTGTACAACACGTTCAGGGTGGCGAAGGTGTCGGGTGTGGCTGTGCCTGCTCCGAGGTTGCAAGCCAGTTGGGTGAGGATGAGTAATAATGCAAAAAGGATGACCGGGAAATTTTTTGTGGACATGGTTTTCTCCAGAAATTGGTTTCCAGGGATTAAAGACGAACCGTCTGGGTGAATGGTTCCCCGAAAAAAAGGAAGCCAGCTTTCGCCGGCTTCCTTTTCGATCATGGGGATGAAAAGCCGCCTGCGAAGCGATCAGCCGCCGCAGGTCTTTGTGAATTCAACGCGGGGATATTCCTGGTATTCCGGGGCGGTGATGACGAGGATAAACCAGCGCGTGCCGGTGTTGGTCGCAATGTGCAGCTTCCATGAACGGGTCAACGTCAATGTAGTGGCGGAGTCAACCTTGATCGTCTTGGGCGAGGAGTTGTTATCGTCGCTTTGAATCCAGTAATACGTAAACTCCATGGGTCCGGTGGTGGCGAGGGTGGCGGTGACGGTGTAGTTGATGTTCGCCGGACAACCCGACGGCGGGTCCTGCACCAGGGTGAAATCGATGGCTTCGACGGAATATTTCGGCTTTGCCTCGGCTGAGACCCTGATCTTTGCATAGAAGGGCGTGCTGTACTGTCCCACGCCGAACTCGGTGCTGTCGGGCGTTTGCAGCATCCATTCGGAGGTGTAAGTCTCCTCTTCTTTTGGAGCGGTCAACATGAGGGAGATGGGAAAGGTTTGTCCGGGCGCCACGATCTGGGGCAGGTTGTAGTAATAGGCGCCGCCCAGCAGGTCTCCGTCCCAAAAGATGATCTTGTAATTAGTGTCCCATGTGCAGAGGCTGGTGTTTTTGATTTCCCAGGTCTTTGTGAACTTCGCTTCGGGCTTGAAGACCATGCCGTCCGGGATGGTCTCGCTCACCAGGCTTGCGCTGGCGCATTTGGATTGGGTTGTGTCGGTCGGCAGGGTGGGGGATGCGATTGGCGCAAGTGGCGTGAGGGGCGGTGAAAACACCAAAGGCGTCTGGGTGAAGGCTGGTTCCGCCGTCGCGGGCGAGTCGGCGCTTTGCGTTGCATTCTGCGCGGCGACGGTCGCCGCCACGGCCGTCTCGATGCGGTTGATCTCCTGCGTGGCTTCCGCTGTGGATTCCGCGCCGCAGGCTGTGGCGAACAAAGTCACCATTACGATTGTGGATAGGAGTCCATATCTTATTGATTTAAACATTTTTTCCTTTCGTTTTATGTGGGATTATTATACTGTAAACAGAAACGCCCGGAAAACCGGGCGTTTCTGTTTAAAACCTGTAATGAATCCCAAATTACGGCTGGTAGCTGATTGTCAGAGTTACAGAACCGGCATTGCAGGACATGTAATCCGCCACTCCGTCGTTGTCGGTTGGTCCCGACGGGTGAAGGCGGATCTGGAAACGCGCCTTGCCCTCGGTGGCGCGGGTCTGCACGTAGGATTTCACGTCGATGGGACCGGGCAGGGAGGTCAGCAGCACAATGCCCGTCCCGGAAATGTTGTAATCCGACTGGTCCAACGGCAGGGCGTACTGCACTTCACCCACCCAAATGCCGGCGAGACTTCCCGTGAACGGGTCCTGCATCGAGGAGCAACCAGCCAGCGCCAGCGACGCACTCTTGATGGTCTTCCCGCTCAGGGTGGAGATGTCGAAGCTCATGTAGCCGCGGGCGATATCGTTGCTCCCCGTATCGCCGGCAAGGATCGTGCTTGGGGCGCCAGCGGCGGGTTCATAAAGGGTTCCACTTTCACCGGCGACGGCATTGAGAACGACCTGCGCCACAGCGGGCGGCAGGGTGTATGTGGCTGTGACCGGGTTCTGCACCTTGACGTCCACGTAGAAGGATTTGCCCTGATATCCGCTGACCACTGGCACAAGGACGTTTCCGTTTGTGTTGATACGCCAGTATCCGCGATAATTGCCGGGCGTGGCGGGCGCGGTCAGGTTGACTTCGAGGTCGATCTCCTGTCCGGGGTTGACTGTGCTGATGGCTTTCGACGCGGGTCCGCCCATTGCGTCGCCGCTGTCAAAGACCATGGAAAAACCCGTCCAGGTGCATGAGCCGATATTTTTGATCCGCCACTTTTTGGTGAATGCCTGATTTGGCGTCACCAACGTGCCGTCAGGGATGGTGATATCCGAGACGAATTGCGCCACGTTGCAGTTTGTGGTGGCGGTGGGAAGTGGCGTGTTGCTCGCGGCGGGCAGGGGAATGGGTGTCAGCGAGGCGGGAATTGGAAGCGGGGTAAAGCTGGGCGTCGCCCCCGACGCGGGCGTGACGCTCAACAATGCCTGCACGGTTTGCGCGGCGGCGGTGCCGGCGGCGTTTTCCGGGTTGCTCGAAGGCAGGTTGCACGCGCTCATAAACAAGACAATGATTGCCAAGAGGCTGAACAGGCGTGTTTTATTTTTCATGATCGTTTCTCCTTCTTTGAAAAGAATTTTACCGCAGGTCGGATTTCCACCAATCCCCCTTTTGCCGTAAAGGCTTGGGGATTGTCTCCACAGTCTACAACGGGGATTCCGCCCAAAAGTTCCCCAACAAACTCAGGATTCGATTTCCGCCAGCAGACCCATCTCTGCCAGCGCGGCAAGTACTTTGGATTCCGCCCCGCTTTTGATTGTGACCGCTGTCGGGCTGAGGACTTCGCCTAGGAATTTTCCCGCCTTCGACTTTCGCAACTCTTCCACAATCTCGGGTCTGGTGACTCTTAGCACAAGCAGACTCTTCACCCGAGCTTCGGTGCCGTGCGCCTCCCATTGCTTGAGCGCTTTCACCAAAGCCGGCGGCACCGCCGAGTTGGTGTACTTCACCAGCAAAGCCAGCAGTTGACCGGCTTGAAGTCCCTGTTCTTTGGCGTGCGCCAGCGAACGCGCCGTCACCTGATAAAGATAATCATCCGCCTTCGGCTCTTCCCACTCGCAGAAACGTGAGATTTGATACCGCACCGCGCGGGAGAAGAAACGGGATACGGTGATTTTGCCGTTGGAAGTGATGTTAATCTTCCCGTCGAAGGTCGAAGGTCGAAGGTCTGACGTTTGACTTTCGACTTTTGACTTGATTTTGAATGCCGCCACCTCCTTCCCCATCTCTGGCGCAGCCAAATCTGCCATGCCGAGCCAGTGCAGGGTTTGGATGAAATACTTTATCAACGCGCCGTCCACCTGGTCCCAGTAGGCGAATCCGCGCAGGTATTGACCGTCTGATGTGCGTTTGATGAACCACGAGTCATAGTCGCCGGCGGGGCGCTGGAAGTCGGGGTATTTTTCCTTGACCGCACGGACGAAGGCGGGGATGCTCCACCATTTGTTTTGCGGGATGGCGTTGACCAAATCCATCAGGAAGTCGCGTGTCACATGCGGCTGGTTTGTCCACTCGCCTTCACAAATCAGGCTGGGAATCAAACGCAATTCGTCGAAAGTTTGCGAGGACTTCCATGCTTCGGCGAGAAGTTTCAGCGCATCGGCACGCGAGGCTTCGAGAAAACCTTTGACCTTTTCCGCCTGCGGAACGCCCTTCTTCAAAATCCCTGCTGTTGTCAATAAGGCGGTCAATTGCATGTCGGGCTGAAAACCCGACATGCCGAGTCGCAGGGTGGCAAGCAGGGTGGTGGCGTCATCGAGAATGTGGTCGGTGGCAGGAATCTCGAAAGCCTTTTCCACGGGTGTGGCGGGACGTCCCAGCGGCTCCCCCTTCTTTTCTTCAAATCCCTCCAGTTTGAGCAGTTCCAATAAATCTTCGGGGATGTAGGCGAATTCCTGCGCGCCCTTGTCGGCATCGAAGAAAGCCTTTGCCAGAAAGCCAAAGTAGAAAAGAGACTCGGCTGCGGATACGGGTTTGAGATGCGGACGTTCGCGGTCGCGTTTGCCCGCTCCCATCTCGCGGATTTCGCCAAACCTGCGGGCGAAGGCGCTCCACTCCATTTTGCCGCCGGACATCGCAAGCGTTTTAAGCGCGGTCAAGACATCAGTGGGGAGAATCTCCATCGTCTCGTGAACAGGCTCGGGGTCGAGAAGGGCGGCGGAAAGCTCCTCGGCAGCGGCATCCGCCTCGTTCGACTCCAATTCCAATCCCCACAATCCCGCCACGATGCGGAGATGTCCAAGGTCATATTTGAGGAAGGTGTGATAAAGGTCGGGCATGGGTGGAATAAAAAAACAGGTAGACCTATTGTACCTGTCTACCTGTTTCCCTGTCTACTTGTTTATCCCTTTACCACCCGCAACGCCCCCGGTACAATCTCAAAACTTGCATTGCGGAGGTTGCTGCCAAAGCTGGTGTAGATTTCCCCGTCGGCGTGGATGTAAAGCGGCAGGTCGGATGAAATCTTCATGCTCTTGAATTCACCCATGCGGACTGGTTTGAATTTCATGTGCGTGCCGTTGATGAATTCGGGCAGCAGGCGCAGCATGGCGGGACGTGAAAGTCTGTCAACGGTCAGGAACTCCAATTTGCCGTCGTCGTTTTTGGAGTTGGGCGAGAGCATAAACCCGCCGCCTTCGCGTTGTCCATTGCAGAGGGTGAGCATGATGACATCCTGCTCCCATGTTTGAGATTCGGTTTCGAGTTGCATGTGGGCGGGATTGTGATTCAGGATGATGGTTTGCAGCACCGCCGTGAGATACATGAGAAAACCTTTGACGATGGGCAGTTTGTGCGAGCGGATGGTGACCACCGCGTCGAAGCCGATGCCGATGGTGTTGTCGAAGTATTCCACACGCCCGTGTTCATCGATCATTTTGCCGAGGTCAACCGTCTGGATGGTTTCTGCTCTGAGGGCATTGGCAAGCGCCTGTGGGGATTTGGAGGTGATGCCCATCGAGTAGGCAAAGTCGTTGCCCGAGCCAATGGGGACCACGCCCAGGGTTGGTCTCCGGTCTGCGGGGATCTGCATCAACCCGTTGACGACTTCATGGACGGTTCCGTCCCCGCCCATTGCAACGACCAGGTCACAGCCATCCTCGGCAGCCTGCCTTGCCAGTTCGATGGCGTGGGTGGGGTATACCGTTCCGCTCCAGGAAAGCTCGCCCCTGAATTCCTGCGCGATGGGACGCAGGTCGTTGGCGGTTTTCCAGGCGCGACCCAGATCCGCCATGGGGTTGAGAATCAGTTTGACTTTTTGCGGCATGGGAAGCCTCCAGAGTTGGATTTGTGACCGTGGGTATTATATTTTGATATAACCCTGTTGCCCTCTTTTGGATTTCAATGAAATGAGAGGGTTATTGCCCGCCCTTTTGTTTGAACGTTATCGGATACAAGGGGCCCGTGACGCCCTTGGCAAGGACCATTGCACCGCGACTGTGTTTTTTGCCCTGATACAGAGCGGCGTCTGCCGCGCGCAAAAGGTCGCCTGCGTTGCGGGCATGGATTGGATAAACGGCTATCCCCGCCGTGATGCCCAGTTTCACCTTTTTGCTTCCGGGCGGAAATGGGTAATCAAATCCGTTTATCAATTCGATGAGCTTTGCCGTGACATTTTGGGCGACGTCCGCTCCCGCCTCGCGGATGATCAGGGTCAGTTCGTCACCCCCGTAGCGGGCGAGAAAATCGGTCGGGCGCACGTTCGCAGACAGACAGTCGAACACGGCGCGCAGGACCTCGTCCCCAACCGCGTGACCATGGGTGTCGTTCACGGATTTGAATCCGTCAAGGTCCATCATCACAACGGAAAATTGCGTCCTCATGCGCTTGGCGTGACGGATATCCTCCTGCAGGCGGTCATCGAGAGCGCGACGGTTGGGCAAGCCTGTGAGAATGTCGGTGTTGGCTTGCTCGGCGACCATTTGGTGCAGGCTGGCATTCGAAATTGCCACCGCCGCCTGGTCTGCCAGCAGGCCGAGCAGGCGCAATTCGGCGGTGGTAAATCCTCCGATTGTGGACCTTGACAGGTTCATCACCCCAACAATGGACTGGTTGAATTTCAGCGGGATGCCGATGATCGAGCCGCACCAGCTTTTGGATGCGTTTCGATAAAGCGGGTGGTTCAGCATGTCCTCGATAATGAGTTTTTCCCCGCTGTTTGCGACGAAATAGGTCAAGCCATCTTTCCGCGGCGTTGCAATGGGGTTGTTCTTTTCGCCATCCGAGTTCAGGGATGCGCCGAAGCTCAACTCGCCGTGTGAATACAAAAAAATGTGCGCTGAGCGCGCATTTTTCACAAGCCGCATGGCTTCGGTGACCACCGCTTCGAGCACGGTTTGCAAGTCAAGGCTGGAAGTCAAATTCAGACTCAGGTCCCTCAATGTGTTGAGCTCATCCGCCTGTTGCTTGACCAGCGCCATCAGGGAATGTCTTGTGACAATGTCTTTCGTGTGCAGTTTATCCGCCCCATCACTCTCCCCTGACTTGGGGGACGCCTCCGCAACTTCGATCAATATCTGGAGCAGTTTTAATGTCCCCTTCTTTTCCTCGGGTGGAATCGAAGTGTCCTTGTTGATGACTTCCCATGCGTGGTGAAACACGCCAGCCCGCTTTTCGCTTTTTTCTGTCATGGCAAAACTTTTATCACACCGTATGGCGTGGAACAACCTTCCATCTGTACTATTATACACACGGATAAAGTTTTTGCCCGACTGTTTTTGTTGTATACTCCCACGCGTGAAAAACGACTCCTGGCTGGAAAAATGGATGGAATTGCTCCGGAAACACGCAAACGGCGGACGGGTGCTGGAGTTGGGCTGCGGAAGCGGTTGGGACACGGTTGACCTGCTCTCTGCGGGGTGTAACGTGACTGCCCTGGATGTGTCCCAAAAACGCCTGAGGGAATGTGCGAAATCCGCCCCCCACGCCAACGTCCTCGCAGCGGATGTCGGCAAGCCGCTGCCATTTGCCGACCAGAGCATGTCAGTGATCCTTGCCAGTCTCAGCCTGCATTATTTTTCATGGGCAAACACCCTTGAGATTGCCTCTGAACTCAGACGCTGTATCCGGGATGGCGGAATTCTGCTTGCCCGTTTCAACTCCACGCGTGATTACCATTACGGCGCGTCATCCGGCATGGAGCTTGAGCCTAATTTTTATTTCACCGGGGAGCAGACCAAACGCTTTTTTGACGAAGCCGGTGTGCGCCATTTCCTCCAAGGTTGGGACATACGCTTCCTCGAAGAAAATGTCATCCAACGGTACAGGAATCCAAAATACGTCTGGGAGGCAATGGCGATTTGCCGCTGAAGCTTTTCCAAACCATGACCCAAGTCCGGTACTAAGAAAATTTATCAGGGGGTATAATTCCGCAACGATGCCCATTCTGGATTCCCACACCATCGAATTTTTCAGCCGCAGCCCGGAGCAAACGCGCCGGGTTGGGATGCGGATTGGAGCCGAGATCAAAGCCGGCGATATCATTTGTTTGCAGGGCGACCTCGGTGCGGGGAAAACCACCTTCACCCAGGGACTCGCGCAGGGCTGGGGTTCGCAGGATCCCGTTTCAAGCCCCACGTTCATCATTGTCAACATGTATCGCCGCGCGAACGGTGCGAAGTTGTTCCACCTTGATGCCTACCGGCTCGACTCTGTCTCCGAAGCGGAGGAACTCGACCTCGATTCAATGCTTGCCGAAGGCGCGCTCATCATCGAGTGGCCCGAACGAATCGGCGGGTTGATTCCCAAGGAGCGGATGTGGGTCGCACTCGACCACATCGAAGGGGAGCATCGTCAGATGCGTTTCAACGCGCACGGCAAACGTTACGACGACCTGCTCGAATTCATGCGCCAGTCCATGTTTGGAGGGTCGTAATGTTACTTGCCATTGACACATCCACCGCGCAGGTGGGGCTGGCCTTGTACGATGGGATTCAAATCCTCGGCGAGATGACCTGGACAACCCGTCAGCATCACACCACCGAACTGGCTCCCGCCCTTGCCGGACTCTTGAAGCGGAGCGACGTTTCGATGGAGTTGCTCAGCGCTTTGGGCGTGGCAATCGGTCCCGGGTCGTTTACCAGCCTGCGGGTCGGTCTGGCTCTGGCGAAGGGAATTGCGTTCGCGCGTCACCTGCCGCTGATCGGCATCTCCACGATGGATGTCATCGCGGCGGCACAGCCCGCAGGGACTCATCCGCTGGCGGTGGTGATTCAAGCCGGGCGCAAGCGGATCGCCCTCGGCTGGTACCAGTTTTCAGAAAACAGATGGCAGGCTCAGGGCGGAGTCAAAAGTGTGACGGTTGACGAACTGGCAGACCAGATCGAACATCCGACCTATGTCGCAGGCGAATTGACATCCGAGGACCGCAGCCGCCTGGCTCGCAAGCGGACGAATGTCCTGCTGGCTTCGCCTGTGCATTGTGTCCGCCGCCCATCTATTCTTGCGGACCTGGCGTGGATGCGTTTTCAAAAAAATGAAGTGGATGATCCGGCTTCACTTGCGCCGGTTTACCTGCACGTCGAGGGAGCGCCCATTCAATAGACCTGCTCAGAGGTTATTTGATAAGAGGAAGAACTTGCAAACATGGATGCGTTTTCATCGCACGTGCCAGGAGACCTGTCAGGCCTGAAGATTCGCGAGATGACTCTCGATGACTTGGAGCAGGTGATAGCCATCGACCAAATTTCGTTTAGCCTGCCGTGGCCCGCGCGTTCGTTCCAGTTCGAGTTGACCGACAATCCGGCGTCGCGCTGCTGGGTGGCGGATTTGGATGGGCGCGTGGCGGGGATGCTGGTTGGCTGGCTGATCGTGGATGAAATTCACATCGCCACGATTGCCACACATCCCGATTTTCGCGGACAAGGCATCGGCAAAAAGCTGCTTTCATTTGCCCTGGAATCTGCAAGGAACGAAGGAGCGGTGTCCTCCTTTTTGGAAGTCCGCGAAAACAATGTCGCCGCGCTGGAGATGTATCGCAAGTTTGGCTATGTGGAAGATGGACGCCGCGAAGGTTATTACAAGGATAACGGCGAAGCAGCCATCCTCATGTCCGCCCCGTTGACTCGCTGATTCGTTGATCCGCTGACTCGCCGAATCGTTGAATCCCACCATGACCGCAGAACAAACCCTCTCTCGCATCGCAAAGGAAGTTTCAGCCTGTACGAAATGTGTCCTGTACGAATCCCGCAAAAAGTCGGTGCCGGGGGATGGTCCTGCAACAGCCGAGATCATGTTCATCGGCGAAGGTCCGGGCTTCCACGAGAACGAGCAGGGACATCCGTTTGTGGGCGCATCGGGGAAGTTCCTCGACCAATTGCTGTCGCAGGCAGGCGTGACCCGTGAAGAAGTGTTCATCGCCAACGTGGTGAAGTGCCGTCCGCCGGGCAACCGCGACCCGCTGCCCGAAGAACTGGCGGCTTGCGATGTTTTTCTCGAAGCGCAGATCGCAGCCATAAATCCGAGTATCATTGTGACGCTGGGACGCTTCTCGATGAACAGGTTTTTCCCCGGCGCAAAGATCAGCGCGGTGCATGGACAGATGAAAAAAATCGGCGAGCGGTTTGTAATTCCGATGTTTCATCCGGCGGCGGCGCTACACCAGGCGGCGTTGAAGCCGTCCATTTTGGGCGATTTTGCAAAACTGCCCGATCAGTTGAATGAGGCGCGCAGGGCGCTGGGACGTCCCATCATCGAAGTAAAAAGGAAGGTCGAGGAAGTCGACGATCATCCAAGGCAATTGAATTTATTTTAGTAAAACCCAGATGGGTCTGATTAAGGAGAAAAAATGACTACAAAGGAAATTCTTGTAAAAAAATTGAAGGACAAGACTGCAAAGATTGCCATTCTTGGCTTGGGTTATGTCGGATTGCCGCTGGCGGTTGTGTTTGGCGAAGCGGGATTTAATGTCACTGGCGTGGATCCCGATAAACGCAAGATCGCCGCTCTGGCGGAGGGCAAGTCCTACATCCCGGATGTGAAGACGGAAGCGGTCGAAAAACTGGTCAAGGGTGGACGCTTCACCGCCACCGCCGATTTTTCGGTGTTGAAGGATATGGACGCGGTCAGCATCTGCGTGCCGACTCCCCTGCGACAGACGGGTGACCCCGACATGTCGTTCATCATCTCCGCGATGGATGAACTGGCGAAGTACATGCACAAGGGCATGGTGGTCGTTTTGGAATCCACCACCTATCCCGGCACAACTCGCGAATTGCTTCTGCCCAAGCTGGGCGCGGAAAAGAACCTTGTCATCGGTGAGGATTGGTTCCTTGCCTTTTCACCGGAACGTGTGGACCCGGGACGCGAGGATTTCACCACCATCAACACGCCCAAAGTGTTGGGAGGCATTACGGAAGTCTGCGGCGAGGTGGCTGCCGTATGGTATGAAGGCGCAATCAAGAATGTGCATAAAGTTTCCACAGCGGAAGCCGCGGAGATGTCGAAACTGCTTGAAAACACCTTCCGCATGATCAACATTGGGCTGGTCAACGAACTGGCGATCATGTGTGAACGCCTTGGCGTGGACGTCTGGGAAGTCATCGACGCCGCCGCCACCAAGCCGTTCGGTTTCATGAAGTTCACACCGGGACCCGGTCTGGGCGGACACTGCATTCCGATCGATCCGCTGTACCTCTCGTGGAAGATGAAGTCGTTCAACTACAACGCCCGCTTCATCGAGCTGGCGTCCGAGATCAACACCAACATGCCACGTTACGTGGTCAGCCGCTTGATGGAAGGACTGAACGAGCGCGGCAAGCCGTTGAAAGGCTCGAAGGTGCTTGTCCTCGGCGCGGCATATAAACCCGACATCGACGACGTGCGCGAGTCGCCGTCGCTGGATGTGATCGGACTGCTGCGGCAGAAGGGTGCGCTGGTCGAGTATCACGACCCGTACATCCCGCACATCCACCACGAGTATGACGGCTGGAAGATGGACAGCGTGAAGGATATGATGAAATCCGTGAAGGAAGCGGACGCGGTCATCATTGTCACCAACCACAAGGTTTACGACTACGCGGCGATCATCGAGAATGCCAAGTTCGTCTTCGACTCGCGCAACGCCACAGGCAAAATCGCACGGAAGCACGAGAAGGTCGAAAGATTATAAGTGTCTCGGTGTTCCAGTGTCGCGTACCTCGGTATGACCTGACACTGGAACACCTGACACTGGAGAACTGATTTATGGCACATTATCTGGTAACGGGGGCGGCGGGCTTTATTGGCGCACGGACTTCGACCATGCTTATCGAGCAGGGACATACTGTCGTCGGCATTGACAACATAAACGACGCCTACGACCCGCGCATGAAGGAATATCGCTTGAAGAAACTTCAGGCGTTGAAGGGCTTCGAGTTTGTCCGCGACGACATTTCGGACAAGGGAATCCTCCATCGCCAGTCGGCAATCACAAACCGCAAGTTCGACGGCGTGATCAACCTTGCGGCGCGGGCGGGTGTCCGTTTCAGCGTGGAAAATCCCTGGGTGTTTTTGGAATCAAACGTCATGGGGACTTTGAATATGCTGGAGTTATGCCGTCACTCGGGCTGCAAGAAATTCATCCTCGCCTCCACTTCCAGTATCTACGGCGAGAATCCGCAATACCCCACGCCGGAAACCGCATCGAGCAGCGAGCCGATGCAACCATATGCCGCCAGTAAAAAAGGCGCGGAGGCGCTGGCGCATTCCTATCATCACCTGTTCGACATCGACGTGACCATTGTCCGCTACTTCACGGTGTACGGTCCGGCGGGACGCCCTGATCTTGCCATCTTCCGCTTCGTTAAGTGGATCATGGAAGGGGAACCGATCCGCATCAACGGCGACGGCAAACAATCGCGCGGTTTCACCTACGTGGACGACATCGCCCGCGGGACGATTGCCGCGCTCAAGCCGCTGGGCTATGAGGTCATCAACCTCGGCGGGCATGAAGTGATCTCCATCAATGGTCTGGTCGAGTTGATCGAGGAATTGACCGGCAAAAAGGCGAACGTGCAATACGGTCCGCCCAACCTGGCAGACATGACCATGAACCAGGCGGACGTGACCAAAGCCCGCGAGATGCTCGGCTGGAACCCGCAGGTGAAACTGGCGGAGGGAATCGGCAACCTGATCGAATGGTACAAGTCTGAGCAAAGTTGGGCGAAGGACATTTTGACCCCGTAAAGATTAATCAACCACAGATTAACACAGATGAAAAGGATTTTTATCCTAAAACCTGTGTTAATCCTTTTCATTTGTGGTGAGTAAATAACGCTCTGGCTGCCATGCCGGAGCGTTTATAATTCCGTGCATGTCGTTTCTCTCGAAATTCAAAGATGACCCGCTGTTGGCGCGGGTCGTTCGCTCCAGCGGAAAGTTGTTCAGCGCGAACTCCATCAGTTTGGGGTTGAGCTTCCTGCAAGGGCTGATGGTGGCGCGCCTGTTGCTGCCCGAAGGCTTGGGCCTGGTACGGGTGGTGATGGCGTACGCCTCCACGGTCAACAGCCTGCTCTCTTTCCGCATGAGCGAACTTGTCGTCCGCTATGGTGGAGAGTATCTTGGGCGGGACGAAAAGGACAAGGCGGCGGCGGTGATGAAAGCTGCCGGGCTGACCGAAGCTGCCGTTTCCCTGCTGGCTTTTCTCATCGTCGTCGCTACGGCTGGACTGGCTGAAAAATATCTCACGGAATCAACTGACATTGCCTGGATGTTTACTTTCTATGCTGTGGGGCTGCTTGCCAACTTCAATGTGGAAACCTCCACTGGCGCTTTGCAGGTGCTGCACAGGATCGAGTTGCAGGGCGTCTTCAATCTCGCGCAGCATATCATTGGAACTCTCATCATCGGCGCGGCATTTCTATGGAATGGAACTCTGCCTGTTGTGTTGACCGCGTACCTGCTTGGCAAGGTTATTCTGGGGCTGGCGATGTTTATTGCCGCACAGACCCAGTTGCACAAAATTCTGGGCGCAGGCTGGTGGCGGGTTCCATTTTCAAAGCTGACCACCGCCCGTGAGTTGATTCGCTTTGCGGTGAGTTCCAATATCAGCGCAACCATCATCAAAATCTTCCGCGAGAGCGAACTGCTTTGGGTGGCGTTCTTTCTGCCCACCAGCCTTGTCGGACTTTACAGCGTGGCGTACACCCTTGTCAGTTTCATCGCCATTCCCGCCGACCCGCTAATCTCCACCACCTTTCCCGAAATCAATCGACTGGTCGTTCAAAAGGCGTGGGCTAGCCTCAGGGACTTTCTCCATAAGGTTACGTCGCTTTCCTTTGCCTACAACCTCGCGCTTGGATTGGGATTCATCCTCTTCGGGCGCTGGATGATTTTGATCTACTCAGGCGCGGAGTTCGCGGGCGCCTATCCCGCCCTTGTCGCGCTCACCATTGGATTGGTCTTCAATTACATTCTCTTTTGGAACCGCCCGCTTTTGCTTTCGTTGGGGTTGCCGGATTTTCCCATTTGGGTCACGCTGACCGTGGGACTGGTTAAATTGGCGCTGGCGTTTTGGTTGATCCCTCGATACGGCATTGTGGGGGCGGGCGCTTTGCTTTCGTTTTATTACATTGCCTCGGTGGGTATCATGGTCCTGCGCGGCGTGAAGGAAGTTCGACAAAATGAAAATCGCACTCATCACTAACTCACGCATTCCATCTCTGACCGCCAACTCGATTCAGGCGATGAAGGTGGCGCAGGCTTTGATGCAGTTGGGACATGACGTGCGGATGTTTGCTCCTGCCGAAGCGGACTTAGCAACGCACGAAGCTTTGCTTGCCCATTACGGTTTGCAACTCGCTCCGCCCCTCAGGCTGATCTCGTCCATCAGGCTGTTCAAACGCTTTGACTTTATCGTCCATGCCCAGCGCGCCACGAAGCAATTCAACGCCGACTTGATCTACACCTGGCTGCCGCAGTCCGCTATGTTGGGACTGTGGTTTGGTTATCCCGTCGTCCTCGAAATGCACGCGGATGTGGCGGGACTCATGGGCGCGTGGTGGCTGCGTCAGTTTTGGAAGAGACCAGGGCGCAAGCTGATGACGGTCACGACGTCCGCGTTGAGAAAGGCTCTGGAACGTTCGACCAGCTTGCAGTTCGAAGAAAGGTCGCTGCTCGTGGCTCCCAACGGCGTCGAGTTGGAAAAGTATGCGGGTCTGCCGAGCCCCGTCGAAGCGCGTCAGCAATTAAATCTAAAAGAAGGACCCACCGCCGGATTCACAGGTCACATCTATCCCGGTCGCGGCGCGGATTTGCTCTTCGAGTTGGCAAGGCAGATGCCGCAGGTGAACTTTTTGTGGGTGGGTGGTACACCCGATCTGGTGAATTTTTGGCGCAACAAGTTGACCGAAGCCCGCATGTCCAACGTGACGATGACGGGCTTTGTGAAACACGAGGTCATCCCGCTGTATCAGGCGGCGGCAGACGTGCTGCTCATGCCGTACAGCCGTTCCATCTCCGCCAGCAGCGGACAGGACATCGCCGAGGTCATCAACCCGATGAAGATGTTCGAGTACATGGCGTCGGGGCGGGCGATCATTTCGGCGGACCTGCCCTCGATCCGCGAGGTGTTGAATGAGGGGAATGCGGTGTTGTGCGAGCCGGGGGATGTTGGTAATTGGAGATTGGAGATTGAGGCTTTGCTTGGGGATGAGCCGCGTCGGCTGGCGCTTGGCGCTCAGGCGCGGAAGGACGTGGGGGAGCTAACATGGGTGAAGCGCGAGGAGAGGATTATAAAAAGTTTTTGAGGGCAGGAACAGTTGAATTCCACCTTGCCAGATTTAATCAATCGCTTTGACCGGGATTTCATTTCCCAAAAAACTGCGAATTTGTTCCGTAAAACCCTGGCACTCGCTAAAGCTGAGGTTGTGAGGGGAAACCGCAATCCTTTCACCCTTGTTGAACAGGATGAAGACCTGAAACGTGTCAGACCAGTTCCATCCTCCTCCTCCCTTGACGTACCGATGCATTTCCAGCCGTTTGATCTCGGAAACGTTGTGCTCGCTTTTTTGTTCGTTGACGGGCGTCATCAAAACGCCGCTGCGGTGGTAATCGATCGCGCCAGTTTTTTTGTTAATGGTACAGGTGAATGCGCGTTCGCTGAAAACATGGTAAAGGATGAAAACAAGAAATGCCGCGCAGTAAATCAAAATCACCGGTTCGGCTAGCAGCAGGGATATGAAGACAGCGCCAAACAAGCCGAAGACGCCAACCGTATACCAGGTGAACTCCGGGTAATGATCCAGATGCAGGGCGTCAGAGCCTTCAGCGCGGACGGTTAGCTTTATGACCATGCCGTTTTTGTCGAGAGGGGCAGATAGAACCAGTTTGAATTTATCTTTGTTCATTTTATAACCGTCTGTTCGAGTTTGCGGCAACAGCAAACATTAGGTGTGGAGTGGTTGACCTGGGTGAAGAGGTAAAAAATTCGGTGTTATTCGAATTCCACAACCACATAATACCAAACACCGTCGCGTTTTCCGAAGAAACTCATGCTGTCGCTACCCACGGACGGGTTATCCATTGCAGCCCCACAACACAGTCCGTGCTTCACATCGTCATACTGAATTGGAAGGATTTGACCATCGTGGGAAATTCCGACTTTTGAAACTTTGCGAAAAAAATAGGTGGGCTTGTCTTTGACCAGTCCCCACTTGAAGATTTCCTGGTAGCCTAATTTTTGGTTGAGAATTTCTCCGTCCTGTATCACAAAGTTTTCCACTTCCAAAATCCAGTGACTGTTCCAGGCTCTAAAGCTTGGATAATGATTTGGTATTGAAGGTACTCTAAAATTAAAGATGACCTCCCCGTTACTTTTTTTGACCTCTACACCGGATTGCATCCTTGCCCATAATAATTCTCCTTCATATAAAATGGGGGCAGATGTGTACACAGCATATCCGCCGAATGTGCTGATCGCGTCATTTTGAATGAGAAAGTTTTGATTGCCTAGATCAGCTTGAACAATAAAAGCAGTAATTGGTCCAGAGTCGGTTGGTATCGTATAAATATCCGAAACGTGAGTGACGTGATCGAATAGAAGCCGTCCGTCTCTATATAACTGCAAGTCGTTTATTTCATAGCCAAGTTCTTTGAGGGTAACTTTGCGGGGTGTGGGAGTTATAGTGGGGTTTACCTTTCGCTTGGAAAGAGCTTCTTCTGGCACGAAGTCCCGTAATATTTTATTCTCTGCCTCAGGCGGTAAGGCATATTCAGTGACCGAGATATTGGATGGCATGGGTATCGAATTTGCCCAAAACCTGGTTTCCTCGGCGCTAAGGGGTACAGCGTTGGTGTAGGATTTCTCTTTATATGCAAACTCCAGCCATGAAAAACTGACGCCGCCATAATCGTTGTAAACATAGGTGGCAGGCTCTTTTCCAGTTTTGACATAGATAAAACGATGCGCGGGGTCTGCGAGGGGAGTTTCATGTATTACATAGTTGATGGTTTCTCCGCTACTAGACTTGGTTGATACGGCGCCAGTTTCCATCCAGTAAATACCGCTTTCCTCTGGCTTGTGTTCGACGTTTGCCAGCCAGGCCAATACGGTTAGATCTCTTGTTACATATCCCATGTTGGGCAGGTATCCGGTCTCAAAAAAATCGTCTTCCCCGGAAAATGAATTCGGTTTATCTGTGGGTTTCCAATCTGCGGGGAAAGTGATGGTATACCGCCCTTCAGGATCGGTGTATATCTGTTGAGCAGGTTTTGTGGGAAAAGGAACGACTGTTGGCTCTGGCGTTGTGGTAGGAGTGACAGTGGGTATGGCTGCTTTTGTCTCGGCGACTTTTGTCTCGACAAAAGACATGGCGGTTTCCATGGCCACTGTCGGTTGTGTTCGAGGTGCGGCTATGAGACTATTGCACGAAATTAACAGCGTTGCAATCAAAAACGCTAGAATTGTTGTCTCGCTAATTATCTTCATTCTTTCCCTTTCCTTTTTGAAGTGCTCAATGATTTTAGGGTCAGCAGGAGGACGCGTCACCCCTTCACACACGGGCGGAATTGGATGTCTGTCCGCGCGACGTGATGATGTTTTCTGTCTACCTCACCTCTGCCACAGGCGGACGACTTCCATCAGCAGGGTGACGCTCCAAACCAGAATGCTGATTCCCACGGCGGCGGAGGCGACATCCTTGATGATGCCGATCTTCTCGTTGTGACCGGGTTCCACAAAGTCGCAAAGCCCCTCGATGGCGGTATTGACCATTTCCGCGACCAGCATCAATCCGGTGGCGACGAGGACGATGCTGAAATCGAGCCACTGGCGGTAATAGAAACATCCCGTCAGCACCAAAGCCGACAGGATGATTTCAATGGCGACAGAAGATTCGTTCAGGACGGCGTAGCGAAGTCCTGAAAAGACGACGCGCAATTTACGCATGGGATGGAAACTTTGCTGACCGGTTCCAAGGAATTTATTCCGCATGTCTCTCCTTTCAGGTTACCCACCACGGCGGGAGTGGGTCACTTCTTCACACACGGGCGGAGTTGGGTGTCTGTCCGCGCGACGTGATTCACCAGCCACAGTTCCAACTCGTTGTAGGTCTTCTGCGCCAGTTTCGAGGTCATGTTGCCGGTTTGCCATTCCGTGTAGAAGCGGTCGAACTTTTTGAGAAACTCGGCGTGGGCTTTCTTGTTTTGGTCGGCGATGGGGCATTTGTATTTGTTCATGCAATCCTCCTCCTGCCCAAAGTGCCACTTCGCGTAGAATTGGAGGAAATCCAAAATGTCACCCGCGGCTTCCAGGGATTTTTTGCTGGCAAGCGCCTCGGAAAATTCGTTGAATTTCTCGAAGAGCTTCTTATGTTGCGTGTCGAGCTCGGGCACCCCGGTGCCCATGGTTGCTTCGTCCCAAATGATCATATTCTCTCCGGTGTCTAAAGGTTATGCAGGCTGCCAACTTCAAAACCATAAAACCGATGCGCCAGTGACTTTTGACCAGCCGCCGAACTGTTTGAAATTATATCAAACCACGAAACACGATGGTTGGCGCCGGGCGTATTGCGTATGGTCCTTGCCCTCGAAAATTTCCAGCCTCACGTTGACAAATGCCCCCTCCCATAGTAATATTTGCCCCGCTCAACCCCAAGCCGAGGTAGCTCAGTGGTAGAGCAGGGGACTCATAAGCCCTTGGTCGGGAGTCCAAATCTCCCCCTCGGCACACTGTTTCCTAGTGAAACACTCTTCTTATATATGGTGGTCTCTAGACAAAGGAGATCACCATGTATTCGTTAAAATCACAAGACCAGGGGCTTATCACACTTTCCCAGCAAGATTATCTGCCCCTAATGGTCGAGTCTTTTCTGATCGACCGTAGGTCACAAAGCCTATCCCCCGACACCATTGAACTCTATACCAAGAAGTTACAATATTTCCTAAAGTATTGCGAGAGACAAGCGCTGACGCAAATCTCTCAACTCACTTCGGATTTCATTCGCAGATATTTGCTTGAACTTTCCGAGACGCACAATGCCGGTGGTGTCCATGCCTGCTTCCGTCCACTGCGGACCATGTTGTATTGGCTTGAAGAAGAAGAGGTCATGCCACCAGATTGGAAGAATCCGATCCGCAGAGTCAAAGCGCCCAAGTTGCCGACTGACCCAATTGAACCCATTCAGATCGAGGAAATCCATCAACTTCTGAAAACCTGCCAAGGGAATTATTCCGGAGTCCGTGACAAAGCGATGATGCTGGGTTTGTTAGACACCGGCGCTCGAGCAAAGGAATTCCTGAATATCAACCTTGAAGATGTTGACCTAGCAACCGGAGCAGTGATGATTCGTCAAGGCAAAGGACGCAAGCCACGTATGGTATTCCTCGGGCGAAAGACCATTCGCGCCATCCGTGGGTATCTTCGCTATCGGAAGGACAACAGTCCGGCTTTGTGGGTTTCCATTCACGGGGAAAGAATGACCTACTCCGCGTTGCGTTGTTTCCTACGCCGGCGAGCAGAACAAATCGGGTTGAAGTCCATCCCTACCCCACACGATTTCCGTCGTGCCTTTGCCCTAGTCATGCTGCGCAATGGGGTGGATATCTTTGCCTTGCAAAAACTGATGGGGCATTCCGACCTGCAAATCCTGCGGCGCTACCTAGCGCAAACCGACCAGGATATTCATAACGCCCATATGCGGGGCAGCCCTGTGGACAGTAACTTATAAGGCAGGCGAAGATCATGAAAAGTCCATCTGAATCCAATAAAAATATATTTTACAATTACACTCATTTTGATTATAATATGAGTATGAATGTAAAACATGCTTTACCCCGAATTGATAAGCTCCGACAGATCATGAAAAGCCGGCAAGGACTCCTCTTCACGTCCGACCTAGCTAAATTCGACATTCCCCGAACCTATCTTTCCATTATGGAACAAAGCGGCGAAATCGAACGAGTTACTAGAGGAGCGTATCGGTCTGCCGCCACTTTTATCGAGGATGAATTGTTCAGCTTCCAGACCCAATACAAATCAGCGATCTTTTCACACGAAACAGCCCTATACCTGCACGGCTTATCAGACAGATCTCCACTCACCTATTCGATCTCGGTTCCATCTGGATATCATTCCCATTCCCTGAATACCAGTGGATACAAAATTTTTTATGTCAAACGTGAGACCTTCGAGCTGGGTGTCATTTCGATGGAAACTACACACGGCAATGAAGTCAGGACCACCGATCTCGAAAGAACCATCTGCGACATTGTGCGCAGCCGCAACCAGATTGATATTCAAATCCGCACTGCCGCGCTGAAGAGGTATGTGAGAAATAAACACAGAAACCTTAATCAGCTTAACGCCTATGCAAAGAACTTCAGTATCCAAACTATCGTCAGGGAATATCTGGAGATCCTTCTATGAGAGAAGCCATGCAACTCAAGTCCCGGATAAAAAATCTGGATTTGAAAAACAAGATCCCTGCTCAAGCAGTGCTGCAAAACTTCATGATGGAGCGCCTGCTGGATAGAATATCCATATCGAAATACAAGGATATATTCATCCTGAAAGGCGGCATGTTGATTGCCTCAATGATCGGGATTGGTAGTAGAACAACGATGGATATGGATGCAACTATACGGGGATATCCTCTCTTAGATGGAGCAATCCAGGACGCATTTACGGAAATTTGCGCCATTTCGCTCAATGATGAAGTCACCTTGAAGCTAAACTCGATTACACCCATCCGGGATGAAGATGAATATGGCGGCTATAGATTGATGATCACCGCCAGATACGAGGCGATCAACACTCCACTAAAGGTTGACATCACTACGGGCGACATAATCACTCCTGAAGCAGTGCGTTATACCTTTCATTCCAGTTTCGAAGAGAAAAGGATTGAAATTTGGGCTTATAACATCGAAACTATCCTGGCAGAAAAAGTTGAAACAATCCTGCGGAGAAGCGTACTCAACACCCGCCTCAGGGATTTTTATGATGTATATATCCTGATGAGGACCCAGTTACATATGATGGACAAGGATATATTCATCACCGCGTTGAACGCTACAGCACGGAAGAGGGGATCTCTAGCAGTCTTACAGGACAAGAGAAAAATTCTGCAAGCAATCCAGTCCGATCTTCTAATGAGACAGCGCTGGGATTTGTATTGCAAAGAAAATTTCTACGCAAGCAACACCGAATTCGATGATGTAATAGATCTCTTGCAAAAGTAGGCTAGTAAGCAGTTTTGAGCTCCATGTTACAGATGGCAGCGATCAGGTTAAAACGTAACCCAAAACGTTTGCGACGATTTCGATAACGTTCGCTCAAAATGCGAAAGATTTTCAAGCG
>JACRBJ010000027.1 GCA_016234555.1 Chloroflexota bacterium | reverse complement strand
GGAAATGGTGATGCCGGGAGACAATGTCAACCTGACGGTTGAGTTGATCGTGCCGGTGGCGTTGGAACAGGGATCGAAGTTCGCCATTCGCGAAGGCGGTCTGACCGTCGGTGCGGGTGTCGTCACCAAGATCATCGAGTAGGTGAGAGATGATGGCTAAACAGAAAATCCGTATCCGCCTCAAGGCTTATGACCATCGTGTCCTCGACCAGTCCGCCAAGCGGATTGTCGAAACTGCCGAACGAACCGGCGCCCAGGTTGTTGGTCCCGTACCCTTGCCAAGTAAGATTGAACGCTTTACAATACGGCGCTCCACTTTCATTGATAAGGACTCACACGAGCATTTCGAGATCCGCACCCATAACCGTCTGATCGACGTGCTGGACCCGGACTCAAAGACAATCGACATGCTGATGCGTTTGAACCTGCCTGCAGGTGTCGATATCGAAATCAAAATCTAGTTCGAATACGTAATTCGTGTTCTGTGAATTGGAACGCGGATTACGGTGAAAATTCGAGACAGCGCAAGAGCTGGCGCGGGCGCGAACACAAACATAAGTTCGCCTCCCAATCCTGTCTGACTGCGCTGCACGGAGATGATGCGGCCGTTGCCCCGGCTGGCCGTCTCCACACAATCTTCTAAAGGAGAAAATTCAGTATGTTGAAAGGGCTGATAGGAAAGAAGATCGGCATGACCCAGATCTTCGATGAGCAAGGCGTTGCCTATACGGTGACGCTCATCGAAGCTGGGCCATGTTACGTTACCCAGGTTCGTATGCCGGAGAAGGAAGGTTATTCTGCCGTGCAACTGGGCTTTGGCGAAGTGAACCCCAAGCGTCTGACAGGCGGAGAGATGGGGCATCTGAAAGCCAATGAGATTTCCCCTTTGCGTTTCCTGCGCGAATTTCGTTCCAAGGATCATGGATTAAAGGTCGGTGACAAGTTGACAGTCAGCGACGCTTTTGCCGTTGGCGAGCGCGTGGATGTGATTGGCGTCAGCAAGGGCAAGGGCTTTGCCGGTGTTGTAAAACGCTATCACTTCCATGGTATGAACGCCACGCACGGTACATCTGACCGCAATCGTGCGCCCGGTTCCAGCGGATCGGGTACCACACCAGGTCGCGTCTATAAAGGACACCGAAACTCAGGCCATATGGGCGTTGACCGTGTCACCGTGCAGAACATCAAGGTCGTCATGGTGGATGCGGAACGCAATCTACTCGCCATTAATGGCGCGGTTCCTGGTGGCAAGGGTAGTCTCGTCATGATCAAGGAGTCGCGCAAGCAGTAAGCGCGCAGAAACGGGAGCCAGATTACCATGAAAGTAGATGTTCTTGATTTGAAAGGCGCAAAAGTTCGCGAGATTGAATTGCCCGCGAATGTTTTTGAAGCCCCAGTAAATGTAGACCTAATGCATCAGGCTTATACACGCCAGATGGCGAATGCACGCCTTGGGACACATGAGACAAAAGTTCGTTCAGAAGTCAGAGGTGGTGGTCGAAAGCCGTGGAAACAGAAAGGCACTGGTCGTGCCCGCCAGGGTTCCACGAACGCAGCCCAGTGGGTTGGCGGTGGACGCATTCACACCCCGCATCCCCGCAGCTATGAGCAGCGCATGCCCAAGAAGATGCGCCAGGCTGCCCTGCGCTCGGTGCTGTCCGCGAAAGCCGCCGAAGCCGGTATCGTTGTGGTGGATGATTTCGATATTACCGAGTCGAAGACCCGCGTAATGGCAGAGACCCTCGGCAATTGGGTCGGCGAAGCCACCGCTTTATTGTTGATGCCAGCCAAGGACCAGAATTACGACAACGTAATGCGCTCGACCGGTAACATTGGGAGCGCCAAGGTCCTGCTCGCAAATTATTTGAACGTGCGTGACGTGCTCAATTTCGAAAAAGTCGTCCTGCCGCTCAAAACAATCGATGCGCTTGTTGCGCACCTTGGATAGGAGAGAGACATGACTACGATTTACGATGTCCTCGTCCGCCCATTGGTGACGGAAAAATCCAACCGTAATTCCAGCAAACTTGGTCAGTACGCCTTTGTCGTCGCTGACTCGGCAACCCGCACCCAGGTGAAGGATGCAGTGGAAACCCTTTTCGAAGTCACCGTGGCGCGTGTAAACATTCTCAATGCGCCCGCCAAGCGCGGACGACGGGCGAAAAGCCGCCGCGTGTTGGTGCGCCGCCCTTCGTTCAAGAAGGCAATTGTGACCCTCGCCGCTGGAAGCAAATCCCTCGAAATCTTTGAAGGGGTGCAATAATGGCAGTCAAAAAATACAAACCCGTAACACCCGGCACGCGCGATATGACCGGCTACACGTTTGAAGAAATTACCAAAGGCACGCCTGAACGCTCCCTGATGGTCATGCGCCAGGCGCGCGGCGGGCGCAACGCTCAGGGACGTGTCACCGTCCGCCATCGCGGCGGCGGTGCCCGTCGCTTCATCCGCGTGGTGGATTTCAAACGCGAAAAGCACGGCATCCCCGCCAAGGTGGCTGCCGTTGAGTATGATCCGAACCGCACCGCGCGCCTCGCCCTGCTCTTTTATGCCGATGGCGAGAAGCGTTACATCATTGCCCCCCTCGATTTGAAGGTTGGCGACACTGTCATGTCCGGACCCAACGCCGAGATTCGTCCCGGCAATGCCCTCCCCGTCAGCAATATTCCGATCGGCACCCTGATCCACAATATCGAGATGAAGGAAGGCAAGGGCGCGCAGATGGTCCGCTCGGCGGGCGGCGCGGCGCAATTGCTCGCCAAGGAAGGCGATTTCGCCCAGATCCGCATGCCCTCCGGCGAAGTCCGCCTCATTCACCAGGTCTGTTACGCCACCATCGGTCAGGTTGGAAATCTCGACCACAGCAATGTCAAACTGGGCAAGGCTGGACGCAAACGCCACTTGGGCATCCGCCCAACCGTCCGCGGAACCGCAATGAGCCCCCGCGACCATCCTCACGGTGGTGGTGAAGGTCGCCAGCCAATCGGTCTGCCAGGTCCCAAGAGCCCGTGGGGTAAACCCACCCTCGGCAAGAAGACCCGCGTCAACAAGAAGTCCGACCAGTACATTGTGCGCCGTCGCAGCAAGACGAGCCGCTAGAAATTAGACGAGGTACGCATATATGTCACGATCATTGAAAAAAGGTCCGTTCATTGAGGCAAAACTCCTCAAGCGCATCGAGACCATGAACCAGAAAAATGAAAAGAAAGTCGTCCGCACGTGGAGCCGCGCTTCTGTGATTTTCCCGCAGATGGTGGGACACACGATTGCGGTTCACGATGGACGCCGCCATGTGCCGATTTACGTCACCGAAAACATGGTCGGTCACCGTTTGGGCGAATTCGCCCCGACACGCACCTTCCGTGGTCACCAGACCAAGGAAGCCGCCGCGTAAGGAGAGTGAACCATGCATGATATTCAAGCAAAACTTTGTAATCTCTCCCTTTCGGCGCAGAAGGTCCGCTCCGTGATCGATCTGGTGCGCGGCAAGAGCGCAAACGAGGCCCTGGAAATCCTGCGCTTTGTAAACAAGCGCGCCGCGTTGCATGTGCACAAGCTGGTTGCATCTGCGGTGGCAAACGCCGAGGAAAACTTTGGCGTCAGCCGCGATGACCTGGTTGTAGCCAAGATCACCGCCGATGAAGCGCCCACCCGCAAGTGGCGTCGCTTTGGCGCGCGCGGTCGTTTCAAGCCGATATTGCGCCGCAGTTCGCACGTCACCATTATTTTGCGAGAGCGCGGACGCGCAGCGTAAGGAGAAGATATGGGTCGTAAAGTACATCCTGTTGGTTTTCGTCTGGGAATCAATCAACCCTGGGGCGGGCGCTGGTTTGCCGAAGGCGCTCAATATCGCCAGCAACTGCACCAGGATTTCGCCATCCGCAATCTGTTGCTTGGGAAATTCTCCAAGGGCGGCGCGGCGGCTGATGAAAAAGTCCGCGGGCTCCGCAGTGAATTGCCGGACGCCGTCAAGGACGGCAAGGCGGGCATCTCCCGTGTGGACGTGGAGCGCACTCCCGGCAAGATCCGCATTTCCATTCACACCGCCAAGCCCGGCATTTTGATTGGTCGCAAGGGCGAGGGCGTGAAGAAGATCCGCCAGGCGTTTGAATCCCTGGTCGGGAAGAAAGTCGAACTCGATATCAAGGAGATCACCTCTCCCGATACCGATGCCATGCTGGTTGCCAGGAACATTGCCGACCAGTTGGAGCGCCGTATTGCCTATCGCCGCGCCATGAAGCGCGCCATCCAGCAAGCCATGAAACAGGGCGCCCAGGGCGTCAAGATTTTGGTGGGTGGACGCCTGGGCGGCGCTGAAATGTCCCGTGATGTGACGCTGCGTGAAGGTCGCGTGCCTTTGCAGACCTTGCGCGCCAACATGGATTTCGCCATTACTGAAGCGCTAACCACCTACGGTCAGCTTGGTGTCAAAGTCTGGATTTATAAAGGCGAGGTGACGCCCGAGGTGGAAGAAAAAGTTGAAGCAACGGAAGGCGTATACGTCAGCGAGTAATCGCGACGCCGCATCCAGATGAGGTTTTTGATATGTTGATGCCGAAACGTGTAAAGTGGCGCAAGCAGATGCGCGGTCGCATGACAGGAAAGGCATTCCGCGGCGCGGAAGTTTCCTTCGGTGAATTTGGTCTGCAAGCGTTGGAACCGGGCTGGATTACCGCCCGTCAGATTGAAGCGGCTCGCCGTACGATTGTCCGTGGCATGAAGCGCCGCGGCAAGGTTTGGATCCGCATCTTTCCGTACAAACCCTATACCCACAAGCCGCCGGAGACCCGCATGGGTTCGGGTAAAGGCAACGTGGAATACTATGTCGCCCCGGTCAAGCCCGGCCGCGTGATGTTCGAAGTGGGCGGTCTGCCCGCCGACATTGCAACCGAGGCTTTGAAGAGCGCCATGTACAAATTCTCCATCAAGACCAAGGTCGTGGCTCGCCACGGAGGAGGAGAATAAACCATGAAAGCCATGAAGGTTGAAGAAATTCGCAAACTGGCGGCGGCGGAAATCCGCACAAAGCTTGACGATTCGCGCGAAGAGATGATGAAGCTGCGCTTCCAGCAGGTGACGGGTCAGTTGACTGACACCAGCCACATGCGAGTCCTGCGCCGCAACATCGCCCGCATGGAAACGATCCTGCGCCAAACTGAGCGCGCCGCCGTGGAAGGTGCCAAATGAACAATCGTCGTCGTATGACTGGTGTGGTCACCAGCAACAAAATGACCAAGACCGTTGTGGTGGAAATCACCCGCAAATACCGCCACCCGCTGTATAAGAAGGTGGTCTATTCCAGCGCGCGCGTCAAGGCGCACGATGAGATTGGCTGTCAGATTGGCGACGAGGTTCAGATCGTCGAGACCCGCCCCCTGTCCCGCGACAAGCGCTGGGCCGTCGAAACCGTCGTCAAGCGCGAGACCCGCACCGCCGATCAGGGCGTGGGAGAGTAAAGCCATGATCCAACAGGAATCTCGATTGAAGGTCGCCGACAACACCGGCGCGCGTGAATTGCTCGTCATTCACGTGCTGGGCGGTTCCACCCGCCGCTACGGTTCCATCGGCGACGTGGTGGTCGCCACTGTGAAAGCCGCCGCGCCGCAAGGCTCGGTGAAGAAGAGTGAAGTCGTAAAAGCCGTCATCGTCCGCTGCACCAAGGAATGGCGCCGCGAAGACGGTTCGTACATCCGCTTTGATGATAACGCCGCGGTCATTCTGGATGCCGACGGCGAAAACCCGAAAGGCACGCGCATTTTCGGACCTGTGGCGCGCGAACTGCGCGACATGGGCTACATGAAGATCGTCTCGCTTGCCCCGGAAGTGCTGTAGGAGCAAAGAATGAAAGTAAAGATTCGAAAAGGCGATACAGTGGAAGTGATCAGCGGCCGTCTCGAAGACAAAGGCAAGCGCGGCGAGGTCATCAACGTATTTCTCGACGACCGCCGTGTGGTGGTGACGGGTGTCAACATCCGCACCAAACACCAGAAACAGGTGCAGACCCAGGCAGGACGCAATATGAACCCAGGTCGAATCCAGTTCGAAGGACCGGTCGACATCTCGAACGTGATGCTCGTCTGCCCGAAATGCGGTCAGCCCACCCGTGTCGGCGTTCAACGCGACACCGAAGGCGCCCACCGCGTTTGCAAGAACTGTGAAGCCGCGATTGACTAGGCTGTGGAGCAGATGAATTATGAATAGAATGCAGGAACTCTATAAGAATGAAGTGGCTCCGGCCCTGTTCAAGTCGCTGGGCTTGAAGAACGTCATGCAGGTGCCAGCCATCGAAAAGATCGTTTTGAACATCGGTCTCGGTGAGGCGATGGACAATCCCAAGGCGCTCGATGCCGCTGTGGCGGACCTGATGCAGATTACCGGTCAGAAACCCGTGCAGACGAAGGCTCGCAAGAGCATTGCGAACTTCAAACTGCGCGAAGGGCGCATCATCGGCGCGAAGGTCACCCTGCGCGGTCCGCGCATGTGGGCTTTCTACGACCGCCTTGTGAACATTGCCCTGCCGCGTGTGCGCGACTTTCGCGGCGTTTCCGCCAACGCCTTCGACGGGCGTGGAAATTACACCCTCGGACTCAAGGACCAGCTGGTCTTCCCCGAGATCGAATACGACAAAATTGACAAGCTGCGCGGCATGGAGGTGACCATTGTGACCTCCGCCAAAACGGACGACCATGCGCGCGCGCTGTTGAAGATGCTCGGAATGCCGTTCAGTAGCAGGAAGGATGCTTAACCTATGGCAAAGAAATGTATGCAATATCGTGAATTGCGCCGCAAACATGCCGTGCAGGTACGCAACCGCTGCCAGCGCTGTGGACGCCCGCGTGGTTATATTCGACGCTTTGGCTTGTGCCGCATTTGCTTCCGTGAATTGGCGTTGACGGGCAAAATCCCCGGCGTCGTGAAGGCGTCCTGGTAGCCCCAGGTGGAGGAAGATCATGTCATTTACTGATCCGATTGCTGATATGTTGACCCGCATCCGCAACGCTGTGCTGGCTGGACATGCCCAGGTTGCAATGCCCAACTCGAAGATTAAAGTCGAGATCGCCAAAATCCTCAAGGATGAAGGCTTTCTCGAAGGTTATGAAATGGTGGACGGTGAACACGAGGGACAGAAGGTCCTGCGTGTGAAGATCAAGTACGTGGGCGAACGCCGTCAGCGCCGCCCGGTGATTTCCGGTCTGGAACGCGTAAGCAAACCCGGACGCCGCATCTACACCAAAAAGACCGACATCCCCTGGGTGCTTTCGGGAATTGGCGTTGCCATTCTCTCCACTCCCAAGGGTGTCATGACCGGCGCACGCGCCCGACAGTTGGGCGTTGGCGGTGAAATCATCGCCAAGGTGTGGTAGGAGGTTTATCGTGTCCCGTATTGGTCGTTTACCCATTGAAATTCCCGGCGGTGTGCAGGTGGACGTGGACGGTTTGGAAGTCCGCGTTAAGGGACCGAAGGGCGAAATGAAGAGATCATTCTCTCCGCTGATTGGCATCAAAAAGGAAGACAATCAGCTAAGCTTTACCCGCAATTCGGAAAATCCCGCCGAACGCGCGCTGCATGGAACCACCCGCGCCCTGATCGCAAACATGATTCACGGCGTCAGCAAGGGTTTTGAGGTTGTCCTCCAGGTGGAAGGCGTGGGATACCGCGCTGAAATGGAAGGAAAGAACCTCTCCCTGTTTGTTGGTTACTCACACCCGGTCAAGATGGAACCCCCGACCGGCGTGTCATTCGAAACAGATGCAAAGACCCGCCTGATCAAGGTGTTGGGCTTTGACAAGGAACTGGTTGGACAGGTCGCTGCGAACATTCGCAAGGTGCGTCCGCCCGAACCGTATCACGGCAAGGGTCTGCGCTACCTCGGTGAGCGTGTCCGCCGCAAGGCTGGTAAAGCCGGAAAAGGAGCCAAGTAAGCCATGGCTAACAAGAGTCGTTCAATTGCTCGTGAACGCCGCCACGTGCGTGTGCGCAAGAATCTGGCTGGAACTCCCAGCCGCCCGCGCCTGAGCGTGTTCAAGAGCGTCTCCGGGATCTATGCCCAGGTGATCGATGATTATGACGGCAACACCCTCATCTCTGCCTCCACGGTGGACCGCGAACTGCGCGAACAGGTGAAGGGGATGAAAAAGACCGAACAGGCCAAAGCCATTGGAAAAGCGGTTGCTGAACGCGCCAAGGCTAAAGGCATCACGGCTGTCGTTTTTGACCGCGGCGGTTTCCGCTACACGGGTCGTGTCAAGGCTCTCGCTGATGGCGCGCGCGAAGGCGGCTTGCAGTTCTAGTTGCACTGGAGAAAGATATGGCAGAAAAGAAATTTACTGAACAACAGCAACAACCCTTTGAGACGCAGGACGCATTCGAAGAACGCGTGATCGAGATCGCCCGCGTGGCGAAGGTTGTCAAGGGTGGACGCCGCTTCCAGTTCCGCGTGACCGTCGTCGTCGGCGACAAAAAGGGGACCGTCGGCATGGGCGTGGGCAAGGCAAACGCCGTCCCCGACGCCATGCGCAAGGCTTCCGAGCGCGCCCGCAAGGATTTGCGCGAAGTGAGCCTCTTCGGCACCACTATCCCGCACGAATCACTGGGCAAGGTGGCTGGAGCCAGGGTCTTCCTCAAACCCGCATCCGCTGGAACGGGCGTAATCGCCGCAGGCGGCGTGCGCGCCGTGTTGGAAGTGGCTGGCGTCCGCGACATTCTCACCAAATCCATGGGCAGCGCCAATGTGCTGAACGTGGTCATGGCAACCTTCGGCGCGCTGGATGGACTGCGCTCCCCGGCGGTTGAAGCGGCTCGCCGCGGCAAACGCGCGGAAGAACTGATGCCGTTCTGGGAACGGAGGAAACAACATGCCTAAGAAGGAAACCACCGGGAAGACCCTGCGTGTTACCTGGGTCAAAAGCGATATTGGCTTCCCGAAGGATCAAAAAGCCACCGTCAAGGCGCTTGGTTTGCGCCGTTTACATCAGACTGTCGAGCACAAGGATACCCCCGCCCTGCGCGGAATGTTGAACAAGGTCATCCATCTGCTCAAGATCGAAGAGTAGGTTGAATTATGAAACTTCACGAACTCGTACCCAATGCCGGTTCGAAAAAGAACCGCAAGCGCGTGGGACGCGGCATTTCGGCAGGTCAGGGCAAGACTGCCGGTCGCGGTACCAAGGGCGCGGGCGCGCGCTCCGGTGAAGGCGGTCACGCCTATCGCCAGGGCGGCAACCTGCCCTTCTTCCGCCGCCTGCCGTTCATTCGCGGTGAAGGATTCACCCCGCCGAACCAGGTTACATTTAACGAGGTGAACCTCGACCAGCTTTCCCAGGCTTTCAAGGCCGATGCGGAAGTGACCCCGGAATCCCTCGAACAAGCCCATCTCCTGCGCGACTCCCGCAACCCTGTTGTGGTGCTCGGACGCGGCGAGATGACCGTCGCCCTCAAAGTGCGCGCGCATCGCGTCAGCGCGGGCGCCAAAGCCAAGATCGAAAAGGCTGGCGGCTCGGTTGAGTTGATCGCCTAACAGAGGATATTTGCATGAAGACCACCTTTTCAGGCTGGCGTTACCTTTGGAAGTCGGAGGATATTCGACGCAAGCTGATCGTCACTTTCGTCATCCTCACAATCTACCGCCTCGCGGCAAATGTGCCCGCCCCGGGCGTCAACTTTGAAATTCTGGGAGCGTTCCGAAATTCCATGGCGGGCGGCGGGGGAGGCTTCCTCGACTTTCTGAATTTGCTTTCCGGCGGCACGATTTCAAACTTCTCGCTGCTCTCGATGGGCGTCTATCCGTACATTACCGCCCAGATCATCATTCAATTGCTGGTCCCGATTATCCCCGCCTTGCAGCGCAAGATGCAGGAAGATCCGCGCGAGGGTCGTCGCTGGCAGGAGCGGTGGACGTATTACCTTGCCGTGCCGATGGCTGCGCTTTCCGCGATTGGACAAATCAATATCTTCAACTACCAGTCGATTAATACGCCCAATATCGGAGAGGCGATCCTCCCATTTGGATTTTCCGGTGACCTGCTCCTGCCGTCGGTGACGGCTCTGGTTGCGATGACGGCTGGCACCATGTTTGCCATCTGGCTGGGCGAGTTGATCTCCGAGTATGGCATCCGCGGGCAGGGACTTTCCCTCGTCATCTTCGCAGGCATCGTATCGCAAATGCCCTCCAATTTTGTGTCTCTCATGTCTGATGAGGCGACGCGCTGGTTCATGCTTGGTTTCACCCTCTTCATCATTGTGGCGACGGTCTATGCCATCGTCTATGTCCAGCAGGGACGCCGCAACGTGCCGGTGATGTACCCCGGACGTCGCATGGGCAACCGCATGTCCATGCCGGTCAAGGGAACCCTGCCGCTGATGGTCAACCTCTCCGGCATGATCCCGTTGATCTTCGCCAGCGCCATTTTGCAATTCCCCGCCATCATCGCGAGCTACTTCGTTGGCAGTGAAAATGCGGGTGTTTCCAATTTCTTCAAGGGAATGCAGGACTTTTTCGGCGCCACCAGCACCAGCAACTCAGGCTATTGGATACTCTATTTCTTCATGGTTGTCGTCTTTACCTTTTTCTACACCTCTGTGTTATTCGACCAGCAGAATTACGGTGAAAACCTGAAGAAGGTCGGCGCCACCGTTCCCGGCGTGCATACCGGCGCCGCCACGCAAAAATATCTGAGCACTGTTCAGCGGCGCATCACCCTGCCGGGCGCCATTTTCCTCGGTGTTGTGGCGATCATGCCCTTCCTGCTCGGCTTGATTTTAAGAGCATTCGGCGTGAGCGCCGCCTCGCAGACGGGCATCTTCCTCGTCTCGTCCTCAGGCTTGCTCATCGTGGTCGGTGTGGTGCGCGACACCTTCATGAACATCGATGCAGAACTGAAATTGCATGGCTACCAGGATTCGCTTCTCGTCCGCTAAAAATTGATTGAGGAGATATATGGCGACCTACATCGTCCTGCTGGGGCCTCCCGGCGTTGGCAAAGGTACTCAAGCCGTAATACTGGCTCAAGCGATCAAACTTGCCCACATCTCTTCCGGAGATTTGTTTCGTGGGAACATTAAAAACCAGACGGAACTCGGAAAGCTCGCCAAGTCCTACATGGACAAGGGCGAACTGGTTCCAGACGATGTGACCATCGCCATGGTCCGTGACCGCATCTCCCAGCCTGATTGCAAAGGAGGAGCAATCCTCGATGGGTTCCCCCGCACTCCAAAGCAGGCTGAATCGCTTGAAAAGATGCTCGCCGAGTTTGGCGGATGTGTGGACTCTGTTCCCTACATTACTGCCGATGAAGCGGTCCTCATCGAACGCACAAGCGGACGCTGGTCATGTCGTGCACAGGGACACGTCTACCATCAAAAGTTCAACCCTCCGAAGCAGGCGGGTGTTTGCGATGTGGACGGCTCCGAGTTGTACCAGCGCGATGACGATAAAGTGGAAACCGTCACGAATCGCATCCACGTCTATTTCGAGCAGACCATGCCCCTTGTGGATTACTACCGTAAACTGGGCAAACTGATCGAGATTAATGGTGTGCAGCCTGTGGAGCAGGTGACGAACGACCTGCTTGCCGCGCTGCGAAAGTAATTATTTGTGATACCGAGCCGCAAGGCTTTGTTGAAAAAGTAGGTTTTATTAATGAGTTGGGAACGCCAGATCAATGTCAAGACCCCTGCCCAGATCAAGGTTATGCGTGAAGCAGGGCGCATCAATGCGGCTGTGCTGGCGGCAGTCAAGGAACGTTTACAACCTGGTGTGGCAACGACCGAACTCAACGCGGCTGCTGAGGAAGTGTTGAAGTCACACGGATGTTTTTCGCCCTTCAAAGGATATGGCCGCCCGCCGTTTCCCGCATCCATCACCGTCTGCATCAACGACGAGATGGTGCACGGCATTCCCCATCCCAAGCGCAAGCTGAAGGAAGGGGACATTGTTTCGATAGATTGCGGCACAGTCTATGAAGGTTTCGTCGGCGACTCCGCCTTTACGGCTGGGGTGGGGGAGATTTCTCCCGAAGCGGCGAAACTGCTCGAAGTCACCGAAGGTGCATTGTATGCCGGCATCGAAAAGATGCGCAAAGGCAAACGCACAGGTGACGTTTCGGCGGCGATACAGGATTTTGTCGAGAGTCGCGGCTTTCACGTCACGCGTGAATACACAGGCCACGGCGTCGGACGGCAGATGCACGAAGGTCCCCAGGTGCCCAATGTGGGCATGGCGGGAACCGGCGTGTTGCTCCGCCCGGGCATGACCATAGCCCTCGAACCAATGGTGCTGATCGGGACGCACGAAACCCGCGTCCTGCCGGATAAGTGGACGGTTGTCTCCGCGGATGGTTCTCTGACGGCGCATTTTGAACACACAATTGCCGTCACCGAAGGTGAACCCCTCATCCTGACTGTCTTGTGAGCCAGATGCGGACAAAAACAATCGTAAAAGTAGACAGATGGAAAAATGACAAGTATAATCAGAACTTTGGCTGTCATGAATACAGCCGCAAGCAAGGAGATTGAATCATGAAAGTTTCGCCCTCCATTCGCAAACGTTGCTCCAAGTGCCGTATTGTACGGCGCAAGGGTATTGTTTTCATCATTTGCGAAAATCCAAAACATAAACAGAGACAGGGTTAGTGTGGTGAACCATGGCGAGAATTGAAGGCGTTGATTTGCCCCGCAATAAGCGGGTTGAAGTCGGGTTGACCTACCTGTATGGTATCGGTCCCACGCGTGCGCAGAAGATTTTGGCTCAGACCAAAGTCAACCCCGACACGCGCATCAAGGATTTGAGCGAAGCGGATGTAGCCGCGATTCGCGAATTTATTTCCAAAAATTTCAAGGTGGAAGGCGACCTGCGCCGCGAAGTCCAGATGAGCATCAAGCGTTTGATCGAAATCGGTTCGTATCGCGGTTTGCGCCACCGCCGCAACCTGCCCGTGCGCGGACAGCGCTCCCGCACCAATGCGCGCGTCCGCAAAGGCACCAAGAAGACGGTTGCCGGTCGTGGTCGTCGCAAGGGCGCCAAGAAGTAATCCTGTCCGAAAGGTATAAGAAAAAATGGCTCAGAGTGTTCGTTCCACCCGTCGCCCATCGGGCGCGAAAAAAGGGAAGCGCACCCTGTCTTCCGGACAGGTGCATATTTTTGCTTCCTTCAATAATACGATCGTGACCGTCACCGACACCGAAGGCAATACTGTTGCCTGGGGTTCGGCTGGTTCCGCCGGTTTCAAAGGCTCCCGCAAGAGCACGCCTTTTGCCGCGCGCCTTGCCGCCGAGCAGGCTTTGAAAGCCGCCCAGCAGCTTGGCTTGCAGGAAGTGGAACTCTTTGTGAAGGGTCCCGGACCCGGTCGTGAAAATGCGATCCGCGCCGTACAGGCAATGGGATTGAAAGTCCGCTCCATTGCGGATATTACGCCGGTGCCGCATAACGGCTGCCGCCCTCCGAAGAAGCGACGCGTGTAACAGGTCAGGTGGTTTCTATATGGCTAAATTATTAAGTTCAGTTTGTAAACTGTGCCGCCGCGAAGGCGAAAAGTTGTATCTTAAGGGTGAGCGTTGCTTTACCCCCAAGTGTTCCTTTGAAAAACGCGATTTTGCCCCCGGCCAACATGGACGCACCGCCGGACGCAGTGGCGGTGGCAAGGGTATGGGCACTGGTCGTGCCTCCGACTTTGCCCGCCAGTTGCGCGCCAAGCAGAAGGCTCGCCGCATCTATGGCGTGTTGGAACGTCAGTTCCGCCGCTATTACGACACCGCCATCACCCGCCGCGGTCTGACGGGCTTGAACCTGCTTCAAATTCTCGAATCCCGCCTCGACAATGTGGTGTTCAGGCTTGGCTTTGCCTCCAGCCGCTCACAGGCACGTTTGCTCGTTGCGCATGGTCACTTTACTGTAAATGGTCGCCGTACCAATGTGCCCTCCATGCTCCTCGGCGAAGGTGATACCATCACCGTGCGCGAAGGTTCCAGCAAGTTGACCTACTTCAAGGACCTGGGCGCATACACCGAAAAGCGCACCTCCCCGAGCTGGCTCAACCGCGACCTCAAATCCATGTCCGGCTCTGTCGCTCGTATGCCAGAGCGCGCTGAAATTGACGGAAGTCTCGACGAACAATTGATCGTCGAATACTACTCCAGACGCTAATCCTCCAGCCGCGTTATGCCTGAGGCGCCGCAAGTCTGGCGCCCGGCTGCGCGAATTATGAAAAGGGATAGGTGAACCGTGACTGGTATCATCACGAACATGGTTATGCCGAAAATCGAGCGTGAAGCAGAGGCTCGAAATTATGGCAAATTCACAATCAGCCCGCTGGAGGGAGGCTACGGCGTGACGTTGGGCAATGCCCTGCGCCGCGTCCTTCTTTCCTCCCTGGAGGGTAACGCAATTACCTCGATTCGCATCGCGGATGTTTTGCACGAATTCAGCGACATCCCCGGTGTGCGCGAAGACGTCATCCAGGTCATGCTGCAGGTCAAACAGATCCGCATCAAGATGGATGGCGTGGACAGCGCCCGCATGCAGCTCGAAGTACGCGGCGAGGGAACCGTCACCGCCGCAGACATCATCACCCCGCCCGAGATCGAGATCGTCAACCCCGACACATATCTTTTTACTGTGGACGGCGCGAAGACGAAACTCGACATCGAGTTCATGGTCGAGCGTGGACGCGGCTATTCGCCCGCCAACGAGCGCGCCGGGCACATGCCCATCGGCGAGCTTCCTGTGGATGCGATCTACAGCCCGGTCAAGCGCGTGAATTGGGAAGTGGTTTCCGCCCGCGTGGGTCAGAGCACGAATTACGATAAATTAATTTTGGAAATCTGGACAGACGGCACCGTTTCGCCGGAACGCGCTCTCAGTTCCTCCGCCCGCATTTTGATCGATCACCTGCGCTATGTGGCAGGCATCAACGAGGAAATGCTGGCAGTGGCAGTGGAGCGCGAAGCCTCGGGCAGCCGTCTGAGCAGCGAATTGGCTGAAACCCCGGTGGAAGCCCTTGACCTTTCGGTGCGTGTCTTCAACTCGTTGAAGCGCACGGGCATAACCAATGTCGGTGATGTGCTCGACCTTCTCGAAAAAGGCGAGACCGCGGTCATGTCCATCCGCAACTTTGGCGAAAAGAGTCTCGACGAACTTCGCGACAAGATGCGTGAGAAGGGCTTTTTGAAAGACGATACATCCTCGGAGAGTTAGAGATGCGACATTCAGTAGCAGGTTACACATTGGGACGCACTTCAGGCGCGCGTATCGCCCTGAGGCGCAACCTGATCAAACAATTTTTTACACACGAACGAATTCAGACCACCCAGGCAAAGGCTGCCGCCATCCGTGGTGACGCCGAACGCCTGATCACCCTCGCCCGCAACAGCGCCAACGGCACCGATGCGCAGAAAATGAACGCGCGCCGTCTGGCTGCCTCCAAGTTGGGCGACAACCAGCTTATCAAGCGCCTGTTCGACGAGATCGCCCCGCGCTTTGCCAACCGTCCTGGTGGATACACCCGCGTGATGAAACTCGGACCCCGCCACGGCGACGCGGCTGAGATGGTGATTTTGGAACTGGTGGAAGAGTAGTAATTACAGTGATCGGTAAGCAGTAATCAGTAATCAGAAGAGAAAACTGATGACTGATTACTGGCGACTGATGACTGAAAATGGAACGTTACAAAGTGATCCTTGCCTACGACGGCTCCGGGTTTTTCGGGAGCCAGATGCAGGCGAAGTCCCGCACGGTACAGGGCGAGTTCGAAAAAGCCCTCCGCAAATTAGGCTGGACTGGCAGGTCGGTCATCATGGCTGGCAGGACGGATACGGGAGTCCACGCAAGCGGACAGGTGGCGGCGTTCGACCTTGATTGGTCGCACCCGACGGAAAAACTGTTCAAGGCGATTGAGGCAAACCTCCCGCCTGACCTTGCCGTCCGAAGCCTGTCCCCAGCCCCGGCGGACTTCCATCCGCGCTTCGACGCAGTCTCGCGTCAGTATCGCTACAGGCTGTTTTGCGACCCGATCCGTGACCCGCTGCGGGAGAAATTCCTGTGGCGAGTCTTTCCCCCCGTGGACGGAGACGCGCTCATCCGCAATGCAGGTATCTTCACCGGCACACATGATTTTGCCGCCTTCGGTTCGCCGACGACTCCGAAAGGAACGACGACCCGCACGGTGACAAAAGCCGAATGGAAGAGAATGCCCGATGGTGAGTGGCAGTTCGAGGTTCGGGCGGACGCGTTCTTATATCGCATGGCAAGAAGACTGGTCTTTGTGCAGGTCTCGCTCGCGCAGGGAAAGATTCCGCTGGAGAGGGTTCAAACCGCCCTCGAAAGACAGGAGAAACTTCCCGCCGGGCTGGCTCCCGCACACGGGCTAACGCTGGTCGAAGTAACGTATGGATCACATGAAAAGATTATGAAACGGAGTGACGAAAGTGCAACAGAAAACGTACTATCCGAAAGCTGCTGAAATTCAGCGCGACTGGGTTTTGATCAATGCCGATGGGCAGACCCTGGGACGCATTGCCGCGCGCATCGCCCACGTTTTGCTTGGCAAACACAAGCCCACCTTCACGCCCGGCGTGGAAATGGGCGACTTTGTGGTGGTGGTGAACACCGAGCGCGTTACCGTGACCGGCACCAAGACCAACAGCAAATTGACGAGCAAGATCTACTATAAGCATTCGGGTCATCCGGGTGGCTTGAAGAGCATCTCGCTGCGCGACCAGCTTGCCCAGCATCCCGACCGCGCCCTGCGCGATGCTGTCTGGGGCATGCTGCCCCACAACCGCATGGGACGCGCCACGCTCAAGCGCTTGAAGATCTATGCTGGACCCGAGCATCCGCACCAGGTTCAGAACCCGAAAGTTTTGGAATAAAGAGGTAAGTGAATATGGCTCAATATTTTGAAGGCATTGGACGCCGCAAGGAAAGCATCGCCCGCGTGCGTGTTGTGACCGGCTCAGGCAAGTTCGTCGTCAACGAAAAGGAAGGTCCCGCCTTCTTCACCCGTCTCGGCGATGTCGAGGATATTCTGCGCCCCTTCGGCGCGGTGGGTCAGGAAGCGAATAAATACGACGTCAGCGTGCTGGTGAACGGCGGCGGCGTTGCAGGTCAGGTTGAATCTGTGCGGCTGGGAATTGCCCGCGCCCTTCAACTGATCGATGCCAGCTGGACAGCCGCCCTGCGCAAGAAGGGCTTGCTCACCCGCGACGCCCGCGTGAAGGAACGCAAGAAGCCCGGTCTCAAGAAAGCCCGCAAGGCTCCCACCTACACCAAGCGTTAAACCTTTTTGCAAAAATAATGTTTGTTCTGTAATTGGTAATTCGTAATTACGAATTACCAATTACCTTTTAACGGAGACTCCAATGGATTTTGAACTTGTTTCGCGTGTTTTCGAGATGCTTCGCCTGACTTCGCCCTCGAGGCTGACTCTGATCGATGCGCGGACTCTCTCCTCTGCGCATTATCCACCCTTCCCGCCCGATGCGCCCGCTCTGCTGGTGGGACTCGATTCTCCCGAACTGGCTTTGCAGGTGAAGAACGTTTTGCAGGTGATTTATCCGAAGGAACATGAGGTAATACTGGTCGAAGGTCAAAGGTCGAAAGTCGCTCAACTTGACGACCTTCAACTTTCGACCTTTGACTTTTTCCCTTCCACCTGCCTCTATCTTCCATCACTGGGGGAGGGAACTTCCTTCGAGGCGTTTGGCGAAATCGTGGCTCACCTGCGCGCCCCGGATGGCTGTCCGTGGGACAAGAAGCAAACCCATCAAACCCTGCGGACTCACCTGCTCGAAGAATCCTATGAAACCCTGACCGCGATGGACGAAAACGACTCCCATGGGATGCGCGAGGAATTCGGCGACCTGCTTTTGCAAATCATGCTGAATGCCCAGATCGCCACTGAAACCGACGAGTTCACGATGGCGCAGGTGGTCAAGGGGATTTACGACAAAATCGTCCGCCGCCATCCGCATGTCTTTGGCAATGTGGAAGTGGATTCGGTGGATGGCGTTTTGCAGAACTGGGAGAAGTTGAAGGAAAAGGAACGTAAGGAAAACGGAAAAGCTGAACAGGAAAAGGGCTTGTTGGATGGGATTCCCTCCGCCCTGCCTGCCCTGACCCAGGCGCAGGAATACCAGGATCGCGCTGCCCGTGTCGGCTTTGACTGGCCCGAAGTGGGAGGTGTACTCGACAAAGTCCGCGAGGAGATCGAGGAGGTGAAGAATGCGCAAAACCTAGAAGAGGTCACCTCTGAACTTGGCGACCTGTTCTTTGTGCTGGTCAACCTGGCCCGCTGGCGCAAAGTCGATGCCGAGTCTGCGCTGCGGGGGACGAACCTAAAATTCAAGAAGCGCTTTGGTTTCGTGGAGCAGGGTGCGAAAAAGCAGGGACGGAATCTTTCGGACATGACTTTGGAGGAAATGGATGCCTTCTGGAACGAGGCAAAGAAGTTGGGAATGTGAGTCTTTGGTAGAATCCAGCCTGTCAAGAATTTGTAAGGAATTTTTGTAAACGACGGGTCTACAATTTAACCATGCAAAACCAGGAAAACAAACCCCCAACCCCAATGCCCAGGCGGGATATTCCCGAAAGTTGGGTAAAGAACGGACGTTGTCCAGCCTGTGGATCGTCGAATTTGAAGGTCACTCGTTTGCCGGACGCAGCCGATTATATGTCCTGCACGAAGTGCGGAGTCTCGTTCGAGGTGGAGAATGGAGGCAGGTATGTCCGCCTGAAACATCTCCCCGATGAACTGGAATTCGTGGACGCCATTCTTCGTAATCGATGGGTTGAGGCTGTGAAGCTGGCGGGAATCATCGCCAAATATCGTCCCGCCGCGCCGGAGAAAAAAGTCCCGGACCAGCCGCCAGTCGCGTCACCCGCCGATGATGCCTGGAAACGCGCGCTGCGCATGTATCAACTGGGGAACAATCCCAAGGCGATCCAAACGATGCTGACCCAATCGGGGCTGGATCAGGAACAGGCGGATGCCATTTTTGCGCGGTTGAAACAGGTTGTCGAAGACGATGCAGAGCAGCAGAACAAAAAATTCTGGATGACGGCTGGGATTTCCATCGTTGCCCTCGTCCTGTTGGCGGGGACGTGGCTGGCTACAAGCGGAAAAATCCTGGTGTTGACGGGTACGGTCACCGTAACCCCTGTGCCGACGGCGCCGGCAAACCAGCCCTCGGCGATTGGCATGTTACTGAAAATCATTCCCTCGAAGAACCGCCCCGATTTGGCAAGTCTGCCAAGTACCACGGTGGAAACCGGCAAGGGACCCAAAAAAGCGGCTTGCCCAGCCACCCCGGAAACCGCAGCGCAATTGTTCGGAGGCGACCCGCAATTTTGGTATCGTGATATGGAAGAAATCCCTTCCTGGCAGATGATCAGCCCCGCCGACTCGACCCTTGTGAAAGTGCCGAACGACATGACCGCCGCCTATGTTGACAACGAATCTTTTGACGTAAGGTCAGTTCCGGGTCCCGCCACCATCCGCAATGTAAATTTTCTGGTGATTACCTGCGACTGAGATTCCCCCAACTAAATGCATGCCCTGCAACCACGCGGGGCATTTTCTTTGATTACTATCCGCAGGAGAACCTTGCCATTGCATCTGAAAACAACGCGGCGGCGGTATCCGCCTGTTGGGTGTAGGCTTTCCAGGCAAAGACGCGGTCACCACAAGTCCATGCGCCAGCGCTGCCGAAGGGGACTTCGGGGATCGAAGTTGTGATGGGGGTGTAGACCACGTTCATATCGCGGATTAATTTTACATCGAGCGATCCGGTGGGGACGTCCGCCTGGTCGTCGAGGATGGTGTCGAGCAGGAATTTCGGGTCGGTTGTCCCCGGTGCTTGCAGCCAGATCAAGCTGATAACCACACTGGGGATTTGATAAGCGTAAAGGAAGCCGTTGCCGTACGTGCTGGGAGCGCCGATGTTCTGGGTGGCGAGATGATCGTAGAATGCCACGTCAGCGGGATGCCCGATGCAGAATTTGTACTCGCAGTAAAGTCCCGCCAGGCTGACGGCTGTGGGGGTGGGGTAGGGAGTCGGCGGCGGGAGTTGGGTGGGGATCGGCATGGCGATCAGCGTGGCGGCAACCGCCTGGTCGATTTGGAATTGGAGGTCCTGGGTTGGCGCTTTCTTTGGGGCGCAGGCTGCCAGCAGGAACAGAATCAGGCCGAGGGTGGGAAAAAGAAACAAGCGTTTTTTCATCCCGAAATTATAATGGAAAAGCCCCGTCATGCTGAACGGGGCTTTTGGTCAAATAATTTTAATGTCCACTTCCTGAAGTTGGTGTGCCGTGGAAGATTTCAGGAACGTCTGGTCCCTCAACGATCAGGTATCCAGCCAGCCCGCGTTGCAGACGTGAGAGGGCATGGTCAACAAGGATATAGTTGCCGGGGACTTCAAGGCCGAATTCAACCATGGTTGCGCCACCGGGCGGGACGAGGGTGGTTTGTACATCGGTGAGCGGCGCGCCGGTAAGGGAAGCCTGGTCATACACCCTGTCGAAGATCTCGCCGATAACGTGGAATGACGATGTGAGATTGGGTCCGCCTACGCCAAAGAAGATACGCACGGTTTCGCCCACGTTTGCTTTGAAGGGTTTCTGAGCTGTGAGCGCGCCTACTGCGCCGTTGAAGACAACATATTCCGGGTCTTCGTTGAGCAGTTTGGTTACGTCGGTTGTTTGCTTGCCTTGTTCGCCAAATGCGCCTGTGGTGTAGATGTCGCCCTGCATGACGTAAAATTCTCGATCCACTGAGGGAAGTCCGCCTTCGGGTTCGACGAGGATCAACCCGTACATGCCGTTCGAGATGTGGTTGGCAACCATGGGTGTGGCGCAATGGTATACGAAGAGGCCGGGATTAAGTGCCTTGGCGGTGAACATGGTTTCCTTGCCGGGCTCAGTCTGGGTCATGACCGCACCGCCGCCTGGACCTGTCACTGCGTGAAAATCGACGGAGTGATGCATGGTGCTCGAAGTGTTGTTCTTCATGTGGACTTCGATGGTGTCGCCCAGGCGCACGCGGAAGAAGGGTCCTGGGACTGCGCCATTGAATGTCCAATAGGTGAAAGTGGTTCCATCTGCAAGTTGGCCTTCGACTTCGATGGCTTCCAGGTCAATGCGGACGGTTTGAGGTTCGCGGATAGGCAGGGGAGCGGGCAGGTCGGTTGGGTCGCGGACGATGTCTGCGCCTGTGGTGGGAGCTTGTTCAACAGCGGGCGCGGCTTCGGCTGCGGATTCCGAGCCATACGCGCCATCGGGTAATCCATCGAGATATTTGACAATTGAATTGATTTCGTCAGCTGTCAAGGTATCTTTCAATGTGGCAGGCATAACGTTGGGAGGACATGCGCCCGTGGGACATTTGGGGGTGATGAACAAATTTGGTTCGAGAATTGATTCGTGGATATATTCCTCGGCAGTGGTCGCTTTTCCTGTATATGAACCATCATCGAAGTGTTTCAGCGCCGCGAGATGTACATCCGAAAGATCAGGCGCGATCACGCCCGCGGAATTTGGAATTCCAGGGATGATATGGCAACTTCCGCAGGCGCCTTTTTGGAATGCGGCGATCACCTGCGGGTCGCCACTACTCGGAGCGGAAGAAGCTGACGATTGCTCTGCCGTGCCGACCAACAGGACGCCTCTCATTCCCAACTCGGCATGATTGGCGACGTTGTCATAATATTCCATTTCTCCGTGGGTATTCGGCACGGTGAATGTCACCGAGGTTTCTTCACCCTTTTCAGTGACCACGGCTGTGCTGGCTTTGACTTCAGGGAAATTAATAGCGTGCTGTCCCATGCCGCCGTTGATGAGTGTCACCGTAATGGTCTCACCGGGATTGGCGCTCAGGGTGGGGTTTGCGATCCCATTAATCTCATCGCTGACACCTAGAAAGATCAGGTTGCCGTCTTTCATTTCTGTGGTCAGAATGTATTCTCTATCCGAAATTTTGGAATTTGAGGTCGTGCAGGCGCCAACAATGACTGCCAGTAAAATGGTCAACATCGGGAATTTAAGGAACGATTTCATTTTGTTCTCCTCATTTAGATTTTTGAACGATGATTTTGGCGAGTTTTTCCAGAAAAAGTCTTTCATCCAACTGATAGCTGTTGATGACATCCTTCAGCGTGCAAAAGCGCGCGAAGCCACAGCCTACGCAGGCGGTGCGCCAGTCCAGAAAAAACCTGGCGGCTTTGGGTGTGGACTTTAGAAAATTTTCCACGCTTGTTTCAGAAATCTCAAAATCATCGTTCATGATGAACATAGAATATCGTTTTTCCCCCGTGCTGTCTTTGCGCTGGCGCAAACAGGATGATCTTTATTGACGGGGCGGAAGTGAAATTTTGAGGGGATAAATCCGCTGCCAGTTGCCAATGGCAAACGCGGCGACTCCAGCCGCCTGCAAAATCCGCGCTAGGAGTCCCAGCCAGATAAATCCTGCGTAGGGGGCAGCAATGTTGAGCGCAATGCCAAGGTTGATCAGCGTGAACGCCGCCCAACTCCAGCGTTCATCACCGCGCGACGTGCCACCAACGAAACGGGGCAGAATCCAAAATGCCACACCCAACGCCAGTTGAGTCAGCCAACCTAAAATTAGGAATTCGATATGGGCTGGGAGCAACGCCCAAATGAAGGGGGCAAAGGGAATGCTTTTATTGGCGAGGATCAGCCCGCCGAGGGTAAATCCCAGCACGAGGTAGATCAGCGAAGCGCGGATGAAGAGATAACTCAGGCGTGGCATTTACTTCTTCCGAATGCGAGTCCAGACGGCGATTGCAAATCCCACACCTGAAAGCCATTGAAGAATCGCGGCGGCGACCAGCGCCCATCCGCCAAGCGTCGAAGGAGAAAGGCTTTGCAGCGGCTCGAAGCCCACCCGCAGCAACAGTCCCAGATTGAGGACAGCAAAAATACCCCAAACCAGCAATTCGGGGCCGCGCGGTTGTTCCTTGCTGTACATGGGAAACATCCAAATGGCGACGCCGAAGATCAATTGGGTCAGCCAGCCGAAGGTCAACAGGTGCAGGTAGACGGGGAACATCCCCGCCGTACTCGCGACCTGCTGCCAAATCCCAGCCGCCAATCCAAAAACGAGTGAAACCAGTGAAGCTTTGATAAACCAGCGCGTGATGGTGGGCATTATTCCTTGCTCCCTTTGACAATGGAAAAAACTGTCAGCGCCAGAAAGAGCAGGATGGCGGTTTCGTTGAGCAGTCCGCCCCACTTGCGAATTTCCATTTGATTGGTCAGGTCCCCAATAACGCGTGTGACAAGCGAAAGGTGCAGCAAAATGAGATGGGCGTAGAACACGGGGTAAAACTTGATCTGCGCACCCAGAATGGCAGGAAAAATAATGGGGGAGTGACCGAAGATCATGGCAAATACGAAACCGACGAAAACCGCGTGCAGGGCGGCATCATAGAATGGGCCCGCGTAGAGCGCGCCGAGGTATAGAAACAAGCCGCCCGCAATGACCAGCCAGAAATACCCGCCGAAGAGACAGATGGCGATGTAACGCGTCAACGGGTTGGGGTGGCGGATGTTGCGTGAAGCCAGATCATAGCGCAGGAACCAGAATCCAAGCCCCAGCAGGGCAGCGCCGCCGAGGCGCGATCCTGAATTCAAGTCAAAGGTGGCGAGGATTGCCCCGGCTACGAGCGCGGCAGCGACCAGGCTGAAGAGGCGAATCTGCCCAAGGGTTGGTTTCAGCACCCGGCTGAGTTCGAGCCGCTCGCCGCCAATCGTCAACACGAGAAAAGTCATCCACCAGAAAACAATCTGGAAGATGGGGAATCCCATCATCCACAAAAAATTGCCAACCACCCATGCAAGCGCGCCCACTCCCATGGTGATGGTGTGGATGTGCGGCTCGCGTTTGACCATCACGCCCAGGATTGCCAACATACCGAGACTGCCGAGCGTGAGCAAGACCGCGCCGACAGGTGGCGCAAAGAACAGGCTGACCCAGCCAGCCCCGGCGATGATCGGCACGCCGAACATCCACTTCTGGCGGATGGCGACGGCTCGTTCCAGCGGAATCAACACGCCGAGGAAGCCGGAGACCATCAATGGTCCGTGCGCGATGGCAAGGTTATCGAATGTAGGAAGGGTCCAACCCATGCGTAACAAGCCCGCCCACATGGCAAAAAGCAGGGCGAGGATGGCAAGCGCAAGAAAAGGTAGAAAACGGAGTTGAAGTTTCATGTTTTGATTCTACCCATCCTGTGGGATTTGTCTTTGCGCTGACGCAAACAGGTTTTCGGGTGACTATTTTTCCAAGCCGTCGGCAATGCAAACCAGGTCGTGTGGTTTCAGAATTTTGATCCGCTCCCTGCCTGATTCGAGAACGCCTTTTCTTTCCCATCCACTAAGCAAACGGCTGACAGTGTAAAGCGTTGTCCCGCTCATCTCCGCCACATCCTGCCTTGAGAAGGATAAAACAATCGCGGCTTCCTTTTCTGACTTGACCCCTGTTTGCCCCGCCAGACGGATCAGTGTATTTGCCACTCTCTGTTCCACCCGTTCCGTTGCAAGTTCCCGGTATCTTTCCTGCATCTCGATAATGTAGGATGTCATCAAGGTCATCAGGTCAAAGGAGATGTGCGGACTTGTCTCCAGCATTTTGCGCAGAAATCCGCTTTCGATAGCAAGGGCGGAACTGTCTTCCAGCGTCTGCGCAGTTGCGGGGTAGGTGGCTTCCTTGCGGACAGCACCCAATGCACCAAACATCTGCCGTGGATGAATTGTCCGCAAATTGACCTGCTGTCCGTTGGGATTGGACTGCATGAGTTTGACCTGTCCGCTGGTGAGGACGTACAGGTGGGTGGCTTCATCGCCCTGCAGAAAGAAAAATCCGCCTTCCTCGATGGAGCGGGTGATGCTGTTTTTCAGGATGGATTGTAATTCGGCATCTGTGGCATTTTGAAAGATAACAACCTGTTTTAAGTCTGCTGGCAAGAGATTCATACTGTTGATTTTACCCCTAAAAAGGTGATATTTATCTTGACTCAATTGCGGAAGTGTTGTATATTTCGGCTACCCCATCCCCCCTGGGGGGGTAGAAAGCTCCAAATCAGAAAGAGGTCGATATGCAAAGTGACAGCGATACAGTACTGCGAAGGCTGAAAACAGTGGAAGGACATTTGAAAGGCGTGATCCGCATGGTCGAGGAGGATGCGTACTGCATTGACGTCATTCGGCAGGTACAGGCGATTGAAGCCGCGCTCAACAAGGTGAGTTCCAAAATTCTTGAAGACCATTTGAATTCGTGTGTGATCACTGCAATTCAAGGAAACGACAAGAGCGAACGCGAGCGCGTGTTGAAGGAGATCACCGAAGTGTTTGAGATGTCTACGAAAGTGTGATTTACGTCCTGAGCACAGTCGAAGGACGATTTAATACATAATCCCAAGGAGAAATAAAACCATGACCACAGTTGTTTATTCCGTTCCCGCCATTTCCTGCGGACATTGCACCCGCACCATTGAGACCGAGGTAGGTGAATTGCAGGGTGTCCAATCCGTGAAGGCGGCAATTGACACGAAAAAGGTGGAAATCACTTTCGATGCGCCTGCAAGCGAGGATAAGATCAAGTCCCTGTTGGCGGAGATCAATTATCCCGTTGCGGGATTGGTTACTATATAGTTAGTAAATTGAAAAACATGACCATCGACCCCGTTTGTGAAATGAAGGTGAATGAGACTGTTGCTTTTCATTCCACGTATGAGGGCAAAACATATTATTTTTGCTCTGCCATATGCAAGGCGATGTTTGAACGGGACCCCGGGAAATATGTTCTTCAACAAGATGATGAAAAGAAAAGCGAAGAATAGATATTTCACAGGACTTTAATATGAGTGATACCAAACAATTAACGTTACCGATTACCGGTATGACTTGCGCGAACTGTGTTGCCACGGTGGAGCGCAATTTGAAGAAGCTTGACGGTGTGCAAAGCGCGGTGGTGAACCTTTCCTCTGAGCGTGCCACGGTGGATTTTGATGCCGCCAAACTTGTATTGACCGATGTGATTGCCCGCGTCAACCGCGCTGGCTACGGAGTCGCCACAGGTGAAGCGGACCTGGTTATCAAGCGGCTTTCTGACGACAACGATGCCCGTCGCCTCGAAAAGGCTCTGGCAAAACTCGAAGGCGTGCTGGAAGCCCAGGTGACTTTCACCACCGAAAAGGCGCGGGTCAAATACATTCCAACCATCATCACACAGGCGGAATTGCGCCGCGCAGTCGCGTCGGCTGGATTCGAGGCGATGGAACTTGGCGGCGAAGCCGAAGACGCCGAAGCGAAGGCGCGCGAACACGAGATCAACGAACAGCGCCGATTGTTGATCATCGGTTTGATCTTCACCGTGCCGCTCTTTCTGCTTTCGATGGGCAAGGATTTCAACCTGCTTCCCGCGTTTGTTTACTCAGAAAACACGATGGAAGGAATGCGCGAAGCCCAGCCCTGGTTCGGCTGGTTGATGCTGGCTTTGGCGTTGCCCGTTCAGTTCTATGTCGGCTGGCAGTATTACGTCGGCGCGTTCAAGGCGCTGCGGAACAAATCCGCGAACATGGATGTGCTGATCGTGATGGGCTCGTCCGCCGCATTTTTCTACTCTCTACCGATCACGTTTGGCTTGCTGATGGGACACGTTTACTATGAGACTGCCGCGGTTATCATCACGCTGATCAAACTCGGTAAGTTTTTGGAAGCTCGCGCCAAGGGACGTACCTCCGAAGCAATCAAAAAATTAATGGGACTTCGTGCCAAAACCGCCCGCGTCGTCCGTGACGGAGTTGAAACTGAAGTCCCAGTGGATGATGTGCGTGTGGGCGATGTGGTGGTTGTGAAGCCTGGCGAGAAGATTCCAGTGGACGGCGTAGTTGTGGAAGGCAGAAGCGCGATTGATGAATCCATGCTGACGGGTGAGTCGCTTCCCGTCGAGAAGAAGCCCGGCGACCCAGTCATCGGCGCAACGCTCAACAAACTGGGCCTGCTCAAATTCGAAGCCACCAAAGTCGGTAGGGAAACCGCGCTGGCGCAGATCATCAAGCTGGTCGAAGATGCGCAAGGCAGCAAGGCCCCGATTCAAAAACTGGCTGACCAGGTCTCCGCGATTTTCGTGCCGATTGTGATTGGCATTGCCGCGCTGACTTTCGCGGGCTGGTACTTCTTCGGTCCGCCGCTTGCAATCAATTCCGATATTGACAACTTCACCCGTGCCCTGATCAACATGGTGGCGGTGCTGGTGATTGCCTGTCCCTGCGCGATGGGGCTTGCCACGCCGACGGCTGTGATGGTCGGCACCGGCAAAGGCGCGGAGATGGGCGTCCTGTTCCGCAACAGCGAGGCGCTCGAACGCGCGGGCAAGGTTTCAGTTGTTGTGTTGGATAAAACTGGAACCATCACCAAAGGGCAGCCCGCCGTTACTGATATAGTGGCGAGTGACAAGTTGACGAGTGACGAGTTACTGCGCCTTGCCGCCAGCGTTGAAAAGGGGAGCGAGCATCCGCTGGGGGAGGCGATCTGGGCGGAGGCGACAACCCGAGGGCTGATTCTGTCCGAACTGGCTGGGTTCAAGGCCGAGGCTGGGCATGGCGTCCAGGCTGAAGTTGATGGACGCAGCATCATCGTCGGCAACAAACGCATGTTCGAGGCGCGCGGAATCCAACTGGGTGGACTCGAATCCGAAGTCTCCCGCCTGCAATCCGAAGCCAAGACCGCCATGCTCGTCGCGGTGGATGGCCAAGCCGCCGGGATTATTGCGGTGGCTGATACAGTGAAGGATAGCTCCAAAGAAGCCATTGCCGACCTGCACAAAATGGGCTTGAAGGTTGCCATGATTACCGGCGACAACCAAAAGACCGCCGAAGCCATCGCCAGACAAGTCGGCGTGGACACGGTGCTGGCGGAGGTGCTTCCTGAAGGCAAGTCCGCCGAAGTCAAGAAATTGCAATCGTCAACCGTCAATCGTCAATCGTCAATTGTGGCAATGGTCGGCGACGGTGTGAACGACGCTCCCGCCCTCGCCCAGGCGGACGTGGGTCTGGCGATTGGGACGGGAACCGATGTGGCGATGGCTGCCGCCCCCGTGACTTTGATGAGCGGCGACCTGCGCGGCGTGGCGCGCGCCATCAACCTCTCGCGCAAGACGCTTGGTACGATCAAACAAAATTTGTTCTGGGCGTTCTTCTATAATGTGGTGCTGATCCCCGCCGCCGCACTGGGATATTTGAATCCAATGCTTGCTGCTGGCGCAATGGCGTTCAGCAGTGTGTTCGTGGTGTCGAATAGCCTCAGGCTGCGAAGGCAAAAAGTATAAAGACATAAACAAGTACACAGGTAAACAGGGAATTCTGTCTACCTGTGTACTTGTATCCCTGTTTACTCAAATAAGGAAAAAACTTTAACATGAAAAAACTCACCGTTCTATTTATTGTTGCGCTGGTTTTATTGACCGCCTGTGCCCCTCAACAAAGCGGACCCGCCAAAGCGGAACTGCCTGCCGGCAAGGCGTACGCCCAAGGCAAGGAAATTTTCTTCGTCCACACCGAGGCTTCGGATGCGGGTGTGGCGGAAAAACTCACCAACATGATGAAATCACCGGTGATCCTTGTGCCTTCTCTGGCAAACGTCCCCGATGAATCCCTGGCGAACGTGTACGTCTTCACCAACGGCGTGACAGGCTCCGGTCCCTTCGGCTTCCAGCCCGATGTCTTCGATAATCCTCCCGGCACCGACGGCTACACCCCACTCCGCCGCCTCAATGTTGTCACCTGGGTGGCTGCCGATCAAGCCCGCGAGCTGAAATCCGCCGATGAAGTGATGGCAGCCCTTGCTGCAGACCAGGTCACCATCGAACAGCCCGGCGTTGTCATCAACATGCCCTTCGTCGTCTGGGATGGCGGAAAAAGATAAGTTCACATCGTAGGGGCGACCCGTCCTGTTTATAAAATACTTTGTATCGTGAAGGGTCGCCCTTGCCAATGTTGAGGTCGAATGTCCAAAAATCAAAACAAAATTGACCCCGTTGTTATCATTTCCGCCGGGATTGTCGTTCTCGTCATTGCCCTGGTGATGGTAATGTTCCCCGCCGGCGCGAATTCTTCCGGCACGATGAGCCAACTCATGATTGCCTTTGTTACCGGGCTGACCACGGGCGGACTGAGTTGCCTGGCGGTGCAGGGTGGTTTGCTTGCCAGTTCGCTTGCGCATCAGATCGAGCAGGATTATGCCGGGCAGGTTGCGAACAAAAAACAAAAGACGCCGGTCCGCGTGAATTCAGCTTTTCCCATTTTTCTTTTTCTTGTCGCAAAGGTGACTGCCTACACCTTGCTTGGCGCGCTGCTCGGTTTGCTCGGCTCCTACCTTACCCTCAGCCCGATAACCCGTGCCCTGCTGATGATCGCCATCGGCGTTTTCATGATCGGTAACGCCCTGCGGATGTTCAACGTCCATCCCATCTTTCGCTACTTCTCCATCGAGCCGCCGAAGTTCATCACCCGTTACATCCGCCGCACCGCCAAAGGCACGGATACGTTTACACCATTGTTTCTTGGCGTGCTCACAGTCTTCATCCCTTGTGGTGTGACCCAGGCCATGATGGCAACCGCACTTGGCACTGGAAGCATGGCAATGGGTGCGGCGCTCATGTTTGCCTTCACGCTGGGCACCAGCCCCATTTTTTTCATCATCGCTTATCTCACCACTGAACTTGGCGCAAAACTCGAGAAGCTCTTCATGCGATTTGTGGCGGTGGTTGTGTTGATTTTGGGATTCGTGACCCTCGACGGCGGACTCAACCTGATGGGCTCTCCGCTCTCCTTTCAGAATCTAACCCGAAGCTGGTTGCCCGCCCAAGCCGAGTCCCAACCCGCAGTAGAGGCTGGTCCACAACTTTCTGCCACGGGCGAGATTACCCTCAATGTCAAAAACAATGGCTACTTCCCCAGGACCCTCAAAGCCCCAGCTGACAAAGCCTTCACGCTGAACCTCATCACCGATCAGACCTATTCCTGCGCCCGTGACTTTGTCATCCCCGCGCTGGACTACTACGAGTTGCTGCCCGATACGGGCGTGGTCAAGGTCAATATCCCCGCCCAGGAAAAGGGAAGCGAGTTGTTCTTCACCTGCTCGATGGGAATGTACACAGGACAGATTGTTTTTGAATAAATGACCGTGGGGTGGACGATAGACCCGGTCCACGGTCTATCGTCCATTGTCCATGATCGAAGAAAACCTATGATCAAGAAAACCTTCAAAATCCCCGACATGACCTGCTCCAACTGCGCAATGAAGATCGAGAGCCTCGAAGATGATCTCGATGGTGTAAAGGAAGTCAATGCCAGTTATCATAAACTGCAAATGGTCATCGAGTACGACGAAACCAGCCTGACCGAGGAGGAGATCATCGCGGCGGTGAAGAAGAAAGGCTACACAGCCATCGCGTCCTAGAATTCAGACCCTTCCAGTCCAATAGGCTGGGAGGGTTCTTTTGGGGGGCGTTGTCATATCTCCCAAACTGCTCTATACTATCGCCATCCTGACAGTCGGTAGAGAAAAAATGGAAATTACCACAATTGGGCGTTATGAAATCGAGCAGGAACTTGCGCATGGCGGAATGGGAAATATTTTCCTGGCGCGTGACCCGTACATCCAACGGCATGTCGTGATCAAATTGTTGATGTACAACCGAACATTGGAAAAGGTGTACCGTGATTTTTTCCAGCAGGAGGCGGAAATGATCGCCGCCCTGGAACATCCGTGTATTGTGCCGATCTATGACTTCGGGTGGTACGGAGAACAGCCCTATATCGTCATGCGCCACATGGCGGGTGGTTCGCTTGCCGACCGCCTGCAAAAAGAGGAACTCAGACTGACCGAGATTGCGCACGCTTTCAAACGAATTGCCGAGGCGCTGGATGCGGCACACGCTCACAACATCGTCCACCGCGACGTGAAGCCTTCCAACTTCCTCTTTGATGCAACAGGTGAAATTTTCCTCTCCGATTTTGGCATTGCCAAATCCACCACGGTCAAGGATGATGAAGGACTCTGGCTGGTCGGCACGCCTGCATACATGAGTCCCGAACAGATACTTGGCGATCCGATGGACGGGCGCGCCGACATCTATGCCCTGGGAATTGTGCTGTTCCGCCTGCTTTCAGGACAGCTTCCCTTCTCCATCGATTCAGTGACCGGGCTGATCAACGCCCACGTAAAAACACCCATCCCTGATATCCGCCTCGTCAGGAACAAGGTCCCTGCGGTCTGGCAGGAGGTGGTGGCGAAGGCGATGGCAAAAGATCCGAAGGATCGCTATCCCACCGCGGGGGAACTTGCCCGCGATGTGGCGGAGGTTGTTTCAGGCAAATGGTATTTGAGGAAGTTGTAAGAGCGAAAACTCCATACTCATCAGGGACCTTGCCGGGAAAGCAGGGTCTTTTTGTGCGTGTTTTACTTGTATGTATCTACTTTCCCTTGGAGCATAAATGAAAAAAGGAATTTTGTACGGAATTGGCGCGTATGCGCTTTGGGGCTTTTTCCCCATCTATTGGAAGTTTTTACATCACATCAGCGCATTCCAGTTGATCAGTCACCGCATCATCTGGTCCTTCGTCCTGTTGATGATCGTCATCCTTGTGACCCGTCAATGGGCGGACTTCCGCAGGGTGGCAACCCTCAAGACCCTGCGGATTTATTTCATTGCCGCCATTCTGATCGGTATCAACTGGACCTTATATGTTTGGGCGGTCAATAAAAACTATATTGTTGAGACCAGTCTCGGCTACTTCATCAACCCGCTCGTCAGCGTACTGTTGGGGGTCATCGTCCTCAAGGAGCGGCTGCGCATCAAGCAATGGATTCCTGTTGGGCTTGCCGTGCTCGGTGTGTCCTATCTAACCTTTGTGTATGGACGATTGCCGTATATCGCCCTCTCGCTGGCTTTCTCCTTCGGCTTGTATGGGCTGGTCAAGAAGCTATCACCGCTCGGCTCTCTCTACGGGCTGACCGTTGAAACGGGTATTCTCTTCCTCCTTGCGGTGGGATACCTGCTCTTCGCTGAAGCGAACGGAGATGGAGCCTTCCTCCACACGGGGGTTGTCTCTGATCTGTTGATGATTGGCGCCGGGTTGGTGACAACCGTCCCGTTGCTTATGTTTGCCTCGGCAGCCCGTTCCATCCCGCTGTGGGTGGTGGGACTGCTCCAATACATTGCGCCAACGCTTCAATTCCTGATCGGTGTTTTTATTTACAAGGAACCATTCAGCCATAATCAACTGATCGGTTTTGGAATTGTCTGGATTGCGTTGGTCATCTTCCTGGCTGAAAACTACCTTGCCAGCCGTGCTTCCGTCGAACCGATTCCCGAGATTGGGGAGGGGTAAACGGGCAAATTTTGTACGTGACCAGCGGGGTGCTTTGCGATAAAATTGCGCCTTGAACGTCAAAATCCATCTCAAGGACTCCAACAGTGAGGTTACTGCAATGAGCAAAAAATCTCCTAAAAAAATCCAACAAAGTGAGGTTGCAATGAGCAATAAAAAGAAGGGCGTAATTGGTATTTTGACCGGGGGCGGCGATGTGCCGGGGTTGAACCCTGCAATTCGTGCTGTGACATTCCGTGCGTTGCGTGAAGGCTATCAGGTGATTGGCATCCGCCGTGGCTGGGGTGGGCTGGTGGACATCATCCGCGATAAGGATGCTGATAATAGTAACAACTATCAGATCCTGACCGAAGAAGTGGTCAACCGCGCTGGACGAACGGGCGGCACCTTCCTGCACTCGTCGCGCACGAACCCGGGCAAGGTCAAGAAGAACAGTGTGCCTGAGCATTTGAAGGACCAGTACAAGGAGGAGATCAACGACCTGACTCCCGAGGTTCTCAAGAATCTGGATTTCCTCGGCATCGACACCATGATCCCAATCGGCGGTGATGATACCCTTAGCTATGGCGTGCGCCTCTATCAGGAAGGCTTCAAAGTTGTTGCGATCCCGAAGACGATGGACAACGACGTGCCCGGCACCGACTACTGCATCGGCTTCAGCACCTGTGTCACCCGCACCATTGCGCTGACCAACAGCCTGCGCACCATTGCCGGTTCACACGAACGCTTTCTCGTTCTCGAGGTTTTCGGACGCTATGCCGGTTTTACCGCCATGCTTCCCACCATGGCTGGCGCGGCTCATCGCTGTGTGATCCCCGAGCACAAGTTCAACATCGATCACCTGACCGACCTGCTTGTCCAGGATCGCAACCGCAATCCCAGTAAATATTCAGTGCTGTTGATCTCGGAAGGCGCCATGTACGAAGGCGGCGAGATGGTCTTCCAGGACCGCTCGACCGATGCATATGGTCACGCCAAACTGGGCGGCATCGGCGACCTGGTTTCGGAAAAGATCAAGGAACTTTCGCCCAAATACAACAACGGCAGGAAGGTCGAAACCATCACCCAGAAGATCGGCTACATGGTGCGCGGCGGCGACCCCGACGCGATTGATTCGATTGTTCCGATGGCATTCGGCAACCTCGCCCTCGACCTGGTGCTGAACAACATCCACGGCAGGCTGGTGGTTCTGAAGAACGGCCGCTATGACAACGTCCCGCTCGACATCATCACCTCCACCAAGAAACTTGTGAATGTGGCACAGTTCTACGATACTGACCGCTATCGCCCGAAGTATGAAAAATTCGAGATGAAGCCGCTCTTCATCATGACCAGCGAGATGTAGTTTAATTTTTCACCTCCCCCCAGTTTTGTTTTCAAAATTGGGGGGAGGCTGGGAGGGGGGTGGGGGCAAACATTATTGGTATCCGCTTTCACCTGTCCATCCGAACTTTAGAAATAAGGAGCGTAAAAAATGAACTTTACAATGTGGAAGAAGGCTTTGAATGTGATTCCCGAGGTCTCGAAGGAGGAGTGGGACAAGCTGGACCTGATCTCAAGGTGGTTGATCTCCACCCGCGCCGCTGTTCTTATCATGACTTTTATATCCGCCGCCCTCGCGGGACTTTTCGCCTGGCGTGACGGTTCGTTTAGTTTCGTCCCCTGGCTCGCGCTTGTCTTCGGTCTCATCATGGCACACGCCAGCAACAACATCTTCAACGACTACACCGATTTCGTGCGCGGCGTGGACAAGGACAACTACTACCGCACCATGTACGGCGCGCAGCCCATTGCCTCCGGGTTGATGACCAAACGTCAGCACCTGACCTATTTCGCAGTGACCGGTCTCCTCGCCCTCGCGGCGGGGCTGTATCTCATCTTCATCAACGCCAACGACCCGCTGATCTGGATCCTGCTGGCTTCGGGCGCGTTCTTCGTCCTGTTCTACACCTGGCCACTCAAAGGGCTGGGACTTGGCGAGGTTGCCGTGCTGGTGGTCTGGGGTCCGCTGATGATCGGCGGCGGCTATTACGTGTTGACCCACCAATGGAACTGGTCGGTTGCCATCGCCAGCCTGCCATACGTGCTGGGCGTGACCACGGTCATCTTCGGCAAACACATCGACAAGATTCAAGTGGACACAGCCAAGAACATCCACACCCTGCCCGTGGTCATCGGCGAAAAAGCCGCGCGCTACGCGGTGATGGCGATGATGGTCCTGCCGTATCTTTTCACGGGATACCTGATCCTTGCGAAGTTCTTCACGCCCGTCATGCTGATCGTGCTCTTTGCGATTCCCGCCCTGCGCGAAAGCCTCCCGCCCTTGACCAAGCCCAAGCCTGATACCCGTCCAGAAGGCTTTCCCGATGGACAGGGTGGCTGGCCCCTCTACTTTGCGCCCATCGCCTTCCGCAACAACCGCTCCTTTGGCTCGCTCTTCATGCTCGGTTTGCTGTTGGACGTTGCCCTAAGAATTTTCCTGCCGGCGTTTTGGCGGTGATCTGCCCAAAGTCCTTTCGCAAAACAGAACCTCCGAAGCCCTGTGACTTCGGAGGTTTCGATTCATGTGCGACGGTGACACCCGCATCAGTTACTGATGATTTCAGAAGGGGGGACTTCGGGTTTTTGACCCGTGAAGCGGAAATACAAGCGCAAGCCGATCAACACCAGCCCGGTCAGTATGGAAATTACCCATAAAAGGGCGACACCGTAGGGGGATGGGAGTTGCCAGAAGACGTCCACGATGTACAGCAGCAGCATCGGCAGGCCAATCAACGCCGTCCACAAACGCAGGGGCTGTTCGCTGGTGAAGAACTTTATGTCTGAAATGTAAATCGCCAGATTGGCGATCCAGAACATCAATAGGAAGAACGTTTGCAGACCGGGGAAGGAAACATCAGACCGGCTGAGCAGGTGGGATAAATAGAAGGCTGGGACGACGGCATACAACCCGGTGTTGATCACCAGCCCGAAGCCGGTATTTGGTTTGAGCAGGGTGATAATCCCCCATAAAACCAGGGCAATTACCGAGATGATCATTAATCTCACAATCATATGCCACAGCGCGAAAAAGATGAAGGCAAGGATCACCACCACTGCCGACATGGCGCCCCATGCCTGGGAGACGGTCTCGGAATTGATAAGGATTGTCTCCTTTTCAAAGGCGGTGTTGATCTCCCTCAAAGGGACGGTTTGGTAGCCGTTTTGGGGCGTGACCATATGCAGTTCCGTCCGTGTGAGCAGGAAACCCTGGGTGTATCGGGATGTATCGATCTGCTGAATGGTGCCGGTTGTGTCCACGGCGACGAAGATGCTTTGCCCATCTGAAGCCGTCTCGTTGAGCATGACGAACGGTTGTTCACCGTCCACTTCCGTGACGCCATTGGAGATGGTGATCTCGGGGATATCTCCGTCTGCATAGGCTTGTTGGATCGATCCAACGACCGAGAACATGCTGACGGCGACATTGATCGTGGCAAGGGTGGAAATCACAAGCGTAAAAACAGTGAAGAACAAAATGGCGCCCGCCACCTTCCCTTGCGCGGCTTTTCGGTAGTAGGAAAAACTGCCCATTGGAAGAACCGCCCCGCTGAAGAACCAGCCCAATTGTCCCAGGCAGCCTGTTCCAGCCTCCTGCTTTACGTCCCGCAATTCGGGGGATGTATTTTCGATGGTCATAAATTTCATCTCCTTTGAACTCTCGAAATGAATATCCTGCGCGCCGTTATGGACTGACGCCGATCAATGGAAGTTTTTCCTCGAACAATTCAGGGGTGGCTTTTTCGATGACCTTTGCCCTGATAACGCCCTCCGCATCGAGGAAGAGGTTGGTGGGAATGGCGAATACCTGGTATAGCTCCATGACTTTCCTGTCGCGGTCCAGAAGGATCGGGTAGGTGATGCCAAACTCATCGGCAAACCCCTGGACGATATCCGCGCCCTCCCCGCTGTCAACCGTCAGGACGACGAGCTCGGGATGTTCTTCATGCAGTTCCTGCAACAATGGGGCTTCGAGACGGCAATCGGGGCACCACGTCGCTGAAAGGGATAACAAAACCGGCTGACCTTTGAACTGGCTCAGACGGATGGTCTCGCCGTCCAGTGACACGAGTTCGAAATCCGGGGCGGGGTCCCCGACTTTCAATGAACTGCTTTCAAGTGAATACTGATAGATGTCGGGTCCAAACCGGACCGCCATCCCCGCTCCGAGACAGGCACACAGGCATAACCCGAAAAAGACAGCGAGGATGATCGCGAGGGCGGTGTTTTTCTTTTCCATATTTCCTCCTTCCATGAGTTGCCTTATTTTACTCCATCCCTACCCACGCGGATATTCCCCCGCCTCACCGTCATTCATGTACCGAGGCGGGTCTGTGAGTTGACGAACAGAAAATAGACCGCGAGCCCGCCGCTGTAGACCAGCACCGCCACATACACGATCAGGCTGAACATGAATTCAGGTTTCACTGTCTCGAACAACAAGAGAAAGGGGACGATCAGGACAAGGTCGTATGCGAGGAAGCTCAGCAGTTGACCGGCAGCATTATGCCAGCGGGAGTATAGAAGGCTGTACAAAAAGTAGAAGGCATCGCCGATGAAGATACAGCCAAAGATGACGGATGAGTCGGGGTTCAATGCCCAGGGGAAGACCGGTATTCCAAGGACCAAAGCGCCGCCCGCAAGAATCAACGAGGCGATGAAAACCCCAAAGGAGACTCGCACCAGCCCCGGCATGGGACGCGAGTCCTTAAGCGGAATCCGTCGGCTCCACAGAAATGCAACGCCACTTGCGACCACGGACACCAAAGCCACAACTCCAAACGGAATCATATCGGGGCGGTCTTTCTGAAAAGCAAGCTGAAAAAAGTAAATTGCCGTGGTGATTGCGATGACAAGCACATTGAGCGAACCAGCGGGGAGCGCGCCAAATTCCCCCGTCCAGCCGATCCAGAGGGCGGCGGCGCTGACGGCAGCCAGAATGGAGCCGACGAACAGGTACGAGAGCCGCCCGTCGGGCCAGGGCCACAAGCGGGTTGCCAGTGGGAGTTGAAAGATAAAGCCGAATGCAAACGCCAGGATGCCCAGTCCACCCAATATAGTCAGAGTTCGAAGAGTTTTCATGTTTACCTACCTCTAAAGTTAGTTTGTATGGATAACCCCTGTCCAGTCAATATGTGTCGCACTCGCACAGACGTGACTCGCCGCGATCTGCACCGTAATGGACAGGGTATCGTGAGCGGCGAGGATTACCGCGTATCCATCAACAATTTTACGCCCAGTTACGCCGTGACACGGCGGCGTTGGATGATGCCATAGACTGCCAAACCCAGGGCAAACACTGCGACTGCCCAGGCACTGTAAGCCACAAGAGGCGTCCCAGCCTGCTTGAGAGCGATGCCAGTGAAAGACCAAACCAGGACGAAGGCAAATCCGCTGTCACGGCGCGAGAGCATCATGAGCAGACCAACGATGACGGCAACAACGAGCATGACCACAGCCCAAACCTGCGGCGCAAGTCCGAATCCAGCCCAGTTGACAGAGTACAGCCAACTGGTGACATTTGCAATGGTGGCGACACTGACCCAGCCAAGATAGACGCTGAACGGAATATCCACCATCCACTTTTCGGCGGCGCTGACAGGGGACCCGCCGACATTCAAGGCGAGGTAACTGGCGATGAGCAGGCCAAGCAGGGTGAACATGACCAGCACGCTAAGCCCAAACAGGTTGTAATGCCAGCAGACCAGCCATGCGGCGTTGAAGACTCCGCTGAGGGCGAAGAAATATCCAAGCCGTCGCAAACGCGGATTTTCCTTCTGCGCGGGCTGGGACTGGTAAAAGGCGAAGGCGATCCAGCCGATGTAGATGAGCCCCCAGATGGCGAAGACGTAACCCGCAGGGACAAAGTAGACCTGGAAGCGGTCTGAGATCTCACCCGTGTTCTGCCCGTTGAGCGGCAGGGTACTGGCGAGGATGTTGACGGTCAATGCAATGATGACGGAAACCACGTTGGTAATTTGGCGAAGTGTGTCTTTAGACATAGGTCCTCCACAATGAGTATGTTTATAGGGACAAATTTATCATACAACTTCTTACTGCCAATTGCCATCAGGAAATGGCCTGAGAAATTCTACCGCGCGGATGCGACTCACCGCCCCCCACCGTCCGTCATGGCAAGACTATTCCACAAAATCATCCATCACGAGAACATCAATCAATCTTTGGATTTCCATCCTTCGCATTCCCCGTTGAGATACTTTTGGACGTCAACACCTTTCCAAATGTCGCCATGCAGACCTTGAAGGTAGTCGGTGTACCGTTTGGGACATGACATTAAAACAACCACGCTATCCTGCACATCCACAAGCAGATTGTCACCTTTTTGAATGTTCAGTTCTTTGATCACAGCAGATGGAAGGGGAATTTGATGTTTCACGTTGACCTTGACCGACAGCACGGATACAGAATTTCCTCACTGGCATTTTACTAAAATGCCCTTCCCACGGACACGACACGCTGCAAAACAAAAAATCCGAAGCCTCGCGACTTCGGATTTCTAAATCTACTGCGCTGCATTTTGCAATTCTTCGCGCACCACCCTGCGTAGAATGACCTCAATCGGTTCCTGTTGACGTGTGATGTGTGCCCGCAGGGCATTGTTGATCAAGGTCTGGTAATTCCCGCCGCCCGCTTCCTCTACTTGATTTCGGAACCAGTCCAACACATCGTCATCGATGCGGATGGTGATGCGGGTCTTCCCATTCGGTGCAGGGCGGCCCGCACCACGTTTGCCTTTGCTAAAGTCATATTCACTCTTCATCGGCTGAGTTTTGTAAATATTCTTGTGCAGCTTCCAAAAACTCCCGCGCCTGGTTGATCATGTTCGCGGCAATATCGTCTTCGATACCTGTGTCCACTCCATAATCCCCTGAAATGCGTTTATCGAACCCATCACGCAGCCAGCGATGAAATTTCGGGTCAAGGGCCTTTGTTTTCGCAAAGTTCTTCCCATACGCGGCTATGACCTGACCATGCTGGTTGAGCTTAACGTCAAATTCGTTATAGAGCAAAGCTTCGGCAACATAGAACATGGAATAATATGCGCGCCCAACCGCGATTTCCGCCTTGTCGATATTCAACAATGCCTCCGCCCCTTCGATGGCATCCAACGCCTTGCTCAACAATTTGCTGGAATAATCCTTCATGCCTGCACTCCCTCCTTGTGGATGTTGTAAATCAGCGGTCTTTCGTCGCGGGCAGTCTGCCACTGCAATTCCTTGATGAAGATGCAGCTTACCGTAACATCATATTCCAATGAGACATCGCTTGCCAACTGGCTGATTTTGCTTTGCTCATTCCAGTAATTTTTATAGTTTTTCAACAAAATCATCACATCCACGTCCGAGCCTGGACGGTAATCGCCGCGCGCGTATGACCCATACAGATAGACGCCCTTCAACCTGTCCCCGTAAATGCGGACAAGCCCTTCCTTCAACTCCTTCATCAGTTTCCTGATTTTCAGCGGAACTTTTCGGTTCATACGGTTATTTTACTCCAACCTCCCCCCACACGGACATTCCCCCGCTGACAATTGCCCGCACCCCGAAACCATCCACGAATTATGACCACGAATTCACGAATATCCGCCTACGATTCGAGTATTCGTGAATTCGTGGAGGGCGGACGCCAGACACCGGGGCGCTTCACAATCCCTCGCTCAGCACATGGAAGCCCTGCGGGCTGCGTCGGCACAACCGACCTCCACGAACTGAGGAAGGATTTTAGTCCGCTGTCAATTAGCAGGCTGCCATTTAGAGAAAGTCTCTGTACCATTTACATTTATAAGCCTCACATCCAAAGCGTCTTCTGACGATAACTGCATCATCAAGTTTTCAAGTTCCATAACGCTCATTTCAACAAAACCTGTTGTATCTCTAACCATTGGACCTGTATGAATATTTTCTCCAAACAGATCAACATAACTATCGGGTGTTGTCAAAGTAAGATGGATAGACTTTCCTTGTTTATGTAAGTCCAATAATATTTGCAATCCTTTTCCTTTGGGCCCCAAGGTCATTATCATATCTGTGTAATTGACTACCCCATGTTCTACTATATTAAAAAGTTCACGAATTGCTTGGGCGTCTTTTTTCGAGATACCCTTTTCAGGAATTCTGAAAAAGTGCCCTGTTTTGTCTTGCACAACACACAACTTCTGAACTAGATCATAAAATACTGGATCAACAACTTCTTGGTTTGTGGGCGGGAAATCAGTTGACATAGATTGATTTATATCGCGAAATTCAATTCGCAGCTTACCTCCAAGCACTATTGCTTTTGCGAATTCTAGAAACCCCATAATCTCATGGGGCTCCCCTCCTACATGTCGAACAGCATAAGTTAAATTTCCTTTAGATGTGCTACCCTCTTTCCGCATGCTAAAGGTAACTAGGAACGGGCAAGTTGTATGCTCATTACTAAACTTCATGAATTCTGTCCCGATTCGAATTGGATTAAACTCAAGATTTGCAAGAGAAGCCGTTTTACCCTTAGTTGGGATAATTTTTAACGACACAGGTACTCGGCGGTCATGTTTACTTTCGCCTAGATATATTTCTGCTTTTTTTAGGTCGAACCCTCCGAACCATGTTTCCCACCAATCGGAGAACTTTAACTCCTGAATCACATCACCTTTTAAAGTGACAGGCTCTCCTTCCTTTATGTGTAAATCAAGGGCTTTCTGAAGTTTCATGCCGTCCGGAGTTTTTGGAAAAGCGAGTTTCATAGTAAGGGACAGGTCTTTTCCAAAAGAAATTAAGGGGTATACCAACTTCCCGATTTCAGCTTTCAAACGCCTCAGGTTTCCATCATTAGTTCCATTTTCCCATGGAATATACACCTGTACATCCTTTTTATTTTCTCGCCATTTAGGGTTATTTTGATCTAGGTGTGAGATCAGGTCTTTGACAAGACTCCATTTTCCTTCTCTAAGATTTATGTCCCATACGATAATTACAACCGGCAGAGAAAATGATTCCCAGTGTTTCAGATCTTTTACTTTCAACGTATAAACTAAGAGATTGTCTTTTGTTTTTCGCTCTTCTAAATTTGTTACACTTTTTTCTTGAATGTAAAAGGTTATTCCTGTATTTTGTCCCTCATGATAAACCTCTACTATAAAATCCTCTCCCAAATCAGGAGACGGGGATGCAAGATGCCAGCCAAAATCGGATAAGCACTCCTCTAATTGGAGTCGGCTTTTCTTTTCTTGTTCCAATTGGATTGGAGAACGTCGTTTTCTCATTTAAAGCATATTTTAACTGATAAAAGTTGAGCCGATGGACTTCCTCTACAATCCCAACTTTCTACTTTTATCTTTCAACACCTACAATTTCGCGAATCTACTCACTTTCCCCCACCCGCAGACAAATATATCTTGCCACCTCACTCGCCACGTCAAAACGGGTGGTACGGCTGCAACCTTTACTGTTTCTTCTGTTCCTGTTGACGCAGTTTTCGTTTCTCTTCCTGTTCCTGCTCCAGTTGCTGTCGTTGCTGTTGCCGCACTTTTTGTTTTTCTTCCTGTTCCTGCTCCAGTTGTTGCCTTTCCTGATGCAGTCGCTTTTGTTTCTCTTCCTGTTCCTGCTCCAGTTGCTGCCGTTGCTGTTGCCGCACCTTTTGTTTCTCTTCCTGTTCCTGCTCGACTTCTTCCTGTTGTTTCGGTTTCATAATGCTTTCCTTTCGAATACGTGCCTTACCCAGGTTTCACACAGGCTCGCAGATCGGGCCATCTTTCAACCCCTATCGCTTCGTCATCACTTCTTTACATTCATTCTATCACTCACCCGCTGACAAATATACCTTACCACCTCACTCGCCACATCGAATTTTGTGGCGCGCTCGAAGCCTTCGAAGTCGGGCTGGCGGTTGACTTCCAGCACCATCGGCTGGTCGCCTTTGAGGCGGATGTCGACGGCGGTGAACTCGCGGCGCAGGGCGCGGGCGGCGCTTTCCGCAAGGGACTGGAAGGCGGGGAATTCGCTCAACTCGTGACGGATGAAACGTCCGCCGAGGGAGTAGTTGGTGCGGAAGTCACCTTTGGGCGGCTTGCGGCTGACCATGGCAGGCAGGGCATGGTAGCCGACCACCATCACGCGGTAGTCCTCGTCTGCGGGGAGGTATTCCTGCAACATCAACTCGCCGTAGGGATAATGCCACAGTCGGCGCTGTAACTGCTCGGCGTTCTGCGCCACATAGACGTGTTCGCCGCGCGCGCCGTGGACACCCTTCAACAGGCAGGGATAGGTCAACTCCTCGGCAAGTTCCTCCACCTGGCGCGGGTTGAAGACCTGCCAGGTGCGCGGCGTGGGGATTCCATGTTCCGCCAGCACCAGATGGTCGTGCATCTTGCTGACGGCGTAGCCCTCGTCGGTCAGGCTTTCGTCAATGACAACCTTGCCCGCTTCATGGAACAGGCGGGCAAGGGTCAGGGATTCCGAGATGTACGGATAAAAGGTGCGTACCACCAGCCCGTCATAACACTCGAGCAGGTTCCTTCCAAACGCAAAGGCATTGGCTTTTCCACCCTCCACGTTGAAACTGACATCGTGGATATTGCAGGCGTCCAACTCCAGACTCTGACGCGCAGCGTTCGCCGCCTCCTGCACACGGCGCGTGGTGTAGATTTCTTCCCATCCCAGCCAAACGACCTTCATGGGCAATGCCTCCGAAGAATGTGAGCGAGCGTCCTGTAAAAAGAAAATTGGCTCTCCCGTTTCTGGCGGGACGAGAAACGACAAACCAGTTCTTTGCCACAGATTTCACGGATTTTCACCGATTTTTTGTTCCAATCCGCGTAAATCCGTGAAATTCGTGGCTGAGGTTTTTTTATTTTCCCGTTAAAAACGGCAGAACCAGAAAATTGAACCGCGAAGAGCGCGAAGAACGCCAAGTTTTAATTTTTTTTCTCCCTGGCACTGCCCGTCAGGGCAAGTGTTGCGCTCTTGGCGTGCTTCGCGGTAAAAGGTTTTGGGTTTGCTTACATCGGGAAACGACTGACGACGACCGCCGGGGTGGGCAGGTTGACCTTGTCGCCGCTCTTCAACTCGGCAGGCGCCTTGCCGCCTTCCTTGGGCGCGGACTGGAAGACCGCGATCTGTGTGCCAATTTCAGCGGACTTCAACTCGACGTAAGCCTGACCGGTCAGGTAGCCTTCGGCGTCCACGGCGCAGGATGTCACCCAGCCAATGACCTTGCCGCGCTTGTCGAGCACGGGGTCGCCGTTGTGAGCCATGCGCACGCCCTTCTCCGCAAAGCGGAAGCGGACCACCACACCTTTGCGTTTTTCTTCGCTGGCGATGAGCGCGTCGCGTCCGATGAACCACGGCTTGTAGTATTTGACGTAGCCGCCGAATCCGCTCTCGCCGACGCCCAAGTCTGGTTGCCCGAACTTGCCCGATCCGTCGCCCATCTCGTGACCGTAGAGCGGGAGTCCCGCTTCGGTGCGGAGCGAGTCGCGCGCGCCCAAGCCGATGGCTTTGATGCCCATCTTCGCGCCGACCCGCATCAACGCCTGCCAGAATTCCGCCGCGCGTTCGGGATGGACGAACAACTCGTACGCCACCTTCTCGCCGGTGTAGCCGGTGCGCGAGACGATCAGATCGAAGGGTTCGCTGATGCCATTTTCCTTCGTCCCAACTTTGGCGTCACAGAGTTGGGTGCGCTTCAAGGCGCGGATATTGCGGCGGTTCACGTCGTCCGCGCCGAGAGCCAGCAAAATGTCGGTGCTGCGCGGTCCCTGCAGGGCGATATCCACCCGCATGTCAGGACCAGCCTTCGGGTCGCGCAGGTTGCGGATGACGGCTTCGTAGCCGAAGGTCCGCGCCCAGGGGCGGGCGTTGTCCACCTTCACCTTGCCATCGCGGACAGCTTCCAGCCACGTGCGATCCTTGTCGTCGTTCGAGGCGTTGACCACCATCAGGTATTTGTCGTCGGCGCGGCGATAGATGATGGTGTCGTCGATGACCTTCGCGTCGGGGGTCAGGAAGTGGGTGTAAAGCGAGTTGCCGGGGCGCAGCTTGCCGGCGTCGTTGCTGACCACGCTGTCGAGGAAGGCGGCTGCGTCCGCGCCTTCGATGTGATACACGCCCATGTGCGAAACGTCGAAGAGTCCCGCCGCCTGACGGGTGGCGAGGTGCTCCTCCAAAACTGACGAATACCAGACGGGCATTTCCCAACCCGCAAACGGGATGATCTTCGCGCCCGATTGTTTGTGGACTTCGTAAAGAGCCGTGCGGCGCAGGGGAGATTCCTTCTCCTCCCACTGGAAGCTGGGGAGTTCCTTTCCGTCCCCGCTGCTGATTCCGATGTAGTAGGGCTTGGTCTCGCTGACGGGTTCGCCCTTGGCTTTGGCGGGCTTCTCCTTCGAGTCGGCGACGACGACCAGCCCCGGGATGTGGATCGGGGAGTAGTCGGGCTGACCATCCAGCCTGACGGAGGTGTAGCCGTCGGAGTGGTCGCGCAGCCAGGTGCCGACGAGTCCGCCCTGTTCGGCTGGGACGCTCAAACGGAAGTGGGTCAGGTCGACGCAGGTCAGCGCGCCAGTCACTTCGCCGCGCGGGGTGATGACCTTGGTGGGTTGCGTGTCACCGGGCTTGAGCGCCGAGACATCGCTGGTGAGGGTGTAGTTCAGGAATTGGCGGACGCGGAAGCCAGAGATGTCGAAGACGCCGCTCGATTTGTCGTCCACGTAGAAGAAATGGGGATAGCCGTGAGTCGTGGGTTTGAAATCCACACCGGCGGATTCAGCCAATGCGCGGACCTTCAAGCGGGCTTCTTCGAGGACGTTGAAATCCACCTTGGCGCGGCGCTTGGTGCGTTTGACGTTGGGTGTCTCGATGCGGTGTGGCGCGGCGGCAAGCAGTACGTCGGCGATGATGTCTGCCAGTTGGCGGCATTTCTCTTCGTCGAAGCCGCGCTGGGTGATCCACGGGGTGCCGATGCGTACACCTGACGGGTCGAGGGCGACAGCGTCACCGGGGATGGTGTTGCGGTTGGCGACGATGCCCACCAAATCGAGGATGCGCACGGCACGGTCACCGGAGAGGGTCGTGCCGTCGGGCGACTTGATGGTGCGGCAGTCGATGTTGAGCAGGTGCGAGTTGGTCCCGCCGTAGGGGATGGTGAGACCGCGTTTCTGGAGTTGGTCTGCCATGGCCTTGGCGTTCTTGATGGTCTGTTCCTGCAAGACCTTGAATTCGGGCGTGCGCGCCAGTTTGAAGGTCAATGCCAGCGCGGCAAAGATGTGGATGTGGGGTCCGCCCTGTTCGCCGGGGAAGACCGCCTTGTCGATGAGCTTGCCCAGTTCCTTGTTGGTGGTCATGATGATTGCGCCGCGCGGACCGTGCAGGGTCTTGTGCGTGGTCGAGGTGATGACATCCGCATAGCCGATGGGCGAGGGGACGACTCCCGCCGCCACCAGCCCGCCGATGTGGGCAATGTCTGCCAGCAGGTAGGCGCCCACCGCGTCGGCGATCTCGCGGTATTTCTTCCAGTCGGGAATCCACGGGTAGGAGGAATAGCCAGCGATGATCATCTTCGGCTTGTGTTCCTTTGCCAGGGCCATCACGGCGTCGTAATCGATCTGCTGGGTGACCGGATCGATGGTGTAGGGGACGATGTTAAAGTATTTGCCCGAGCGGTTGACCGGGGAACCGTGGGAGAGATGTCCGCCGTAGAAGAGGTTCATGCCCATCACCGTGTCGCCGGGTTTGACGAGGGCATGGTACACGGCATTGTTGGCGGGTCCACCCGAAAGCGCCTGCACGTTGACGTTGATCTGGTCCGCGCTAATACCATTGGCGGCAAACGCCTCGGCGCAGCGGCGGATTGCCAGCGACTCGATCAGGTCGGCATATTCCACGCCCTTGTAATAACGCAGGTCTGCATAGCGGCGGTAATGGGTCAACTGGGCGGCGTAATCCAGAATCTCCTCCTGGGTCTGGAAGCGGGTCGTATCGTTGGGATAACCTTCGGCGTAGATGTTCTGAAAAGCCGAGCCCATCGCATCGCGCACCGCGAGCGGAGCCTGGCTCTCGGATGGAATCAAAATCAGTTTACGCGCCTGCCGCTCCGCTTCGAGCTGGGTCAGTTCGTAAACGTCAGGGTCAAGTTGTTCGAGGGAACCGCGAAACAAATAGTCGGACATTGTTAGTCTCCTGGTTAGATAGTCAGATGGTCAAATAGTCGAATAGTCAAATGGTTTGATAGTCTTCTGGTTCGACAGCCTGCTGCCACCTCACACAAGACTATCAGCCTATAGACTATTAGACGGCGGGAATTGTAGAACTAGATGAAGTGAGGGTCAAGTGGAAAATGGCACCTACGCGGAAATTCCCTTTTTGTTCGCCTGTCTTACGGTGCATAAACCGTGTAATTATCGTATTCGATGATGGCTTCATCTGCTGCCCGGTCAAGTCCCATTGCAATGCCGACTCTCCCCTTTGTGTAAGTATCGTCGTCCAACTCGACAACCACCTGTTGGTTAACACAAAAAGTAAAGTGTGAACCCTGAGCAAAGACTGTCAATTTGTTGTATTCACCTGGACGAACATTTGATGAAAAGTCCCAATACAATTGTTCTGTATCATCCCCATCTCGGCTGCTGCGTTTTTTAACAAGGACTTCCCCGGTATCGCTGATGGAAAAGTAATAATGCTTCCACCCGAGTAAATGAAATGTAACCCCATACTCACTGTTCAGGGGACCATCCGCCTGGCGTACATCGGTGGTCAAATAAAAATCCTTTTGAAGGTTGTTGTTAGCTCCTGGCTCGATGTGATAATAAACATCCTGGTGGGCAGTCAAGGACCATTCCAATATTCCGTTTTTAATCTCGGTGTTTGTGTCCGCATAGGAATTTGTGTCTTTACCAAGGGGCCACAAATTGACATTCCCGTCAAACTGATCATTCATCACCTCCACCCAGCCTGTTGGAATGGATGGGCACGGCGGGATCGCAGTTGGTGTTGGCTCGAACAATCCCATTTTGGGGGGCGAATACCGCCAGACCAAAGCGGCGATCATGCACAGGCAAACGCAGATACAAACAAGCACTCCCGCCAGAATCAGGAAGGTCTTAATATCGTTTTCATCCAATAATTTGGGAGAATCGTTTTGGGAATTCATGTTTGCTTCGCCTTGCTGCCCTTGATTTTCATAAAGGGATTTTATGGGGTTGGGTGGTTTGCGTCAAGTGGAAAATGGCATATTCCCTATTGTATCTGCCTAATATTCCTGTTATTATCTGAATGTGGGAATTTATCGTTAGTTTGTCCAACACCCTTCTTACCGGTAAGCCGTTATTCTTTTAACCGAAAATTTAACCATTACGTTTCATCACTGTATCCATTCTAAATGGCGGCGATGATCCAATGCTTTTATGGTGGTCGCTTAACCCACAGACGTGGGGGCGAGCATTGGGGAGTCAATAGCGAAACCGGCCTTTCCATCCAATTGTTTGGCTAAGAAAGTGTCCTTGGGAGGGACGAAATGAAAACAAAAATGAAGTATCTGCGTTTTGCCTTGACTTTTGTCCTGCTGGCTTTGATTCTTGTTTCCAACCAGCAGGCGGGTGCAGCGGGCGTCAAAATTGGACTGGTCTCTGACGTAGGCGGGATCAGTGACAACTCGTGGAATTGGCTGGCATACCAGGGATTGCTACAAGCTGAAACTGACCTGGGGATTGATGGAACCCTCTATGAGCCCACCGACGTATCCCAATATGAAACACTCCTTCAACAATGCGTGACCGACGGGAATGAATTGTGCATCGCAATCGGTTTCACCATGGGAGACGCGGTCCAGACTGTGGCATCCGCCAACCCGACGAAGAAGTTTGCAATTCTCGATTATACATATGAGACGCCGTCCGCCAACCTGCGCGGCACCGAATTCGACGAGAAACAGGCCGGTTATCTGGCTGGAGCCCTGGCAGGGAAGATGACAACGAGCGATACAATCGGTGTTGTGGCGGGGATGGAAATAGGTCCGGTCATCGATTTTGCCGAGGGATACCGCAATGGCGCCCAATGCGCCAACCCGGATGCCAATGTGCTGATCGATTACACGGGCAGTTTTGACAATCCCACCCTTGGAGCAGATACGGCGCAGGACATGATCTCGCAGGGCGCTGATGTCATCTTTGCGGCGGCAGGAGTAACAGGCAACGGTGCAATCCTTTACAGCGCCCAGCATGACGTGTTCAGCATCGGTGTTGACAACGATCAATACCTGTCTATCTTCGGCAGTGGCACGGTGGACGGCTCGGACAAACTGCTCACCAGCGCCATGAAACGATTGGATAACGCCGTCTACCAGACGATCCAGGACTATCTGGGCGGGACATTCAATTCGCAGACCGCGATGTTCGAGCTTTCCAATAACGGCGTGGGGCTGGCTCCCTATCACGAAACGGATACGGTCATCCCGCAGGCGGTCAAGGATTATGTGGCGGGCGTGGAACAGGGCATCCTCGATGGCAACGTCAATGTTAACTTCGAGTGTGACCCGCGTTTCCACGTCCAGTTGACTCAAAACAACGTGGAAGGCTACGGCTGGACGCTGGGCGCGTCTGTGACATTAACCATTGATACGGATAACAACGGCACTCCTGAGTTTACGTCGAGCCCCCAGACCGTTGTCCAGGCCGAGTGGGACCCAAACCAGACTGTGGTTCGCTTTGACAACGTGGGCGGAATTGATCTTGCGGCTGGCATGTACGTCACCATGACGGATGGAACCACCACCAAGACTCACACGATAACCACTTTGACGCTCACGTCAATAAATCCAGCAACGGATACGTTGACCGGCACCGCCCCCCCAAACAGTTACCTGGAGGTTGGTCACCTTTGTGATGAAAGCGGATGTGCCATCCGGCATATCAATGCCAACGCATCCGGCAACTGGGTGGCGAATTTCTCCGTACCGGGAGCGGGATCGGACCCGGATGAACAGCGCTTATTTAATATCGTACCCGGAACGGGCAGTGAAATCCGCCAGTCGGATGAAGACGGCGATCACACCGATATTGATTGGTACGTGCTTGATCCCCATTTACAAGTATTCGTCACGTCGGATCGCATAGAAGCGCGCGAATGGCCGCTCGGCAATGTGGTCACGTTGAGGATCAACCGCCCCAGCACGCCGCAAAACCCCGATTACACCACCACCCGCACGGTGGGACTCGCTCCGTGGGATTCAAACCAATATTTGGCTGAATTTGACCTGAACGGGATTTTCCATTATCAGGTTGGCGACGTGGTTACGGTCACCGATGGCACACTGAGCAAGACGCACACGGTTTCGAACATTGCCGTCACAAATATGAATGTCGCCGCCGATACGATTGCAGGTACTGCCACTGCTGGCACTGAAGTGGTGGTCGAAATTTACCGCGGTGGCGCACCGTATCGAATGGTCACTGCCAATGGAAGCGGTAACTGGAGTGCCAACTTTTCAGTGCCATGGAGCGACCAAGGCACCTACGATCTGACACCTGGACTCGAGGGCGCCGCCTTACGTTTCGATGTGGACGGTGATGCCAGCCGCGCGGATTGGCGTATACCCGATCCGGTGATTCAAGTCAGGGCGAGCTTCGACGAGATCGAACTGGTGGATTGGCAGATGGGAAATACCGTCACCCTGCAAGTTGACGATCCCGGCACGGGAACGAACCCCGATTACTCGACCACAGCCATAATCGAAGATTGGACTCCCTGGGGTTCTGGGCAGACTTACGCTTACTTGAGTCTCGCGGAAGATTTCGATATCCAGTCGGGCTTCATTGTCAGTGCAAGTGATGGTGTCACCACGAAGACGCACACTGTCCTGCCGCTCGAATTCACCAATATTGACATTGTGACAGATGTCGTCACCGGGGTTGGAAAACCGAATTCACAAGTGGATGTTTGGACATGCCCTGATTCCAGTCCGTGCATCAACCGTCACGTGGACACCGACAGTGGCGGCAACTGGACGGCTGATTTTGCCCATCCCGGCACTGAAGATGATGAACAGGAAACATCGGACCTCACCTACGGCTCCTGGGTTGACTCGTCGCAGTGGGACGATGACGGCGACACCACCATGTATGGGATGAACGTTCCCAACAGCCGCATCATCGCCCGCATCAATGAGAACACCATCGAAGGGAACGAATGGCCCGACGGCGCGACGGTCACGTTGAAAATCGACGATCCAGATGTTGTCGGGACAGAGAACTACACCGACTCCCAGGAAGCCCACTATCCCCCCTGGGACTCGCGGAATACCTACCTTCGCTTTGAACTGGATGGATTCATCCTGGAGCCCGGACACATTGTCACCATGACCGATGGCGACACGACGAAGGTGCTCACTGTTGTGGACATCGAAGCGACCGGCTGGAACCTGTCCGCAGATACGATCTCAGGAACCGCTCCCGCCAACGCCGACGTTTGGGTCAATGTCTGGGAGACAGACGACTGGACGCCGCGTCACATTCAGGCAAATGCCTTGGGCAACTGGACGGCAGATTTCGGTCACATGGGTGATGAAGACTTCGAGCAATTCACCTATAACATCATCAACGGCTCCACCGGCGAGGCCGGCATAGAGGACGAGGATAACGACGCCTCCGCCTACACATGGGATACTTACACTGTATGGGTCGCACCCAGCACAGTCCCGCTGGTTGTCGCTCTTAACAATGATTTCGACCTTAGACGCCCGGGGTATTCGTTCGATGATTTTGCCGTGCTCAACCTGTTATATGAGCCGCTTTTCCGTTTGGGGGACAATGCGACATTGATTCCCGCCGCTGCCTTGAATTACAGCGTTTCCACGAACGGACTTGTGTACACAATCCCCCTCAGGGCGAACAAGTGGTCGAACGGGCAGGCGGTCACCGCACAGGATTATGTGGACGGCATATTGCGTAATCTTCACCCGGACACCGCCACGGATTACGCGATTTTATTGTTCGATATACAGGGAGCCGAAGGATACAACAACGGCTCGATCACCGATAAAAATGCCGTCGGCGTGAAGGCTTTGAATGCCACAACCCTGCAGATCACCCTTGCGCAGAAGAGTGCATACTTCTCCAGGATTTTGGCAACACCGGCAATCTCTCCCATCCGCATGGCTGTCCTGAATCAATACCCCAATTCGTGGACGGACCCCGCCCGCTTTGTGGCGAACGGTCCCTATAAACTCCTCGAGCATGACAAGGCGCATTTCCTGCTTGTGAAGAATCCCTACTATTACAATACATCCAAGGTCCTTCTCCCGCAGGTCGGCTTTTCCATCTTCCGCGATCCCGATGAACCATTCGAGGCATATAAACGCGGCGAAATCGATGTGGTGCTGGATGCCCCCGGAGAGACCTACACCGACACGGATTACAGGTTCGAACGCGTTTATTCAGACCTGCCCGGCGTTCAGTATATTGGATTGAACCTTCAACAGGATCCCACAACCAACCTGCTCGTCCGCAAGGCGCTCGCCTCGGCAACCGACCGTGAAGCCATCCTCGATTTGTTGGGCACTCCGTGGAGGCAGACGGCTACCGGCGTGATCCCGCCGGAACTCCCCGGATATCAGGGAAATGCTGTCGGCTTTGCATACAACCCAACGCAGGCGCAACAATTCCTCGCCGATGCGGGCTATCCCGGCGGCGCTGGACTCCCGACCATCCATATTTATGCCAACCCTATCGAGCAGCTCATGATGGATGCGCTTGCAACTCAATGGGAGACGGTCTTGGGCATCTCTGTGGAAACCCATTACCAGGATAACTTTTACCAATGGCTTCAAAATTGCGAAGCCAACCCGGGGACCTGTGAATACAACGGCTTCCGCATGCGCTGGTATGTTGATTACTTCGATGCGCACAACATCATCGATGACCTGTTCAACCCTGACCATGATTTCCCGAAGTTCATGAACTGGGACAATGCCCGCTATCGCGAGTTGATCCAACTGAGCCGCGCGGAATTGGATCCAGCTGTTCGCATTCCGTACCTTCAGGAGGCGGAGGAAATCCTCGTCGAAACTGATGCGGCGGTCATTCCCCTCTATTTCTCCGATCGGGTGAGCCTGGTCAAGCCGGGATTCAAAACGGTATTTGGCAACGTTCCATACTTCGAGCAGTGGTCGTTCAAAACCGTCCTGCCACCCGCTGCATTCGGTAAAACATCCCCCGCAAACAATGCGCTCAAACAACCTGTCAACGCGACGCTCAAATGGGCTGCCAGCATAAATGCGGTTGAATACGAATATTGTATTGACACGGTGAGCAATACCGTTTGCGATACTTCATGGGAGATAACACCGTCCACGAGCGTCAACCTCAGTGGATTGACCAACAATCAGACCTACTACTGGCAGGTGCGTGCCCTTAATGCACTGGGAACCGTATATGCAAACACAGGCGCGTGGTGGAACTTCAAGGTGGTTGTCTCGCCCCCATCGCCAGTCTCGCCAAATGATGGAGATCATATTCTGACATTGCGCCCCACATTCGATTGGACGGATGTGGCGGAGGCCGGTGTCATAGGATATACCATTCAAATATCCACATCCAGCGCATTTTCCTCCATCGCTCATACGGGTAATCCGATCACGTCAACCTATACGCCCAGTGTCGATCTGCCGAAAGGCAAACTTTACTGGCGCGTGCAGACCAGGAGCGCCAACGGTCCTTCCTTGTGGTCGGAGGCACGCTGGTATCAGGGACCGTACCCGCCCGCCGCACCCGTTTTGAATCTGCCAGCCAACAACGCCCTCGTCACAGATTACACCCCGCTCTTTAAGTGGAACGTGTTGGTCATTCCGGCGGGCGCTCCAGCCTTCGATAAATACCAAATCCAGGTTGCCACCGACCCGGGCTTTGCCCCAGGCGCAATTGTGCTGGACGAGGAGAACGTTGGGCTGACAAGCAACCAGTTCACCCCGACAGTGGATTTTGATCCCAATACCAAATACTACTGGCGTGTGCGCGGCGTGGATACGCTGCCGGAGAATGGAGCATGGTCTCTCGTCCGGGCATTCCGCACGGTGGTGGAACCGCCGGTGCTGGTCTTGCCTGCAGATGGATTCTCCTCGAAGGAGTTGCGCCCCTTCTTTGATTGGGATGCACCTTCCGGACCGGGAGCCATTACCGGCTACACCATCCAAATTTCCAGGAACAGTGCTTTCACGCAGATCGTCCATACCGGCAGTCCGGTGGGATCATCCTACACGCCCATGGTTGACCTGCCCAAGGGCGCAGGCGTGACCCTCTACTGGCGCGTGTTGACCAAGGGCGTCAACGGTCCCTCGGCGTATTCAGCACATCGCTCCTTGACCATGCCGGCGAATCCGCCGCTTGCCCCAGCCCTGCTCCTGCCTGCCTTGAATGCGCTGGTCACGGATTACACGCCTACCTTCACTTGGAACGCAGTTCTCAATGCGGATCACTACATCATTCAGGTGGATGATAACGTGGACTTCAGTAGTCCTGTGATCGATGACGATTCAACCGTCACCCCCACCTTCACCCCAGTCATTGATCTGACGTCCAACACCAAATATTACTGGAGAGTACGTGCGTTCAACGCCGCTGGCGAAATGAGCAACTGGTCTGTCGTGAGATACTTCCGCACAGTTCTACAGCCGCCGGTGTTGGTCTTGCCCGCGGATGGATTCGCGTCAATGGAACTGCGCCCCTTCTTTGATTGGGATGCGCCGTCCGGGCCGGAGATTATCAGCGGCTACACCATCCAAATTTCCAGGAACAGCGCCTTCACGCAGATCGTCCATACCGGCAATCCGGTAGGATCATCCTACACGCCCACCGTCGATCTGCCCAAGGGTGCAGGCATGACCCTCTACTGGCGCGTGCTGACCAAGGGTGCCAATGGTCCCTCGGCGTATTCAGCATCTCGTTCCTTGACCATGCCAGTCAATCCGCCCCTTGCCCCAACCCTGCTCCTGCCTGCCTTGAATGCGCTGGTCACGGATTATACGCCTGCCTTCACCTGGAATTCAGTTCTCAATGCAGATCACTACATCATTCAGGTGGACAACAACTCAGACTTTACCAGCCCTGAGTCCAGCGGTACGCCTTCCTCGACGACCTTCACCCCGGGCAGTGATCTGGCGTCCAACACCAAGTTCTTCTGGCGGGTGCGCGCGGTCAACGTAGCGGGCGAAATGAGCAACTGGTCGGCTGTGAGATATTTCCGCACAATCATCCTGCCTCCAGACCTGTCCACCCCTGCGAACGATGCGACGAATGTCCCGCTCAAACCAACATTTACTTGGAACAATGTACCGGGAAATATCGGCTACACCCTGCAAATCTGGAAAAAGGGCGCTACTCCCGTGTTAGTCAAGGCCGTCACTGTGCCAACAAACATCTTGCAATATACGTTCACCACAAATCTGCTCCCCAACACGGAGTACTTCTGGAAGGTGCAGACAAAGGCCTCGAACGGTCCAAGTTTATGGTCGGAGACGTTTGATTTCACCACGACGCCGTAGTTTTTACCCTGATTACACAAACAACCTCCCGCCACAAACGGGAGGTTGCTTTTTCTCATGGAAATGAAATGCCCATTGAAGCTTCCACTCAAGGAGGTGAAATCTGGAGTCTTTTACGCTGCAATCGGAAAACACATGCAATGCCAACGCCGTCACCGATGGAGTTGAATTCATTGCCACGGGTGGCACCAGTCTGTGCTATACCGCACTCGGTCACACACCTGCCCTGGCAGGCGGCGCCAGGGAATTGCGCTTTTTCTGAAGGCGGAAAGCGCAATTTGTGACCGTGGGTATTATATGACGAAGCAACGTGGTAATTCATCTTCAACTGGAAGACACCCAGGATCGCTGGAAAATGCTGCCGGGTGACTATGACCGCCATGGATGGTTCGTCGCTTATGGCTTACTAAGAGCCTATCCAAGGTACTCGCTTTCGGCGGCGTCCCTGGCGGATACATCCCTCACAATAATGATAGCCGGGTTAATTGACGCATTATCGTCTTGCATGTATAATTTTTGCATCCGTCCCTTGTGAAGGGATAAATAGAGGATATATGGCTCTGCGTGGAAATTTGCGCGATTTTACGGTTACACAACTTCTCAACCTTATCAACCTTGCCAGCAAGACCGGCACGCTGATCCTTGACGGTCCCTCGGAACAGGCTCATGTCTCCTTCCGCGATGGCAAACTGGCTTATGCACACATCGGCAAGGAGGATGGGGGGCTGGCTTCGGTGTTGCACAAGGCGAACAAGATCAACGTTAATCAATACCGTGCGATTGTGGAACGCGCCGGGCAGATGACCGACAAGGAACTTGGTCTGCTTCTTATCAATGCGGGCTATGTCACCCAGGAGGATATCCTCCTGAATTTGCAGGGGTATTTCACAGAGGTTGTTCGCAAGTTATTCACTTGGGTCGAGGGCATCTTTCGTTTCGAGAACGACCTTCTCCCCCCGGATGGCCGCATCAATGTGAAGCTCGACCTTGAAAACATTATCATCGAAGGCTCCCGCCAGCTGCGTGAACTAGAGCAGTTGCAGGACGAAATTCCAAGCCTAGACATGGCGTTGAAGTTCACCGAACGACCGCTTACCAATGTAAACCTAAGCGTCGACGAGTGGAAAGTGGTCAAGTTTGTCGATCCCAAGAACACGATGCGCCAGATTGCCAGTACGAACAAGTTGAGCGATCTCGATGTTCGCAGGATCGTGTATGGTTTATTGCAGGCAGGATTGGTCGAACTGGTGCGTCCTGTGGGCGCGGCGGCTGCGCCCAGTATGAGGCAGATGCCGGCGCAGGACAAGCAGGAACAAAAGACCTTGATCAACAAATTAATTGGTCGCATTCGTACATTGTAGTCATCAGGGCTAGAAGGATAGAAATTATGCAAACGGTCAAAATGGTAGTGACGGGACCCTTCAGCGCTGGCAAGACGCAGTTTATCCAGTCTGTCAGCGAAATCGATGTGGTTGCCACCGAACGGAAGATTTCCTCCGAGGAGGAGCGGACTGTAAAATCCGCGACGACGGTGGCGATGGACTTTGGGCGCATCACTGTGGACGAGGACCTTGTCCTGTACCTGTTCGGGACTCCCGGTCAGAAACGGTTCGACTTCATGTGGGAGATCCTTTCGGAAGGCATGTTGGGCTTCATCGTCATGGTCGACAGCACCCGCCCCGAAACCTTCCGCGAAGCGCGTTCGATCCTCGAAACGTTCCGCGCGTATGCTCCCACGCCTTTTGTCGTTGCAGCGAATAAACAGGACATGGAGGATGCCTGGGACCTCGAAGATGTGCGTCACGCGTTGCGTCTCGACGGCAAGACGAAGCTTTTGCCCTGCGTGGCAACCGACCGCGACACTGTGAAGACCGTCCTGCTTGAATTGTTGTATAGCATCCTCAAAGAAATGGAATCCGGCAAGTAGGGGAAGGACCTGTATTTTGCTGTGTCTTCAATTACCACTGATCAGGGAATAGTTCATTATGAAGTATACGGGCGGGGACGCCCGGTAATTCTTCTGCATGGATGGCTCGGCTCGTGGGGGCTGTGGCAGGAGACGATGGCTTATCTGGGCGCGTTTTATCGCACCTATGCTTTGGATTTTTGGGGGTTTGGCGAATCGGGCAAGAAGCGCGAGACCTATGCCGTTTCGGATTTCATAAACCTCGTCGATCAATTTATGGAGCAGTTGGGCATCGTCCGTGCACCATTAGTCGGACACAGCATGGGAGGCACGGTCAGCCTTTCGGTGGCGATCAGATATCCCGAGCGCGTCAGCAAGGTGGTGGTGGTGGGGTCGCCCATTGCCGGTTCCTCACTGGCACCCCTGCTTAAACTTGCAGGCTACCGCCCGATTGCCTTCATGCTGTTCAATATGATGGGAGTGTTCCGCGCCGGGATGAAGGTGTATTCGCCCTATATCTGCCGTGACCCGCGCTTCCCGCAGATGATGGACAACGACCTTTCCAGAACCACCCTTGAATCCTTCCTGCTTTCGATTGCCTCCCTGCGCCGCACCAACCTGATACCCTCCATTCCTCAAATCAAGGTGCCTGTCATGGGCATGTATGGCGACAAGGATGTGATCGTCCATCCCAGGCAATGGCAGCCTCTGCAAAACGGGGTTCCCCATGCGGTGATCGAGCGTTTCCCCACCGAAGGGCACTTCCCCATGCTCGAAGAGCCGACTGCATTCAGCCAAAAACTAAAAGCTTTTCTCGACCAGCCAGTCCCCACCCCATGAGCGACGAATCCCTTTTCTATCCCCCAAAAATGGGAAAAATCATGCTTCTTGGCATGGAGGAAATCATGGGGGGAAACGGAGTGGGCGCTTTGCTGGAACTCCCTCTGCTCGGAAATTCCGTCCCACATCCCTTGTCGGCCAGCTCGAATCATGCCTTTTCCTTTGAAACAATAAGCTCCCTGCAAAGTGCGCTCGAACTGATTTACGGCCCACACGGCGGACGCGGGATGGCGCTGCGGATTGGGCGCGCGTGTTTTAAATATGGGCTCAAGGAATATGGTTCCCTGCTCGGCCTGACCGAAATGACGTTCCGCCTGCTCTCCCTTCCCGTAAAGTTTCACATCGGCGCGAAAGCCTTTGCCGATCTCTTCAACAAACATACCGATCAAAGGGTGCGCGTGGAAGAAAGGGAAGATGAAATCCTCTGGCATATCGAACGCTGTCCGTTGTGCTGGGAAAGGAAGGCTGAAGAGCCGGTGTGCCACCTCGCTGTGGGCTTGTTACAGGAATCCCTGAGCTGGCTGAGCGGTGGGAAGATATTTGACGTGAAAGAGACGGCTTGCATTGCCAGGGGAGATGCGGCTTGCACCATCGCGATTGACCGGACCCCTCTTTCGTGAGTTGATTCCCGTCTAACAGTTTTGTTTGACGGACGATTTTATTTCCCACTTTGATTTATAATCAGCCCCATGCTGAAAATCATCCTGCATGCGCCGAATCCGATCATGCCGTTTTGCGAGCCGGCGCGTGACCTGCGTATCCAGAATGCGCCGCTCTGGCTCCGTCAGCGTGATCTGCTTGCACCGTATGTGACGCACGAGCAGGAATTAAAGAAGGGGGAGCGCCTGAAACCCGTGCGCGAACCAACCATTGTTTATCGCGACAATCTGTTTTTCGACGAATTTTACATCGCCGCATTCATGGAAAAAGCCATCAGGGGGAAGAAGCCTGTGCGCGCCGCCTTCCGTGCGGAAGACCCCGCTTTCCGCGATCATGCCCTGCCGCTTTCCACGTCCTATACACCCGCCGGAAGCCTGTATCTTGCGGACTTGTGGTACTACCCCAACGGTCCCGTAGCGGATGTGGAACCGCTCGTCATCGACATGTTGGCGCGCGAGATTGGCTATTATCATATTCCCACCTATATGGCGGACAAGAGCGGCGACCTCGTCTTCCAGGTCCCCCTGCGCGCCATGATGGCAATTGATGCCTGGGCGCACATCTTCATCGCCGATGTGGTGTTTGGCTTGTTCGCGCGCGGTGCCCGCTACGAAAATAAAGGGAACGAAAGCCTTGCCTTCAAACTCAAAATCATCGGTAAGGCAATTTATGAAGGACGCCAGGTATTGGAGTGTTCTGAAGTTGTGAAGGTCGGTAAAAACTGTGTCATTGACCCAAGCGCCGTCATTAAAGGGCCGACGACCATCGGCGATAATGTGACCATCAACGCCGGGGCGGTCATCGACAATTCAATTATCGGAAACCACGTCAACGTTTCGCAGGGCTGTCAGGTGATGCTTTCCGTGGTGGGGGATGGCACCTTCCTGCCGTTCCGCGCCTCGCTTTTCATGACCACCATCATGGAAGACAGCATGGTTGCGCAAAATACCTGCCTGCAAATGTGCGTGGTCGGAAAGAGAACCTTTATCGGCGCCGGCTCCACATGGACCGACTATAACCTGATCCCCGCTCCCATCCGTGCCCGCGATGGCGCCGGCAAACTTGGGCTTTCCAACCGCCCGGTTTTGGGCGGGTGTGTGGGTCACAACTGCCGCATCGGGGCGGGCATGATCGTCTACCCGGCGCGCACCATCGAGTCGGACGTTGTGCTGGCGGCATCGAAGGAAAGGCGCATTATTGACAGGGACGTCGTGTTTGAAGATAGCGATCACCATCACCTGAAATCCTCGGACTTGCATCAGGTGCTATATCATAAACAATCGAAAGGTGATACAGAATCCTGGTAGAAAATGGACAGTTTCGCATTCATCATCCACCCCATCGATCCCAAGCGAGATGTGAGCCGCAAGTTCCCGTTTTTAGGACGTGTGTTGAGCGAAAAGCAGATAGATTTTTTCTCCACCTTCTTTCCGCCCGTTTATATTTCCGAAATCGAAGGCATTACATCGCAAGCTACAGGCAAGGTCATCAAAGGCTGGTTCATCGCATGTCCCTATACGCCCCGCCGCATGATGGAGTTGCCTGAGCGCACGGTCTATCGTAAAATTATCCAGACCGGTCGCGTGGCCGAGAAACTCGGCGCAAATATCCTCGGACTCGGCGCCTTCACATCAGTGGTCGGCGACGCCGGTCTGACCATTGCAAAGGCGCTGGACGTCCCCGTGACCACCGGCGATTCGTTCACTGTAGCAATGGCTGTACAAGCCATTCGGGACGCGGCGCGTGTGATGGATATAAAGATCGAGGAGGCGACTGTGGCGGTTGTGGGAGCCACGGGCGCAATCGGTCACGTTTGCGCTGAACTGCTGGCTGGCGAAGCGGCGCGGGTTTTTCTTGTCGCCCGCGACGAGAAAAAGCTCGAGGCCCTGCAATGCAGGCTCAAGGCTCATGCGCGAAGCGAGCTTGTAATCAGCACAAAAATGGACGTATTGAAGCACGCGCAGTTGATCCTGACGGTGACAAGCTCGATTCACGATGTCATTCACCCGGAACACCTGCAGCCGGGCAGCGTGGTCTGCGATGTAGCCCGCCCCCGTGATGTTTCTGCAATGGTGGCGGCGGTAAGAGATGATATATTAGTGATTGACGGCGGCATGGTGGACGTGCCGGGTCCGGTCAACTTTAATTTCAATTTTGGCTTTCCCGAGGGCAAGGCGTATGCCTGCATGGCTGAAACCATAGCGCTGGCTTTGGAAGGCCGTTTTGAGGATTATACGATTGGCAAGGATATAACTTTGGACCGTGTAAAGGAAATTACCGCAATTGCGGAGCGGCATGGTTTTCGCATGAGCGGTTTTCGCTCTTTTGAACGCGAAGTAACAGATGAACAGATCGAAACCGTTCGAAAAAATGCCCGAAATGGGCGGCGAAGCGCTCGCACGGTGCCGCTTGAATAACCAGTTCAGAACTATTTTTTCTACCCGTACTTTCCCGGAAGGTACAATTGTTTACGCAATATGCGGTAGAGGAGGCTCAATATGGGTAACGCCCGGCTTTTGGTAGTGGAAGACGACATCGACATCGCGAACATGCTCAAGATATACTTCACCAGTCTGCAATACGATGTGGATGTAGCCAACCGCGGCCGCGATGCTTTGGATAAAACAAAGCAGGTTCTGCCGCACTTAATTGTATTGGACATCATGCTGCCGGATATTGACGGTTACGAGGTTTGCCGCACCCTGCGGACAAGCACTCGGACCAGCCATATCCCTGTGATATTCCTTACGCAGAAGGACGAGCGCAGTGATAAGCTCCAGGGTCTGGAACTGGGAGCGGATGATTACATCACCAAGCCCTTTGACATCGAAGAGTTGAAATTGCGCGTACAGGGCGCCATCCGACGTTCGGAACGTGAAAGCCTTACAGACCCGCGCTCCGGGCTTCCCGCCGGGCGGCTTATCGAGGAACAGCTGCGCCGCATCATTCGCGAGAAGGAATGGGCGCTGCTGGACGTGCGCATCAACAACTTCGAGGCGTTCAAGGATGTGTACGGTTTCGTAGCGGGCGACGACGTGGTGCGCTTCGCCGCAATGATGATTGGCGAGGTGGTCGACGAGCTGGGAACCGTCAGCGACTTTATCGGCCACGCAGGAGGCGACAACTTCATCATCATTACAACGAACGAGGCGGCTCCGAAGATTCGCCAGAGATTAAAAGAGCGGTTTGTAAACGAAGTTCAGAGTCACTACAACTTTATAGACCGCCAGCAGGGATTCATTCAGGCGCCGAAACCGGATGGAGGCGTTGAAAAGGTGGGCTTTATGTACTTCTCCGCCGGGCTGGTCTCGCCAAGTTTACAATCCTTTGCGGATATTCGTGAAATTACGGAGCTTGCCGCTGAGGCGAGGCGGCAGGATTCGACACCTGCTTCCCCCGCCTGATGAGTTGAGTTATCCATGTCCTCCGGGTTGGAAATTGGCTTGTTCATTACCGGGCTGGTGTTCGTTTTACTGGTCTGGGTGGTGCTTTGGTTTTTTCCACGGCGCACATCCGCGGCTGCCCGGGGCGAAGCCAATTCCTTCCCATTTCCTGAATCTTCGAAATCGAATGACGCGGTAATCATCCTGCAACCGGGGGGACGTGTGGAATATGTCAGCGCGCTGGCCAGTACATACTTTAGCCTGCACGAGAACGAGCCGTACGATCTCGAGAGACTTGCGCGCAGGGTACGCCCGACGGATGATTTTTTGGATCTGTGCGCAACCCCCGGTCACAAACGAGTATCCATCAGCGGCAGGCTGGTGGAAATTTCGTCTTTTGAGGTACCGGGCGCGTACCCAATGATGCTGCTCTCGCTGCGGACAAAGGAACATGCCCCCGCATTGGAACAAGGCAACGGCGCTTCGGCCGAAATATTGGGCGTTATTACAGAGTTCAGCCAGAGCATTGCCGCCAACCTCGACCTTCAAACGACCATACAATCCATCCTGGAGAATGTAAGCAGGCTCGTTTCATCCGACATGCTCGAACTGAACCTGTGGAATGGGGAGGATCAATTTTTGGTCTCCCATCGCTTCCATCCGGCTGACTCAAGTTCACCGGGAACGGTACGCGCTTCGGCATCGCAATTCGGCAATTTCACAAGCCGGTTGGCGCAACTCCGCACCCACATCCTGATTGCCGACATGCGTTCCCAACCTGAACTTGTTGCAAACAGTGAATTGCCCCCTGTTCAATCCTACCTTGGGATTCCACTGATCGCCGGCGGGGAACTGGTTGGCACGTTGGAGGCGGGACAAACCGGTGATGGGCGGTTTGGTCAGCACGATCTGGATTTATTGCTTTTGGTTTCCGGTCAGGCGGCTGTGGCGCTTCGAAATGCCAGACTCTATGAGGATGAGCAGAAGCGCGTCGCTGAACTTGCGGGCTTGGCGAACCTCAACCAGGCGTTGGGCAATATTCGCGACATGCAGGACCTGTTTGCCAGGCTTGTGGAAAGTGTCTCACCTCTGTTCGAGGCTGAAATCATCGGTTTTCTTCTGTACGATGAGGAGAAGCGCACCCTGGAAGGCAAGATTCCTTTCCGCGGATTGCCGTCCCATTTTGTTCAGATTTACCGCACCACCGTTGCGCCCAGCAGCCCGGCTGAAAAAGTGATAACGAGCCAGCAGCCTCTGCTCACGTTGAATGCGCCAGCCGATGAAAACTGGTTGATGCTTGGACTTTCCGATATTGCGATGGCAGCCAGTTTGCGGGATATAGCGCTCGTTCCCCTGGTTTCCTCCGGGCGCATGCTTGGATATTTGCAGGTGGGGCATCACCAACACGGTGCGTCCCCCTTTACCCCGGAAGAATTGCGCCTGATGAATATTGTGTCGAACCAGGCGGCGGCGATCATAGAGAATATTCTGCTGGTGCAACAGGCGCGCGCGCGCGCCCAGCGTTCCGATGCCTTGCGGCGCATTGCCAGCCTTGCGAGTTCCTCCGCCACCGTGGAGGAAATTCTAAAATACTCGATACAGGAATTGGTGAATCTTTTCCAGGCGGATGTGGGTGCGATCTTCCTGATGGATGAGTCGCGCGGCGAGTTGCGCCTGCGCCGCGAGTCTACGTATGGCATTTCGGATGAGGTCAGCAATTCCGTAATTCAAATTTTCATGGATGACCCGAATTATCGATACACGGTATCCGGCAGCCAGAAGCCGTTCCTTTCCGGGCGTCTCAGCACAGACAGGCGCGTATTATCCGTTTATCGTCCATTCTCGACCACGCTTCTCATTGAGTCGGCGATCATCGTCCCGTTGGTGGTCCGCGAACGCAGCATTGGCGAGTTGATGTTGGGAAGCTTCAAGACCGACCACTTCAATTCCTATGACCTTCAAGCTGTCGATACCGCCGCGGGCCAGCTGGCTTCTGCGGTTGAATCCGCCGACCTGCACGCCCAGACCGACGACTCATTGCGCAGCCGCGTGGAGCAGTTCTCCGCTGTCGCCCGCATCAACAGGGAATTGAGCGCATCGCTCGACCTCAAACACCTGCTCAGAATCATCCATGACGAAAGTTTGCGCATCAGCCAGGCAGATTGTTCCTCCGTCCTCCTGCTGGACCAGGAACGCGCCCTGGACAACCCGATGGTCGAATTTTCCGTGGGCTGCGAGGGCAACCGGGAGCTGTTCCCAATCGAACAGGATGTATTGCGAAAGAGGGAATTGCTGGTTGTCGGAGACTTTCTACAAGAGTGGGGAGGCTCGCCCCATGATGGTGTGCGTTCCGCAATGATTGCGCCGATCACCTATCAAACGCATGCCATTGGCTTGATCAGCCTGCACTCGACGCGCTTCAATTTCTTCAAACCGGAGGCGGCGGAACTGTTGCAGACCCTGGTTGTGCAGGCGGGCATCGCCTTGAACAATGCGCAGCGGTACCAGTCCGAGAAAAGGCGCGCCGAGTTGATGCGCCGCCGGGCGGACACCCTCGTCCGCCTTGCAGATGTAAGTTACGACCTGGGTCACGACCAGCCGCTCGACCAGGCTTTACAGGTGATTGCGCGCGGCATTCGTGATTCCACGCCGTTCCGCGTGGTATTGATAAGCATCGTGGATGAGACGGGTCTCTTACGGCGCGTCACTGCAACGGGTATCCCGCAGGAAACCCTTAATGAATTACTGTCACGCAAGCAGCCGCTTCCGGGTGTGAAAAAACTCATGCAGCCGGAGTTTAGGGTAAGCCGTTCATACTTCATTCCAAGTGACGAAGCCCCGGTCATCCAGTCGGATGTGCATTCCGTCACCGTGGACGTTCCCACGCCCGCAGTCCAACAGCCCAATTCATGGAATGTGAACGACTCTTTGCTCGTCCCACTCGAAAACTCGGAAGGGGACGTTGTCGGCTTGATCAGTCTGGATAACCCGTCGAACAACTTGCGCCCCGACAAGGCGACCATCGAAACGGTGGAGGTGTTTGCCGCGCAAGCCGCGTTGGTGGTCAACAATACACTGCGGCAGGGCGAATTGCGCTCACGCATCGACGCACTTTCCTCCGGCTTGCAGCGCCAGCAGAAGTTGATCGACAGCACGCAAAACAACCTGCCCATTTTGCTTCACAAGGACCTGGAGCAAACCATCTCATTGTATAAACTCGACCAGCGCACCCAGCGCGTCCGCGCAGGTCTGGCGATCACCAAATCCGTCAGCCGACAGCTCGATGCGTCTTCCGCCCTATTTGCGCTTGGACGCGAGACGTTGACCCAGTTGGGAATGTCCATTGCGCTTGTGGCGGAAAATACAGTTGACGGCGCGCGGTTGCTGCATGTGCTTGGCAGCCTGCCCCGTTCCACCAATGTGGAATCCCTGTTTGGTCAGCGCAACCCGCTGCGAGCCTGCCTGCAGAGCGGCGACCCCATCCTCATTTCCAACCTCGACGAAAACGAGGAATGGCATGATGCGTCTCTGTTGACTTCGCTGCGCGCGAAAAGCGTGATCTGCCTGCCTGTACAGGTCGAAAGCAAGACGGTCGCGGCGATGCTTGCCATCAGCCCCGAATCAATGCCGGACTTTACTGACGAAGACCGCAAGGTATACCTGCAAATTTCGCAGCAGGCATCGCTGATCCTGCAAAATATCTCCCTGCTCAGCCAGACACGCCGCCGTCTCGACGAGGTGAACCTCCTGCTCGATTTCAGCCGCCAACTTTCAGGCATGGACCCGGATGCGATTCTCAAATCGCTGCTCGACAGCTCGCGCCGCGTCCTCCAACATGCTCATGCGGGTGTGGCGCTGGTCTGGGATACGCAGACGGAAATGCTCACCCCCCGTGCGGCTTCGGGTTATGCTGACAACGGCAGCATGATGGAAATTCGATACCGCCCAGGCGAGGCGTTACCCGGCACCGTGTTCCTGAATAAAACTGCCCGTCGTGTGGATGAAATCAACTTTGTGCGCGACTACAACCTAAGCGCTGAGAATCTTGCCATTTATCGCCAGGCAACAGGCGGACGCCTGCCGGTGTCCAGCCTGCTTGTCCCGATCATTACAGCCGACCAGAGCATGGGCGTGCTGGTGTTGGATAATTTCAATGCAACCGCAGCCTTCCTTGCGGAGGACGAAGCCCTGTTGCTGTCCCTCACACAACAGATCGCGCTCTCCCTCGACAATGTCCGCCTGGTGCAGACCACGCAGGAACGCGCCGCGCAACTGCATGCCTTGAACAACGCGGCCGCCTCCCTTACCTCGAGCCTGAGCAGCGACGAATTGATCAATTCCCTGCTCGACCAGTTGGTGCCGATCCTTCCATACGATACAGCCACGTTATGGCTGCGCGAGAAGGACCGTCTTTCGGTTGCCTCTGCGCGCGGATTTGCAGACGCAGAACAACGTCTTGGCTTGTCCGTGTATGTGCAAGACAGCGCCCTCTTCAAGGAAATGGCGCAGACCGGGCAGCCCATCTCCGTCCACGATGTACGTGAAGACCCGCGTTTCCCGCCGGTGGGGAATCCGCACCTGTCCTGGCTGGGTATTCCGCTGATCTCCAAAGGCGAACTGGTTGGCGTGCTGGCGGTCGAAAAATGGCAGGCGCATTTCTATACCCGTGAACAGTTGCAGGTCGGTTTGACCTTTGCCAGCCAGTCCGCGGTTTCGCTTGACAATGCCCGCTTATTTGAAGACAGCGTGAACCGCGCCACCGAACTGGACCAGCGGTCACAGCGCCTCACGACCCTCAACCGCTTCGCCTCCGCCCTGACCGGTTTGCTCGACACAGACCAGATCTTGAACCTGACTGCCACCGAATTGCTCAGGGGACTGGGAGCGCAGCGCATTTCAGTTGTGACCTTTGAGCGGAATCAGGCATACTGGAGGATATCCGCCCCGCGGGCGCGCATCAAACTTCCGCGCCTCCTGCCCGATGCGCTCATCTTCAACCGCCTGCGCGAATCACAAAGCATTTTCAACACGGACGACGCACGCAGCGAACCGGACCTCGCCCCGTTGATGGAGATGCTCGGCGAGGATACAACCGCCCTCCTGGTTCTTCCGCTCACCAGTGGTCAAAACCTGACAGCCCTTGTCTTTGCCCAGATGACGGGCGAAAATCGTTTTGGCTTGAACGAGCTTGAAATTGCCCGAACCATCACCAGCCAGGCGACGGTGGCGCTTGAAAACGCGCGCCTGTTCCAATCCTCCGTGCGCACTGCCGAGCGGTTTGCCATTCTGAATGAGACCAGCTCCCATATCAGCGCCCTCGATCCCGAAGAGGTCTATATCGCGGTGCACAAAGCGGCGGAGCGCCTCATGCCGTTGGACGCATTTGTCATCACCCTGCTCGATGTCGACAGGAACGAGGTGGATGCCGTCTACATGTTCGACCGCGGAAGACGCCTTCCGGGAGAGCGCATCCCATTTGGGCAGGGAATGAGCAGTCAGGTCATTCGAAGCGGCAAGCCGCTTCTTGCCACTTCGCTTGAAGAAGCAAACAAGTTAAGCACCGTGCAGGCCGCCGAGGAGGATCAGGAGACCCAGTCCATTGTGGCGGTCCCCATGATTCTAAGCGGCAGGTCTCTGGGTATGCTCTCTGCCCAGGGGTATCAGCCGGGAATGTACACCGAAGAGGATGTGCAGATCTTGGGCACGCTTGCAAACCAGGCAATCGTCGCCATCCAAAACGGACGGTTGTTTGCCGAGACCCAAAACCTCGCCTCTCAGCTTGAAATCCGCGTGGTTGAGCGTACCGCCCAGTTGCAGCGTGAACAGCAAAACACCGAAACCCTGTTGCGTATCCTCACCGAAGTGTCCTCCAGTCTCGACCTGGACCGCGCCCTTAACCGTACCCTGTCACTGTTGAACGAGGCTGTCGGCGCCGAGCAGGGTACCATCATGCTGTTGCACGCGGAGGATAATCTGCTCCACTACCGCGCAGGCTATGGCTACCTGACAGACCGAAGCGAGCCAAGCGGACGTTCGTTCACCTTGCGAGTGGGGGAGGGACTCGCAGGCTGGGTTGTGCAAAACCGCGAATCCGTGTTGGCGCACGATCTCCACCAGGATCCGCGCTGGATGCGAAGCTCCAGATCCGGGCAGGATCACCGCAGCGCCATCGTCGTCCCCATGCAGGTTGGCGAGGACGTGATCGGCGTGTTGATGGTCTTTCAGCGCGAGGCGAATTCATTCAGCGTCGAAATGCTGAACCTTGTGAGAGCCATCGGCGGACAGGTGGCGGTGGCGATCAACAATGCCCACCTGTACGAATTGATCCGCGACCAGGCGGAACGCCTCGGCGTGATGCTTCGCAAGGAACAGGAGGATGCCAGCCGCTCGCAAGCCATCCTGGAGGCGGTGGCAGACGGAGTGCTGGTCACCGGCACGGGCAACCGCATTACCTTCGTCAATTCCTCCACCGAGCGCATCCTTGCTCTCGAAAAATCCAAACTGCTTGGGAATCCCCTCGAATCCTTTGGCGGTTTGTTTGGAAAATCTGCAAACACGTGGATGGAAACCATCCGTCACTGGTCTGAGGACCCGTCTGCATACCAGTCCGGCGAAATGTATGCCGAACAGTTGGAACTGGAAAACGAACGTATTGCGCTTGTCCACCTTGCGCCTGTGATCCTGCAAAACGACTTCCTTGGCACGGTTTCCATCTTCCGTGATATTACCCGTGAAGTGGAAGTGGATCGCCTGAAATCCGAATTTGTGGCGACGGTCAGCCACGAGTTGCGTACCCCGATGACAGCCATCAAGGGATATGTGGACATCCTGACAATGGGTGCGGCGGGCGCCCTGGACGAGAACCAAATGCACTTCCTGGAAATCGTCCGCAATAACATTGACCGGCTCAACATCCTTGTGAATGACCTGCTCGACATTTCGAGGATCGAAGCCGGGCGCGTCACGCTCAGCCCACAGTCTGTGAACCTGCGCGAGATTGCCGAAGAGATCATCACCGAAACCCTGCGCCGCTCGCAGCAGGAGAACAAGCCCATGGCGCTCTCGCTGGATGCGCCCACAAAGATATCCCCTGTGATCGGCGATGGGGAGCGCATCAGGCAAATCATGGGCAACTTGGTTGACAACGCCTACAACTACACGCCCGGTAACGGGTCCATCCGCATCAACATCCACCAGCAGAACGGCGAGGTTCAGGTGGATGTCCAGGACAATGGCGTGGGCATTGCGCCCGAGGATCAGGCTCGCGTCTTCGAGCGTTTCTTCCGCGGCGAACACCCGCTCGTCCTTGCCACGCCCGGAACGGGTCTGGGACTGCCCATCGTTCGTCAACTGGTCGAAATGCACAAGGGTCGAATTTGGATGAGAAGCACGGGTGTGCCGGGCGAGGGAAGCACCTTCTCCTTCACCCTGCCGATTTTAAATAATGGAGCTTGAATGGCAAGAATCTTGATCGCAGAAGACGAACCCGATATTCGTGAACTTGTTGCCTTCACCCTGCGTTTTGCGGGGCATGAGGTTACGGCTACTTCCAACGGCGAAGAGGCGCTTCAACAGGCTTCCCAGATTGTTCCCGACATTATCATCATGGATGTGCGCATGCCAAAGATGACCGGCTATGACGCCTGCCGCGCGATGAAGGCGGATGCAAAACTCAAGGACATTCCCGTGGTATTCCTTTCCGCCAAGGGACAGGACGCCGAAATACAAACTGGACTCGACGCCGGCGCGGAGGAATACCTGCTCAAACCTTTTGCGCCCAACCAGCTTTCGGAACGTGTAAAGACCATTCTGGCAAAATTTGGAAAATAACAATCAACGATGAGCGCAATCATACTTGACGGTTCGATGGTGCATTACGAAGCTTTGGGACGGGGACGCCCCATCATCTTCCTGCATGGCTGGGTCGGTTCATGGCGATATTGGATTAACGCCATGCAGATCGCATCCACGTCGTTCCGCGCTTATGCGCTCGACCTGTTCGGATTTGGCGACACCCAGCATGACCCGCTGCGTTATTCCCTGGACCGTCAGGCAGACCTGATCAAACGCTTCCTCGAAGAGATGGGAATCGGCAAAGTCGCGCTGGTTGGACATAACCTTGGGGCGGCAGTTGCTTTTTCATATCTCAAGCAATGGCCCCAAACTGTGGACCGCATGATGGCGATCAACTGGCCCTTTGACTACGCTTCGATCCATACCCGTATGAGAACCGCGCCGATCCCCGAACTGGTGGACTGGCTGGGCGGGCGCACCCCCGATGCCGCCCTTTCTGATGCAGCCAAGGCGGATACAAGGGCGGTTGCCGCCTCGATGGCGGACATCCAGGCGAATGCGAATCTTTTCCCGGAAATCCGCGGACTTGGCGTGCCATGCCTGTTTGTGTACGGTCCCAATGACCCCGGCATCTCCATACCCTCCCAGGAAAGAACGGAGGCGCTGCCGGGTCACATGCACCAGATCAACCTCGAAGGCACGGGACACTTCCCGATGATCGACAACCCCAACCAGTTCAACCGCCTGCTGACCGACTTCCTCGCGCTTGACTCAGGCTTAAGTCCGCGTGAATTGCAATTGAAGGAAGAGTGGAAACGCCGCGTGCGGTAAATCCCCTGTTTTAAATTGCGTTATCTTTTTCGTTGACGGCTAAAAATAGGGGTGATACAATGCTCCCCGCTTGTTTCGACAGGCTCAACACAAGCAAGCCCCCATCGTCTAGTGGCCCAGGACGAAGCCCTCTCAAGGCTTAAACCGGGATTCGAATTCCCGTGGGGGCACTCCCTAAAACAGCCACCTCAACGGTGGCTGTTTTTTTATGGGGCAAAAGGAAAAGGCGACAAATCGCCATATAGGTCATGGAACCCAGGTGTAGGTTGGGATGGGCGTGCGGGAGGGCGTTGCCGTGGACGTGGGTGTGTTGGTCGGTAAAAAGGCTGGGTCGCCCTGCCAGGGCAGGAAAGACGCAAACTGCCTGATGTCGTAGGTCCCCTTGACGTCGCGCCGCTGCAAGCTGTATAAATTCGTTATCAATTGATCGTGGGTATACCCCAAGCCCATGCCGCCGATGTAACCGGCAAATTGGGTGTAGTCCACTACGCCGGTGTCGCTGACGCCGAAGGGGTAGGCGATGGTCAGTACCGGCACCCCCAGCGTGGACTCCAGCAGCGTGCGGGACTCAACCACCTCATATCTTTGGCGCTGCGGCTCCAGCGAGGTCAGGTAGGCGTGGCTCATGGTGTGACTCCCCACCTCCCAGCCGGCGGCAGCCATTTCCTTGATCTGTTCGGCGGTCATGTAATTCTCCGCACCCATGTAATTGCCGACAATGTACAGCACGCCTGTAAACCCATATTTTTGCATGATGGGGAACGCGGCGGTGTAATTGTTCAAATGACCGTCATCGAAGGAAATGACAATGGGACGCGGCGGCAGGTCGGCGCCCTCCTTGATGGCTTTGATCAGCAACTCGGTGGTGATGGTGGTGTAGCCCCAATCGTGCAGGAGTTTCATCTCCTGGTCGAATATTTCGGGCTTCACATAATATGGACTTTTGTAGGCAGTCCCTTCATCCGGGGAAACGGCGATGCGGTGATAGAGGATGATCGGCACAAGCGCGGCATCGGGTCCCTGATGAACCCAGGTGGGAGTGGGGATGGGCGACGCGGTAAAGGTCGGGGTGATGGTGGAGGTGGGAGTGATGGTGGATGTGACGGTCGGGGACGGCGTTACCGTGATCGTCGCTGTTGGAAGCGACCTGGCAAACACACCTGCCCCACATGCAGACAATAAAATGGAAATCCCCAAAGATAAGATAACTACTTTTTTCATTCAATTCCTTTGTTTCATTCAAAATTCGCGCCGCGAGAGCATTAATTTCCCGGCTGGTGATTGAGTTCCCAGATCATTTGCAATCCGTCGAGCGTGAGCCAGGGGGCGATGAAGTCCACGACCTGGGTTTCCTTTGCGATGACCTCCGCCATGCCGCCGGTGGCGATGACCTTCATCCCGCTTCCCAACTCGACCTTGAACCTTGCCACCATCCCCTCGACCATGCTGACGTAGCCGAAGAGCAGTCCCGATTGCATGGCGTGGATGGTGTTGCGCCCGATGACGGACGGCGGGCGCTGCAAATCGATGCGAGGCAGTTTGGCGGCGCGGGTGAACAAGCTTTCAGCGGCGAGATTGACCCCGGCTGTGATCGCCCCTCCAAGGTATTCGCCCTCTTTGGTGACGGCGTTGAAGGTGGTGGCGGTTCCGAAATCCACCACGCAGGCGGGTCCGCCGTAGAGCTTCAGCACGGCAACCGCATCGCAGATGCGATCCGCGCCGACAGCTTTGGGGTCCTCGTAGCGGACTTTGATGCCGGTCTTGACTCCCGCATCCACAACCAGCGGCTCCTGCCTGAGATATTCGCGACAGGCTTGGATCACGCGCCCGGTCAGGGGCGGCACCACCGAAGCCAGTGAGATGCCGTGAATGTCGCCAAGCGTTTTGCCCGCGTTTTGAAGCAGACCCAGAAACTGCAAGCCGTATTCATCGGGCATGCGGTTGTGGTCGGTGGCGAGACGCCAGTGCGCGCCGAGTTGCTCGCCTTCATAAAGACCGAGGGTCAGGTTGGTATTGCCGATGTCGATGGTGAGAAGCATGAGTTCACCTTTTCATTCCGATGTGGATGAGAAAGCCGTCTCCGGAGTTCGAGTCGCTGCCAGCACGGCGAGAACAGCCGCCGGGTAGACCTGGTCGAAAAGCCGTCCGAGCGAAAAGCCGATGTGCCATTTCAAGTCATAGGGGGAGATCAGGTAAACGAGGTAGTATCCCATGACCTGCAACACAAGGATGGCAAGACTTGCCAGTACCGCGGTGGAGTTTTCCCTGTTGCGTGAGTAAAACAGGAGAAGGTACGCGCCCAGGATTACGAAGATGCCGATGCCATACCAGCCGCCGCCGTGAAGGAAATAATTTTTGAAAGAGCCGAATATCATCTGATGACGGGACATATCCGTCAGGCGCTGGATAATTGTACTCCACCCGGCGCTGAGGAATTCGCTCGAAGGCGCGATTTGGAATTTGAAATAAAGGACTGCGGTCAGCGGCAGAAGCGCCCCGACAAGGTAGAAAAGCACATCCCGGAATGAACGTTGCCAAAGTGCGATAAGGGTGATGACGCCAGCAGACCCAAGCAGGAAGAACATGCCTTCGTTCTTTGTCCAGGCTGCCAGCCCCGCCATGAAGCCGGCGAAAGCCATCAGGATGGTTCTTTTTTCACGATAATAAAAGAACAGGAATGTGACGAAGGCGAGCATGTAAAAAGCCAGTGGCACGTCTGCCGTTTGCCTGCCGCCCTCGCGCAGAAAGCTGACTCCAGCCAGCAGGATCAAGCCAAGCCCCGCCTGCCCCGGTGACTTGAGTCCGGTGAGCGCGCCAAAGCATAATCCCAGGGTGGCGAAGGAGAACAGAAGTCCCTGAAGCATCGGCACGAATGCCGTTTCCTCGTCCAGCACATCCCACTGGGCGGCGATGTTCAAAGCCACAAGCGGGGGATAGTCCGCGTGAAAGACGAGGTCCATGTCGGGTGAGAAGGCATCCTGCCAGGTTTGCGGCGCACGGTAAAGGAAGCGAGCGGAGCGGTTGAATATCATCCACGTGTCCCAATCGCCGCGAATTCTCTGGTAGCCATAACTGGCAACGCCAAGAAAAGTGGCGACAGACACAACCACCGCGACCAGCAGGATTGCGATTTGCGGAAGGTCGAGCTTCAGTCGCGGCGAGGGGATGTGTGCTGAGTTTCTATAGTTCAGGTATGCCACACCCAGCGCCGCCAAAAGAAATAACAGTTCCACATACAAAAAGTATGGACTGCCGGCAAAGATTATCAGGTACACAAAATAGGACAGGGATGAAATGCCAAGTCCCACGCCGATGCCCAACGATAGTTTGAGAATCCAGTCGAACGGATTGTTTTTGTCAGCCCATAGGATGTGGGTAATTGATACGCCCGTTAACACGGGCAGGCTGAATGCCAGGAGGGCTAGAACGCTCATTGCTCCACCCGCTTCACCAGATACACGCTGCCGCCGGAGCCGACAAGCTTGAATTCGGCGGAATTTTCCCGCATCCACTTCTCGTAGCTTTCGGGATCGAGGTTCAGCAAGTTCCACTCCTGCTCCGCCCCTCGGACAAGGATCAACGGCGCGATGGCGTATTGCGTGAGGACGAACTCACCCTCCACATCGTCCGGCTCAAAGACTGCGCCGGGGATGTCCTCCGCCGAAACATATCCAACGAAGCCACGCTCGAAGGGAATAAGTGCGGTCAGGTTGGCGAGGCGCTCATCCCAGATCGTGACCGCCTCGTCGTGGCTGTATATCCCGATGCCGAACCTGAGGTTTGCGATGCCTGTTTTGATAGCCAGAATCGCAACGGCGATCAAAACAATCCGCTGGAGATAATTTCTCCACATGCCTATTTGACCCTTTCGATGATGTCGGCGACCATATCGTAGCGGTGGAACTGCGGCATGAAATAGACGCCGCTCGCCCAACCCTTGATCTGCTGGATCAACTCGACAGCCAGTTCCACGCCAACCTTTGAGCCGCGCTCCGCGTCGCCAGCTTCTTCGATCCGCCGCCGTGCCTCGTCGGGGATGAAGACGCCGGGGACTTCGTTGTGCAAAAAGTTGACGTGCTTCGGGCTGACCAGCGGCAGGATGTCTGCCAGAATCGGCTTATCCAGCTTGCCGTGCTTCGCTTCGTAGGCTTGGATCAGGTTGGGCCCATCCGTCGGACGGTAGATGGGCTGGGTGAGGAAAAAGTCCGCACCGGCTTTGACCTTGCGATGCAGGTTCTTGACTTCGTTATCCATGTCCTTCGGGCAGAGGCTGAGCGCCGCGCCGACGAAGAAATTTGTCGGTTGGCCGATGCTCGTGCCGGAGTGGTCCACTCCCATGTTGAATCCCTGCTTGATGAGTTTGACCAAGCCCGACGGGACAAGATCATAGTTGTCGGTGGCTTCGGGATAGTCGCCAATCGAAGTCGGGTCGCCCATGACGACGAAGATATTCCGCAAGCCGATGGCGTGAGCGGCAAGCAGGTCGCCTTGCACGCGCAGAAGATTTCTTCCACGGGTGGGGAAGTGCAGGGTAGTTTCGACTCCAATTTTGCGCTGGACCAAATCACAAACCGCCCACGCGGACATTCGCATCCGCGCCATCGGGCTATCTGCCACGTTGATAACGTCCGCGCCCGCGTCGTGGAGCAGGGACGCGCCCGCCAACAGTTTGTGAGTCGAGAGTCCGCGCGGCGGGTCCATCTCGACGCAGATGGAGAATTTCCCCGCCGCAAGTTTTTGCGCCAGTTGAGTGGGCTGCTCTTTGTCCGTCTCTTCAATGTCTGAGACTTCCGAAGTCTCCAAGACTTCCGAAGCCTGGAAGGGAGTGACTTCAAACGCCTTTTTCATCGCGGCGATGTGTTGGGGTGTGGTTCCGCAGCAGCCGCCGACGATGTTTGCGCCCGCCTCGCGGAAGGCAATGGCGTAGTTGCCGAAGTACTCCGCGTCGGCGGGATACATGATGCGTCCGCCCACCTGTTCGGGCCAGCCCGCGTTTGGCTTGACCCAGAACTTTCCGTCTGGCACAGCCTGTTTCATTTGTTTGAGGATGCGGAGCAGTTGTGATGGTCCGCCAGAACAGTTGACGCCAATCACGTCTGCACCCGCCTCGTGGATTTTTTGCGCCACTTGGGAGGGAGAGTCGCCGAGGAGGGTGCGGTCATCGCGGGTGAAGGTGACGGATGCAATGACAGGTAGGGGCGGGCGGCCATCCGCCCCTGCAATCGATTTTGCCGCGTGGATGGCTTCCTGAATTTCGTACAGGTCGCTCATGGTCTCGATGACGATCAAATCCACGCCGGCATCTGCCAGCGCTTGAACCTGCTCGGCAAATGCTGCGCGTGCCTCTTCGGGTTTGACTCGTCCGTACGGGGCGATGCGCACGCCCAGCGGACCCACGTCACCAGCCACCAGCACGCCTTCCTTGAAGGATGCCGCCACCGCCCGCCGCGCCAGTTCCACTCCTGCGCGGTTGATCTCGACCAGACGGTTTTCCAATCCGTGCTTGCCCAGCTTGAAGCGGTTTGCCCCGAAGGTGTTGGTGATGATCAACTGCGCACCCGCCTCGATGTATTCGCGGTGAATGTCCGCCACGGCGGCGGGGTTGGTCAGGTTGAGTTCGTCGAAGCAATTTGCGAAACTCATGCCGCGCGCGTGGAGCATGGTTCCCATCGCGCCGTCTGCCAGTAAGGTTTTTTGTGAAAGGATTTCCAATAGGTTCATGTTCTCTCTGTATTCGCTCCATCGGGGGCTTAGCCTCTGATGGAGCAGGAATTTACGGTTTTTTGATGACCGTCAGCACGGCATCGCCGCGCTTGATTTTATATACAATCTCCGCATCGGGATAGGAGGTCTTGTCGAAGTTGTAGCGGGTTGCCGCCACGATGTATTCATAACTTTCGGCGCGCTCCGCTTCGTTGGGCGAGTAGATTTTCAAGTCCTCGCGCGTGAACGGGGTGAACAGGTTGGCGGGTCCCTCCACCCAAATGCTGGCATTCGGCGAAGCCACGCCGTTGATATACTCCGCCGCCTCGCGGTAGGACGTGACCCAGTAATCCAGCTCGAAGCGTCCCACAGCGCCGTCCACGCCGCCGATGAAACGGTTGTAATAAATATACTCGTAAGGATGCAGCGACACAATGCCAAGCAGGTTTGGAATGAGACACAACCCAATCAACGCGGCTTGCCATTTTACTTGCTTTACCGCCTCGAATGCAACTCCAGCCATTAAAAATATCGGCGGCAGGATGAAGAGGATCTGGCGGAAGTTATCGTACAGGGCGATTTTCAGGACGATGAACGCGGTCAACGGGAGGACGAACCATAGCAGGGATGATTCCATCAAATGGGCGAAGCGTGCTTCGCCCCTACGAAGAATAGATACCCACCATCCAACCAGGGACAACGCCCAGACGGGTTCGGTCAACTGGATGGCAAGCAGAACAGGGAGATATGCCGTTGGTAAATTGGTAATTTGGTAGTTGGTGCCGTTGAAGAGGACAACTCCCTTCCAGGGGTAGAGGGACATTTCCTTGAAACTTTCGATGAAATGCCCGACAGGATTCAGCCACAAGTAGGGCCAGGTGAGATAGGTGGAGATGAGGGAGAGGAGGGAGTAGGCAATGAGGGATGGAATGGCGCGTTTGCCTTTTGTCCGCAAGGCGTAGCAGGCGACGAGGACGCCGGCAAAGGGTCCGAGGATTCGGGTGGAGGTGGTGAAGCCGAGAAGAAATGCAGAAGGGAGAGTGAAGAATGCAGAATACGGGCGGTACAGGTAAACAAGTAGACAGGTAAACAGGATGAAGAAGATGGCGCGGGCGCGGAGGAAGAGGACGAAATATTTTTGGATGTAAATCTCTGGATTGGCAGTGAGGATGTCGGAGGCGATCAGCGAGACGACGTTGGCGTTCCCAGAATGCGCGGATTGGACAAGGCTGGCGATGAGGTTGTAAAAACTTTCGGTGAAGACAAACAACGAGAAAACAGAACCAACCCAAAGCGCGGTCAAAAGTAGTTGGATTCGGCTTGGGCGTGGACCAGATTCCGCGGGCAATTTGTCAAAAAAATTAAATCCCAAAGCAAGGGAGATCAAAAAAAGGGAAAGAAAGGGCGTGTCTTTGGGGTTGATGAAGGCGTGTCCCCAGAGCAGGGGTTGGGTGGCGTAGAGGACGGTGGCGCCAAGGGCGGGGAGGTCGCTTAGCCAGCGTTTGGCAAGCGAGTGAAAGGCGACGACACCTGCAAAGTAGGTGAGGAAGTAGAGCAGGTGGCGCAGGTCGGGATTGGAGAGGGGGAGGAAGTCGAGCGCGTTGGAGAGTGCGGTAACCGTCATCACGAAGGAGGGACCGTAGTAGCCGAGGCCTTCTCGTTCGATGTTGACTTTGCCTTGCTGCGGAAAGGTGATGTAGGCGTTGAGGGATTTGGCGGCGTACTTTTGCAGCGAGCGGTCATCCCAACTGTCGCCGTATTGGTTGAAGGTCAGCAAGCCCGCAAGCAGGATGGTGGCAAGGACAACGGTGGAAAGATACTTCTTCATTTCAAGAGGCAATTTTTGCAAGCCAGCCATTTGCCGACGCGATGAAGGGCGATTCGTCGTTCTTCGCGGTGCGCCACATCAGCCAGAGGACGATGAGCGGCGCGATGAGGCGACCGTACGACCAGGGGAAGAAGTCGAAGGAGGGCAGGACGAATTCGAGGAAGTAGGCGAAGCCAAACCAAACCCACGCGGACGGGGAGTGGATGCGCTTGAGCATGAGCAGAAAAGCAAGGGCGGTGAAAAGCCCGTGATGGTCCCAGACGATGGGGGAGGCGAGGGTCATCAGCACGAACAGCGGCGGGACGGCGTTCAGCAGGCGGTTCTCTTTGTTGAACGATTGACTGCTGACTGATTGCGCCATCACCGCGAGAGAGGCAAACAGGAGCAAGGCTTTTGCGGCAAGCGCTATGAGACGGGTCTGTGCGATTTGAATCCCAAGGAAGGGATTGAGAAAACGCAGGAAGGAGTCAAAGGAGGTCTCGTGGAAATTCGTGTCGGGGATTTGGGTCAGCAGGAAGGTGTTGGTCAGGAATTGCTGGTAGAGCGAAACACCGTTTGTGACGACGGGGAAAAGTCCGATGGCGAGGAAACTAACCGCGAACCAAAACAGCCAGCGCCAGTTGAACTCCAGCAGGAAGGCGAGAACCAGCACGGCGGGGGACGTCTTCACGTGGACGGCAAACGCCAGCGCCAGCGCGGATAGGAATTCCTGTTTGGGATAAATGACGAGGCTGAGCAGAATCAAGTCCAACGTCAGCAGATTGACCTGGATAAATCCCAAAGTCCGCATGAGCGGGGTGTTGATGAGCAGGAAGAGGATGGTGATGACAACCGCAAGGCGACCTGAAAAACCGTAGCGTTGGAGGACGGTAACAAGCAGGAAGTACAAAGCAGCGAGGGCGAGGACATTGACAATCCACAGGATGATCATGAAGCCCTGGTCACCAAGCGGGACGAGGAACTGGAGCAGAGACGCCCAAAGCGGCAGGTAGAGATAACTGTCGGGCAGGGGTTGTCCCTTGGCAAGGGCGGCGGCGGCGTCGAGGTAGTAGTGATAGTCGCCGTAGCGGAAGCGCTCGCGCAGGATGCCGAGATAGATGAACATGACGAGGAAGAATCCCGCCGTAAGCCAGAGATTCCCCTTGTGGATTTTTTGATTTGCAAGCAGGGAAAGCAGAACGCCCGTCAACACCCAGACGAAGGCGGTGGAAGCCAACGTCACAGCCAGGTTGGACAGGGGCCAGCTCTGGATGAAAAGCTCCAGTCCCGTCATACCGTTGCGGAGATAAATCACGACCAGGCTGGCGATGACCAGCAGGGTGAGTCCGAGCCAGGTTTTGAATGCGGTTTGCAGGGATTGTTTCATTGCGCGTTCCAGTTTGTGTACTGGCGGCAAGTTTATCATAGATGAAATGAGGGTATCCTTGGGTAGAAGTGAGGCAAGAGTTATTTTTTATAGGAAAACGGAAAGATACTAAACCTATGATGATAAGAGATACTTAGTAAATTCAAGTCCCCATATCCTTTTATCTCTCTCAATCTCCGATAAAAATAATCAGTCAAGGAATCTTTTCCGCTCAACAACTCTTTAGGCTGATTTGAATCAAACAAAGTCATTTGACCTCCTGCGTTTGGAGGCGCAATCTGGTTTTCGAGAATATACCTTACACAACCTGCGCATAAGTCAGAAAGTTGAACCAGTGGCTCATTTTTCGACTCCGCCAAGCTGACCAGTTGAGTGGAATCAACTAGGCTCTTTCGCATGTCGTCCGATAACCACATTTGATTCTTTACAGTGTGGTCTTTATAAATCCTTTTGTTCAGTATCTCCCTAAGCCTTCCAATTTCATACTGTTGACCTTCGCCGCCCATATCATGATTATCTATCCAGACTTCATAAGGCTGTTGTTTGACTTGATTTTTTATAAAGCAGTGATAAAGAAATTGGAAATAAAGCATGAAAAAGAAGTTTTGCTTGTTGTCATTCTGAACCTTTAGAAATTCTTTTTCCCTATTATCGTATTCGTTCTTCTCCATAAACATATAACCAAAAGATATTCTTTTGGTTTGTAATTCATCAAAGAAAATATTCAAAAAATCTTCGTATCGGTTTTGGCGATTTAACTTTCTGGCAGATTTCCACTCTTCTTCGGCTTTTTGCCATTTGATTTCGATTGGTACGTTTTTCTCTAAAGAGAATAATCCCCTTTGCCTCTTGAGCGAATCTATCCTTTGCAACAACGCCTCTTCATGTGATTGTTCAAGCATAATCCCATAAAACACAATATAGGGGATTTTTACATTTTTATATTCACTCTGACTTGTCCAAGTTTCGTCGCAAAATATCTTGAACATACAATTGACCCTTACCTACTTTGTCATCAAGCACTATGGTTTTCTTGGGAACTCTTCGTCGAGCTTTCTCAAAATTGTGCGATCATCGCAATGTCGGCATCATATCATAATTTGCTCTGCCTCTTCCAATACCGCCCTTGCCCACGCGGACACATCTTCACAATAGGCGTCTGCATTCTCCGCGCGGACATCGAGAATCGTCATCGTCCACGTGGATTTTTGAATGACAGGCAAGCCGTCCTTTGATGAAATCTTGAATTTGCGCTTGCCGCTGTCCACCAGATCCCTGTTTTGTCTGCGGACGTATTGAGGCGGCTTGTCCTCCACGAGGAATTCGCGCAGCAGTCCGCGCATGTGGAGCCAGCCTTCGCGGGTCAACTTGCTGGAGTGCTGGAGCATGTATGCGGTGACGGTCAGGTGGTGGACGGCACCATAGTCCGCATCTGTGAATTCCAAAACGAGGAAATCGTCAAAGCGGGGTTTGCAGAGGGTATTCGTCGCGCCGCATTCGGGACAGTTCGTCATCATTTGAAGTTGGGCAATTTCCATTGCCTGAGTTGATGTAAAAATAAACTGATCAGAATCAGGTCAATGGGAAGGAGTGGCAGGCTAAAACGTGGAAGGTAAACGGTGGGGCGTACAAAAATATAGGCTGGTAAAAGGCTCAGGGCAATCAGTCCCAGGCGCAGGTCAAGCTGTTTCAAAATTCCTGTGCGAAGAAAAACGGACGCGAGCACGAGTGAGAAACCAAACAGCAGGGGCAGGTATATCAAGAACACGTCTGTGGGGGCATCTGAAATTTTTTCGCGCAAATCTCCGGGGGTGCCACCGGCAATCACTCTGACCATGCCTTCGACGACGCTCATCAACGAGGTTTGATCTGTGTCGGCGGCATTCAACTTGTAATCAGGAGTAAATAGGAAATATCCCAAGACAAAGATAAAAGCTGGCAGGCAGAGAGCTACGGCGTAGGCTATAAGAAGTTTCCAGCTTTTCTTTAGCCAGTCGAAAAATTGCACCCAGGTGGCTTTTTGCGCGCCGACCATTGGGTCGGACATGAGCAGGATTGCCGAGAAAGTAATTCCAAGATAGTCGAGCCGCAGAAGGACTGTGACCATGCCTGTCAGAAACATGTTGAAACGCTGTCGTTTTATGGCAAAGTAAATTGTGAGGAACAGCGAGGCTGTCGAGAAGGGTTCTATCAAGCCAAAGCGGAAATAGTACATGTAAAGCGAAGGCAGGAATAATGTCAAAAGGTAGTAGACCGCGGCGATGAGCGATGCTTTTATGGTCATGCGAAGTTCCTTCGCTATTTCGATGAGAATGGCGCTGCTCAACACGGCACACCAGGCGTAAAAAAATAATTGTGGCGTTACCGACTGCCCAAACAGAACATGAAGGGCACCGACGATATATGGAAAAAGCACCTTGTAGGCCCGGGGCGGCGTATTCACGAGGAAAATATCCTGGTTTACATAGATATTATGCGCAAATATCTGATACTCGTGCCCATCATGGAATGTTGGGAAGCTATTAACCATGCGGAGTTCGTGTATATCCAGGGCAATGAACATGAACAGCGTCGCGATGCCGACGGAGAATAGAAATACTTTTCCTGACATGTGGCATTGGCGCAAGGATAGTTCTATCGACTTCACGGCGAAGAAAACAAGGAGAATTGATAGCGCCAAAACATTCATATATTGTTTATGAACCAGCATGACGACGAAAAATAATGGTAGTCCCGATGACGCAAGATAAAGGTCGATCATCGAAATTTTTCCATCCTTCCACAAGGTGCGTATCCCAATAGATAGTCCGACAAGAATCAAACTCATGAACAAAAGGCTCAGCGTATCCAGGATTAAGCTAAAGGTGTTTACCTGGTTTACAGGATAATTTGCGCCATCCAACGTGGTCCATATTCTTGTAGATTTAAAAGGAGATTTTGTCGAGCCATCAGCATATAAGATGATTGGTTCCAGCCGCATTGTTCCGTATATATCGAAAAGGAGTGTGCCCTGAATTTTTACCTCGCGGGTATTTGGAATGGACTCATATAATTTATCGTTGGCATCCTCGATTTTCTCGATAAATTCGATGGGAACGGTTTCTTGTGTGTTTGTGTCCAGAAACTCCACTTGGATGCTTCTTGCCCCTTGCGCTATAAATACTAGCCTTTCATTCTTTTGTAAATTGATGTATCCACTTAATTCCAGCTTGAGCCAAAACTCGTTTTCCTCGAAACCAAAGCGTTTATTTATCCATTCTATTGGAAATTCGCGCAGTCCATAATATGGACGGTTGATGACCTCTGTATAGCCGGGAATTGCAAGTGTCTGGTAGCTTCTTTCCCACTGGCTGGTTAAAAAAGACTCTTCGTTGCTGAAGGCGTAAATTCCCAGGCCTGCCTGCGGAAGGAGACTAAAGAGAACGAATTTCACAAGGAGTAGAAAACCAAATGAGAAAATATAAAAACGCTTCGCGAAAAATTTCCACCCGGTTATAAAAATCAATGGTAAGGCAAACGCGCCAAATACGAACTCGATTGACGTGTCCCAGGGAATGCCATCAAGCCATGTGGGGATATGAGAAGGAAGCAGTAAAAAACCATAGGCAAGAAGTGCGCTTGTGATCCCGATCACCTTCTTTTTGCTGTCTGCCGGACGTACGCTCCCGCCTTCTTCGTATGATTGAGCTGGGTCAAACAACAGAAGAAGTTCCACTCCAATTAGCCAACCACATACAAATAGAGGGGATAACAATAGAGCAGTATGGGCGTCTGGGTTTGCAAAACAAAAAAATGCAGCCAAAAGAAAAATGATGATAAAAGGGAGTGATCGGACAATCATTCCCTTTGAAATATCCATTACTCTTTTTTCAATATTATCCCTTTGCTTTAGCAAAACCGGGATAAAAATGCCTGACAATCCTGCAAAAGCAATCAATATTGAGATTATCAGTGTAGCTTCAAGACCTTGCCTTACAGCTAGGAAAGCGGTGATGGTTCCTGACAATAGAAACTCAATACTTGCTAAATAAATAAATAGCCTGAAACGAAGGCCAGGACCGTTTTTAAACATCAATTCTCCAAAGGCCATTCTATTTTATTATCTGCTTCATCCCTGCTTGCCCGCCGCAATATTCCGCCGTAGCAGGCGGAATATTGCGGCGGTGAATAGTTCAGGGAAGTACTGCCCACTCGTTCTTTGCGGTTAACCTAACTCTTCGCACCTTTATAGATGGATGGTGTCCCCTCGTTCCACAAGACCTTTTGTGTGATCTCGGAAATCTTCCACTCAGGTCCCTGAGCAACCACCTTGAATGTGTACATGCAATGGGTGGTGAAATTTTCCTTGTCGGTTTTGCGCCAGACGACCATCGAAGCGCGGCATGTGGCGGTGACCGAGTCGATGAACTTGATTTCGTAATTGCTGACTAGGTGCTGGATCTTCAACGGGTCCAGTCCCTCGCGGCGCAGCCTCACATATTCCTTGACCGAGATCTTCTCGGGCGGCGTGCCGCGCAGGTCGGAATAGTCTGAAAGAATGACGTCGGTGAAGCAGGACTGCAATCCCTCCCAGTCTTTCACATCGAAACTGTTGGCGAAATGAGCGATCAATTCCTGAATCTTGATTCTGTCTTCCATGGTTCTGCCTTCCTTTTTAGAATTTTGGTGACATCGATGGATTCGCCTTGCCCCACCATTTTAACACTCCTGCCGCCGCCGCGCGACCACTGGCGAAACACGCAGTCAGCATGTAGCCGCCCGTCGGCGCTTCCCAATCCAGCATTTCGCCCGCACAAAAAATCCCCGGCATTGAACGCAGCATCAGGTTTTCATCCAGCGACTCGAAGGTCACGCCGCCCGCGCTGCTGATGGCTTCATCCAACGGGCGCGGCGCGACCAACGGGATGGGCATCCGCTTGACGAAAGCCGCGATCCGCTCCGGGTAGGTAAAATCTTCTTTCGACATGAATTCATACAGCAATCCAACCTTCACGCCTTTCAAGCCAATCGTCTTCTCAAGATGACTCGACATCGAACGCGAGCCGCGCGGCTTGGATAGTTTTTCCACCAGCCATTCCTCGCTGCGGTCTGGCGACATGTCCAACGTGATGACTGTTTCCCCCCTGGCTTCGATCTCGTCGCGGATGGATGCCGACGCCGCGTAGATCAAACTTCCTTCCACGCCGTCTTTGGTGACGATAAATTCTCCCTGCCGGTGAAATTCCCCAAACGACAGCGCCACCGATTTTATGGGTTGACCATCGAACTTTTCCTGAAAGTGCGGACTCCATTTGACGTCGAACCCGCAGTTGGACGGCTTCAACGGCTTGACCTCCGCCCCAGCCTGATCCAGCCATTTTACCCATGCCCCGTCCGAGCCGAGTCTTGCCCAACTGCCTCCGCCCAAAGCGAGTATCACCGCATCCGCGTGGAGCGTTTTCTCGCCTTCGGACGTTTCAAATTTCAAAGATCTATCTGCGTTCCAACCGACCCATCTGTGGCGCAGATGAAACTCCACGCCAGAATCAGCCAACCGCTTGAGCCACGCTCTTAGCAGGGGACTGGTCTTCATCCCGACAGGAAACACCCGTCCCGACGTGCCGACAAAAGTTTCGACGCCAAGTCCGCCTGTCCACTCGCGCAAGTCGTCGGGCGTGAAATCCGTCAGCCATTTTTGGACTTCGTTTTTTCGCTTTCCGTAACGGGAGATGAATTGCTCGAAAGGCTCCGAGTGCGTCAGGTTTAATCCGCCCCTGCCAGCCATCAAAAACTTGCGTCCCAATGATGGCATGGAATCGTACACATCCACTTTCACCCCCTGCTCAATTAATACCTCTGCCGCCATCAACCCCGCAGGTCCACCGCCGATGATTGCCGCCGAATAAGTCATGCGGCGATTATGCCACAAAATGAAAGGTGACAGTCAATTTCAAATTGACTGTCACTGGTTTACTTCAACACCGCCTGCATCGACCACGGTCCCGTCCAGGTGACGGTGACGGGGAGCAGTTTGCCGCGCAGGGCATCCTCCGTCTCGACGAAGACGATTTTGTTGGTGGGGGTGCGTCCCTTCCAGCGGCGCTTGACCTTTTCCTCAAATAGAACTTCCACAGTTTCACCGAGATATTTTTTATTGATCTCAGCGACGACTTCCTCCTGCAAATCTTCCAACATGCGGAAGCGGCGCATCTTTTCTTCCTCGGTGACGTTGTCCTCCATGCGGCGGGTGGCGACGGTTCCCTCGCGGACGGAGTATCGCGCCAGGTGAGCCACATCCAGTTTCAGGTCGGCGAGGACGCGGTAGGTTTCCATGAACTGCGCTTCGGTCTCACCGGGGAAGCCGACGATGATGTCGGTGGCAATCGAGCAGTCGGGAATCCGCTCGCGGATATTTGTCACGAGGTTGCGGTAATCTTGCTGCGTGTATCCACGCTTCATGTTGACCAGCACTTCGTCGTCGCCCGCCTGAATGGGGAGTTCGATGTGCGGCATGACTCGTGGAAGCTCGGCAATGGCGTCGATCAGATCGTCGCCAAAGTAGTTGGGATGCGAAGTCAGGAAGCGGATGCGTTCGATGCCTTCCACTTCATGAATCAAACGCAGGAGTGCCGCGAGATTGGGTCCATCGGGGACGTCCTTGCCGTAGCGGTCAACGATCTGTCCAAGCAGGGTCACTTCCTTTACACCCTGTTTTGCCAGCGAGCGGACTTCGGCTACAATGTCGCCGACAGGGCGGGAGCGTTCTCCGCCGCGTTTGGATGGGATGATGCAAAAGGTGCAGGCGTGTGAACAGCCGTATACCACCGGTACATGCGCGCTGACGAGCTTACCCTGCTCGGCTTGGGGGAGGATCAACTCATCGTCCAGGATCAGGAAGCGGCGGGCGGTTTCGGCATCCTCCATCGAGTGGACTTCGCCCTGGGTGAGGTGAGAAATCAACGGACCAGGATCAGACGGCGGGGAGAAAACGTCCACGTAGGGCAGCCGCGCTTTGAGTTTCTCCGCGCCGCGCACTCCCACCAGACATCCCATCAGGTTGATAATCAAATCGGGATTTTTCTCTTTGAGCTTTTTGAACGAACTCACGCGCCCAATCGCCTTATCCTCGGCGGATTGGCGCACCACGCAGGTGTTCAAGACAATAACGTCCGCGTCTTCGGGTTTTTCGGTAAGGGAATAGCCGAGGTGCTCCAACGATGAACCAACCCGCTGCGAGTCGGCAACGTTCATTTGGCAGCCTTCGGTCCAGATGTGGTATTTCTTTTCCATAGGGCTGGAATTATACCAAGAGCGGTCGGAATTTAATGCCGTAGCTTGAATCCCGCTTGGTATAATCCTTTTGCCATGAAAAAAATCTCCCGTCCCCTGATCCTGCTTCTTCTTATCCTCGTCATGCTTGCGCCGCGCCTGGTGGAACTCACAAAGTTCACCGCCGCCGACGAGCCTTTCTGGCTGGTGGTGGGGGCGAACTATTATTATGCCCTCACGCACCGCGAATTCGAGAACACGGTCTACGAGTATCATCCCGCCGTCACTACCATGTGGATCGGCACCGCCGCCATGCTGGCGTACTTCCCCGAATATCGCGGCATGATGAACGGCTATTTCCAGCAGGAAAAGACATCCTTCGATACCTATCTTGTGGAGCACGGGAAAGACCCGCTGGCGCTGTTGTGGTGGGCGCGTTTCTTTCAAGTGCTGCTCAATGTGTTTTTATTCCTCGCGGCATTTTTCCTTCTGCGGTACATGCTGGATGAATGGACCGCCCTCGCCGTCCTCCTGCTGACCTCCTTTGCCCCGTACCTGTTCGGTCAGTCGCGGATGTTGAACCACGAAAGCATGGTGGGACTCTTCTCCCTGCTGACTGTGCTTGCGCTGACAGCTTACCTCTTTGCCAAACCCCGGATTGGGTTGCTGGTTCTGTCGGCTGGGTCTGCCGCCTTTGCCAACCTCACCAAGTCCTCGGCGATTGTGTTGTTTCCTGTGGCGGCGGTGATGGTTTTCGTGTGGATATTCGCCAAATGGCGTGAGACGCGCAAATTCAACTGGGGTGCCCTGTTCAAAACTTATCTCATTTGGGTCGGGATATTTCTTGTCGTTTATTTCATTGCATGGCCCGGGATGTGGGTCGCGCCGGGCAAAATGCTCTACGAAGTGTACGGCAATGCCTTCAGTTACGCCTTCCAGGGGGCGCGGCTCTCCGTTCGACAGGAATTGAATCCCTCGAACTTCAACTTCTCCTCCATGGGACAGGAATTGGGCAATTTTGCCGTCTCGATTGCCTGGCGGACAACCCCGCTGACCTGGATCGGTTTACTGTTGGCAGTTGGTTTTATTTTCCACAAGAACCGTGATTTGATTCCCCCGCTGGCAAAGTACATCATTGCTTTTCTGCTGTTGGAAACGCTTGCCTGCGTCGGTATGTTTTCCCTTGTGCAGGGACGCAACCAGCCGCACTACGTCCTCGCCGCGTATTACGGCATCGAGTTTGCCGCCGCGCTGGGCTGGGTTTTTCTCCTGCGCGCCATTGCCAGGAGAGGTATTCGACCAATTCTATTTTCGCTGATACTGCTTGCCCACTCTGCACCACTCCTTTTTACCGGTCCGTATTACTTCACCTACCTAAGTCCCATCATGTTGTCCATGACGGGCAGACCTCGTTTCTTCTTTTACGGTGAACAAATGGAGGAGGCTGCCGCCTACCTTGCCCAAAAGCCCGATGCGGAAAACCAGACCGCCCTGGTTTATTTCGGGCGCAGTTTCAGTTACTACTATCCCGGTGAGACCCTGCTCTTCAAGCCCGTATTATTCGAGGACAAACCCCAACTGGTGGACGAGTTGAAACGGTCTGACTATCTCGTCGTCTACTCCGGGTTGGAGGAAAGGCTGCCGCTTTTAAAGGAACTGACTCCTGAATATGTGATCGAACTGTATGCCACCCCCCACGTCGAAATCTATCGCGTGGCGGACATCCCCCCTGAATTTTTCGACGAGTAAATTTAGGATGAAATCTCGCAAACTTATCCTCGCCTCCCTTCTGCTAATTCTGACGCTTGCGCCGCGCCTGTCCTCCCTTGATTCCTTCGTCACGCTCGATGAACCGTTCTGGCTTTCCGTCGGCGCGAATTATTACTATGCCCTGGGTCAGCGCGAACTCGAAAACACGGTCTACGAATATCACCCCGCCGTGACCACCATGTCCCTGATTACTGCCGCCTTTCTTGTGGATTTCCCCGATTATCGCGGATTTGGTCAAGGCTATTTCGATGTGGACAAGGAAAAGTTTGATCCCTTCCTAATCGAGCATGGGCATGATCCCATGTACCTGTTGTATCTTGCCCGCCTGTTTCAGGTGGCGTTGATTGCGCTCTTTGCGCTGATCATTTTCCAATTGCTCTCGGTTTTGTTCGGGGACGAAAAAGCATTCCTTGTTACCGTCCTCACATCCAGCGCGCCATATTTCTTAGGGCATTCGCGCGTCCTCAGCCATGAAGCGATGGTTGCCTTTTTTGTGCTGGGTTCCATTTTGGGATTGATGGTCTACCTGGACCGCAGGAGGAAATGGTACTACCTCTTCGCCTCCGCCGCCTGTGCGGCTCTTGCACAGTTGACCAAATCCTCCGCCATGGCGATGTTCCCGGTAATTGGGCTGATGCTGACGGTTTCCGTCTTTGAGAAAACAAAAGAGCACGGACTCAAATCCTCCCTGTTGGATCACCTGAAAATATTCGGCATCTGGCTCGGCTTGCTGGCGCTTGTGTATTTTATCCTCTGGCCCGGGATGTGGGTTGCGCCGGGCAAAATGCTCTACGAGGTATATGGCAACGCCTTCAGCTATGCCTTTCAGGGAGCGCGACTGCAGGTGACGCATGAAGTTCAGACCTCCTCATTCAAACTGGCGGCGACCGCAACCGATCTGCAGGGGTTTGCAAAAAGCATTATCTGGCGCGCCACACCCGTCAGTTGGGCGGGATTTTTGCTGGCATGTGTTTTCCTCCTGTTTCGAGAGGAGGGGCGTTTCTTTACGATCTCCAAAAAAATGTTCATTTACCTGCTGTTCAATGCCTTCATGTTCATCCTGTTGTTCAGCCTTGCAAAGGGCAGGAATTCACCGCATTACATCATTGCCAGTCACGTCAGCATTGACATGATTGCAGCTCTGGGCTGGGCATCCCTGTTTGGGTGGCTGGCAGAAAAGTGGTCACAGACCAGGTTGGGAAGTTGGGCAATCACAGGAACTGCCGCCCTTCTCATCTGTTTGCAACTGGCAGGCGCGTTCGCTTATTATCCATATTACTATGTCTATTCCAATCCGATTTGGAATGGGGTCACCGGCAGAGAGTACATGTCCGATTACGGAGAAGGTTTTGAGCACGCAGCAGCATACCTGGCACAAAAGCCAGATGCAAAAAACCTGAATGTGTTTGCTTTTCGTGGGCGCGGACCTTTTTCATACTTCTTCCCAGGGCGGACGATCATCCTCAATCCGCTTTTTATGGAGGAGCCTGACATGGGTTCCGTGTTGGAGCGACTGGCGCAGTCGGATTACATCGTGATCAATGACGCGTTTGGCTTGCGGACGGAGAGAACTGCTCTCTTTGTGCAGGCATTGGAATCAATTGAGCCCGAATATTCGATCCAGGTCAAAGGCGCGTATCCGATCCACATCTATCGCGTTGCTGATTTGCCGCCCTCGTTTTACGAAACGTTGAGCAAATAAAAGCCTTGCTCTGGAGGGGCTTAGCCCCTCCAGAGCGTAGATTATCTTTAAGGCGTTCCGCCTGCGGGGATACAAGCCAGTTGACTTACATTGGGTGGCGCACCACACGTTCCGCTGACCACGCCATTCGGTGTGTTGATCGAACAAGCCGTTCCCTGAGTCAAACCCGAACAAGTGTCAATCGCTTCCTGTGGCGGCTGACCGCCTTGAGGTTGACTTCCCTGTGCTGGTTGACCATTCTGTAAAGGCTGTTCCTGTCTGCTGGATGTGGCAGCGCCCGTGTAGCCTGAGAGGTTTACAGTCGTCCCACCACGCACGCAGCGTGCAAGGTTGTAGATGCTTTGCACATCGCCCTGTGGACCCTGCCCGACAGGCAGTTGCGACGGGTCGCCGCTCTTCATGTCACTGCGCTGTGCCCCCGCCCCGTGAACATCCATCATCGTGCCATTCATCAAACCCTGCGCTTCGCCGAAGGCGATGTATGCCGCGCGGGCTTCGGCGTTCATGCCGTCGAGGTGGGTGGTGCTGCTCCAATAATGACCGTAGTTGGGATAACCGTTATTGTTGATGCCATTCGCCAGGTAGGTGGATTCGAAGAGCGGGTCAATCGCGGCGGAGTTGGTGGTATCGGGCGAGCGGGTGTAATCCACGATGCTGTGCAACTCCTTGATGTCGGGCAGACGCCAATCGGTCGCGCCCGCGTAATCGAGCGACTCGCACCAGTTGAGGGCTTCCTGCCAGTTCAATCCGCCGCTGACGATGGTTCCCGAAATCAACGCACCGCTGTCTTCCTGCATCCAGGTCAAGCCCGTGGCGTTGTCGGTAATTGTCCCGTTGCCGTTATCCACAAAATTGTTCACGCCATAATTCGATGCGCCGCGCACGAACAAAACGTAGAAAGTCTTTTCTCCCTTGCCGTGGTCGTCCAGCCCGTAGCCCTTGATGCGCCCATCGGCAAAGTTCACACCGAACATGGTCTTGTTGTCGTTCATCGTCGTGCTGACGTATTTGGTGGTGGTGGCAAACTGCGCGTCGATGTAACGCTCGCCAGCCGAAGTATCGCCGTAGCCAAAGTCAAAGTAATTCGTGTCGAGGTAAGGCACGGCATCCGCAGGCACGGAGCTAAAATCGCCCATCCCAGTGTAGCCGTTGAAATTCATCAGCGAGTACAGTTCCTTGATGGTCGGCACGCGCCAGTCGTCGTAGCCCGAAAAGATCAGCGTGTCTGCATAAGTTTGCGCGCCGCTGAAAGTCTGTTTATCCTGGACGTTGATCGTCCCGTCACCGTTCAAATCGGGCGACTGCGTCCACATCGACCCCGTCACGAGGTCACTGACCGTCCCATCGCCATTGTCGCGGTACGAGGGCGCGAGTCCCTGATAACTTCCATCCTGACCTGCAAAGGCGGAACCGGTTTCGGGGCAAGCGATAACATTGTTGTTGTCATAGCAAGTCGCCTGTGCAGTATCCACGATGGGATAAGAAAGGGAGGTTGATTCCGCGCTGTCAGGCTGGGACGACGCTGGAGCCGACGCCACCGCAGTAGCTGGTTTGGACGTCGCGCTCTGGGCTGGTTGCGCTCCCTGAGTTGTTCCACCCGACGGCGGCGGAACGGGCATCCCACATGCCGAAAGAAGCAACGCGATCAAAACAAACGGTAACAAGGTTTTCATGATGTTCTCCTTCTAAAGTTGAGTTGACTCGATTTTATAGCCGCAAAGATTTTGGGGTGAGTGCCTGCAATCATCGAATGGACGAAAACTCCATGAAATTTTTCATAGCCATCCATGACAGGCGTCATGCCGCTCAGTCGAGGGCTTAGCCCTCGACTGAGCAAATACCCTATTTGCATTCGAACAAAGTCATTCCCATATTTCCCTCGCCCTGCCGCCCCGCTGGACCTGTGACCTGACTGAACTGAGTTACAGGCGAGCAGGAGGTTTGCAGCCAGTTGGAAATATCCTGCTTGCCGCCGCGATCACCGCCGTAGAGGACGTAGCGCAGTTCACCGTTTGCCACCATCGCGGACAAATCCTCCGCCGTGACCACTTGATCGCCGCCGCTAAACCCGCCCATAAACAGTACAGGGCGACCTGTTTGCAGAACCAGCGTCGAGCCGTTCTGCGCGGACGGGACTGCCAGCAGGTATTCAACATCCTTTGTATTCTCTTCGAGGAAGGTTAGCATATCTTCATCCATGCCCCGTCCCTGCCCGCCAGGCTGTCGTGGACGATTGATCCCGTCTGGTCCAACCTGCTGGTAGCCGCCAGAGTATGCGGTGGGCAGGTTTTGGTTCGCGCTGGACGCAACCGTCATCACAGTCCAGTAAAACGGGATGATGCACATCGCCGCCAGCACCGTAAGATAAGCAAGTCTTTGCTTGATAAACATCAGCGCGATTCCCAAGCCAAGCAGTGCCGTGCTGACGAGCATCCACCACGAGAACTCGTTGTACTGCGCCGAAGCAAAATATTGGAAGCCAATCGTCACTGCCGCCGAGATTGCCAGCGCCGCGCCCGCCCATTTTTTATCCGCGCCCCACGACCAGAGTTGAGCAAAGCCGATGCCGACCATCGCGCCCAGCGGGGGAGCCAGCATGATGGCGTAATACGAGTGGAATATTCCAGAGACCATGCTGAAGAACACCACGCAAGTCAACAGCCAACCGCCCCACAAAATCAACGCCTTGTGCGTGCCCGACTCGACTGGCAATTGAACCCGCGAAGCGAAGAGCGCAATCAAAACGCCAATCAAGGCAAACGGCAGCAGCCACGACATCTGCTTGGACAACGGCTGGGTGAAGAAACGGAAGACTCCTGGCGTGCCAGTCTCCTGACTGAATGGAGTTCCGCCCTGTCCATTCGGAGGCTGCCCCTGCCCTTGCTGACCTTGGGGAATCATTCCCTGCGGAGCGCAAGTCAAGTCTGTGGAGTTGGGCGGAATAATGCACGAGCCATTAATCGTGTTCCCGTTTTGCAGATTGAATGAACAAGCCGCTCCCTGAGTTGACTCGGCACAGGCGTCCACCGCCTGTTGCGGAGCAGTTTGCCGCCCTAGAAGTTGATTCTGTCCATTGGGCTGATTCATCCCCTGAGGGGCGCAAGCCAGCGCATTCAAATTGGGAGGTGTGATGCAAGAACCGTTGATGGTATTGCCGTTTGCCTGTGTGAACGAGCAGGATGTTCCCTCTGTCAAATTGGCACAGGCGTCCAATGCCTCTTGCGGCGCGCCGCCGGGACGAGTCCCCTGCTGAGGGTTGGAACCAGCCTTGGGCGGAGTCTGTCCACCTCCGCCGCCGCGCAGATTCCCCAGCCGCGAAATCCCGTTGTGACCAAAGATCAATCCCATCACAGAGTTGTCGTCGCTGGAGCCGATGTACGGGCGCGAGTCGGCGGGGACCAAATCCACAACGACAGCCCACGAGAGCGAAACGCCAATCAGCAGGGCGGTGGCGATGCCGAGGTTGAAAACCTTTTGCAGCCAGCCTTCCTGCGAGCCGAAAAAATACAGCGCGTAAAAAGCGGGCAGCGGCAAAAAGGCTTGCATCATTTTGACGTTGAAACCAAGCCCGACGATGAACGCGCCGACCAGAAGCCAGAGCAGGCTTTTCCTTTCGGTGGCTTGGATGAACGCCCACGCAGCGAGGAGCAAAAAGAAGACCAGCAAACCGTCCATCGTGTTGTTGCGGTTGGTGGCGACAAAGACTGGCGTGATCGCCATGATGAAAGCTGCGACCAAGCCCGCGAGTTTGCCCATGTATTTTTTGACCATCGCGTACAGCAGGGGAATCCCGAACACGCCCGCGAGGATGTTGGGCAGCGACGTGCTGAATCCGCTCACACCGAGGAAGTAGGCGAAGACCGCTTCGATCCACAAGCCCAGCGGAGGCTTGTCCACCGTGACGGAGCCGCCAGGCTCCGCCGCCACGAAGAAGAAGTTGCTCCACGATTGCAGCATCGATTTGACCGCCGCCGTGTAATAGGCGTTCGCGTCGCCGATGGACTCGATGTTATAAAGATGAAGTCCAAGCGAAAACGCCATGATGAGGATGACGAGAACGGTGGAAACCGTCACGCTGAGGAAGAGGTTCCTCTTCAAAAACGGGGGGTTCGAGGGAAGGGTTGCTGTTGTCATTTGTTGATTCCTTTTTACTTCTCACTTTTCACTTCTCACATCTTACTTTTCCCCACCAAAAACTGAGAGTGAAGCCAGTCACCATTTGCTGCATCCACCCATGACACCTGTCATGGATACTGTGTGAAAATCATGACGACGAGCATAAGTCAGGCGGATCTCTTCGTGATAAGATTTGCACATGCCCACCCAGGACTCAACCCGCTTCCTCCGCATCGCCGCATGGATTTGGATCGGTTTTCTCGTCGCCATGGCGCTGATGGATTTCGTGTTGTACACCCAGATGGGACTCCCGCTCGCGCAAATTCCGCCCCTGCAACAGGGGATTCAAGGACAGCCCATCCCGCCGCGCCTTCCCCGCGACCCCTTCCGACCCGTTTATCTTTTCTACGCCGCCAACGGATTGGTGGCGTTTGCCTTTCTTGCGCTTGCCCATTGGGAAGAAGCTCAAAGAAAATTGGGGAAGTTTTTTTATCCGTTGCTCCTGCTTGCCATTTCCACCGCGCCAATTCTTATCAATGTCTTTGTCACGCCGCGCTTTCCAAATGGTCCGCTTGCCAACGCCGAGGGCATGGCGCTTCGTCAACTGCCCATCCTTTTCGTCGCGCTGGTTCTGGTGGCTTGGGAATATGAACTGTCGCACGTCATCCTGTTCAGCGTCGCCGCCACTGTGCTGGAATTGAGCCTGATCTATTTCAGCCCGATGGCGCGTTCAAATGTTATCGTTTTCTTTTTCATCGCCGTCATCCGCGCGATCAGTTTCATCGCGGTGGGAGTTTTCATCAGCCTGCTGGTCGCCCGTCTGCGCGGACAGAGCGAATCTCTCCGCGAAGCGAACGCCAACCTCACGCACTATGCCTCCACCCTGGAGCAACTCACCGTCAGCCGCGAGCGCAACCGTCTCGCCCGCGAACTCCACGATACGCTTGCCCATTCGCTCACCGCCATCTCTGTCTCGCTCGAAACCGCTAAAGCCTATTTCGACATCGACCAGAACAAATCCCGCGAGCTGTTGGATAAATCTTTGGATGCGACCCGAATCGGCGTGGACGAAACCCGCCGTGCGCTCAAAGCCCTGCGCTCGAATGCGCTGGAGGATATGGGCTTGGGACTGGCGATTCAGCGCGCGGCTGAATCTGCCGCCGTTCGCTCCCACCTCAAGCTGACAGTTGACCTGAAAAATCCCATGCCTTCTCTCAGCCCGGACGTGGAGCAAACCATCTACCGCGTGGCGCAGGAATCCATCGAAAACGTCGTCAAACATTCGCAAGCCAAAAGTTTCAGCATCCGCCTCGAAAACGACGGTCACGTCACCACACTCACTATCGAAGATGACGGCATCGGCTTCGACCCGCACGGCAGGGAGTCCACAGGTCACTTCGGGCTGGTTGGGATGCGCGAACGCGCCGAGTTGGCGGGTGGAAAGTTGAAAGTGAAAAGCCCTGTCCTGAGCGCGTCGAAGGATGAAAAGGGGAAAGGGACAAAAGTGGTGTTGACGATATAATGATAGTAGACGACAGACTGCGGACGATAGACCATGGTCAACGGTCCGCCGTCCATCGTCAGGAATTTACCCATGAAAATCCTCCTCTGTGACGACCAGGCAGTGATCCGCGACGGGCTTGAAATGCTTCTCAATTTGGAGAAGGATTTTCAAGTTGTCGGCGCGGCGCAGGACGGCGCGGAAGCGCTGGAACTCGCCGCAAAAAAACAGCCCGACCTGATCCTGATGGATTTGAAAATGCCCATCATGAACGGCATCGAAGCCACCCGTGAAATCCGCGCCAAGTTTCCGAATATCAAAATCCTCGTCCTCACCACCTACGATGACGACGAGTGGGTCTTCGACGCCATCCGCGCGGGGGCATCGGGATATTTGCTCAAGGATACGCCGCGCCAGAAAATCGTCGAAGCCATTCGCGGGACGATGGAAGGCAAGTCCTTCGTCGATCCCGCCGTCGCGGGCAAGCTGCTGAACCAGGTCGCCAGCAAACAGACCCAACCCACCTCCATCCTGACCGAAAAACTCACCGAGCGCGAACTGGACGTTTTGCGGCTGATCGCCAAAGGAGTCAACAACAGCGAAATTGCCGCCCAACTGCATCTCTCCGAAGGGACGGTGCGGAATCACGTCAGCGCCATTTTGGAAAAGCTGGGAGTATCGGACAGGACCCAAGCCGCGGTGATTGCAATTCAGCATGGATTGTAGTTTTCTGTAGTTGCGACTTTAGTCGCGCTTACTCGAACGACTAAAGTCGTTACTACGTTATCAAAAAAAGAGGTAACCATGACCGTCAAACATTCAAACGAAGTCGAAGCAAAAAACGTCGCCGCTGGAAAGGACACCACCATTCAGGTGTTGATTTCCTCACAGGAGGGACCCAACTTTGCCCTACGGAAATTTTCCATGCTCCCAGGCGGCGGGATGCCGCGTCACACCAACACGGTGGAGCACGAACAATACGTCCTGCGTGGACATGCCCGCATCGGAATTGGCGAGGAAATTTACGAGGTAAAACAGGGGAACGTGGTCTTCATCCCCGAAGGCGTGCCGCATTTCTACGAGAACATCGGCGACGAACCTTTTGAATTCCTGTGCATCATCCCCAATAAGGAAGATAAGATCACTGTTATAGATGAAACAAAATGTTGATGATTGCCTTTGTAGGGGCGGATCGCGATCCGCCCCTACAAAGGCATCTTCGTCGCCATCCCCGCGGCGCGCGGATACTTCGGCGGCGTGGCGGCGACTTTGTCCACCAGCACGAGGTAACGGTCGTCGGCGACGCCGGGCAGGTTGACGGGAATCAACTTCCGCAGTTTGCCTCCCAATAGCTTCATCGCCTTCTCAGCGGACTGCGCTTCGGCGGGTCCGCTTTCGCCTTTTTGAGCTAGCACCGTCCCACCCACCTTGACCAGTGGAAGCAGGTACTCGCTCAACACGTTGAGGTTTGCCACCGCCCGTGCCACAGCCCAATCATACGCTTCGCGGTGTCCCGCCTTTTGACCGAGGTCTTCGGCGCGGGAATGAATCACAGTCACGTGTTCCAGCCCCAGCATATCCACAATGTGCTGACAGAATTTGGCTTTCTTGCCGACAGATTCGACCAGCGTCAACTGCATGGCGGGATAGATGATTTTGAGGGGAATGCCCGGGAACCCCGCACCAGTCCCCACGTCCACGAGCCGCAGCGGCGGATTGGCTTTCCACGCCTGCACGCAGGAAAACGAATCCAAAAAATGCTTGGTGCGGATCGACTCCACGTCCCGAATGGCGGTCAGGTTGAATTTCTGATTCCACTCCAGAAGCTCGCGCTCGTATGCGGCAAGGGCAGGGATATGTCTCCCTGTCAGGTGGACGTTGAAAAGAGAGAGAGCCTCGCGAGCCAGGTTTTCCATGTGCTGATTATACCCATCACGGTCACAAATTGTGCCAGGATGCGCAATTCGTGACCGAGGGTATCACATGGCAAAAAGAGCGAGCCTGCCCTACTCGCCCTACTGCGTTTACCTTATAATCACAGAGACCCGACATATATTCATCCTTCATCCTTCATCCTTATGACCTCTCGCCCTCTCCGCGTCTTCCTCTGCCATTCCAGCAATGACAAACCCGCCGTCCGCGAGTTGTACCAAAAACTGTGCGCCGAACCGTGGATTCAACCCTGGCTGGATGAAGAAGAACTCTACCCAGGGCAGGATTGGAACATGGAGATCGAAAAAGCCGTTGAAACCGCTGACGCGATCATCGTTTGCCTTTCCAAAGGTTCAATCACCAAAGAAGGTTATGTTCAACGTGAATTAAGAATTGTGCTGGATTTTGCTGATTACAAACCCGAAGGCACTTTATATATTATCCCAGTACGTTTGGAAGAATGTGAACCGCCACGCCGATTGCGTGCATGGCAATATGCTGATTATTTTGAAGGGCAACGTGAACGAGCATTTCAAAGGTTATTGGTTAGTTTGAAAAGGCGCTCTGATTCACTTGATTTGAAAATTGAAGGGCCTACGTCCAAAATAGAAGAAAAGTCAGTTGAAGAAAAGAAATATCCTGAAGATATAGCAAAACCCACTTCTAAAAAAGTATCGAAAATAAAAGAAAAGAAACCTTCTATTGAAACGCCAGTGTCGAAAAAAGATGTAAAACCTGTTGTCGAAATGCCAACATCAACATTTTCGGCACATCCTACCCCAGAATGGATTAGCGCAAACAAAATCATTCTTTCCAACGGTATGGAGTTTATGCGCGTGCCTGCAGGCGGATTCATAATGGGAAGTAATGATGGCGAAGATATTGAGCAGTCTCAACACACTGTACTGATTCCTTACGATTATTGGATGGCGCGCTTCCCTGTGACAAATGAACAATATAGCTTTTATGCGAAAACTGTAAAAATTAAACATCCACAAGATAATTGGGAAAATAGTAAAGATAATCCTGTCCAAGTTTCATATTGGGCCGATGCGAAAAGCTATTGTAATTGGATAAACAACTTGCTTAATAGCAGCGTGCCTTCTGGTTTAGTCTTAAGGTTGCCAACGGAATCTGAATGGGAAAAAGCCGCACGCGGTATTGATGGGCGTGAATATCCCTGGGGTAGTGAATTTGATAGACAAAAATGTAATGTAGCTTCACACAATAGACTACTCAGCTTATTTATAGGAAGTAGTACACCAGTATATAAGTATTCTCCACAAGGGGATTCGCCTTACGGTTGTGCAGACATGGCTGGCAATTTGTGGGAATGGACTCATAGCTTAATGAAAAGATACCCATATCAAGCAAATGACGGGCGCGAGAATGAACAAGATCTTAATCACCGAGTATTGCGTGGTGGTTCATATTTTCATCGTGAGAAGATGGTGCGTTGTTCTTATCGTTATGTTTATGACAATAACGAATCACATGTCGTTGTATTTGGCATTCGTCTGGTAATTGCTCCTTCGATTTCAGATGTCATAAAGTTGTGAAAGTGTATTGCTAAGGCCCCCCAAAATCACTTTTAGTGTATTTTAATCTCATCCTTTATGGTTATAAAGTTCTCTCAAAACCTGCAAAATGTTTCTGCTCTTACCCAATTTATCTGTTCGCAACCTGAAACCTGACACCTGAAACTGGAGCATTTATGAACCTCAAAGGAATATACGCCCCCATCGTCACCCCCTTCAACGCGGACGAAAGCATCAACTACCCCGTCCTTGAACAACTGATCGAATACCTGATTCGCAACAAGATCGCGGGACTCGTCCCAGGCGGCACCACGGGCGAAGTCTACGCCTTCACCGAAGCCGAACGGCTGGATATTTTCAAATTCGTCAAAGAGAAAGTGGACGGGCGTGCCACGCTCATTGCAGGCACCAACTCTGGCGCCACACGCGACGTGGTCCGCTACTCGCAGATCGCCGAAGGAATGGGCTACGACGCGCTCATGGTCGCCGTCCCTCCGTATTCGCGTCCCAATCAACGCGAATTGCTCGCGCATTATGAAGCCGTCGCCAAAGCCGTCAAAATTCCCATCGTGCTTTACAACTTCCCCTGGCGCGCGGGTACCGAAGTCAGCTACGAAGTGATGGACGGTCTGGCAAAACACGACCACATCATCGGCATCAAGGAAGCCTCCAGCGACATGTCCCGCGTTTACGAGTTCCGCCTGCGCTACGGCGACCGCTATCAAATGATCTGCGGCTCCGACGATCAGGCGCTCGACTACTTCCTGTGGGGCACGACCTCATGGATTGGCGGCGCCGCCTCCTGCGCTCCGCTCGAACATTACAACGTCCTCGAAGCCGCGCTCGCCAACGACTTCGTGGCAGCCCGCAAACACATGGAGGTACTCCTCCCGCTCCTCCGCAACATGGAAAGCGGCGGCTACACCCAAAAAGTCAAACTCGGCTGCGAACTGCGCGGCATCAAAGTCGGCGCGCCTCGTCAACCCCTCTTGCCCCTGACGAACGAAGATAAAACTGAATTTGAGCGTATCTTCAAAACGTTGAACGTTTAACGTTCAACCCTTGCATATGAAACACATCCCCTTTTTGGATTCCCACACCGGCGGCGAACCCACGCGATTAATCACCTCGCTGCCCTTTGACCTCGGAACTGGTTCTGTTGCTGATAAATTATCCAAGCTGAAAGCCCATCACGACGACCTGCGCCGCACCGTCCTGCTCGAACCCCGCGGCTCGGACGTGCTCGTCGGCGCGTACCTTGTCCCGTCCGCCGACCCGACCTGTGAATTCGGTGTCATCTTCTTCAACAATGTCGGTTACCTCGGCATGTGCGGACACGGCACCATCGGTCTCATTGCATCATTGGCATATTTAGGAAAAGTCCAGCCTGGCGTGATTCGAGTCGAGACTCCCGTTGGGGTGGTGGAGGCGACTCTCCACGCCTCCCCTTTCCTCTCAAGAGCCCCCTTCGGGGATGATAAGGGGCCGGGGGTGAGGTCAGATTACCCCAATAAAGTCTCCGTCAAGAATATCCCCGCCTACCGTTATCTGACTCATATCCCCATCGAGATCGACGGCAAAACCGTTCACGGTGACGTGGCTTGGGGCGGCAACTGGTTCTTCCTCGTCCACGACCACGGCATGGATGTGAACATGCAAAACCTCGAAGCGCTGACCGACTTCGCGTGGCGCGTGCGCGAGCGGTTGACTGCGAACGGCGTCACCGGCGCAAACGGCGCGGAAGTTGACCACGTCGAGTTATTCGCATCCACGCCCGAAGCGGACAGCAAAAGTTTTGTCCTCTGTCCGGGTAAAGCCTACGACCGCTCACCCTGCGGAACGGGCACCAGCGCAAAACTGGCTTGTCTATATGGTGATGGCAAGTTGCAAGTCGGTCAAATTTGGAGACAGCAAAGCGTCGTTGGCAGTATCTTCGAGGGCAGCATCCAACTTGACGGAGATAGAATCATCCCGACGATTACCGGCGAAGCCTGGGTCATGTCCGAAGGGACTATTTTGATGGATGAACGCGATCCGTTTGGAGGCGGCATCAGGTAAATGCCCGGTCACTGACAATTGAGGTTGTTTTTGAAAATGAAGTGTTGTATAGTTGACGTTAATTACATTCCATCGTTTCAAAGGAGATTTCCATGCCCACACCAGTCAAAGCCAGTGCTGTAACTGCCAAGCCGACTTCCTTCGTCAAATTTTCGGACAAGCTGACGGATTCGATCACCGACATCACAAAGATCATCGAGCAGAACAAGGAAATGATCGACTCGATCCAGGAGATCGCCATCGAGTTGACCAGTTCCATCGGCTCGCTCCACACGCTGACGGTCAAATACGCCCGCATCGCCAACCAGATTTTGGACGTCCTGCTGCCCATCCTCAAGAACCTGCCCGTCGTTCCCAAGAACGTGATGGATTTGCTCATTAACCTGGAGAGCATCACCCAGAAGATTATCGACAACGAAGCAACCACTTCCAAGACCATCACCGATGTGCGCTCCGGACTCAACACCGGCGATGTGAATAAGATCAAGGGACACGCGGCCCAGCTTCAATCTGTGACGAGAACCATCACGGGCATGCTGCCAAAGTAAACTGGAGCTGCTCCAACGCCGCCCTGGCGGCGAGGACAAAAGCCGTTCTCCCCAAAAGGAAACGGCTTATTTTTATCTCCCTGCTGAATTGCTGACCTGTTGAATCGCCGAATCGCGCCAAATCCCTTCTCCAAAATCGTTGACAGGTCTGCCTTCCCGCATGTATAATACCGCCCGCTAAATTAACCCAGCTTCCCCGCAGTCCGGCGTAGACTTGCCCTGAGCGAAATCGAAGGGTTGAAAGTGTCCGCGGGATATGTGGCGAAGTGATGACTGGAGAAAATCATGAAAATTGCAATCGTCGAAAGCGGCGGCAAACAGTACCGTGCCGTCGAAGGCTCCACCATCGACGTGGATCGCCTTGCCCGTGAAGTGGGCGAAAAGTTCGATTTCGAGCGCGTCCTCCTCGTCTCCGATGAAGATAACGTAATGGTTGGCACACCCACCGTCAGCGGGGTGAAGGTTTCCGCTTCGGTGGTGGACCACGTCAAAGGTCCGAAGGTGACTTCCTTCAAGTATCGCCCCAAGAAACGCATCCGTGTGAAGGGCGGTCACCGCCACTTTTACACGCGCCTGATGATCGAATCCATCGGTTAGCCCGATAAGTAAAGTGAGAGGTAGATATGGCACATAAAACAGGCGGCGGCTCAACCCGCAACGGTCGTGACAGCAACTCGCAGCGTTTGGGCGTGAAGCGTTACGCCGGTCAATTTGTTCTTTCAGGCAACATCCTTGTCCGCCAGCGCGGCACAAAGATCAAGCCGGGTCTTAATGTTTTGGTCGGCAAGGACGATACCCTCTTCGCAATCGCAGACGGGATCGTGATGTTCGACGTGATACACGGACGCAAGCGCGTGAATATCGTCCCTGTCGAGGCGGAATAATCATGAAAACTGGAATCCATCCCAACGTCTTTGAAGCCAACGTCACCTGCGCTTCCTGTGGCAAGACATGGGTCACCATGTCCACCAAAAAGGAACTGCGCGTGGACGTTTGCTCGAATTGTCACCCGTTCTTTACCGGTGAATCCGCCCGCCTCCTCGATGTCGAAGGTCAGGTGGATCGCTTCTACAAGAAACTTTCCGCCCGCCAGACCTATGTGGAACAGCAGAAAGCCAAGGAAGAGTCTGCGACCTCGCCCGACCGCTCGATTGACGACCTCGTCCTTTCTCCGCGCGCAACCGATGCGCTGAAGAAGGCTGGTATCCTGACCATTGGTCAGATACTGGCGAAACTCGGCGAAGGCAATGCCGCCATGCTTGAAGTCCCCGGCTTTGGGCAATCCTCGCTGACCGCTTCCAAGAAGAAGCTGCGCGCCCTGGGTTTTGAAGTCCCCGAAGTTCCGGATGCTCCCAAAGCGCCCAAGGCTCCCAAGTCGGCGGAAGTTGCTGAAACTCCCGAAGCCGAAGGATAGACTTTCAGCGCTTTGTCAGGTAAAGATTTCTCAGGTAAACTAGGCAGGCAGATGCAAAAGCGTCTGCCTGTTTTTATACCCATTACGGTCGCAAATTGCGCCTTTTTACCCTGTGGGAAGCGCAATTCCCTGGCACCGCCCGCCAGGGCAGGTGTGCAACCGAGGGCATAATATATTCTTTTTCGGGAGTGGATATGCGTCATACACACGGTTCGATTGAAGTCATTTGCGGTTCGATGTTCAGCGGCAAGACCGATGAGTTGATCCGACGGCTGGTTCGGGCGACCATCGCCAGGCAAAAGGTGCAGGTGTTCAAGCCTGCGATTGACATCCGCTATGCTGTGGAGAAGGTTGCCTCTCATACTGGTTCGACCTTCGATGCGATTCCTGTTGAAAAGGCTGCGGATATCCGCTCCAGGCTGGATGCGGATACGACAGTTGTCGGCATCGACGAAGCCCAATTCTTCGACCCCGAAGTGGTGGACGTGGCAAAGGAGCTTGCCTCACGCGGAGTGCGGGTGCTGGTCGCCGGTCTGGACACCGACTTCCGCGGCGAACCGTTTGGCTCGATGCCCACGCTGATGGCTGTGGCGGAGCACGTCTCGAAACTCCACGCCATCTGTATGACCTGTGGCGACGAAGCCTCTCGCACGCAAAGACTGGTCAACGGCAAGCCCGCGCGGTATGATGACCCCGTTGTGATCGTCGGCGCATCAGAACTGTACGAAGCCCGCTGTCGCCGCCATCACGAGGTCCCGCGCTAGCGGGGCGAAGTACCGAGATAGATAGGTAAGGAAATGAAAATGCAAAGTTATCAAGAAGTTCTCGCCGAAGTTTTGATCGACTCCCAAACCCTGCAAGCCCGCGTGAAGGAACTCGGCGTCCAAATCAGCGCGGACTACCCCGATGGCGACCTGTTGTTGATTTGCATCCTGCGTGGGGGAGTGCCCTTCATGGTGGACTTGAGTCGCAGCATCACCTCGCCGCACAAGATGGATTTTATGGCGGTTTCGTCCTACGGCGTGGGCAAGCGCGAGTCCACTGGCTCCGCCCGTGTGACCCTCGACCTGCAAATGGACATCCGCGGTCAGCAGGTGCTGCTGGTCGAGGATATCGTGGACAGCGGTCACACCATTTCTTCCGTGCTGGACCTGTTGAAGACCCGCCAGCCGAAATCCCTCAAAGTCTGCGCCCTGCTAGACAAGCCCGAACGCCGTGAAGCCAATGTCCCCATTGATTACCTCGGCTTCACCATCCCCAATAAATTTGTCTTCGGCTACGGACTCGATCTCGACGAATACCACCGCAACCTGGATTTTGTCGGCGTGGTGGATTTGGAGAAGTACACGCCGCCGAAGTAGGCTGTTATACTATCGTGAGTGTAGTTGGTGTTTTATAAGGAAATGGAGCAACGATGGAAACAAATGCGCTTGCCCCGCAGGACTTAATCCGCAAAGCCGTGATTGAAGTGGCGCAGTTGCGGGAAAATGAACTGCTTGTTGTCATTGAGACCGTCGAATCCCTGAAAAAGCAACGCGCCCGCCCAAACCGTGAATCCGCAAAGGAAATTGTGGCACACGCCAGATTGCGCGCGGCGGAAACAAGCAATCTTCCGCGCGAAGAACTGATGAAAAAATTCAGCGATACACTGGACGCCATCCGCGCGCAGGCAATCGAGAACGGTACGGCTATCGAGGGGGAGTTGGAAAGTGACTAAAAGCATCCGCGCCGTACTGGATACGAACGTTTTTGTCTCAGCCGCGCTCAGCAAAAGCCCGACCAGCCCAACCCGTGAGGCGCTCGAACGCTGGAAACGAGGTGAATTTATTTTGCTGATTTGCACACCTTTAGCGGAGGAAATCGCCGAAAAATTGCAGGATCACAGCGTAGACGAAGAAAAGATTGTGGCATTGGTTGAGACGCTGGCAGTGTTGGCAGAATGGGTGGAAGTCCCCTCAGAAAAAATTGAAGCCTTGCTCTCCGATCCTGACGATAATGTCATTGTCGCCTGCGCTGTGGAAGGCAGGGCAAATTATCTTGTGACCTATGACCCGCACTTTGATTCGCTAAACGGAGAATATCGCGGAGTGATGGTGCTCAAAGCGATTCCGTTTTTAGAGGTTTTGCGTGGGGAGAATGACTGACGGGTTATCGAATCCTCATTCGCCTTATGTGGGACGCTGGGTGGCTCGCCTGCGTGGAAAAGTCATCGCGCAGGGAGATACGCCCGAACAAGCCCTGCATGCCTCCCAGCAAAGCCGTCACAAGGAAAGACCAGAGATCATCTTCATGTTTCCGCTTCCCCCGTTGGTAAAAAAAGTCATGGACGTTCTGCCTCCCGATCAGGAGATTTATCTTGTCGGCGGAGCGGTGCGCGACCTTTTACTTTCCCGCCCTTCTCCTGATTTTGATTTCGCCCTGCCTGCGAACGGCATACCCCTTGCCCGAAAAGTTGCCAACGCCCTTGGCGCGGACTTCCTCCCTTTAGATGATGAACGCGACACGGGACGGGTGATTGTCACGAATGAAGACGGCTCGCGCGCCTATCTTGATTTTGCGGTTTATCGTGGCGAGAATTTAACGGCGGATTTGCGCGGACGCGATTTCACGATCAACGCCATTGCCTACAATCTGCGCGATGGCGCCATCATTGATCCAACTGAGGGCGGCAAGGACTTGCGTGCAAAAATCATCCGTGCCTGTTTGCCTACATCCCTGTTCGACGACCCCGTGCGGATTTTGCGTGCCGTGCGACTGGCTGCGGCTCTCGACTTCCACATCGAAAAGAACACTCGTGAGTTGATGAAACAATCCGCGAGTGAACTGGGTCGCATCTCGCCCGAACGCCTGCGCGACGAGATTTTCAAAATGCTCAGCGGACCCAAGCCGGATGCCTGTATGCGTGCGCTGGAAATGCTCGGAGTCTTCACGTATCTCATGCCCGAACTCTCCGCCATGAAGGGTGTGGCACAGTCCGAACCGCACATGTTTGATGTCTGGACGCATACTTTGTCCGTGTTGGATTATCTCGACCAGACCATCTCCGCGCTGAAAGTTGGTTACGACGCCGAGAAGACGAACGACATGTTCACGGGCCTGCTTGGCTTGCGGCTGGGACGTTACCGCGAGCAGATCGCAAAACACTTTGCCGAGCCGCTCAACTCTGACCGTTCGTTGCGTTCCTTGTTTTTCTTCGCCGCCTTGTATCACGACGTCTGCAAGCCTGAAACCAAAACGGTGGAGGAATCGGGGCGTATCCGCTTTTTCGACCACGAAGAAAGAGGCGCGGAGGTCGCTGCGAAAAGGCTGCGCTCCTTCAACGTCAGCAACGACGAAGTGGAACGTGCGCGGACGATCGTCAAAAACCACATGCGGATCCACGCTTTCGCCGACCGCCTCGAAAGGGATAAGCAGACTCCCTCGCGTAAAGCCATCTATCGCTTTTTCCGCGACAGCGGACAGGCTGGCATCGACCTCGTCCTGCTAGCCCTTGCAGACGTCCGCGCCACCCGCGCCCACGCCCTGACCGTCGAAAGCTGGACGGTCCATCTCGACATCGCGCGTATCCTGTTGGAGAATTATTTTGAAAGACCCGAAGAAGTCGTCTCCCCGCCGCGACTGCTGGATGGCAACATCCTGATGAGGGAACTTGGTATCAAGCCTGGTCCAGCCGTTGGTCAGTTGCTGGAGTCCATCCGCGAGAATCAGGCGGCGGGAAAAATCGAAACCCTCGATCAGGCGCTGGCGTTTGCCCGCGAGGAGTTGGCGAAAACCCAATGAAATTCGCTCAAGCGGGGGCTTAGCCCCCGCTTGAGCAGGTATGTTACAAAGGTGAATCATGAACTACGTTTTCTTTGACCTCGAAACCCAAAACCTCTTTGACGATGTTGGCGGGCGGGACAACATTGAAAAGTTGAAAGTCGCCTGCGGTGTGACATGGTCAACTGAACGCAACGACTTCGCTGTATACTGGGAGCAGGATGTCCCAGCACTGGTGCAGGAGTTGAAGTCCGCGACGAAGGTGGTTGGCTTTAACGTGAAGGGCTTTGATTACCGCGTGCTCCAGCCTTACGCTCCTGACGTGCGCTTTGCTTCCATCCCCACGCTGGACATGCTCTTTGACCTGCACCAGATTCTCGGGTTCCGCATCAGCCTCGACAACGTTGCCAGCGCCAGCCTCGGTGCAAACAAGACCGCAGATGGGCTGAAAGCCGTCGAGTGGTTCCGCGCTGGTGAACTGGACAAGGTCGCCGAATACTGCAAAGCCGATGTGGACATCACCCGCCGCGTCTTTGAATTTGGGCGCGACAATGGACATATCTATTACAAGTCGAAGCTGGGCAGCAAGTTGAAGGTCAACGTGAAGTGGAAGTGAAAGGAGAGACGGATGGAAAAAATTCAGGTCAATAACATATCCTTGGCTTACGAGAAATGGGGTAGCGGAGCACCGTTGATGTTGATTCACGGCTATCCACTGGATCACACGATTTGGAACGATGTCGCCAACCTGCTGAAAGATGACTTTACCCTCATTCTGCCTGACCTGCGCGGGTTTGGTCAGTCCACCACCGTGGAAACTGCCTACACCATGTCCGACATGGCAGATGACCTTGCGGGTCTGCTCGACCATCTGGGAATTGAAAAGACTGCGATTGCAGGTCACTCCATGGGCGGATACGTCGCCCTCGCGTTTGCCAAAAAATATCCCCAGCGGGTGAGCGGGCTTGGGCTGGTTGCATCTCAAGCCGCCGCCGACAAACCCGAAGGCAAAGCGGGACGGTATCAAACCGCCGCCGAAGTTGCTAACAAAGGCGCGGGCGTTGTTGCCAAGGGGATGACGCCCAAACTTTCAGCCGATGCAAAGGTACAAGAGTTTGTCCGCCCGCTGATGGAACGGCAGACTCCCTCTGCCGTGATCGGCGCGCTCAAGGCGATGGCGGAACGCGAGAATTTGCTTTCCCATCTTTCTTCTGCTTCCTTCCCTGTAGTGATAATTCACGGCGATGCGGATATCTTGATTCCCATTGACCGCGCGCGGGAAATGAAAAATGCTTTGCCGTCTGCTCAATTGGTTGAGTTGCAGGGGATTGGTCACATGCCGATGATGGAAGCGGCAGGCAAAACAGCCGACGGGTTGAGGCTGCTCGTCAAGTAGCTCGTTGCGGCAGAGAACAAAACACCCGTCACTTTGGAAAAGCGGCGGGTGTTTTATCAACCTGGGACAGGTGGTGGGTCAGGAAAGAATGGGTTGGGTGTTGGGCGAGACGAGACTATTTTTTTTTATGCTTACCCGCTCCAGCGATCCAGTCTGACGGACCGTCTTGCGAATATGGGCAACCAGCACACTGCTTGGCACCGGCTTGACGAGGAAGTCGTCGGCGCCGGCGTCCAAAACGCTTGCGACCATGGCTGGGTCGTTGATGGCAGAGAGGATCAGGATGGGCACACCGCTAAACGCCCGAATAGCCTTGCTTACCTGCCAGCCGTCCATGTCCGGCATCATCAGATCCAATAAAACAACATGGGGGCTTTTTTCCGCAACCAGGCGCACGCCTTCCGCGCCGCTGTTGGTCGTGATTACTTCAAAGCCGTGGGTCTTCAGCAGCATGCTCATCAGGTCGGTAATTGCAAGGTCGTCGTCGATTACAAGTATTTTTGTAGACATAGTTTTTTCCGTGCGCTCATTATGCCTGATTTATCGATAAATTTACTTTGCAATGTATTTACAAATCGACCTGAAATTTATATGGTGATTTTAGGCGCGATATACCCGATTTCCTGTCTATTTGCAGTACAAGCTGGTGATTTTTGCCCGTTGTGAAATTCCTCCTTTTTGGTAAAATATCAGGCGGTTATCTTCATAACTAAGGACTTCGGAAGGTCTTTGTGGATTGAAAAAATACGCAAGCAGGGGGGTCCGAGGTTTTCAAAATTCCAACTTTGTAGGAGATTAAAATGAAACAATGGGTTTATCTTTTCAGCGAGGTCAAGGCAGTTGAAAAACTCGCTGGCGGCTCATGGGATGGCGTAAAGTCCATCGTGGGCGGTAAGGGCGCGGGTTTGATGGATATGACACGCGCGGGTGTGCCGGTTCCTCCGTTCTTTACGGTGACCACCGAAGCCTGTAACGCCTACCAGACGGCTGGTAAATTCCCCGCCGGCATGTGGGACCAGGAACTGAAGGCGCTTAAAGCCATCGAAAAGGCAACTGGCAAGAAATTCGGCGACCCCGCCAACCCCCTGCTTGTTTCCTGCCGTTCCGGCGCCAAATTCTCCATGCCCGGCATGATGGACACCATCCTCAACATCGGTCTGACCGACAAGGTCGCCGAGGGCATGGTCAAGGCGACGGGCAACCCGCGCTTCGTGTATGACTCCTATCGCCGCCTGATCGAAATGTTCGGCTCGGTGGTGATGGAAACCGGCGATGAGCCCTTCGAGCATCCCCTCGCCGCGTACAAAGCCGAAAAGGGCTACAAGACTGACACCGAGATGACCGCCGAGGACTGGAAGGCAATCGTCGAGAAGTTCAAGGCAGCATACAAAGGCAAGACCGGCGAAGACTTCCCCCAGGACCCGTTCAAGCAGTTGGAACTGGCGACCGAAGCCGTGTTCAAGTCCTGGAACGGCAAACGCGCTGTTGACTACCGCAACAAGGAAAAGATTTCGCACACCCTCGGCACCGCTGTCAACATCTGCACGATGGCGTTCGGCAACATGGGCGATGACTCCGCCACCGGCGTGGCGTTCACCCGCAATCCCTCCACCGGCGAAAAGTTGATGATGGGCGAGTACCTCATCAATGCCCAGGGCGAAGACGTGGTGGCTGGCATCCGTAATGCCGACCCGATTGTCCACCTCAACGACCAGATGCCCGCCGCCTACAAGCAGTTCATGGACATCACCGCCAAACTCGAAAAACACTACCATGATATGCAGGACGTGGAGTTCACCATCGAGCGCGGCAAACTGTGGATGCTCCAGACCCGTATTGGCAAGCGCACCGCCAAAGCCGCCGTCAAGATGGCTGTGGATATGGCGAATGAAAAACTCATCACCAGGGAAGAAGCCCTCAAGCGCGTCACCCCCGAACAGGTCGATGCCCTGCTCCACCCGCAATATGACGCCGCTGCGATGAACCAGGCCGAGAAGGAAGGCAAGTTCCTCGCCAAGGGCGTGAACGCCTCCCCCGGCGCGGCTGTTGGTCAGGTGTATTTCGATGCCGACCTCACCGAAAAGATGGCGAAGGAACAGGGACAGAAGACTGTCATGGTCCGCCCCTTCACCAAGCCCGATGACGTTCACGGCATGATCGCCGCCCAAGGCGTGCTCACCAGCGAAGGTGGCGCCACCTCCCATGCGGCAGTGGTCGCCCGCCAGTTTGGTATCCCCTGCGTGGTCGGCGCTTCCTCCATCAAGATTGATCTCGAAAAACGCGAGATGCAGGTCGGTGACAAGCTCGTCAAGGAAGGCGAATGGATTTCCGTCGACGGCACTACAGGCAAGGTCTTCATCGGTCAAATCCCGATGACCACTCCCTCGCTCGAAGAACAGACCGAACTGATGACCCTGCTCACCTGGGCAGACGAAGTTTCCGCACGCAAGGGCATCCGCGTAGACTCCAACGGCAAGCCGATGCGCGGTCTGCAAGTTTGGGCGAACGCCGATTACCCCAAGGACGCCCAGCGCGCCCGCTCCTATGGAGCCGTGGGTATCGGTCTCTGCCGCACCGAGCACATGTTCTTTGAACCCGAACGCCTGCCCATCGTGCAGGACATGATCCTCTCCGAAACCAGCGAAGGTCGCACTGCCGCCCTCAACAAACTCCTGCCCTCCCAGCGCAAGGACTTCGACGGTCTCTTCGAGGCGATGGACGGCTATCCCGTCATCATCCGTCTGATCGATCCGCCGCTTCATGAGTTCATGCCCGACGAAGAAAAACTCCTGCGCGAAGTGATTGAGATGCAGGTGAAGGGTCAGACCGAAGGACTGGCAGCAAAGGAAAGCCTGCTCGAATCCATCAAGGGGATGCACGAATCCAACCCGATGATGGGTCTGCGCGGCGTCCGCCTGAGCATTGTCATGCCCGAAATCGTGGAAATGCAAGTCCGCGCGATCATGGAAGCCGCTGCCGACTGCACCCTGCGCGGAATTACTGTCAAGCCCGAAGTGATGATCCCGCTCACCGGCACCGTCAAGGAACTCGAGTGGATTCAACCCCGCCTCGAGCGCATCGCCTCTGCTGTGATGGCTGAGAAGAACATCAAGTTCGAATACAAATTCGGCACGATGATCGAAATCCCGCGCGCCGCTGCCACTGCTGGCGAAATCGCCACCAAAGCTGAGTTCTTCTCCTTTGGTACCAATGACCTGACCCAGATGACCTACGGCTATTCCCGCGATGATGCCGAACGCAACTTCCTCATCACCTACCAGGAACAGGGTATTCTCACCACCAATCCCTTCCAGACAATTGACCGCGCTGGCGTCGGCAAGCTGATGCAGATGGCGATCAACGACGGACGCGCCACCCGCCCGAACCTCGAAGTGGGTATCTGCGGCGAACACGGCGGCGACCCGAACTCTGTGGAATGGTGCTTCATGATCGGCAACAACTACGTTTCCTGCTCGCCCTTCCGTGTGCCGATTGCCCGCCTTGCAGCTGCCCATGCGGCTCTCGACCACGCTGTCAAGCCCGCCGCCCCCAAGGCTGCTGCGGCAAAGAAGCCCGCTGCGAAGAAGGTTGTCAAGAAGGTTGCTGCGAAGAAACCCGCTGCTAAGAAGGTTGTGAAGAAGGCGGTTAAGAAAGTGGCGAAGAAGAAGTAAGTCAGTAACGAGTAATAAGTAATGAGAAAGCCCTCCGAGTTTGAAGCTTGGAGGGCTTTTTTGATTGTGTTAAACAAATTTTACAAATACTTGATTTCCCAGCAGCCTGCCGCGTTTGGTGAGCCTGTAAACCTCCGAGGTCTTTAAGACCTCGGAGGTTTTTGATTCCAGCAACCCCAGGTGGATTAACTCCTCGATTTCCTTTTGATAGACATCCAAAAGCCCAACCCCAAACCTCTCCCTGAAATCTGATTCAGCAACCCCAGCCTGTGTCAATCTCAGGTTGTTGATCATGTAATCCGAAATATCATCCTGTCTGGTTTGCTTGTGATGGTTGACAGTTGCAGGAGAAAGGGGGAATGGTAAATTGGTAGATTGGGAATTGGTAAGGCGGTCAATATAAGTTTTGATACGCAGAACGTTTGAATAACGGTAGCCGTCCACATATCCGTGTGCACCCGCACCGAAGGCAAGGTAGGGGAGGGAATGCCAGTATTGAAGGTTGTGGCGGCAGGTAAACGAAGGAGTCGAAAGTCGAAGGTCAAAGGTCGGACTTTCGACTTTCGACTTTCGACCTTCCTCGACATCTCTTGCCCAGTTCGAAATTTCATAATGCGCATACCCATTTGCTTCTAGAAACTCCTCCGCGTACTCATACATCTCGGCGGCGAGGTCGGGGTCGGGGATGGGGAGCAGACCTTTGGTTGACCAACGCCCAAAGGGCGTGCCATGTTCGAGGGTTAGGGCATAGGCGGAGATGTGTTCAGGGTGAAGGTCGATGATCCGAGAGAGAGTGGTTTTCCATGAGGCGAGTGATTGTTCGGGCAAACCGTAAATCAGGTCGAGGTTGAGGTTATCGAAGCCCGCTTTTCTGGCCTCGGTAACAGACTGGATGACCGTGAAAAAATCGTGGATACGTTCAAGCATCCGCAACTCTTCAGTGTTGGCAGACTGCACGCCGAGGCTGATGCGGTTGATGCCAGTTTTGCGAAGGTCTTCCAACTTTTGGAGGTTGAGCGTGCCGGGGTTGGCTTCGATGCTGATCTCCGCGTCAGCGGTCAAGGCAAAGGCGGAGGTTAAGGCTCGGAGAATGGAATCAAACTGGGGCGCGGTCAGCAGGGAAGGAGTCCCGCCGCCAAAGAAAATCGTATGAATAGTCGAATAGTCATATAGTCGAGTAGTCGAATCGTTGCCTTGTTGACTCTCTGAATCGCTGTCTCGCTGTCGCCCAACAAATTCGATCTCTTTGATAAGCGCATCCACATAGGCGGGAATCGAATCTTCCTGACCTGCGTACGTGTTGAAGTCGCAGTAGGCGCAGCGGTGTTTGCAGAAGGGGATGTGGAGATAGATAGAAGTGTTCATGCGAGGATTGCCAGCTTTTGACGTGGCAATCCAATCATAAGGGCAAGCGGACCCAGCAACAAGAGCCAGATGGCAACGCCCAGGCCGAATTTATCCGCGAGCAGACCAACGAGCAGGGGAAGGAGTTTTGCCAACGGGGTGGTGACGGATTCAATCGCCATGATGCTGGCGCTTTGACCGGGCAGGGCTGAATACAAACTGCCCTTCAAAATCGGATACCAACCTGTGTTGAAAATGTTGACGAAGATAATTGCAATCAGTTTGGGGATAAAACCCGGTGCCACCAGGAAAATTGAAAAAGCAATCAACTCGAGCGCAGCCGTTCGGCGCAGAAATTTCATGCTGTCGGGTTGGCGGTCGATGAAAGGGATGAAGAGTAGGTCGGTCAACATGCCGAGCGCCAGCCAGAGGGTGACGGCAATACCCGCCTGCGTGTCGGTGGCGGAGACCACATCCACAAAATAGAGCGCAAGGAAGCCGAGAAAAACGTCGAGCATCAGGTCGGAAAATTCGAGCAGGATCAGCCAACGCCAGACCTCGCGGCGTTTGAGCGCGGATACTGCTGAACGAAACCCGTCGAAAACACTTTTGAAACTTGGCAGGTGAGAGATGGAACTGTCGTCGGGTGGGACAAGGCGAGACGCCGCCAGCAGACATACCGCCGAAACTACGGCAAGCATGGCATAGGTCCCGCGCCAGCCCAACCCGAAGTAAACAAACAAACCAAGCAGGAGCGGACCGAGGACATTTCCCAGCGAGCCAGCAGAAGTCCAGCGTGCCATGTTTTGGGCATGGCGGTCGGGAGCGGAGTCCATAAGCGTGGCTTGCGAGAGACTGACGAATGCGCCCGAGGCTGGGAAGAAAATGATGAAGGAAATCAGTAGTGGCAAAAAGCTTTTGCTGACAGCGGTCAGGGCAAGTGAGATGACGAAGAACACGCCGCCGCCGAGGATGAGCAGGCGTCGCTTCCACACGTCACCGAGGATGCCGAGGAATGGTTCGATGAAGGCGGCGATGATTCCCGGAAGACTCATCAGCAAGCCGATCTGCGTGTACGTCAGGTGGATGTCCCGACGGATGAGGGGCCAAGCTGTCTCGCCAATACCGAAGACCAGTTCGTCGAGGAATTCGATGATGAGATAAACCATGCTATTTGACGAAGATGCGGTAGTCCCACGGTTGAATTTCGATTTTCGAGGCGGCAGATAATTCGGCTGGTCGTCCGCTCATGTACTCGACGTACTTTCCGTGAAAGGGGCTTTCTTCAAAGGTCACGCTTTGCGGTTCGGCGGAGAAGTTGAAGACTGCAAAGACCTTGTCCTTTTCATTCTGGCGCACAAAACTAAACACTTTGAGCGGAGCGCTGTTCGGGACGTGAATCATCCGCGCACCCCAAGCTGCATTCCACAGGGCGGTGTTTTTCTTTTTGAGCGCAAACAGTTTTTTATAGAGTGCCCCAATCGGATGTTCCTTCCACTCGATGGGGTCTTTTTCGAAGAAGGACAAGCGCTTCGGTTCGCCCGCTTCCTGGCTGTTGTAGACCAGCGGCATTCCCTCGCTGATGACTGATAGCGCGATGACAGCTTCGGTTGCGTCGCCGAACTGCTCGAACTGGGTCCCGTTCCAGGCGTTCTTGTCGTGGTTGCTGACGAAGAGCATCCGCATGATGTCGAAGGGATAGGCTTTCTCGTTCCACGAATAGTAGATGAACAAATGACTGACATTCCACTCGCCTTTGGCGATGTTCAACATCGTGTCGTACCAGGTCCAGGCGTAGGTCATGTCGAAGGCTTCGGCGTGCAGGTCACGGGCTTCCCATTCAGCCAGCATGAAAACTGGTTTGATGGCGTCCAACTCCTTGCGGAGCACGTTCCAAAAATCGGTGGGGACGAATCCAGCCACGTCGCAGCGGTAGCCGTCGATGTCCGCCTCGCGAACCCAATACTGCATCGCCGCCGAAATATATTTGCGGACTTCCACCTTCGAGTAGTCGAGGTCGATGATGTCGGACCAGTCCCACCACGGGGTGGGGTGGAAATCGCCCTTCCAGTTGCGTGAAAACCAGTCGGGGTGTTCGCCCGCGAGAACGCTGTCCCACGCGGTGTGGTTGGGGACGAAATCCAGAATGACATGCATCCCCAACTCATGCGCGGCGCGGACGAAATGCTTGAGGTCTTCGAGCGCGCCAAACTCAGGGTTGACGCTGTAATAATCCTTCACTGCGTACGGACTGCCGAGTGTGCCTTTGCGATTCTTCTGTCCGATCTCGTGGATGGGCATCAGCCAAAGGATATCCGCGCCCAAATCCTTTAGACGGGGAAGATGCGCCTCGACGGCTTTGAACGTCCCTTCGGGCGTGAACTGTCGGGTGTTGATCTGGTAGATGACGGCGTTCTTGCTCCACTCGGGGTGGGTGAGTTTTACAAGCGGGGTGGGGGTGTGATCAAAAGACATCAGGGGAATTCCAGTGATTTCCAAATTGTCGGTGATGACCATCTGATTATCGCACAAACGGCGAATTAAGTCCCAGCTCCCTGTTGGGCGGTGGTCATCCAACCTTTTTGAAATTGATATGTCCTGTGGTAATATTTTCTGGCTCGGTTCCCCGCCTGTCGGGTTTTCTTTCAAATCCCACTCTTCTGGAGAAAAAATGGAACTCAAACAAATTTTTGATAACGTGATCGAAGGGGCTGCGCCCGCAGTGGAAGCCGGCGTCAAGGAGGCATTGGATGCGGGAGTCAGCGCAGATACCATCCTGAAGGAGGCTCTGATTCCCGCCATGGACGAGGTCGGCAGGCAATATGAGGAAGGTGAGGTCTTCGTCCCTGAGATGCTGGTTGCCGCCCGCGCCATGCAGACTGGTCTGGCGCTGCTCAAGCCGCATCTGGTCAGCAGCGGAGCAGAATCCGCTGGCAAGGTTGCCATTGGCACGGTCAAGGGCGACCTGCACGACATCGGCAAGAACCTCGTCGCCATGATGCTCGAAGGTGCGGGGTTTGAGATCATGGACCTCGGCGTGGATGTCCCTTCGCAGGCGTTTGTGGACGCCGTCGGCAGGGGCGCGCAGGTTATCGGCATGTCGGCGTTGTTGACCACCACCATGAGCAACATGGGTGTGACGGTCGAAGCGCTCAAGGCGGCTGGACTGCGGGACAAGGTCAAGGTGATGGTCGGCGGCGCGCCCGTCACCCAGGATTTTGCGAACCAGATCGGCGCGGACGGTTTCGCGGCGGACGCCTCCAGCGCCACCCGCCTCGCCCGCGAATTGCTTGGGTGATTCTGCAAGCCGGTTGATGACATCAAAATAAGCAAGGTTGTGAATTGAGCCGCCTACAGCGGCATGGTAAAAAACATGACTAACCCCGAATTTAATCTGGACGCACGCGAAGCGAAACGCTGATTTCGCTGATGAGGTGAAGAAAAATCAGCGTTTTCTGCGTGAATCAGCGTCCAAATGCCTTTAAAACATGACACATCCTCGAAGGATTAACTTCGGGATGTGTCATGTTTTTTTCTTTACCTATCCTGCCTTGTGTTTGAGACCGTCGTCCGCCCGGTGTAGGCGGGAGTTTGCACCTGCGGCTGGAGCGGGCGTTCGAGCCGCACTTGCACGGAACTGGTGACCTGCAAAGGCGGCGCGCCCGCTTCGGCGCGGACGGTGTAGTCACCGGCGGGGAGGAGCATCCCACGGTCGTCGTAGCCGTTCCAGTGGAAGATGTGACGGCGTCCGATCTTGCGGCGGTTTTGCACAAGGCTGGCGCGCAGGTTTCCGTTTTGGTCTAGCACTTCGAGCGAGAGGCGGGCGGTTTTGCTCAAATCCAGCAGGATGACCAGATTCTTTTCGCTGCCCGGCAAGCCGGGGACAAAGGTGGGCGGGTCCACCGAAAGCGCCAGCGAGACGCGGTTCTGTCTCAGGTAGGTGAATGCCAGGATCGCGCCGATTGCCAAAATGCTGGGCAAAATCAAAATCGGCAGGTTTTCCAGATTTCGGCTCAGGCGTTCGAGCGAGTCCCCGCCGCCTTGTTGATAGGTGACGCGGCGCGCCAGCGTGGTGACGTTGCCCGCCAGATCACGCGCCTCGATGGTGATGGTGTTGTCGCCGCTGTTCAGGGCGGTGGTGGTTTGGAAGTCGCCAAAGGCATTGACCGGAACCGCCATCCCGTTGACCGTCACCAGACTGCCCGGCTCCACCTTGCCCGTCAGTTGCAGGTTCGCGTCGCCAATGACCGCGCCATCCTGCACGTTGACTTGAATCGGCAGCGCGCCGACCTTCAAATGGACAACGCGGTCGAGGACGGCGATGTTGCCCACTTCGTCGGTGGCGACAAAGTGCAGGGCGTTGGCTCCCTGGTCGAGGATCAACTCGTGGCGGAAACTGCCATCCGCCTCCACGCGGACGCTTTGCTGGTTGACGGTCAGCGTGGCGCCGGGGCGGGTGACGCCTTCGATGCTGACGATCTGCTGGTTGGTCCACTCGTTTTCGAGCGGACGGGTGATGCTGATGTCGGGCGGCTCTGTCACCAGTTGGATGGTGCGCTGAAGGCGGGTCGTGTTCCCCGCCGGGTCGATTGCCTGAAGGTCGATGCTGTTGGCGCCGTCGACCAATTTGAACGGAAAAGTGAATCGCCCGATGTTATCCACCCGCTGGGGTTGGGCTGTGCCGTTGAGCGAAATCATCGCGCCGGGTTCGGTGACGCCTTCGATCTGCAAATTAGGCGTGTTGACACTCACACCTTCGGGCAGGTTGGCAAGCTGGACGGTGGGCGGTTGCGTATCGAGTTGCGCCTGCGCGCTTTGCGACGTGGAACGCATCGTCCCCGCAGCGACGACTTCGATGCGATAGAAGCCGTCAGGCGCAACCGCGCCGACGTCGTTGCGCCCGTCCCACACGAGGAAATGCTCCCCGGCGGATTCGTTCTGACCGTTTGCCAGCGTGCGGACGACGTTCTGGTCGCTGTAGACCCGCGCAGTGATGCGGGCGCTGTCGGCGAGGCGGTAGCTGACCGTGAAGATGTCGTAGCTGCCGTCGCCGTTGGGCGAGACAAACTGTCCCTGCGCCGAAAGGCTGAGTTCGGGAATCCGCATCCAGTCCGCGACAAAGGTGATGGCGACGATCAAGACCACCACGCCAATGCTGATGGCAGTGGTCAGCACGCCGGGTGTGAGAGTCACACCGGAGCTTCGGCGTCGCTGTCGCATTCGGGGAGGGGTCTGTTGCTGCTGATGTTGCATGTCAGAGGTACAAGTTTAATCCAATTCCAGCATGATGAGGTCGTCAGGTTTGTCGTCTGCGGGCGCATCGGGCAGGGTCGGAACAGACATGGCGGCGGGGGTATTGTCCACGTCGAGCTGAATTGGCGCGGACCGCTGCACCGGGGCGGGCAGGGGATGTTCGATGAAGTATTGTCCGACTTCCAGCAGGACGGCGGCGATGAAGGAAAAGAAGACCGTGAAGCCGATGGCGGTTTGGACGTCCGCGCTGATGGCTGATCCCAGCCAGAGATTCAACGCCACCTGCAGGATTCCCAAGACCAAAATCCCGCCGCCGACGAGGAAGACGCTCGACCTCGGTCTGCGGATCTGGACGAAATCCTTTTCGTTGAACATGCCAACCGCCCAGCCGACGAACGCCCAAAGCGCAACTTGCAGGGTGTGATAAAGCAGGGTGGAAGAATCAGGCGCAAGCGGCAGGAAGAGAATCTGGAAGGTCTCCAATGAGTTCGCCGAGGCAAACTTCGCTACGGGGTCTGCTAGGACGGGCAGGACCCCGATCAGTTTGAGTAGATCGGGTGCGAGATACACCATCCCCGCGACGAGTTCCATCCACAACGCCGCGAGACCGCCCATCAACGCGCCGCCGGCGGGTCCCCACCACAGACCGCCCAGCACGGGGATTGTCCACGAGAGGTAGATGGCGTTCAGGAGCGGTGCGGCGAGGGTCATCAAGACGCCGCCGAGGTTTTGGATGAAGGCATGTTGCCCGATGACCGCAATCGCCAGAAAGACGACGGCGAGATAAATCGAAACCAGATACAGCGGATAGGCGGCGGCAAGCACAGCGAGAAAATAGCCCGCCACTGGCGAGCCGATGCTGAGGAAGAACACCGCAACCACGATGACAATTCCCCAATCGGGCGGGTAGGACGGGATGAACCACATCAAGCCGTAGAGCAAAACAGCCAGCCCTGCGGCGGTGATGACTTGTTCCACCATCCCCAATTTGCGGCGGAGAAAACTATGAAAGGGATAAATTGTTTTCATAAAGAAATAGTTCTGCTCTTTCGGGGGCTTAGCCCCCGAAAGAGCAATTGGATGATTTTATAACTCAATCTGCCGCAGGTCGGTGGCGGGCGGGAGTTGGGTGGGGGCGTTTACCGCAGACGCGGGGCGGGAATGAGTCCGCGCCCAACTGCGCAGGCTGTTGACCTGCGTCTCCATCGTCTGCGCCAGCGGCATGGTGGCTTTGATCGCCTTGACGAGGTCGGCTTGGGTCAGGTCATGCCCCGCCTCGAAGGCGTCATACAACGCCGAGATGACCACCTGCTCGATTTCCGCGCCCGAAAAACTATTGCTGATCCGCGCCAGTTCGTCGAGATTGAAGCCCAGCGGGTCGCGTCCGCGCTTGGCGATGTGGATGGCGAAGATGTCGCGCCGCTCGGTCAGGTTGGGCAGGTCGATGAAAAAGATTTCGTCGAAGCGACCTTTTCGCAGGGCTTCGGGCGGCAAAATGCTGATGTCGTTTGCGGTGGCAATGACGAAGACGGGCGCGGTCTTTTCCTGCATCCAGGTCAGAAAACTGCCGAAGACGCGGGCGGTGGTGCCAGCGTCCGAGAGGTGCGAACTGGCAATGCCAGCCAGCCCTTTTTCGAGTTCGTCGATCCACAACAGGCAGGGCGAAACGGATTCGGCGAGGCTGAGCGCCGTCCGCATGTTTTGCTCGGAGGAGCCGACCAGCTCGCTGAACAGCCGTCCCAGATCGAGGCGGAGAAGCGGAAGCCGCCACTGACTGCCGATGGCTTTCGCGATCAAGCTCTTGCCTGCTCCCTGCACCCCAAGCAGAAGCAGCCCCTTCGGCTCCGGCAATCCAAACAGGCGGGCGCGTTCGCTGAAAGCCAGGGAGCGCTTCGCCAGCCACTCCTTCAGCAGGTTCATCCCGCCGACGTATTCCATGTTCTCGTCGGCTTCGAAGTATTCCAAAATCTGCGAGCGGCGGATGATCTGCTTTTTCTCGGCGATGATGACATCCACGTCCAGCGAGCGGGTCATCACCAGCGACTTGGCGAAGACGTTTTCGGCTTCGGTGCAGGTCAGCCCCTGGGCGGCGGCGAGAATCTTCTCGTGCATCTCGTCGTTCAACTCCACCTGCATCCCGCTGACCTCACGCGCCGAACGCACCACGCGCTCCAGCGACTGGGTCATTTCATCCGCTGTGGGCAGGGCGTAATCCAAAACAGTGATGTCTTTTTCAAGTTCGGTAGGGAAATATAAAAGCGGCGAGAGGATGATGAGCGTCTTGCGGCTTTCCTTGAGGTGGTTGGTGATGTCGCGCAGGCGGCGGACGATGATGGGCTGGTCGGTCAGTGGGTGACGGTCATCGATGAAGGGATGGAAATCCTTCAGGACGAAGATGGCGGATTCCTGCGAGGCGGAGATGATGTCCAGCGCCCGAAGCGGAGAGCAGGACGACGAGTCTGGGACTGCGCCGTCGTAGCCGTCCAGCGGGTGGATGCCGTCGGTGATGCTCCAGCCGTAGAGCTTCTTCCGCAACTGTCCCGCCACCTGACGCAGGGTCTGCTCGATGCGGCGTTCCTCCCACGAAACGATGTACAGGATCGGGTATTTGGCGCGGATGAGAATGTTGAGTTCGTTTTCGCGGGAAGTGTGGGCGTTGACCATGATGGAACGAATATTAACATAATAGGGAATCAGCGTCAATCAAAGGGGAAAATTGACACAGTTTTGACAGGTTTACCCTGTCGGGGCATCCCGCCATGATTGCCAGTTTATCCCGACTGGGATATGATTTCTGATATGACTGGTATCGATGAAACAAACGAATCCCCGGCAGATATCTTATGCAAATCCTGCGGGCTGTGTTGCAGCGGACATTTGTTCATCTGGGCAAAACTCCGACCATCTGAATTGGACCGCGCCGAGTCTTGGGGACTGAAGGTATTTCGGGACGATCCCACCCAGCGGGGATTTAGCCTGCCCTGCCCGCTTTGGGACGGTCAATGCACAATTCATACCTCTCCGCACTATCCGCATGTTTGCCGCGAATATAAGTGCAAACTGCTCAAGGAAGTGATCGCTGAAACCACCCCGCTGCCCGACGCGCTGACAGCGATTGAAAAGGCAAAGGAAATGATCCATGAATTGAAGGTGCTTTTGCCTGCTTCGGAAAATCCCAATTTCCGCGAGCGTTTGGTTGCACAGCTTGAACGTCGGAAGGAGTTCGATGATGAACACCAGGACCTTCGGCTGCTGAAAGCGGATGAGTTGCTGGCTCTTTATGAAGAGGTTTTCGGCGTCACCGACCTGATCGATAAGCCCGATACACAATCACCCATGTGACTTCAAGCCAAAAACTGGGCGAGGATATAAGCCAGCATTCCAATGGTTGCCCCCATGTAAATAAAGCGCATGTATTTGCGACCCTCTGCGGGTGTCTGGCTTTTCAGCAGTTTGACGGTGGAAAAGAGGGTGACCGCGTTTGCCACGCAGATGGTGACCAGGTAGGTGATTCCCAGCCAGCCCATGAAGTAGGGGACAAAGCTGATCAGAAACACCAGCAGGAATGCCCCAGCCGAAATTCGCAGCGCAAATTTCTTTCCCTTTCTAATGGCAATGGACTTGGAATCCCGTTTCTTGTCGCCTTCGATGTCCATGGCGTCGCCAGCGATTTCCTCGCCGAAGTCGATCAAAAACGCGGTCAGACTGAAGAACCAGACGATGGGGTTGAACGGCTGACCGACGGCGAGTCCGCCGAGGATGAAGGTGATGCCCACAGAGGAAGCGACCATCAAATTGCCCAACAGTCCCGCCTGTTTGTATTTCCAGTTGTACAGGACGCCGATAATCCCAAAGATGACGGAGAGAACGAAGGCGGGGATGCTGATCGCGAAGGCGGCAGCCAGCCCCACCAGCATGGTGAAGGCGGCGAAGAGCAGCGCCTCTGTCGGGGACACCATCCCCGATGGCAGCGGACGCTGCGGTGCGTTGACCTTGTCCACTTCGAGGTCGAAATAATCGTTCGAGACGAGGGCGGAACCTGAGATGAAAAATCCGCAGGCGAAGCCCAGCGCCGCCTCCCGCAGGGACGGAAACCCGCCCAGCGCCACGATCTCGCCGAGGAAGACACAAACTCCCGCAGAGAAGGGGAGTTCGGGGCGGAAGAGTTGAAGGAAACCTTTGAGTTTTTGGGTTAATGTTGGCATCATAGATTTTTCTTGAGCACCCTATCCAGCACGGACGGCAGCAGCGCGGACAATTCTCTTCCGTAGCGGTCGTATCGTGTATAATGTGTTAAGCAATTTTATTAACACTTCTTAAAACCAAAATCCTAGGGTGTTCATTTGGCAGACAATATAACAAACTCAAGCTTTGAAAGGCCTCTATTAGACGCTGTTTCGAATTTAGATACAAATGCTGATCATGAATTATGGCTCCGCGTTCGAATTCTAAAATACGCCAGTCTGCTTCATGAAGAGTATGGGGGAGATATTGATATTATATGCGCCTTGTCCATTTTGAGAATGTCGGGGGTGAAATATTTCGAATTTTCAAGTGTATATAATTTCGATCCAGTAAAAATAAAGGGTATTTTCCAGGAGATTGGTTTTCCTCAAGAAAAAGCAGTGGCTGTCTTGAATAATTTAAATCCTCAGGTTGACCATTTGTCCGATTCGATAGAAGCGAAAATTATCAATGATGCTTTTATCTTAGCTAGTCTAGGCGCTGCAGGACTCGCTAGATTTTTTATGCGAAATGAATATGAGAATTTGAATATAGATGAGTTCTCAAAAATCGATCCTCTTTTCAAAGAGAGACTTTCAAAATTAATTACTTCTCAAGGAATTAGGTTAGCAGAGAAGGAAAATAAATTCATTTACTTGTTTTCGGCTCTCCTTACACAGGAACCAAAAATGGACCGTGGTTATACTGGGAAATACATTATCCTTGAAGGAAATAGTGGAACGGGTAAGGATAGTCAGGCAGAACTTATTAGGGAGTATTATGAAAATAAGGGGTATGAGGTGTCTATTATTAAAGAGCCCTCCCAGATTTATCGGGATTTTGAGGCTTATATAGAATCTTCGGCGAAAGTAGATTTGTCCGAAAGCTCCCCTATGTTTCGTTTGTATTCAATAATCGGGGATAGATACAATCAAGTTCAAGGTAAAGTAATTCAGGATTTGAAAAAGGGAAAGGTTGTTATATCTGTTAGAAGTTATATTAGTATGTTAGTGTATCAGTGTGAAAACGAATTTGAAAGATTGCTTGTCAATTTTGTGCATAGTTTTGTTCCGAGACCTGACATCATTGTTCTCTACGATGCGAATGAGGACATTTGTTTGCAACGAGTTTTAGCCAGAGGAACAAAAATGACACCTTTTGATAAATTTGAAAGCCTAAAGAAGTTCCGCCCCCTTTATTTGGATATAGTAAAATCGCACTACTTTGATTTTCCGTTTGAAATTGTTGATGCCTCCGGTACACTTAGTCAAGTTGCGGAAGAAACAATAAAAAAAATCTCAAAATACACATGAACGTATAGTTGGTGCTTTTATGCTGAATTCATCTCTAAGCCCATTGTTTCCTTTGATTTCTAAAGTGCTAGTCGCCCTAAAAGATGGCGAGGTAGACCAATTTCCAAAGAGAAAAAAAATAGATGACCTCGTCCAGGTATCTGGAGCTGGGAAAGATGTTGTGCTTAGTATTCTTTCGATTCTTGCCATACTCGGGTTTGTAGAAATTGGCGATGATGAAGACGTAATTATTAGTTCGAAATATCCACACTTAGCCATTAGTGCACTGAAAGAACGCTTAGATTTATCATTCCCCGTATTGCATAATTTGAGGGACGAGGAAAAGAAAAGATACTTTAGGGAATTTACAAAATCCCTTGAGATGATTAGAAGTGAGTCGCAAGGAGCGGAAATTCCCATTCACAATCGAACGATGATAAATATAATTATTAAGGGCAGGCAAATAAAAAACTGGAAACATCAAGATGTGTTCTTGCATATTTTTCATCCGGGTTGGAATGAATACCATTTGATTGGAATCGGGATGAGAGGAGAAAATTCCACCGACGAACTAGTTCATAAGGCTATGAAAAAACGATTACATTTGGAACCAATTGATTACGAAATTGATAATAATATTAACCCGCCCGCAATTGAATACATATCAATTTCTAAATCACAAGGGGCCCTTACATTCTACACAATTGAAACACGAGTGGTTAGTAAGCTTAAATTGGATCTAAACGAACACCTTAAGAAGGAAATTCAAATGGGCGGCGATTTTACAAGTAAAACATTCAAATGGTTTTCTTTGGAGGAAATACAACAGAGAAATGTTCGTGGCGCATCGATTATGGAGAGCACACCAAGAGTTTTGGAAGAACTGACAGGTCTTCCAATTCCTGTCGTAGTGAAAAGGGCGCAGCGGTACGAAGCAGAATCCATTTTTGACATTAAGGTTTTCTCGGATATTCCAAACAGACTAGATCTAGGAAAAGCCATCTTTTATTTTTTTGCAATATTAATTACTCTATTAATTGCTCTTTTTATAATCAACATCAGCACCCTTTTTAATGTACAATTACCTTGGCTAGATAATGCAGATCATATAGCCAGTATTGTCGGTGCAGCAGTTGGTGTAGTTCTTTTCTTAAAAGGCATAAGAGAAAGCACCTGAGACTATTCGTAAAAATGAGTCAAGATAACCTTTCACTATTTCCTTATGATGAGATTGACTCTCATGTTTTGCCAGATAACATTTTGTCTGACAAGGTTATTAATTGGCTTACCGATCTATACGATTTAACTGACTGGCGTTGTGTGATTTTGGATGGTGCGATAGATCGTGAATATGATGGCGTCCCAATTTCGAGCTACTTTAAGGCATTGGCTTTGCCTTATTTGGTGAATATCTCGCCAAGTGAACGTACCCTTGAGAGAATAATTCTTGATCGAATTAATCTCCAGAAATTGTGTGGTTTCCGGATTGGGCACTCTCTGAAAAAGCTAGAATTGTCAACTGATGACAGCAAGCCTATTCTTAACTCAAGAACTTTTTGGCATTTTAGAGATAAGTACGAGGAAATTTATCCAGAGTTAGTTGTAAAAGTATTGATTTCACTTGTTTTGAGTGGCAAATACCCGAACTTTGCTTTGCCTTTTGTAGAGAAAATTAGTGAAGGGGAGTTTGATGACAAAGGTAATTTAATAAAGTGGTCTATCGATGCATATAGACCGACCATCACTATTTCCTTACCTTGGTCCGAAAAAGATCTTTTGACTGAAAAGGACAAAGAAAAATTTGAAGAATGGAAAGAGCAATGGAGTCAAAAATTCCGACGGACCGAGGATTTGGAACAATATCGAATTTTGAAAACCAAGTACGACGAAGAGTATAAAAGCTTTGCTCGAAGAGCAAGGAAAGGGTTTACTGAAGAGGTCAAATTTCCAATTGATGTTTTTACTAATATGATTTCTGGAGAAAAGATATTTTTCAGATTGAATCGCCCCAACTGGTTGTCTAAAGACGAAAATTCCTCTCAAACATCTATCTACATAGGTAGCGATACGCCGAAATCAAATTCAACAAAGAATAAATATAATAAAGCTTGTAATCTTTTAGTAATTAGGACTGTGCAGGGTGAAAGGGAAATGCTATTAAGCCAGCGAAAAATTAATGGCGTAGCTGAGGGGAACTTTGCTGCTCCTGGTGGAAAACAAAACGAGGGGGAGAGCTTAGAGCAGTGCGCAAAACGAGAATTACTGGAGGAAACCGGGTTGATATTAAAGAAATCGAAACCTGTTTCTCTTTATTACACATGGCAGGAATCGATGCGAAGCAAGCAAATTATGTCGGTAGGTGTTTTGGTAGAGGCATGGACGGGAGAAGTTGAGACAAAGGAACCGGACAAACACGTTGGCTGGGGATGGTATAAATTAGATAATTTGCCTGCTCCATTATTTGAATTCACGAACATAGCTATTGTTCAATTCTTGGAAAACAAATATCCCAATTTAACTTGGGATGATGTAGAAGAGAAGCCAGAAATTCCGAAGATACAACTCGGCTTGTTTGAGGAAAGAACTGAATAGTCGTATTTGTGCACTGAAAAGTTTCCGTTGATTTCGATGATCAGAGAGGGCTCCCGCAGCGACGCCAACCGCGCTTGGACGTTATCGAGGTGCGCCACGATGTGTCGCTGTTTGTTCGGGTTGTTCAAAATAGATACCATACAACATCAATTACGATAAGAAAAAAACCGATTATAAAAGTTTGGCATAGATAACTCTGTATTTTACAACTCCAGTTTTCTACCTTGGAGTTTGGCTTGAAGCTTCTTTAGCCTATGATAATGTGTGGATACATATTGCGGGAATTCTTTACTCGGATACCTGATCAGTGGGGTATGGTGAGAAAAGTTATTTAAATCCCATTCTTTAATTATGCCCTCATAGGCTGATGCGTGCGCTAAGAGAGCGATTTAATAGTCATGTTGGAAGCATTTTCAGCATACGTCGCGAGCTGGCGATATACACCATACTTTCGCTGGATAATGTGGTGTGCTCGTAATCGCGAGCCAGACGGCGGTAACGACCTAACCATCCGAAG
>JACRBJ010000028.1 GCA_016234555.1 Chloroflexota bacterium | reverse complement strand
GGACTCTTGGCGTGTGAATACTTTGGCAATGCCTGTTTGGTCAGGCGATATGCAATTTTGGCGACTTTTACATAGCGGCTCTCTCGTTGGTTCATGCCCTTAAATCTACCAGCTCACTCAGATGTTTGCAACAGAGCATTGAAAAAGTTATATTATCCCCTTCACGAACTTTGACAGATGCTCTTGCATTCCACGTTGGATATGTGGCATCTGCCTCCATTGGTTTGAAAAACACTTGCAACCAGGGATGGAAAGTTGTATAGTGAAGTCGTAAAGATCATCAAGTTGACATCTTGTAACATCCCGAACTGGGATGTTTGGGAATAATGACCGTTTGGAGGCAGGTGGGTAATTGCCACCAGAGTGTACATTTTTCAAGTTTTATGCCTCATTTAGAAGATAAAAAGGTGTTTATTAACGGGGAAAAACATCGTCCCTGGCATTTACGAACACTCTCTTATGGCTTGCTTAATTCTTTAGAAGCGTGATCGTCTGTGTGTCAAGATATGGAAATCCCAAGGGTGGAAAGGTGACTTTTTTGCCGTATTCCTGGGTTTTGAAAAAGCTGTCAGGAGATGGAGATCGATTCCTGGTCGGCAAGGGAAAGGGTGTTACAGATGAAAAAGCTTACAGAAAATATTTCGGCAATATTATTTTCACGCAGGATATTTGTTGCCTTTGCTGTCGTTTTTGTTTTGTACAACGTAATAGGGATGTTGTTGCTCTATGAGCGAAGTTCTGACTACTGGGGACACCTGGCATCCATGTACGCATTTGCAGAGAATCCGATAAATCCTCCCAATCCATATATCCTTTCCGACAAACCGACACATCTCTTCACGCCATATCATTTGTTCTGGGGAGTCGCTGCAAGAATCCTGCACGTTCATCCCTTTTGGTTGCTCCCCATTATTGCCGGGGTTAACATGCTTTTGTTTGTTGCAAGCGCGCGCATGTTTTCCCGAAAAATTCTTCACGACGAAAAATATGCGCTGATCCTGACGCTGACAATGCTCTTTTTTTGGAACGACCCCTGGCCCTGGAGTGGAGTTTACACTTTCGGTTTACTTCCACTTACGGCGGTTTATCCCTGCTGGTTCGCGTTATCTGTCTCCCTCCTGATAATTGCCATATACGGGGAATCGGCTAATCGTTTTTTTGTTGTTTTCCACAGCCTCGTCGTTTGTTGCGTTTTTCTGTGTCATCCTCTTGTCGGGTCGTTCTTGCTGCTTTCACTTGCTGCGAAAGCGCTTACCATGCAGTCGATCTCCATCTTCAAGCGCATCGAATTGTTGGCGATGCCCCTGCTCTGCGTAGCATTTTCAGCTTTGTTTTGGCCATATTTTTCGGTAGCCGACACCATATTTCGGTCAGGCTCGTTCGTAAAACTTGGGGTTATGACGGGGTGGCGAACCTTTTATGAAAATCCGGTATGGAGAATTTTTCCGGCGCTATTTGGACTGCCTTTCCTCGCATATTCGTTCTTTAAAAGGCGGTTGACATTTGCCGCTTTCGGTTTAACCGCAGCCGCGGGCATATATTTGTTTAACTACTTCATACTTCAGAATGCGTTGCTTGCGCGATACGCGATCTATGTGGCCTTTTTTGGTCAGGTCGGTGTCATTCAAAGTTTGCAATGTGCTGAAAAGCATATGTTTAATAAATATGCAGTTTTCGGGTACTTAATCATGCTGGCGTTATTCGCGCCCCATCAAATTGTGTCATCTGCCAGATATATCGGCCCCCTGAGGGATATTGTGCTTGGAACGCCAATCGGTACTCATACCAATATCACCATCTTCCATCAGTACCTGGTGCTCCAGCAGTATATTGGAAGGTCCGATGTTGTGCTTGCGCCATTGGAGACATCAGAGAGATTACCGGGTGTAATTCACTGCAGGATCGTTGGCTGTAATCAATCCACTCCCTTCGTGACGGATTACTTTGAACGTCAACTGGCTGTGGAGATGTTTTTTGCGCGTGACAGTATGACAGCAGACAGATTGAGGGTTTTGTCGGAATACTCCGTGAAGTACGTCCTCGTTCCAAGGGATTACGAATCGGCTGTAAACGACTTTACACCTTACCTGACGCTTGTATACAAGGACGATGGATATGCCCTTTATGCTGTCAGGTAATGAAATAATCGATAACTCCCTCAGGGAGGTGGCGTTGTATGCCATCTCTCGTTGATGGTTATTACTGAACGAACCTGCATTCCATGGGATGAATTCTTTTTCATGATGCTATAATTTGCCTTATGAGATTTGAAACCATCCGCGGCTTGACCCTGCCCAAGATCGGATTCGGCACTTGGACGATTGGCGGCGAGGCAACCCCCAACCCGACAGTTGATTCTGCTTCGATGATTGTCCTGCGGTCCGCGTTGGAGGTGGGCTATGCCCATTTCGACACTGCCGAATATTACGCCGGTGGACATGCCGAAGAATTGCTTGGGCGCGCCGTGCGCGAGACGAAAACGAAGCGCGAAGACGTTTTGATCACCACAAAAGTTTCACCCGAACATTTATCTTATGATGATGTGCTCAAATCCTGTGAAAACAGCCTGCGCCGTCTGGGAATGGACTACGTTGACCTCTATCTCATCCACTGGCCACGCTTGTGGATGAATCTCAAGGAGACATTCCGCGCTTTGAACAAACTCGTGCGCGATGGAAAGGTCAGGCATTTGGGCGTGAGCAATTTCAAGCTCAAACTGCTCCGTCAATCGCAGGAATATTCCGAGACGTCCATTCTCACCGATCAAGTTCCGTATAGTTTGCCCAACCATTTGTATGTGGAGAATGGCGTGATCGAATATTGTCAGCAAAACGACATTCTGGTCACAGCTTATTCACCTGTCAAATTCCGCAGTATTCGCGCCAACAAGGTGTTGGGTGAAGTTGCCAATGCCCATTCCGCCACGCCGTTTCAGATCGCGCTGGCATGGCTTGTGATGCAACCGCGAGTCATCACCATTCCGATGTCATCCAACCCCGCGCATATCAGGGAAAACTTCGATGCCGCGGATATCGAGCTGAACGCGGACGAAATCCGTCGCCTGAACAACGCCTGGAAAAAGAGCGAATGAGCTTGCAGGTCACGCCTGAGATCGAAATCGCCGAAGAGGCGGAGACTGAACTCGAACCGCTCTACCGCGTCATCATCCACAACGACGATGTCACGCCGATGGATTTTGTCGTCCATGTATTGACTTCGATCTTTTTTCTCTTGCAGCCCGATGCAATGGAAGCGATGTTGGTAGCGCATTACACAGGTGTGGCGTACGTCCAGACCCTACCCAAAGCGGAGGCGCAAAAGCGTATTAACAAGGCGCACTTCGCCGCGGGTCTGGAAGGTTATCCGCTGCATTTTTCGATGGAACCTGAGTAGATTTGGAGTCCAGAAGTTCTACTTCTGGACTTGAGTAGCCGCAAGTAGAACTTGTAGATACCTTATTGCAAGCAATCTAAATGTAAGATATAGTTGCGCGGATTTATCTAACCACTGGAGAATTTTTTATGGCAGGCATGACTCGCGGAAAAGGTCTGCTCGAACCGATGCTCGCAGATTTGCGCGCACAACGAGCGAATAAACTCATCCCTTCAACCCTACGCACTGGACGCATCCTTGATATTGGTTGCGGTACCTTTCCCTATTTTTTGGCGCATACCTCCTTTGCCGAGAAATTCGCAATCGACCAGTTGCCGCTTCCACAGCAGACCGCGTCTGAACTGAAAATTGAAAGCTTTACACTTGACCTTGAAGTCGAGCCGCATCTTCCCTTTGAGGACAATTACTTCGAAGCAGTCACCCTGCTTGCGGTGGTGGAGCACCTTGACCCTGCGCTGATGGCAAAGCTGTTCAAGGAAGTCTATCGCACGCTGAAACCTGGTGGGATGGTCATCCTTACCACGCCCGCTGCCTGGTCGGACGGGTTGCTCAAGTTCATGGCTCAAGTCAACCTTGTCAGCGCGGAGGAAATCCACGAGCATGCCTATGCTTATACCCTCCCGCTCCTCGGCTGGTATTTCGGTCAGGCAGGCTTTGAGATGACAAAAACAAAATTCGGCTATTTCGAGTTTATGTTCAACATGTGGGCGACCGCGCAAAAATAAATTTGGACGGACTGCAAACCCTTACCCAGATCAATCTTGACGACCTTGTTTCGTCTTTTGGCTGGCAGGACCAGCTTTTGCTTGCGCGCGCCCTGCGGTGGATTTTTCATCAGCCTGCGCAGACGTTTGCAAAAATCATGCTGGAATTTGACTCCGCGATAGGGGAGCGCGGACTTGTGGAAGCGGCGCGACTAACAGAAAGGCGCTTCGTCCGCGATGTGCGCGTTTTTGGTTTGGATCGAGTACCTGATTCTCCCTTCCTGGCTTTATCCAATCATCCAGGCATGACCGATACACTGGCTCTCTTTATTTCCCTCAACCGCCCCGATTTGAAAATCATCGCGCTTGACCGTCCTTTTTTGATGGCGCTTCCCAACCTGAGCAGGCAGTTGTTCTTTGTCCATGACGACCCTGCTTCGCGGATGAAACTGGTGCGCCAGGTTAGTGGACATTTGCGCGGTGGCGGCTCGGCTTTGACCTTCCCCGCTGGCGAAATCGAACCCGACCCAGACGTTTACCCTGGCGCGGTGGATTCCCTGCAAAATTGGACGGACAGCGTGGGAGTCTTTGTCCGCATGGCGCCTGAGACTGTGATTCTGCCCATGCTGGTGCGGAACGTCATCTGGGCAAAAACCACCAATCATCCCCTGCTCAAAATCAAAAAGACTCGCACCGAAAGAGAGAAACTCGCCGCCGCCCTGCAACTGCTGGCGATGGTGGTGTGGAATGCCAAACCCGTGGCTGTCACCGTGCAAATCGGCAAACCGATTGACTCCAGGGTGCTTGGCACGACAGACACGCAAGTTATTCATCAAGCCGTATTAAATGAGATGAAATCGCTCATCGAAAATCCGCCGCAGGGCGAAGGGTTAAGCGTGCTGTGAAAAAGACGCTTTGGCAAAAGGCAAGGCCTTTTCTCGCGTATTCTCTGCTTGCTGCCTTGCTTTATTTTGCCCTCCGCAACGCCCCGCTGACTGAAATCTGGGAGACGCTTCGCAACTTGCATGCTTGGCAAATCTCCATCCTGCTTGTTTTGAACGTTCTCGTTTATGTTCTCATCAGTCTGCGCTGGTGGTTGATTGTCCGCGCGGAAAAGAAAGATGTTTCTTTTTTTCCATTGCTTGGTACGCGAGTGGCAGTGTTTGGGGTTAGCTATTTCACCCTTGGACCGCAGGTGGGCGGCGAGCCGCTCCAGGTTTTATATTTGCAGCGCAACTACGGCATGACCTACACCCGCGCCACGTCCACGGTGGTGATGGATAAACTGCTGGAATTTCTGGCAAATTTCTTTTTGCTCGGTTTTGGTTTGACGGCGATCATTCAGGCAGGGATTTTCTCCTCGAATGAAAACGGTTCGATCCTTAGCCTCGTCGGATTGGTTTTGCTGCTGCTTTTTCCTCCCGTTCATATCCTGCTCATGTATCATGGGAAATACCCCGTATCGGCAGTCTTACGGAAATTTTCAAACAATAAATTTGTGCGCTTTATCGCGGCGTCGGAGCGCATGGCTGGAACATTTTGCCGTCGCCATCTGACTTCGCTGGTCTCGGCGATTTTCGTCTCTGTGCTTGCGGCTTTTGGGATGGTGACTGAATTTTTCTGCATCACTCTTTTCCTCGGCATTGACCTGTCCTTTTGGCAGACCATCGCGGCATGGACGGCTGGCTGGCTTGCTTTTCTTGTTCCAGTCCCAGGCGGGTTGGGTGCGCTTGAAGCCAGTCAGGTATTTGCGTTGGGAGCCTTTGGCATCTCGGCGGTTTCCGCCATCGGCGTGACCCTGCTTATCCGTGCCCGCGATTTGTTGATTGGCGGCGTTGGCTTGCTGATCGCGGGGCAGGGCGTAAAGAAGTAGAAAGGCATCATGGAATATTCCTTCCCTCGTTATTTGCTCTCGAAACAAAGCGTGGATGACCGCGCCCTCAATCGTCACGTTCTCGATTCTTTGAAAGCCAATTTGCCTGCCGCGCCGATTCGAATCATCGAAGTGGGGGCGGGGATCGGGACGATGCTGACGCGACTCGTCCGCTGGGATGTGGTGACGAAAGCCGACTATATTTTGGTGGATGAGATGGCGGAGAACATTCAAACGGCTTGGGATTGGATTCCGCTTTGGGCTGGTGAATCAGGATTGAGCGTGGAGCGAAGCGAAGAGAATCAACTTCGGGTCTTCGACCAGACTCGCGATATCCGCATTCGCCTGGAGTGTGCAGATGTCTTCGATTTCATCCAAAAAAATAAAGAGCCTGCCGATTTGCTCATCGCCCATGCCTTTTTGGATTTGCTGCCGATGCCCGAAAGTATGCCGAGGCTGCTTGCGCTGACCAAACATCTGGCGTGGCTGACGATCAACTTCGACGGCGTGACTTCGCTGGAGCCGACGATTGACCCCGCGCTGGATGAGCGCATTGAGCGGTTGTATCACGCGACGATGGACTCGCGTGTGACAGGCGGTGATAGCCGTGCGGGACGGCATTTGTTCGGTCACTTGCGCGAGGCGGGCGCGGACGTGCTGGCGGCGGGCGCGTCGGATTGGGTGGTGCATTCTATGAATGGAAAGTATGTTGAAGATGAAGCGTACTTCCTGCATTTCATTTTGCACTTCTTTGAAGAATCGCTGACGGGTCATTCGGAGTTGGATACGGCTGAGTTTGCGAGCTGGATAAACGAACGCCGCGCTCAAATTGAACGCGGCGAGTTGGTTTACATTGCGCACCAGATGGATTTTCTTGCGAAGGTCTAATCTGCTGGCGCCCCTGCAAGCGTTGGTTCGTCGCCGTTGTAGTTGATCAACTGGGGAAACTTCCAGGCGACAAACCCCAGACCGAGGATGCAGCCAATTCCGCCGCTGACAATTGCGAACGGCACGCCAAACGCTGCCGCGACCAGACCTGCTTCCACTTCACCCAGTTGCGGACCGCCCATGAAAAAGATTTGATTGACGCTGGTCATGCGTCCGCGGATGTGATCGGGGGTATTCAACTGGCGGATGGTGTTGCGGATGATGGCGCTGACCGTATCCCCTGCGCCGACGAGGAACAATGCGACCATCGCGAGGATGAAGGTTGTGCTGACGCCAAACAGAATGGTCGCCGCGCCAAAAACGAATACCGAACCAAAGAAAAGCAATCCCTGCTTGCGTAGGTTTGGAAGTTGTGAAACGATGATGCTTGCGATTACGGAACCTATGGCTTCCGCTGAAGTGAGCAGTGAAAACCCGGTCTTGCCCACGTTCAAAATGTCACGCGCCACGATGGGTAGCATGGTGTTTGCAGAGGCGAAGAATGTGGCGATGAAATCCATCAGCATGGTGGACGAGATCAGCGGACGGCTAAAGATAAAGCGGACACCATCCCACATTGCGCCGAGGTTGACGCCGCCAGCCTTGTTGACATTTTGCGGGACATCTCCCATCAGGAACAGCGCGGCAATAACAGCCAAAAATGAGATCGAATTCAGCAAATAAGCGAATGCCTGTCCGCCTTCGGGGATCAACCCAAAAAGCAAGGGACCTCCAATCGCGCCAACGTTGAAGGCAACCATGTTCATGCTGAATGCCGAGGGGAGTATCTCGCGCGGGACAAGGTTTGGGATAAGCGCCTGTCGCGCAGGCAGGTCGAAAGCCATTGCGGCAGCCTGGATTGCCGTGAGCAAATAGATTTGCCAGATGGTGATGTGACCTGAAAATGTCAGCACGGCAAGCGTCAGGGCTTGCAGGGCAAGAACGGACTGCGTAACGAGAACGATCATGCGGCGGTTATAGTTGTCCGCGACCGCGCCGCCGATGATGGAAAACAGGATCACGGGCAGGATGCGCGCCAAACCGATGCCGCCCAACGCGAGCGGATCGGGTTCGCCTGTCAATTCGCGGATGTGCCAGTGGATTGCTACAAACTGCATCTGCGACCCAGCCACGGAGACCAGCAAGCCAAGCCACAGATAACGATAACGGTAATGTTTTAATGCGGGGGGAATTTGTAATTTCAAGGCAGGTTATGTGCCCCAGTCTCTCAGATATAAAAAGTCATATCCGACCGTGCGATTGCTGACCTTGGCAATCGGCGGCAGCATCCGCTTGAACTGGTTGCGGCGGATGCGCGTGGTGACGGCGTTGACGAACTTTTCGTTGAAGCCGTCTTCGATGGCTTCCTGCGGCGAGTAGCGCTGGTCAACGAGGAGGTAGAGCAGTTTGTCCACATCCTCGTAGGTGAATCCCAATTCGTCTTCGTCGGTCTGACCTGCCCACAAGTCAGCGGATGGGGCTTTGTCGATGATGGGAGCGGGGATGTTCATCGCCCGCGAGAGTTGACGCACCTGGGTTTTGTACAAGTCGCCGATGGGATTCATCGCACTGGCAGAGTCGCCATACATGGTGCTGTACCCAAGCAGGATCTCAGTCTTGTTGCTGGTGCCGATCACCAGACCTTTGAAGACTTCACTTTGGTCATATAGGATAATCATGCGTTCCCGTGCCATGATGTTGCCCATGCGCATCTTAGAGATTTGCGGATCAAGTTTGAAGAGCGGCTCGACCATGTCGGTGATTTCGATGGTCTTGCTGAGGATGCCAAGCTGGTCGATTAGCTGTTTGGCATCGTCGAGCGAGTCTTTGCTGGAGCCTTTGTACGGCATCCGCACCGCGAGGACGTTTTCTTTGCCGAGCGCTTCTACAGCCAGCACACACGAAAGCGCTGAGTCGATTCCGCCCGAAAGCCCGATCACCGCGCGGGACATTCCCACCCGTGTGATTTCGGATTTGATGAATCCCGCCAGAATTTCACGGGCAAGGTCGGTGTTGATGGATAAATTTATATCAACCACGGGAAAGTATCCTGTCCAGTTCGTTTCGGATGAGTGCTGTTCGTTCGTCGCGCAGAAGCGGCAGGCGGGCGCGGGTGCGGCGGAGTTGATTTAGATCCATTTGGGCGTAGGTGATGGCTTCCTCGTTATAAGGACCGTGAGCAATCTCCTCGCCGTTGGGGTCGAAGGCTGTGGCACCACCCCAAAAGTGGAGCCCATCTTCATAGCCCACGCGGTTGGCATGGGTCACAAAGGAGGTAAACATACTGGCATAGGCTTTGGTGACCCGTTCCACCCAGCGGGCGGATTCGAGCTTGTCCTTGTCGTTCAGTCCGCGACCAGGCGAGGCGGAGGAGAAAATCATGATGTCCGCGCCATCGAGCCAGAGCAGATAGGGTGGGGAAGCGTGCCAGAAGTCCTCGCAGATCAACATACCAGCACGCCCGAAGCGGGTATCGAAAGCGCGGACGGAGTCGCCCCAGGCGAAGAAACGTCCCTCGTCGAAGAGTCCGTAGGTGGGGAGGTAAACCTTGTGATGCACGTGGATGGTCTTTCCGCCCGAAAGGTAGGCGGAGGCGATGAAAAAGCGGTGACGGGAGTCTTCGTCCACGAAGCCGACGACCAGGTCGAGGTCACGGCTGGCTTGGAGCAGGTGCTTGAAGACGGGGTCATCTTCCGTTGGCTTGTGGGCGGCGGAAGCGACTAAATCCTGCAAGACGTAACCTGTCAGCGAAAGTTCGGGGAAGACCAGCAAATCCGCCTTTTGGGACTTTGCCTGCTGAATGTAGTCCATGTGCTTGGCGAGATTGGATTCCACATCTCCCAGCTTTGTGTTGATTTGGGCAATGGCAAGGTTGAGTTTCATCCCGCGAATCTTACCACTAAAAATATGAGACCCTAAAGTTTTCCGCGAAGCGAACCTTTAGGGTCTGAGACATTACTTAACAATGAACCGTTGCTCCAACCCCACGCGATACCACATCGGAACGCCCTTCGTGGAGCCTTCCGTGCCCAGAATCAGCCATGCACCGGCAGGGACTTCAAATGGCTCGGTCTGCTCGGGATTTTGAATCCACTGGGGGTGGGTCAGCTTTTTTGCCCAAACGCCAGCGATGTTATAGTACGGCTTGCAGCCCAGTGACATCAAATGCCTTTCGCCGCGATTGGTCTCCAGTTTGGATCGTCCCATTCACGGTAGGTGTCGGCGAAGTGGTCAGGGGCAACGGGCCAATGATTGTAATCGTACAGGCTTTTCCGCTTTCGCCAATCCGCTGAAAAGCAAATCATGTATCCAGCCGTGGCAATCAGAGTGTCGTTTTCATATTGCATTTTGAGCGGCGCTTCCTCGGGCGGAAGTTCACGCGCCAGGACAACATATTTTCTGCGCTCGTAATATCGGAAGCCGTTTTCGAGCAGTTCCTGCTCAGACCAGTCTCTTTGCCGAAGGATCTGATCCACGCCTAATTTTCCTCGGCTTTGCCGAACAACTTTTGTTTCTCGAAGTAGGGTTTGAGCACCAGGTAACTTCCCAAGACGATCAGGAATACCGCGCCATCGATGCCTTTGATGCCGGCAAATTCCAGCCCGCCGCCGATGATCGAGATGATGCCGAGGAAGGTGGTGAAACCGCTCATGCGGATGCCGTTGAAATACCGCACTACGTTCAATCCAAGCAGGATCAACCCGACGCCAATGGACCACACACCACCTTTGACCAGGCTGTCGGGCACGAAAAAGAATCCGCCGAGCATGATTAGGAAGCATCCCCAGGCAGCTGTTTCCAGATTCTTATTTAAAGCTGCTTTTTGAGGGTCGATGCGAGTCTCATTTTTCTTTTCCCCCCCAAGATTTGAAGTTTTTTCGTTCATTTTTTTCTCCTTCAATTCACGAATTACTTCAGCATGGTCTTCTTTGTACTGTTTCAGTCGTTAATTCATTGTAGCACTTTCAATTTTGATTTCAATCAGTGGAAAATAAGAATGCGCCCTTGTGGAAGCATTCTTTTAGCGGGGAGGGAGGGATTCGAACATCGTGCCCGAAGGGTATACCATCCCCTCAATGGGGGCGCTCGGTGGAAAATAAAAATGCGCCCCTGTGGACGCATTTTTTCAGCGGGGAGGGAGGGATTCGAACCCTCGGTGGACCGGAGCCCACAACGGTTTTCGAGACCGTCCCATTCAACCACTCTGGCACCTCCCCAGTGCGCGGCACATTATAACCGAAAAAATCTGGCTCTTCCGCGTCTGGCAGGAATGGATTTCGTCGTTGTTTTTTTGCCGCGGATTTTCACGGATTGGTTTTCCCGTTAAAAAAGATGGAACCCTTAAATTGTGATTACCTTCGCCGCTTTCGTCATCGCTTCGATGATATCCGTCATGCCGCCGACGATGCCGACCTGTACCTCTTTGCTCAGTCCGTAGAAGTCGAGGCAGGTGGAGCAGAGAATCAGTCGCACGCCTTTTGCCTCCAACGCCTTTAGCTGATCCAGCGCGGGCGAGCCGCTGACTGCCAGTTTTACGCCGTCCGTGTAAAAACAGATTGCGGCGGGCGGATGCGTGTTTTGTGTCAGCAACTCGAAATATTTCGCCGCCAGTTTGTGCTGCAAAGCCTGATCTCCCTTACCCATGCCGTTGTTTGTGATGAGGATGACGGTGTCTTTCATGTTTTGCTCCTTAATTTTCTGTTTTGGTTTCATATTCCTCGAGCAGTTTGCGCGCCCGTTTTGCATCTTCCTTTTTGACGTAGACCTGCACTCTGCCAAAAGTCACGGTGGTGATGTTTTGTGAGGTTGCCTCTTCGAACAACTCCACTTCGACGTCGCAGGATTGAAAATAGAGTTTCAGCAATTCGCCTTCCACCTGACCAAGCACTTCGGTGAGCAGTTCATATTTCAGTTCGTCCATCATAACCTCCAACACACAATGAACAGGATTGTCCAAATGATGCTGACGATGAGTTGCCGCACCCCGATGCGGGTTGGCTTCCATCCGATGGATGGGTGGGTGATGCCCCAGATTGTCTCCAGCCATTGAATCAAAAACGGGATGAAAAGAAGCTGCGGGGTGATTTGCATCCAGCCGAGGATGAGCGACACGGCGAGGTTGAACGAGGTGTAGAGGAAGGCGCGGCTGCCCATCGTCCACAACTCTTTCCGCGCCCGAGCCTGATCCTGTTTCAACTCGCGTTGTTCCAGCCTGAGGTAGGCGTGGACGATGCTCGCCGCAGATTGCAGCCACGTCCACAACCAAAGCCACCAGCCTTGTGGATTGTATCCGCCAAACGCCACCCAGTATGCGGCGGGCGCGGCAAGCGACAAAACTCCGGTGGCGATGACTTCGACCCCGGCCTGTTTCCGCTCTGCCCGTTTGCTGACCAGCCACAAATGCCAGGCAAAGACCGGCGCTCCGGGGATTGCCAAATACAGCGTGTAGCCATATCCTTGCGTAAAGAGAAAACCCAAAGTCAGGGCCATGATTCCGACGTAGACCAGCAACCAGAACCGGGCGGCGGGCAGGTCGGTCTTTGGTCGCCTGCCGGAAATCGCCTTGACGAAAACCGTCGCCGGCTGGCGAATCATAAATGCGGACATCGCCGCGATGGTGAGACTCAGAACCGCAGAGTTGAATTTTCCACCTGCAAAGATGCCAACCAACAGCGGGCTGAGGATGAAGACCCACGAGCCGTGATCCTGCGGGACGGCGATTTGTTTTTTGAAAAGTTCTCGCATGTGTGGCAAGCATACAGGAAAACTCCCGCCCGCGCAAGGTGGTTATAATATTGGAAATCATTTCAAGGAGAAAATTACATGTCACCCAAGAAAAAAGTTAGCAGGGAAGAAACGCAAAAAACCGAGCGGACGATCCAGTACGTTGCCATTGCCATGGTTGTGATTGTGGTCGCGCTTATCGCCGGACCCTATATCGCCAAATTGTTCCCCAAAGCAGGAACAGCCAATTCCGGTCCAGTGGATGTTGGGAGCGAAGCCGCCTGCGCGGTGTTTGATTCCATCCCCGCCGCCGCGCAATACAGCGAGGTCCCTCCCACGTTGATCGACCAGGCGAAGCAATAGACCTCTTGCATAAGTGTGCCATAATAGGCACATGAGATACGAAACCGTACAAGTGCTCAAAGATGAAGAATTCAAGCGGTCAACAGGCGTTCAGCGAAAGACTTTTGAACAGATGCTCCAGGTTGTCGAGACGGG